>JAJZNW010000034.1 GCA_021811615.1 Bacteroidota bacterium
TTCGTCTCTGGCATTGTCTCTTCCCCAATATAAACAACCCTTCCCAGCGAGTCCAGCCCCTAACCCGTCTTTCTTCTTATTCTAGCCCCGTAACTGAGTGGTTACATGTTAATTGCCCAATCGTTTGAAAACCAGGAAATCAGGACTTAAATTCGTGCGTGCTTATCGAGTCGCTAAATCCCGCTACGGGCGAAATTATCGGGCAGGTTGAGTCAACCGCAGTTAATCAGATCGGCAGAATCGTAAGCGAAGCCCGAATAGCACAGTCCGAGTGGAACGCGATGCCGCTGAACTCGCGCGGACAGCTTCTCAGGAAATTCGGCGAGCTACTCCTCTCACGAAGGAAAATTGTTGCGGAACTGATGTCCCGGGAAAACGGGAAGCCTGTCGTCGAGGCCTACACGTCCGAGATAATCCCTGCCCTGGACTTCGTGAAGTACTATACAGGGAAATCCCGAAAGATAGTGCGGCGGCGGCGGGTCAAGATAGGTATTCCGCTTCTGAAGACTAAGAAGGCATTTGTAAGATACGAGCCGCTCGGCGTAGTGGGGATTATTTCTCCCTGGAATTACCCACTCATGCTTCCATTAGGCCAGATCATACCAGCGCTCATGGCAGGTAACTCAGTGATTTTCAAACCTTCTGAGTTTACGCCGCTCGTCGGCGGGTTGATCGGTGACTTCATGTGGGAAGTTGGGATACCGAAGAGAGTCTTCTCCATCGTGCAGGGAGGCGCGGAAGTCGGCGCGGCGCTTGTTTCGTCGGGACTCGATAAGCTGTTCTTCACAGGAAGCACCGTTACTGGGAGGAGGGTGTCGGAGGCCGCGGCAAAGACTCTTACGCCTGTATCGCTCGAGCTTGGAAGCAAGGATGCCATGATAGTTCTTGCGGATGCGGACATCGACTCCGCCGCGAGCGGCGCGATCTGGGGCGCATTTATGAATGCGGGCCAGACCTGCGTTTCGGTTGAAAGATGTTTCGTCGACGAGAAGATCGCGGGTCAGTTTATCGAGGTGCTCAGGAAGAAAACGGCAGCGCTGCGCACCGGCGCGGGCACTGAAAGCGGCACAGACATCGGTGCGATAATACATAAGGCACAGTACGATATTATCAGACGACACATAAGCGATGCGACATCGAAGGGCGCTCGTATCGTCTCTGGCGCCGAGTATACTGAAGAAGGGGGCCGTCATTTCGTGAAGCCCACGATCCTGGCAGATGTTCCGATGGACTGCCTCCTGATGAAAGAGGAGACATTCGGTCCGGTGCTGCCGGTTGTGGAATTCAAAACCGAACGGGAGGCGATTGAGCTTGTCAATGCATCGAAGTTCGGGTTGTCCGCCAGCATCTGGACTGCAGACTCAAAGCATGGATTGGAGATTGCCTGCAAGGTACGCGCGGGCGCCGTTACGGTGAACGATGTGATAAGCTATTACGGCATCAGCGACGGCGTTGTCGGAGGTGTGAGAGAAAGCGGCACGGGCCGGGTACACGGGAGAGAGGGTCTTCTCGAGATGGTGTCGCCGAAATATTACGAAGTCGAGCGGGCCCCGCGCATGAAGAAATTATGGTGGTACAGATACGACGATGCCCTGCTCTCTTTTTTTGAAACTGCCACCGATTTCTTATTTTTCAAGGACATATTCCGCAAAGCGGGATCGTTATTCAAACTTGCACCAAAAATCCTGAGGATTAGAAAGTCATGAAATTATACGCACTGGCATTCGGAGCCCATCCCGACGATATCGAGATGAGTGCCGGCGGCACATTATCGATGTTACACAGAAACGGCAAGCCGTTCGGGATGGTCGATTTCACGCGCGGCGAGATGGGAACGAGAGGGAACGCCACAATAAGAGCAGGCGAGGCAAAAGCCGCAGCAAAGATACTCGGTGCGGAAGTGAGAGAGAATCTCGGTATCGGGGACTCCAACATAGAGCTCAACCGGAAAAACCTGCTGAAAGTTGTGACCGTCATAAGGAAGTATCAGCCGGACATAGTATTCGCGCCATACCGCGAGGAGCGCCACCCGGATCATGTCCACGCGCATCAGCTTGTCAGCGATGCAATGTTCTACGCAGGCCTGAGAAAGCTCAAGACCGGCAACCTGGCGCCGTACAGGCCGAAGCACGCATACTTCTATATGCAGCACAGGACATTCATCCCGACGCTCTACGTCGACATTTCGAACGACTTCGACACGAAGGTGGCGGCAATAAAGGCGCACAAGTCTCAGTTCTTCGATCCGAAGAGCAAAGATCCGCAGACCATGCTTTCGACGCCTGAGTTTATGGACTACCTGCTCGGAAGGATGAGATACCACGGGCGGCTTGCCGGGGTTAGATACGCTGAACCTTTCTGGACGCAGGAACCGCTCACAATATCCGATTTCGACTCGGTGGTCTGAATAATACTCCTGCCCCGCTGTCTTCAATTCGATTCCTCTTTGCCGTCCTTGCGGCAGAGAGATTCGTTACGCCACCGGGGCAATTCAGGAGAGTCGACTCTTTTCCCGGACAACTGATTTCAGAACAACGGCTCGACTTCCGGGAAAATGGCTCACCTAGATCCTTCAGGCTCCTGCGGCCAGTACATCCACAAACGCCGTGATATCGTTATCGGTATTATAAAAGTGCGGTGAGACTCTGATCCAGCCCTGCCGCAACGAGACCTCAACCTTCGACTGAGACAATCGCGCGAATGCTCGCTCGGGGTCGTTAACTTTTGCAGATACGATACCAGCCCTTTCGGCGCGCGGACCGTCGACGAAAACCGGCACTCCAATTTTGTCCAACTCGGCTGTCAACCGATCGCCGAGATCCAATACGTGTTCTTGTATCTTATCGATCCCGATCTCAAGGAGAGTGGAAAGCGTCTCGTGAAGACTCAATATGCCAATGTGATTGAGCGTTCCGTTTTCATACCTTCTTGCGGTGTTGTCAGGTTCGATGCGATAGCTGGTGAAGTCCCCGAAGAAGTTTCTCATGCTCGTCCATCCGAGGTATGCCTGGTCAATCATCGATTGTACAGGCTCCGAGACAAAAGCGAATCCGATTCCCTGGGGAGCCATGAGCCACTTCTGGCCGCCCGCGGCAAGGAAGTCGATCATCATTCTCTGAACGTCGATCTGAACCACTCCGGCAGATTGAATAGCGTCAACAGAAAACAGAATTCCGTGCCTCCGGCACAGGCTGCCGATCAGTTCAAGATCGGCCCTGTAGCCGGACAGGAACTGGACATGACTGATGGACAGAAGCCTGGTGCGATCCGTCATCGCGGCCTCAAGGTCTTCCGGCAGAACCCTCCCTCCGCGGCTTTTGACGAAGTCCACTTCGACCCCGCGGCGCCTGAGGTTCAAAAACGGATATACATTTGCCGGGAACTCGATGTCGTTGAGTATGATTCTGTCACCCTGCCTCCATTCGAGTCCGGAGGCAAGGATATTGAGTGCGTTGCTCGTATTGTCGCAGAAGGCAATCCTGTCCGGTGTGGAGTTGATAAGCTTAGCGATAGACTCCTTCGTCTCTCTGGCGATCCTTATGAGGGAGCCGAAGTTATCAATACGCGTTTTACTCCGTTCGAGTAAGTAATTGTCGACAGCGGCGACCACCCTTGAAGAAAGCGGCGAAGTCGCTGCATGATTCAGATAAACAGTCCCTGTTTCAATTGCGGGAAACAGAGTACGATACTTTTCGATGTCATACCTCAGCATCTAAACCTCTCCTCAGATTATGGACTTCTCAGAGCAATTCCGAGAGTCGAGCGCAAAATAATTACTCGATCCGCATACAGCCTTTATGAAATTAGCAAACATGCAGCGACGATGAAACGTACTCCTTGGACTTCCCGGTTGCGGCAGAATTGCCGTATCTCTTGGGCTACTGGGTCTGCGACAAAAATGTAATGTTGCATCGGCATCCATTGAAAATTGACGCCTGGGAAAGGTCGCGAAACCCCTCCGCCTATGGAAAAGAATGTCAAGGGGAAAAAGTATCCCGTTTACGTCAAGAAGTGACTTCAACAGCTTGTTCCTCCGGCACCACCATTCAAACTTCTTTTCATATTCGCCTTTTGTCTTCTCATACAACTCTATGCTCTGTCCCAGGGAGTCAAGGATAAAACTGCCTGAAGAGTCAGTGCTTTGATCTCCTGGGCCCATTGCACTCACCAGAGAGTATCTCTGATTGAGACAGCCAACACCACTCCTTACCACGTCATCATACGCACTCACCAACCGCCTCAGCTCGTACAGCTCGTCGTCGGTATGAAACACTCCTTTCAAAAGTCCTGCTCTCAATAGCTCGCACAACTTTCCGGCGTCAATCTTATCGGTCTTCGGTCCGTCAGACAACAGCCTGTTCCTATATGGATCGCATATCAAAATCCGACCTGCTACATCGTGCAGCTCCAAGTACAGCCAATGCGCCGTCGTTGTCTCCTCGATGGTTAATATCGTCTTGCCCGGCAACCCCTTCAGATACAACTTCAACTCCTCGATATCGGTCGGACGTTCAAACACCTTAGGCTCCGCACCATGCCGTGTTAGTCTCGCTATCGCCATGTTCACCTTTGACCAATCAACCGCAACGTAATTGTCATACTCTCCAAACTTGACATCGTTGATTTTCCTCTTCTGCTCGCCTATTTTACTTCTACTCATTGATGGTCTCCTTTCGTATTGTGAATCGTCAATTTTCTCCCGGTACTTCCGGGACTACACCACTTTACGACTGTGAGACCTTCTTTTCCAATTTATCGGGGTTTTGAGCCGTCTTGAGCTGTCCCGACACTTCTGTGAAGCGTCGGGATGGCGATGGCTTTACAAATTTGTCGCACACCCTGGTACTGGCTCAATTAGGGGTTGAGTGGCTCAGTTTGAAAATGGTACGGTTCGTGTTGGTGATGTGAGTCAATCCGAAATTGGGAAATACTCGGGATGAAGTTATATTAAACGGTTATGTTTGTTAAATATGCGTTTCTCGCAGAATCGGTGAGCTTTGACGTGACTGGGAAAATGAGCGCGATCGGAATATTCGAGGTAATTAATGCGCTAAAATTCCCCGCTCTTCAATTAAACATGCACCTTGTTGTTAACTTAGAGGGCACTATCGGGGAAAAGGGAGATCATGCGATTTCTATTGAGTTGAGAGACAGGGATGGTAACAGACTTATGCCACCATTTGAACAGAAACTAACAATGGGAGCTCCAACGATCACGCACGGCGTTCTTAGGGCCGGACTTGTGCTTAAAGTGCAGGCTGTTAAATTCCTAAAGGCAGGGCAATATGAATTTGTGGTGTTTGCCGATGACCGTTTTCTACATCGAATCACTTTTGAGGTTCAACAAGTCCGTGTTGCTTTGCAGGGAGAGGCATGAATGGAAATGCCGCGCAGAAGTTACTGGAGCGAATGAGGGCATCCCCCTATGGATGGGGTCAAAATGATTTTGACGGGCTCCTAACGGGATTTGGTTTTAGGAGGAAAGAAGGGAAAAAACATCGTGTATATATTCATCCTGATTTCAGGGAACTTTCAATCAGCATACCCCGTCATAATGAGTTGAAACCTTGTTACGCACGTGATACCTTAAAACTGATCGACGAACTAAAGGACAGGTTAAAGAAATAAGGAGGTTCACATGGAAGCAGTAGATAAGACTCTTGAATATTACAAGCGGCTTCCGTATACATTACGACTTGATCTAATTACCGAGCAAGACGGAAGTAAATACTTGACTGCGGAATATGTGGAACTTCGTGGATGCAAGACGGATGGAGACACGGAAGTGGAAGCGGTAACTAACTTGCAGGAGTTATTCGATGATTACATCACAGCACATATTGAGATGGGTACGGCCATTCCTGAACCCGAACCGCTAATCTCAACGATTGATGAAACGCTAATAATATTTGGGACAAGGAAAGCCGTTCCGACCGAGAATGCCCCTGTCGAACAGGTCGAATTTACAAAAGAGACCAAATCCGAAGTTAAGTACCAAGAGATAGAGGACACGATCCCAGTGTAGTTAGATCTTTCGTGTTTTGTCATCACGCCGCTTTTCTCTCTTCCAAATCGAAGCTTAGAAAATCTTCCCAACTTACAAGATGTTTCGAGATCCCTGCTTCCATTGCCGGAGTTACTCTAAGGCTTCCATGGATTCGCATGAAATTGTAACGGAAGAAGTGAAGATTAACTGCGGCTTCTAAGTATCGAACATTCTTAGAAAATCCATTGGTGAGCCTTATAAAGCGTCTCATTGCCAAAAATTCTCCGACGATAAAGAGAAAGCCAGCAAAAGCTGAATCGTCGATGCGACCGAGATGCAAGCCCAAGTGAAAACTTGGGCTTTTTTATTACTCGTTTTCAACTTGAGCCACTCCGGCCCAAACTGAGCCACTACCCACACCCTGGGCTACTCCGCGTCTTGGTAAAAACGCCCTCGCTGATTAACTTAGGATCAATGGTGGCGAAGTCTTCTCTCGGTGTTCTACTATCTGCTGCGATGCTTTCCGGTACGGCGTTTCCGAAGGCCGGGAACGACCGTAATGCAACACCATTTTCCATCTGGCTCATCGGCGGCGGAAGAGACAGCGTGACGATCTGCGCGGGATATGCCGTGGATTATAACAGACTTGTTTTCATCAAATCCAGCGGCGGGACTTTTTCCGCGTCTCTCACTTTCTCGATAGACGCGATGGACTCCGTCGCCGGTTTCAATCGCCACCATTCAAAGTGTAAAGAGATCGCAGCCGCAGGATACGAACAGACTCGCTCCGGGAAGAGCCGGGCTGCGGATTTTGTATTGCTCCGACTTCCCCGTTCAGTCTTCCGCATAACTGCAGAACTCCGCGACGACGTGCAGAGGATAACATATGCAAACACGACTGTCAGGAGGAACTTTCAAGATGCAGACTCATCCGGTTTCAGCACCTTGATGTTCTTCGACTCTGTTTCAGGTCGCCGGTACTATCCGGCCATGCGGCCAGGCGCAGCCATATTTCCGAAGCCGATAAGGTACGGGATTGTCTCATGGGATACTTCATCCAGAGTGAGCCGTACCGATTTGCTCACACACGACGGCAAACTGATCGTGAGTGCGGCGAATCCTACCCGGATGGCCGCGGGATTTCAGCCCTCATCGAGCGGGACCGGCTTTTACTTCACAGCAGTGCCGGACTCGATGTCGTGTTTCATTTCAGGCACGATACCAGCGGACACATTGCCCGAGGGGCATTACCAATTGCGTGTGCGCGGAGATTCCGGCGAGAAGTCGTTTACTTTCCATTACATCTGGAGTGACAAGCCATTGACGCTCCGTAAGTTCGATACAGCGTTATCACTTTTAAGATACATAGTTCCAGACTCGCTTTATTCGGAAATAGAATCGGGTAACGAGAGTGAGAGGCAGGCGAAGTTCGATGCTTTCTGGAAAGCTATGGACCCGACGCCCGGAACGGCATACAACGAACTTGAGGCACAGTATTACGAAAGGGCCGACTACGCGAATGCAGAATTCGGAACGATCGGGACGAGAGACGGTGCATTGACGGACAGAGGAAAGGCATACATCCTTTACGGCAAACCGGATTCCATAAGGCGCGAATACGGTGATGACGGGACCTTCGAGATTTGGAGCTATCCAGGTCTTAGGAAGGGTCTTGTATTCAGAGAACAAGGATTTGGGGAATTCAAGCTGTATCGAACGGAGAATTTATGAGTGTAATTGCAATAACTGTCGGAGACTACAACGGCATCGGGCCGGAAGTCGCTTTGAAAGCAGCCGCGAGCAGGTCGATCAGGGCAAACTGTACGCCGCTTCTCATAGGTCCTTACAAGGCGTTCGAGTATTACGCGGACAAATACTCGCTTCGCAGGAAGATACTCAAGGTAGAGTCGCTGTCCGACGCGGTAGGCAGGAGTGAGATTACGATTCTCGATATTTGCCCGGACTTCAAGGAGAAGATCAAGCCTGGAAAGCCGACGAGAGAGGCAGGCAGCTGGGCGGGCAAAGCGATTGAGCGTGCCGTGCAGCTTTGTGTTTCTGGTGACGCGGAGGCGATGGTTACAGCACCGGTCTCGAAGGAGACGATGCGCCAGGCCGGGTACGATTTCCCCGGTCAGACAGAGATGGTGACGAAGCTTTCGGATTCCCGGGGTTCGATAATGATCATGGTTTCGGGGTTTGCAAGAATTGCGCTGGCGACGATACACATCCCGATTTCGGAAGTATCGCGCTCCATCACGAAGGCAGGCTTGGTCGAGAGGCTGTCCGTCTTCAACGCCTCCATAAAGGACGACTTCGGCGTGAAGTCTCCGAAGATAGCCGTACTCGGTTTAAACCCGCACGCGGGAGAAAACGGTTACATAGGGAACGAGGAGATTGAGACCATAAGGCCTGCAATCGAAGAAATAAACTCGATGAAGATCGATGCAAGAGGTCCCTTCCCGGCGGATGCTTTTTTTGGAACATACAGGGACGGGATGTTCGACGGTATCTTTGCGATGTACCACGATCAGGGTCTGATCCCGCTCAAGATGAGGTCGTTCAGCACTGGAATAAACTTCACTGCCGGGATCGATATTATCAGGACGTCGCCGGATCACGGGACTGCGTTCGACATCGCGGGCAAAGGCATAGCTAACCCTTCAAGCACGATCGAGGCAATCAAGCTGGCGCTTGAAGTTTCGAAGAACCGAAAAGTCTCGAGGAGATAGGCGAGGGCGTCCCACGAAAGCGCTGCTGCTCCATCAGGAAGAAGATCTTTTTAAACTGGCTGCCGAACAGGTACCTCCGTACACGGTTTCCGCAGAGATATACGATCACATGATGAAGGAAGTGAACTATCCCGGGTGGGCGAGGTATCTCACGCAGCTGATGAAAGCGGCAGGACTGGATTCGCGCAGGTCTAAGATAAGAGGGGAGAAACTTTGCGAGTTCGGCTGTGGTACGGGGAATATTTGTCTTGTACTCTCAAAGCTCGGCTTCGAAGTCACCGGCGTGGACAGCTCGGGAGAGATGCTCCGGGTTGCAAGGGAGAAAGTTGCCAGGAGAGGTGCCAATCTCCGGCTGGTCCTCGACAACATGGTCACATATTCCGGTGAGGAGAGATTCGACCGCGCGGTCTGTGTTTACGACAGCATGAACTACATCTCGACCCAGGAGGCAGTCGGCCGGTTTTTTCGCACGGTATCTGACAGCCTGAAACCGGGCGGAGTATTCGTATTTGACGCCAGCCTCGAGTCGAATTCACTGAACGACGCCTCGCTTTTCGTACAGAGAGGGAGACACAGGGGTATTTATTATCATCGCAAATCGCATTATGATCCGAAGGAAAAGATCCATACCACCTACGTCCGATTGAAAAAAGACGGCAAGGTGATCGAGGAAATCCACAGAGAGTACGTATACGATCTCCATGTCATAAGAGAGCTCTTCACCCAGGCCGGTTTCGAAGAAAGGTTCGCCGCGGGAGATTTCACTATGCTGGAGGCGAACAACAAATCAGAAAGAGTCCACTTTGTATTGGTGAAACCATCACATGATTAACTGCAAGAATGTTTCATTCGCATTTGACGATCACGTCATTTTCACGGACGTCAACCTCTCGATCGAGAAGGGCGAGTTTGTATATATAGTCGGCGAAACCGGCTGCGGAAAGACCACGCTCATGAGATTGCTCTATATGGACGTCATGCCGACCTCCGGAGTCGTCAAGGTGGATACATTTTCTTCTTCCCTGTTGAGGAAAAGAAAGCTGCACCAGCTCAGGAGGAAGCTTGGGATAATATTTCAGGATTACAAGCTGCTGGACGACAGATGCGTATACGAGAATATTACTTTTGCTCTTCAGGCGGTAGGTTTCTCGAGTCGCGACATGAAGATGCAGGCCATACAGGCGTTGACGCAGGTCGGTCTGATCCATAGAAGGAATTCGCCGATCGGAGAGCTGTCCGGCGGAGAACAGCAGCGGCTATCCATCGCCAGGGCGATATCCAAGGATCCCATAGCCATTCTTGCGGACGAGCCGACGGGCAATCTCGATCCCGCGACATCTGCTGACATCCTGACGCTCCTGAAGAAAATCAACTTAGGCGGGACGACCATTCTCCTCGCGACACACAATTACGAGCTTATAAGGAAATTTCCTGCAAGGACGATCGCGATACGAAATTACAAATGCGAGGAGCTTGACCCCCTCTCGCTCTGACCAGGCAGAGTCGCACGGAGAGTCGGGCGATGTGAATTCCCTATTTCAACCGCGCTGCGTCACGGGCATTCAGGAATGACAGTGACGCATGGGGGATGGACCGTAAATGAAGCCGGTTTAGTTCGGGACCAGCTCGACTCTTCTAACTTCCGATACCTTATGCAGCACGGCCCTCTCGACGCCTGCACGGAGAGTCATCGGCCGAAGGGGACACACGGCACAGGAGCCGAGAAATTTTACGCGAAGTATGCCGTCAGGATCGAGACGGACGTATTCCACAGAGCCGTTGTCGATAGAGAGGAAGCGGTTGGCTTCGCCAAGGACTTCGTTTATCCTGGCGACGATATCGTCGGAAGCTACTGTCATCTGTTCACATTTCTATTTCAATTTTAGGCTTGGCGGCTGCCGACATATTTGAGATACTGATCTGTGCCGCCAATTTCCTTGCCACGGACTGAATCATTTTCGCCTGCTCGGATTCAGGTTCGGTAAGCACAATCGGCCTTCCGGTATCGCCGCCGATCCTGATTGGGGTATAGATCGGAATTTCACCGAGGAATGGGACGCCGAAAGTCTCGGCAGTTTTCTTTCCGCCGCCGTGACTGAAAATGTCCTCCCTCTGCCCGCAGTGCGAACAGACGAAATAGCTCATATTTTCCACAACGCCTGAGATGGGAACATTCACTTTCTGGAACATCCTCACACCGCGCCTGACGTCGGCGAGTGAGACGTCCTGAGGGGTAGTCACTATCACGGCGCCGGTGAGCGGTATGGTCTGAACAAGCGTCAACTGAACATCGCCCGTACCCGGGGGGAGGTCGAAGATCATGTAGTCGAGGTCTCCCCAGATCACGTCGGTTAAAAACTGTTTCACGGCGCCGCTCGCCATCGGGCCGCGCCAGATCATCGGGGTCTCAGTGTCGACGAGGAATCCGATGGACATCATCTTTATTCCGAACTTCTCAATCGGGCGGATCTTGAAACGGTTCCCATCCAACCGTTCAGTTTCCGGCTTGTCCGTGACTCCGAGCATCAGCGGAAGCGAAGGGCCGTAAACGTCCGCGTCGACTATTCCAACTTTGGCTCCGTCTCTTGCCAGGGCTACGGCAAGGTTGACGGCAACCGTCGATTTTCCCACTCCGCCCTTTCCGCTCGCCACCGCGATCGTGTTCTTTACGCCCGGAAGAATTTGTTCCTTGATTTGGTTCGTTTGCCCAACGACCTGACTCGTCATCACGACATTGACGTCACCCTTGAACCCCAACCTCCTGACTTCTTCTACCGCCTGTCTCTTCATATCATCTCTAACTGGACAAGCAGGGGTTGTCAGCTGAATCTCGATGTCCACTTTGTGGTCAGTCAACTGAACGTTCTTCACGAAGCCCAAAGATACGATGTCCTTGTGTAAATCGGGGTCTTTTATGTTTGCGAGCACTCCGATTATTTCATCTCTAGTCATCAAAATTTCTCCAATCGTTCCTTTGGTTTGAAACCTTACAAATTTACCTCTCCCCTGCTACGATTACAAACCATCCGTTGGTGGACCGTTAATCCGGGAACTTCCTTGTACTTCCCTCCGGCAGATTTATTTTCTGGATAGTATTTGTAAAGAGAGTATCAAGCTCGATCGTTCCGACGTAAGGCACGAATCCTATCTGACGCGACCTGACAATTATATTGTCACGGGTCTTTGAATCCGAAGCGGCAGCGTAATCCAACTGGAACACGGTGAGCTTGAATTTTTTCGCATCCGCGAGCAGTTCCGTCGACTGTCGATCCTCAAGGCTGTCGTTCCGAATTCCGTATGTATCCGTCTGAAAGTTATAGTACCCCATAAGCCCTTCGACTGCAATACCGTCAATGTAGTTCCCGATCCTCCGGATGACCGGACGGACGCCGTCGGCAATCAAGTCGCCGTTCCCGAGGGCGCGCCTCACCTGCCGCACGAGAGAGACGGCGCACGAGTCCATGCCAGGGTACTCATCGAGGACACCTGCAAAATCGATGAACACTCCGCAAAATCCTTTTCTCATGACTTCGGGTATGCGCTCCTGCGTGACAATTCTTTCCCAGGCGGGATTACACAGGTCGACGAAGTACCTGTCGCGCCAATTCGGATCTGGTGAAAGCATCATAGAAGTGTCGACGAGGCTGAAGTAACCTCTGTATGTTTCCACCTCACCGACATTGAGATAGGCTATCGGGATACACCCTCTGGATTTCAGTTCAGCAATATCGGCCGAATCATAATTGGCAGGATCGAGGACGACCATATTGAACTTTGCAAGCTGGTCGATAGAACGATTCGCATAATAGACCACGGCATATGTCTCGACATCGCCGAGAGGTATACTGCACGGGGATGCATTCTTCACCTGTGCCAATAGAGGAAGCTGCATAAGCAGGAGTAAAAAGGACGTTCCCTTCATGGGGCAATGCAGATCGGTTCCATTGCTCAAATATCGAGCAAATTTCTTGAAATTACCATCTTCTGGATCTCACTGGTTCCCTCTCCTATTGTCAGAAGCTTGACATCCCTGTAAAACTTCTCGACGGGAAAATCCTTGATGAAGCCATAGCCGCCGTGAATCTGGACGGCCTCTTCGGCGCATTTCACGGCAGTTTCGCTGGCGAAATACTTGGCGGTGGCGGCGGCGAGATTTATGTCTTTCCCGCGGTCCTTCAGAAATGCGGCCTTGTATGTCAGCAGCCTTGCCGCATCTATCCTGGTAGCCATTTCGGATATCTTCCATTGGATCGCCTGGAATTCGGAGAGAGTCTTACCAAATTGCACGCGTTCGCCGGCATACTTCACACTTGCGTCAAGAGCTCCCTGAGCAAGTCCGACGGCAAGCGCAGCGATGCCGATTCGTCCGGAGTCGAGTATCTGCAGAGCCTGTGTAAAACCTTCCCCTTCGGAGCCAATAAGATTCTCTTCAGGTATCCTCAAATTTTCAAGTACCATAGTGGAAGTATCGCTGGCGCGCATACCTAATTTATTTTCCTTATGACCGACTGTGAAACCCAGGGTTCCTCTTTCAAAGACGAACGCGCTGATCCCCTTCTTTTTTTTCGGTGGATCTGTCAATGCCATCACGACGATAGTATCGGCCACCGAGCCATGAGTGGTAAACTGCTTGCTTCCGTTCAGTATGTATGACTGGCCGTCACGAATGGCGACGGTGCGCATTGAACCGGAGTCGCTACCGCTTGACGGTTCGGTCAGGCCCCAGGCGCCGATTTTTTTTCCCGAAGCCAATTCATGAAGATACTTCCGCTTGAGGGCTTCCCCGGCAAAGTTAGATATATGCGCGGTACACAGACCGTTATGAGCGGCGACCGAAAGTCCGATCGAGGGATCGATCCTGGAAATTTCTTCCACGATTGAGCAATAATCGAGATAGCTTAAGCCGGCCCCGCCATACTTCTCCGGTACGGTAACGCCGAGGAAACCGAGGGCCCCCAGTTTATGCATCAACTCCATTGGGAATTCCTGGGCCTCGTCGAATTTCATGACGACCGGCTTGATTTCGGTCTGTGCAAAATTCCGCGCCAGTTCGCGGACCTGTTCGTTTTCCTGTGTGAGTCTGAAGTCCATGGGCCGATCCTCTCCTTTTGAGACATCTCAAAGACTTTTGGATCTTTGAAGGAGCTTCGCCTTTTGGGGAAAGCCCTCAATCGTTGACAAGTTCTTCGGCGAGCTGAATTGCAGACAACTTATTGGCGACCACCAGGTCAAGTTTGTCTTCCAGCTTCGACAGACGAACCTCCGTCCAGAACATCTTTTGCAATTTTTCCCCGACAATATCAAGGACAATCCTTCTGACGCGTTCTTTCCTTTTGGAAGC
The DNA here is from genome assembly GCA_021811615.1 of Bacteroidota bacterium. Taxonomy (GTDB): domain Bacteria; phylum Bacteroidota; class Ignavibacteria; order Kryptoniales; family JAKASW01; genus JAKASW01. Next base: position 14,057 of record JAJZNW010000034.1, read on the forward strand.
GAGCTTGCGGGTTTCGGTAAGAAAGCGGCGGTGTTTGTCGATTCCCCTAGCGACTTCATCGATGCCTTTTCCCTCGCTTGCGACTGTCTTCACGATAAAGGGAGTCCAGGTAGTCCCCTCTTCAGGCCGGGTCATGTCACTTCGTGCGATTTGAAGCATTGTGAGCAATGCGTTGTAAGACTGATCCACGCCTGGCCTGTCTGCCTTGTTAAGGACAAATATATCGGCGATCTCCATCAGGCCCGCTTTCATAGCCTGGACAGAGTCTCCAGATTCCGGAGTAAGGACGACAATTGTGGTGTCCGCGGCCTCCACGACATCGAGTTCCGACTGTCCCACTCCGACTGTTTCGAGGAAAACAAAATCATAACCCGCCGCATCGAGAATGTCAGCCGCGAGTTGAGTCGTTTTGCTGAGTCCCCCGAGACTCCCTCTCGTAGCCATGCTGCGCACGAAAATCCCGGGGCGGGAACTGAGTTCCATCATCCTGACGCGATCTCCGAGCAACGCGCCTCCTGTAAACGGACTCGTCGGATCCACGGCAATAATGCCGACCCGGCTGCCATTATCGTTCAGTATTTTCGCCAGCTTGCTGACGAGGGTACTTTTACCCGCTCCGGGGGGCCCTGTGATCCCAACCCGGTATGCATTTCCAAGATGTGACTGGATGGAGTTCAGTAAATCAAGGTGGCGATCGTCCTGGTTTTCCACGGAGGAGATCGCCTTTGCAACTGCAATCCTGTCGGCAGCGAAAAGTCTCCGAATGAGCTCAGTTTCAGGCATTGCCCTTGATCTTACGCCTGAAAAAGTCCACGGTCAGTTTGATGCCTTCATCGAGTCCGACTTCAGGTTCCCATCCGAGAATTTTCCTGGCTTTTGAATAATCGATTACACTTCTCATCTGCTCACCGGCTTTGGCCGGGCCATGTTTTTCCGGCGCCGAAGATCCGACGGCTTTTCTCAATTTCGTGTAAAGGACGTTGACATCGGTTTCGCTGCCGGTGCCAATATTGAATATGTCAGATTTCCGATAGTCGAGTGCAAGGACATTCGCTCTTACGACGTCGCCGACGAAGGTATAGTCACGCGTCTGCCTGCCGTCACCGTTTATGACAGGTTCTTCACCATTGAGAAGTTTACTCGAGAAAATAGCGACGACTCCGGCTTCGCCGTGTGGGTTCTGTCTCGGACCGTAGACGTTCGCGTATCGCAGGACGACGTAATCCATGCCGTGGACGGCGTTATAGAAGAACAAATATTTCTCGACGGCCAGTTTGGCAATTCCGTATGGAGAAAGCGGACGGGTCGGATGATTTTCATCTGCGGGGAAATAATCCTGCTCGCCGTATATCGCTCCGCCAGTCGACGAGAAGATGACTTTTTTGACGCCATGTTTGCGGCAGTTCTCGAGAAGGTTCAGCGTGCCGGTCACATTCACAGTGGAATCGAAGACCGGGTCTGCCACAGACTTTCTAACATCCATCTGTGCTGCCAGGTGATTCATGACGTCGAATTTATTCTCCTCAAATATCTTTTCGACTTTCGGATCCCGGATATCCATCTGGAAGAATTTCGCCTTCGGGCTGAGGTTATCGAGGACTCCAGAGCTGAGGTCATCCAGGACGAACACTTCATGACCGGCGGCCAAATACGCATCGACAATGTTCGAACCAATGAATCCGGCTCCGCCGGTCACAAGAATTTTCACAGTATATTTCCTTTCTTAGTCTCATTTTCTATTGCACTATTCCCGATGTCGCGGCGATAGAACATCCCGTCGAAGCGTATCTGTCTCAGGTGTCGGTAGGCGATTTCCGCGGCCTTAGAAATGCTGCCGGAGTGATCGGTTCCAGTCACTCCCAACACTCTCCCTCCTGACGTAACGACTTTGCCGTCCGATCTCTTCGAGCCCGAGTGGAGGACCTTCACGTTTTCACTCTTCACATCGAGGCCGGTAATTTCCTTTCCGCTCTCATGATAATCCGGGTATCCTTTGGATGCCGCGATAACACAGACCGATGCGGCACCGTTCAAAGTCAACTTGTAGGACCCGATCGACCGGTTAGCGCTTGCTTCAAGGAGGCCAAGGACCGAGGAATCGATCAGCTGAAGCACCGCCTGCGTTTCGGGATCGCCGAACCTGACATTGAACTCGACCACCTTGGGCCCTTCCGGAGTAAGCATCATGCCGCAGTAAAGGCAGCCTTTGAACGGGAAACCTTCCGCGGCGGTTCCCTCCAGGACTTTCTCGATGACTTCTGATTTTATCGCCGCCATCTCGCGTTCGCCGACAAACGGGGTGGGAGCAAAGGCTCCCATGCCGCCGGTGTTCTTACCGGTGTCATTCTCGCCGGAGCGCTTGTGATCCTGCGCAGGCGGGAGGACGACATAGTCCTTTCCGTCGGTGATGGCAAATACGGAGGCCTCGAGGCCGGTCATGAACTCTTCTACCACGACTCTTTCACCGGCTCCGCCGAATACTTTCCTGACGAAGAGTCTATCCAATTCTCCTTCGGCGTCCTTAGCCGACTCTACTATCGAGACGCCCTTCCCGGCGGCGAGCCCATCGGCCTTCAACACCAGCGGGTACGAAGAGCGCCTCAGGTAGTCGAGGAGATCGTTCTGCTGCTGGATTGTGAACGACCGGAAAGCGGCGGTTGGGATTTTCCATCGCTTCATGAACTCTTTTGCGAACACCTTGCTCGTCTCGAGGCGAGCTGCGAGCTTTTTCGGGCCGAAGACCGGCTTTCCCCGGGACTCGAAGGCATCGACGATGCCGGCCGCAAGGGGGACCTCCGGGCCGACCACGGTGAAGCCGATCCGACGGTCGTCGACGAATCTAAGCAGCGGCAGGATGTCATCGGCCTTGATATCGACGAGCTCAGCCTGCGTTTCAATGCCGGCGTTTCCGGGGGCACAGAAAATTTTCGCATCCTTCTCGCGCGAGATCGCGTCCACGATTGCATGCTCACGGCCGCCGCTTCCGATAACCAGGACGTTCAATGTACCACCCCCATTTTCGCATATGAGCCCCTGTAGTCGAGCTGGCTGGACAGCTCTCTCGCGAGGTCTCCGGTAAGTTTGATCCTGTCGTAGTTGTATGCAAACTCAGGGTCGATCTCGGTAAGTTGATTTTTTTCCCAGAGGGCGTAGTATTCGATTATTGCCTTCTTGATGCCCTGGACATCGTCCGGATTTACCACTCTTCCGGCTTTCGATTCGGTAATGGTGCTCCTCGCGACCCCGTTCGGTACGAGTCCGAGGATGGGCTTTCTGCTTCCGATATACTCGAAAAGTTTTCCGGTGGATATCATATCTTCGCCACGACCGTTGCCGATAGTCATCCAGAGTACGTCGCTCGTAAGGAGATACCGCATTGCCGATTTATGGTCCAGGTAGCCGAAGACCTTCACAACATCCTGAAGCCCGAGCGACTCGATAAGAGCGAGGTTCTCTTTCCTGAAGGTGCCGATAAAAACGGCCTCGATCTTTTTCCTAAACTCGGGATGCTCCTTCAGAACTTCGGACAGCGCCCTGAGGAAATATTTAGGGGTCCTGTTTCTGTAAAACGTCCCGGAGTAAGTGAACCGCATCCTGTCGGAATACGGAAGCTTCATAGTATCCTCGACCTGGAAGTCGGCAGGATCATATCCCTGCGGGATAATTGCGATGTCATTGTAGTCAAGGAAGCGATACCGCCTGATCATAAGTTCTTTGATTCTGCGATTGATGGTTATGATTCTGCTCGACGCCCTGAGCACTTTTCTTTCGAGTTTCTGATGGATGAATTTATGGTACGGCGTCAGATAGAAATGGAGCGGGTTGTCGACCCATGCGTCGCGGTAATCGACGACGAGGGGGATTCCAAACTCATTTGAGAGTGCCATACCGATAAGATGGCACGTATAGGGCGGCGCGGTCGACAGGATCACATCGAATTTCTCTTCGCGCATGATCTTTCTAGCGGCCTTCAGCGCCTCGTGTTTCCAGCCGACTTTGTTATCCGGAATGAACACCGCCTGACTGACGGCGCTCATAAGATTCCGCAGCTTCTCATGTGGCATCTTAACGGGCTTGCCCGCTTCAAAAAGCCGAGTAGGGTCGATCGAGTTGGTCCTGATTGTCCTGATTCTGTTCTCGTTCATCTCTCTCAGCATACCGTAGTCGAGCGCATAGTAAGCCGTCGGCGTCACCGTCAAAACCGTCGGTTCCCAATCATATTTTGGGAGGTACTTGACAAACTTCAACGTCCGTTGAACTCCGCTTAACCCCATTGGAGGGAAATAGTAGGCGATCACGAGTACTTTATAGATCG
>JAJZNW010000061.1 GCA_021811615.1 Bacteroidota bacterium
TCCAGTCTTATACCGACTCCTCGCTACATGGCTACAGAGTATTACCATGTCTGGAACCTCAGGGGAAGAGCGCCTCTTCCTCCTTATCCAGATAGCTAAGGAACAGTTTAGCTCGGCACTCACTTTATCATCATCATTTTGTTGGTTAAAATGCGGGGTCCTGCTGTCAATTTATAGAAATAAACTCCCGATGCCAAATCACTTCCGTTGAAAATCACATCATGGATGCCGGAAGCCTGTTCAGAATCGACGAGAGTCATGACCCGCTGGCCGAGGACGTTGTACACAACGAGTCTGACATGGCCTTCACGAGGCAGCGAATATGTTATCGTGGTCGACGGGTTAAAGGGGTTCGGGTAGTTCTGCGACAACGAGTAATGAGTCGGCACGGGGGCGGCACTGCCCGGCTTCACAGCGGTTATGACAGGATATGTCATATGGATGACCGAATCACTGAGCACATATACCGCCGAGCCGTAAGGGGGAAGTGTTGCCGAGAAGTCAGCTTGTCCGCCTGAAAACGTTATGGAATCGGACACCTGATTGTAGACATCGTTCATATAATATGTCTTCCCATCCACCGTGCCTCCGGGGAACTCGACGTTTGCCGAGCTGCCGGAGCCGACGAGCGTAATGTTTACTGTCAGCGTAGAGTCGCTGAAGTTTTCCAGCGCTATTCCGTTCTGATCCGGATAAGGTCTTGTGTAGCCGTAGACCCATTCGTTCCCTGTAGAGAGCCGGTTGAATTCCTGGGTGGAGAACGCCGGGAACGTGCCCCTGATCCAAGCAAGCTTCTCATAATGGGGAGTGAGAAGCGGTTCGCCGGGATAATTCCAGTTGATGACTCCGCGGATCCTCTGATAATAGTCCGACATGCCGAGCCCCCACCCGACTTCCTGACCGGAGTACATTAGAGGTATTCCGGGGACGGTGAAGATGACAGTAGCCATCGGCATTGTCTTCTGATATGAGCCGTAAGTGTAAGCGATGGACTCCTCGTCCTGGTTTTCCATACAGCGCATGAATAATGCGTTGGGACCGGGCTCGTATCCCATCGTGGCTCCGTTATTCGGGCCGTAGTTTGTCACATAAGTATTGAGTGTCGATATGCTCGACGGGTTGGAAAACTTGAACGACTGGACGGCGTTATGGAGCATGTTCCAATCGTACGCGGCATCAAGACCTCCGCCCTGGTCCGCGAAGTCGGCTTGAGTTCCGACTCCTGTGCCGGCAGTCTCTCCGAGCAGAAAGATATCCGGATCGACATGCTTGAGCAGAGTCCTGGCCGGAGTCCCCATCTCATTCTCACCGCCGTTGCCGTTGTCCGCGCGGTCGTGCGGTCCCCAGTACGAGTCGAACCGGAACCCGTCGACGCCCATATACTTCACCCACCATCTGTAGACGTTGTCCATGTATGCGCGCGCGTCGACATCCGACCAGTTGTAGTTCAGGAGTTGATCGCTGTAGGACGAATAATAAACGAAGCCGTCACTGGTAATCGCTTCGGGAATGTTCGGGTGATAGTTCGGATTCGTGATCAGATGATGCTGGTAGAAATCCCAGTAGAAAGAATTCTTTCCATAAAGGCGCGCGTCGTTTACGAACGGATGGTTGAAGCTGGTATGGTTGGGAGTGACGTCAAGGATTACTTTCATCCCAAGCTGGTGAGCCCGATCCACAAAGTTTTTGAAATCGGCGTTGGTTCCGTATTGAGGAGCCACCTTATAGAAATTCACGATGTTGTACCCGGTGCCCGTGCCGTTATCCATGGGCTGGTTGTTTTGCATTACGGGCATTACCCAGATGATATTGAAACCCATTTGCGCGATGTAGTTGAGCTTCTGGGTCGCTGCGTTTATCGTCTGCTGGGGGGTGAATGAATTAAAAAACAGCAGGTAGATCCTTCCCATCCTTGCCCACCTTGGATTTGAGGCATACGAAGAATAGCTGATGCTGTCATCAGCGGAAACCGAAAAATACGATTGTGTAGTGTCGCTGTAACCACCCGGGTCGGTAGCGACGAGAGAGAACATGTAAATACCAGGGACAGACGGCCTGGTAATGGTCAGGGTAGATGAGGTCTGTCCGTCAACGCCGCTGACGGGCGCCGGATTATCCGGGTCTGCCCCCCAGAGAAAGCTCAGTTTGCTTGTCTCGGCGGTATCGGGATCGGAGCTTCCATTCGCTGTAAGCGTTACCGAGCTCCCGCTTGAAGTGAAGCCGATCTCCGCGTTGGGGCTGTGGTTGACGAAATATGTCATTGTAAAAGGAGAAGAAACGATCGTAGCTCCGGTGCTGTCTTTAGTGATCGCGACGAACGAGTTCGCTCCGGGGACGTACTTCACGGAATCCTCGAAGATACCTCCAGAAGCAGGCACCGACATGGTGTCGGTTGCGTTCTGCACAATCATGATATTATGAATCGAGGTATCTTCTACGCTGCCGTTGATAAGGATGGCGGGTTTCCTGGTGACGTATCCTCCGCGGTTGAGGATCTGTATTGCGCCTGCCTGTATGACAAAAGAGGTCGAATCGGTGACCTGGTTCCCCGCGAGATTTTTTACATTGAACACGAAGCGCTGTTGACCGTTAGGTAAAGGATCCGGCCAGCGGAACGAAAGCTGCTCGCCGGAAGGTGTGTAAGCCGAGCCGGGAACGTGAACGGTTGTCGAGTCTATCGTGATATAGAACGAAGACGTATCTATCCCGCTTGCGAGGGAAGGATAAACATACGCGGTCAGGACAGGTTGGGCTGTCCCTACGAGAGACGAACCGGAGTTAGGAAGCAGCTGATAGACGGTCGGGCTCGTGATGTACAGAACCGAGTTGTTGTTGTCGGCGCTGTTCTGTATCGGGTTCAGCGGGTCGGGAAGCCAGTCGCTGCCGTTTTCGTTGAACTTGTACTGGTAGGCGCCGCTGACGCCGCCGTTGGATTGCGGACCGCCGACTCTCAGCCTGTAGGTCTTATACCAGACTCCGGTTGCCGAGTTCTTCGTCATTGTAGAGGGAGCGCCGGGCGAAATTACGCCGTTAGAGTTGGGACCCCAGCCGTTAAACTCGCCGGGGAGGTAGACCACAGACGGGTTGTCCTGCGGCTTGAAGTAGAATGTTACGTCGACGCTGTCGGAGGTTTGCGCGAGCAGGGCCGACGATGTGATGAGCAAAATCAAAGCTGTTCGGTTCAGGACTTTTATCATATCGAAATCATTTCCTTTTCGTTTCTACTTCGCTTGTTTAACGGCGTTCTGCAGTTCGGCCTGCAATGCGAGCGCGCCGGGGAATTGGGGTTGGAGCGAAAGCGTCCTGTTTATCGCCTGAAGTGCCAACGGGATATTCTTTTCATTTATATAGACGCCGCACAGGTCGTACCACACCTGGGCGTCATTGTCGTTATACTTAAGGCTTTCTGTGAGATGCGCCTCGGCCTCTTGAATCTTTTTCCTCGAAAGGTCGATGATGCCGAGCCACTTCTCCGTAAACGCAGTAGCCTTGATATCGTTTCGCTTCAAAAGATACCGGTACGCATCGTCGTAATATCGCGCGCGCAGCAGCACGGTGATCGCATAGTCATAATAATCAAGCATATACGGATACTGCGCGATCAGGACGTTCATAACTTTTGCGAACTGGTTGTATCTATTCTGAATTGCGTAGTGTTCCGCGGCCAGTTTGTGAACTGTCACCCAGTCGGTGCCATCTATAACGAGCCGGTACGCGAGCGAATCGATGTAGTTCGCGGGATGAAGCAGCTCCGGAAAAGGAACGGCCTTATCCGGTTCGATGTATGGCCAGTCATCTTTGAGGACTTTTATTCTATACTCTCCGATCACAGAGTCCAGATTCGCGAACGGGAAGTTTGCGACTGTGATGCTGTCCTGTCTCAGGTTGCTGATACCGAGGGGTCTTGTTTTCGGCAGCCAGCCGACTTTCTCCATTTCGTCATAGTATAATCTCCCGATCAGCTCCTGACCTTGAAGAGTCGGATGCAAATGATCCACCATCAGATTGTCGCCGACGATGTGGTCCGGGCTCGCGGCATCGAATGCCGAGTCGACGTTCACGACGGGGTCGCCGAACTTCTGTCCCAGTGCGACGATTTCGTCGTTGAGGGCAGTCGGAGCCCTGAACCTCAACGCGTCGAGATCTTTCGCGAACCTGAAGAGCGAATCGGCAGCCCGTAAACGGCCTTTCGCGAGTTCTGCCTTAGCCTCCATGAAAACCGAATCCGCGGGCGGATAGCCGTTCGCCCTGATCGAAACAAAAGGATACTGGTCCTTCAAATTGCACGCCAGCGTTCCAAGTATGACCGGCACATGATCTGACTTTGCCATTTGAAGGATGTCCGACATGTTCCCCTTGAACTGCTCCAACCCCTCCCTGTAAACTTTGGATCCGAGCGTGATGAATTGGTTCTTTGCCATCCGCGCCATCAAAGTCCCGGTGTCAGCTCTCTTCTTCCCGAACATGCCGACCACTCCGCTGACTATATTCCGCAGCAACTGGAACGTCCTGAACTGTTCGAGATATATCACGAGGTTGACAATCGCTCTCGATGTTCCAAACGATTCCATCGATCCCACGCCGAGCGCGCCGTAATACTCGTTGTTACCCGCGTAAATCAGTATCAGGTTTGGCTTCTCCTTGAGGATGCCCGGCATAAGATCAAGCATAGTGTAACTGTTCACCGCTGTCATTGCACAATTCACGACCTCTATTCTCGAATCAGGATATTCGAGACTGAGACGCTGCTGGAGATATCTCGAGAAAGAGCCGTTCGGCAGGAACGGATAACCTGCCGCGGCGCTTTCTCCGAGGACAAAAACTCTGAATGTGTTCGGCTGCTTAACGATTCGAAACATATCCACGTTGGAATAAGGGACGTTCTTCACGCCGTAGAAGTATTTGTGGGCAAGGTCGGGATTGAGAACGTAGAGTCCTTTAACCGGGCTGATCCATTGCGTGTAATCATACCCGTAATTGAATATCCGAAGACAAGCTTCCAGCAACACGAAGAAGAGTACCGGCACCAGCACCACCACGATATAGAAGGCACGATTCACGTGACTTATTTCGATGCGATTCTTCCGGCTCCGGGAAAACAGCACCTTAGCGTTGCTCCTTCCCCGAACGATTCACGGACGGACCAGCGATATCGTGAACAAGGTTCCCGCGATCGCCTTGAACACCGTGATCACCACGGGGCACGCCGTTATCGAGTGAGGCCCGATGCCTGAAGCCCATATAGATGACTCCGCAATTGCGGAGATTATTGTAATACCTCTGTCCGACCGCTACGACTAAATTACCTTTCAGGCTGACCGCGCGAAGCTGATCGGGGGCGTTCTGTATGGAATGATAAGATCTCCACGCCGCTCCGTTCCAGTGCGCTATACTTCCTCCCTCACCGGCGATGAACACGTCGTTGGCCGAATCGCCCCGTACGGCGGCTTCGTAGCGGTTCAGATGCCAGATGAAAGGATCGAACCGCCATGTCTTGGATTTCAGACTTTTTGTTTCGTATATCCCGTTCCCGACGAGGAAGTATGATTCATTCCGCGCAAACCAGACTCCTGTCAGGCTACGCACGAAGGGGAAATTATCGTTGAGTCGAACGGCGCTGCCTCCCTGCAAACTTACGAGACATTCTTTACCACCATTATTGGATGCGATCGCCAATACCTGCCCACCGTCTCCCCATATGTCCCGAAACTGAAGTGGAGTGCCCGTGCGGACCGGTTCCCACGACTTTCCGCGATCGGGCGAATAGGATATCATCCCGTAGTCGCCGATCGTATAGACGATGGAGCCGCCGGCATTTTCCCAAATCTTGTTCTCGAAAGATCTTGGATACGGATCAGACTGCGAATACTTTCTCCCGTTCCAGTGAACCATATAGTACATCCCGAACCAGACGTCGTTGCTGCTTCTGGCGAACACCGAGTGTATCGGAGAAAATGTTTTGCGATTATTGAAATAGACAGGCACCTGCATGAGAGTCCACTTTGAACCGTTCCAGACTGCAGTGTTGTACCAATCGAGAGAGTGACTCTGAGCCGCGGAGTCGTGAGGCATAATCCAGCCGACTGCATACGCGAGCGAATCGCTGACCACGCAGCAGTCAAACAGTGTGCTTCCGTCCGCCCCAATGGTATCCACACTCCATCGGATATTGCCGCACGATGTGTCAGGCGCTGAATTGCGGTGCGGCACAGTCCGCGATGGGCCGAAACCGCATAAGCAAAAGGACGTCAGAGCGAGAATCACCAGGCCGGCCCCTACATCTGAGATGCGCCGGCGGATCGGAGAGGTTTTATGATCGAGTCCCCCATTGCAATCAGAAGCAGAGCCTTCGCGAAGTTTGCGGATGGTGCAGCTCTCAGACAACGTAGTCACGCTCCTGCCAGGACGCAAACTGCTGCGCCGTTTAAACCGCGGCTTATCGACGACATCTTTCCCGGACCGATAAACCCGGCGGCCGATACTGCCCGCACATCCAAGGTGTTGAAATCGGTGCAGGCAGGGAGAGGGGTCACCGCGACCATCGCGAACCTTGAGAGAACATTCTCGTTTTTCATCTCATGCCTGCTTTGTCTTTCCAGTTGAATAAAAAACGCTCTCACATAAACCGAAACCGGCGGAGGCAAAGCTCATTCCCCCGCCGGTTCCGGAGGAGAAGCAATTACTTAAGCAACATCAATTTCATCGTCTTCGTGTAGTTGACATCCGTTTGTTTCAACGGGCGTACGTTTATCCTGTAGAAATACACGCCGCTCGCCAAACCGCTTCCATTGAACTCCACATGATAACTTCCCGGCTGTTCGACCTTACTCACGAGCGTCTCCACTCTCCTACCAAGCACGTCGTAAACTTTCAGCGTCACATAGCCGACGTCCGGAATTCGGAATCCGATGTTCGTAGTAGGGTTAAACGGGTTCGGATAATTCTGCTCCAGGCTGAAATTCAGAGGCATACCCGCTCCTGCCGAAACTCCGAGAAGGACTGACGCTTCACACCCAACGGTGTCGAATGGTTCCGCACCGTCGTGCAGGAAGTAAAGTGTACCATAGTGATCCCCCGGCGAATTCCGGCGGAGATAAATCGTGAATTTCACGCTGTCGCCGGGAGTTATTTCAGCCGCGGCCGGGCTTACAACAAAAGCGCTGTCACTCGAAATGACTGCGGAGATCGTAAGCGCTCCTCCCCCCGTATTCCGCACAACCAAGCTGTCCGAGAATTCCCTGTTCGACGGGACAGTTCCGAAGGTGAGCGTCTGCGCACCACTTTCGAAAGCCGGCGGATCCATCAGCGCCCGGTCGCCGGTATTCCCGACGTTTCCGAAATAGCTCTGCGAAGCTCCACCGACTTGTGTGAAATCGCCCCCCAGATAAACCCGCTGATTAAGATATGAAAGTCCGATCGACATCACGCCGTTGTTCAGACCAGGATTCCAGTTTAAGGCCGAGCCGCTTGAGATGTCAAGAGCAGCCACGCCCTCTGAAGAAGTCCCACCGATATTCGAAAAGAACCCGCCCGCATATATTTCATCTCCGCTCGAGGCGAGTGAGTAGACAGTACCATCCGCATCGGGATTCCATGCCGTTGCCACTCCCGTTCCGGGATCGAGGGCGGCGATATGGTTTCTCGCGCTCCCACCGATGTGAGCAAACCCGCCGCCGGCGTACACAACCCCACCTGAGAGGACAATAGCGTCGACAAAATTGTCGGCGGACGGATCCCAGCCTGTAACGTCTCCGGTTTGAGGATCGATCGCGGCTATATTTTGGCGGAGGCTGTCACCTACGGTATCGAAGAAGCCACCTATGTAGACTTCACTTGCCGTCGGCACGACTGTCTCGACAAGGTTGTCAGGATCGGGGTTCCAACCTGTCGCGAGTCCGGTATACCTGTCGAGCGCAGCGAGAAAATTTCTGGATGCCCCGCCGATGGAGGTAAACCCACCCGCAACGTAGACGACGTCTCCGGAAAGAGCGATGGAGTTGACGCTACCGTTCGGATCCGGCGTCCATGATGCCGGGGCACCCGTGCTGTCGTCGACAGCCGCGATGAACTGTCTGGTTAGACCGTCGACCGTCGTAAAGCCGCCGCCGATGTATATCACGCCCGCACCGGGAACGATAGCGGAGACCGCGCCATCCGGATCCGGGTTCCAGGGAGTGAGCGCGCCGGTTGCAGCACTTATTGCTGCGAGGTTGTTTCTCGCTTCACCGCAGACCGTTGTGAAAGCACCGCATGCATAGATGGAATCGCCCTTTGCCGCAAGCGCGTAAACTTTTCCGTCGGCTCCCGGATTCCATGCCGTCGGAGCACTGGTGGCGAGGCTCACTTCCGCGAGTCTGTTCCGCGGGAGTGTCCCGACTTTCAGGAAGCTTCCCCCGATGTAGGCATCGTTGCCGACGATCTGTATCGCACTCACATATCCGGACGGCGAGGGATTCCAGCTTGTTGCCTGGCCGGTGGATGTATCTATCGCTGCCAGTCCGCTTCTCGACTGGCCGCCGATCGAGCTGAACAGGCCGCCGGCATAAACAAAGCCGCCGCTGGTGTTCAAAGTGGTTACATAGCTGTTGGGGGATGGATTCCAGTTAACGGCGGACCCGGTGCTCACGTCCAGAGCGGCAAGGCAGTATCTCGATGCCCCGCCTATATCTGCGAAGCTTCCGCCCACATAGATTCTGTTTCCGGAACGCGCGAGGCAATAAACTGTGCCGCTCGGATCAGGGTTCCACGCGATCACGGAACCTGTAGTGTCGTCAAGTTCCGCAAGGAAGCTTCTCTGAACGACCCCGATATGTGAGAAGCTGCCGCCGACATAGACATCTCCGCCGGAACAAAGGAGTGAAGTGACGGGGCCATCCGCGTTCAAGTCCCAGTTTCTCAGAGAAGCTGTCGAACGGTCAAACGCCGCGAGGCTGCTGTCCGCATTTCCGTTGACCTCCGTAAAAATCCCCCCCACATAAACTGTAGTTCCGGAGATAGCGATGGCCGAGACCTGCCCGTTGGCATTCACAATCCATTTCGGGTCGAGAGTGCCGTTCGAAAGCACGTGGGCAAAGTTGGCAATGGAAGTGTAACCGGGGACCGTAAACTGTCCGCCGATGAAGAAGCCGCCGGATCCGTCCGCACAAATCGCCACGACAGTTCCATTCACCCGGAGGGCCGGGATGTAGGATGAATTGGAATCGATTCCGGCAAAACCACCCGTGACCGGACTAACGTAGGTGAATGAGCCGCCGATGAAAATTGTTTTCCCGCTCGGGACGGCGACATCAACTTCTCCGTTGGTGGTAATCGCTCCCGCAGCTGGGCTCTGCGCGGTCGCCGTGCCGCACGAGAGCGTCATAAGGATAAAGAGGGGCCACAGATTTTTCCGGAGAAGTCTCATTTGAGATAAAGCATTTTTCGTATTTTTGAATAGCTATCGTCTGTCAGCCTGTAAAAATAAACCCCGCTCGGCAAGCTGCCGGCATTGAATGTTACCGAATATCTCCCCGCCTCCTCCCTTCCATCGACGAGCGTCGCGACGGTTCTTCCAAGGACGTCATACACCTTGAGCGTCACGTGCCCCGCGTCAGCGAGCCGGTATTCGATTTGAGTCGTCGGATTGAAAGGGTCTGGAAAGTTCTGCCCCAGCGAGAGACTATTCGGAAGGCCGTTTTGCCCGCCGTTGACGGCTGTTATAGTCGTATCAAGCTGGATCACTACCATGCTCCAATAAAGAAGACCCGGCAGAGTAAGAGAGACTGTGTTCCCTGTTTGGACGAAAGGAATGCTGACGGGCGACCCACCATAGAAATCGGGTGAAGCCGTCCAGATATTACTTATCCTGGTAGTCTCGGGGAAATCCAGCCTGATTTCCGAAAGCGTGTCCGGATAAGTTTGGGTACCGTACCTGTCGCGCCAGGCCATGGAATTTGCATTAGTAAAGTTCACCAGATTCAGTATTACAAGATTGCCCTTCGTCGCGATCCGACTCCAGACTGAACCGCGCAACGGCTGCGACGAGAGAGCCAGTGAAGTCGAACCGGTTTCTGCAGAGAGGGGCAAAGATACGACCGTTTCTTTATCTCTCAGCAGGTTCTCATAACCGACCATGAAATCGTAATAATGGACGAGATCATTCTCAAGAGAAACTGTCATAGAAAGTTTTGCGGATGGGAAGTACTCATTCGACAGCATATGTTCGCCCAATTCGAGGTGATCGCCGCCCGCCGCAAATATCACGGCATCGGTGAAGAGCACGCCTGGAGTGTTGAAGTAACCGCTCGACAAATTATAATCCATGTAAGCGGCGAGGACCGTGCTGAGCCTGTTCTGACTGTAGGTAGAGTTGTCGCTTATGATTTTCACGAGATCGCCGTAAGTACTGTCCGGGTCCCACACCTCGGTATAGAGGAAGTCGACAGGTGCCTGGGCAATTTCCTGCTGACCGTACTGGCCCACCGCATTCATGACAAGATCGACGTTCAGTTGCGATTTCGCCTGGGAAAGGAAGGACGCAAACGTGCTCGTCGGATCGACAGGCTGTCCCGCGTAGTTATAAAGCGATCCAAGATAGCCGAGTTGATCCACATGCCAGCCATCGAACGGGATGGCAAGGAAAGCTTTACGTTCCTGCGCAAAGATATAATCTCTCCAGTCCTGGTTGCCCGGGTCCATGACATACAGGTTGCTGGCCCAGCTGCTCGGCAGCTGATAGAATTCCGGCGATTGGTGATTCGGGTCCTGGAACAGTCGCCATGAATCGCTTGCCCCGTCCTGGTCCGCGTTCCCGTAGGCGCCGTATAGAAGGTTGTAATTCATCGCCTTCATGCCTCTCCGGTGGGCGGCGTTGATGTAACCCTCCACGGTCGAAAGGTAGTTCGTGCGATTCGCGATATCGTTCCACGACGGGCTCGGATCCTGAACGGTTCCTGCCAAAGGCTGGTTATGCTCGTACTGCCAGTCGTAAAACTGAATCCCGTTTATATGGTACCGGTTCAGGACAGAGATCGTGCTGTCGATTTCTTCCTGAGGCATATTTTGATAGCTCGAAAGGAAGCCGTATCGCGGGAACTTACTCCAGTTTGAAGAGACATCGATTCCGATGTCTGTGTAATCGAGCAGGTTACCGGAATCATACAAAGAGACCTCCGCAATATATCCGCGGTAGTCGATACCCGGGACCTGCCAGCTCCAGGAAACGCTGTCGGGGTTCTGGACGACCAGGGTATCGCTCCCAACGAGGGTGTCCAAATGTTCGTAAGCAATTACGAGTGTCTTACCATGAGCAGGCTGCCGGAAAGCGACCGTAAACTCTGCAGGCTCGAGCGGCGAGTATCGGGCCTTGTCAGTCGAGACGGAAGAGAACCACTTTCCCTGATCGCCCCCCACATAAGCGGCGGGCTGCTGCGCCATGACGGGAAAGGTCCCGAGCAGCAGAAGCGTGAAGAGCGCAGCGGTATTGATCATAGTGTCTTTGTAAGTAGTCGCTTTCATAACAGATTTCGGACGCCCGAAATAGCGTCGTCCGGCATTTGCGTACTGAGACACCGGCGCAAAAGGAGAGTGATCAAGCTGCGACAATTCGCGCCGGAGAAATTTTGCGAAATAACATCCGTGTATGAAGAAATAGCCGTGCAGGTCCGCAGCAAGCGGACCTGCACGATAAGCCAACCGATCAGTTAGCCCGGCCGGTTAGTCTGGCGGAACATTACTTTAGCAGCATCATTTTTCTGGTGCTGGTAAATCTTCCCGCCTCCAGCCGATAGAAATAAACACCGCTGGCAAACCTGTCGGCATTGAAGTTTACTTCATAGGTGCCGGCTCTCTGCATTCCGCTGTAGAGGGTAGCCACCTTTTCGCCGAGGACGTTGTAAACGGTCAGTGAAACCTGAGCGGCTCTCGGGACCGAATATCGAATCATCGTTGTGGGGTTGAAAGGATTCGGATAATTCTGATCGAGCGTAAACGACTGCGGTATCTGCTTCGGAAGACTTTGCACCGCAGTGAGAACCGTAGTGGTATCGAGATAATTCCCGAAGATGTTAGTCGTCAGCCTGATCGGCGCGGTGCCTGCAGAATCGGGGATAAGCATCTGATGGTTATCGAAGTTATCCGTCGTATTCTCCTCGTTCTGCTCGACTCCCGTTGAAGGGTAGCCCGGGTGGTAGAACGCGCTGTACATGAACCACACTTTGTTGACGGAGCCCTTCGGGAAGGTGAACGTGCCGGAGTAAATCGAATCGCCGGCTTTGAGGTCACCGTGAGTGCCGTCGTCGTAGAGCAAAAGCGATTGCATGGAATCAGCCCACGGCTGGGCGTACAACCACGACAGGGGCGGCTCGCTTCCGCCGATGACAACGCTGTCGATCGACGGGAACGGCTTTCCAGTGATCGCGTCGATGGCGTGTTTCATGTTCACCGAGAAGATCACGGTCACCGGCGTCTTCAAAACTCCAGTGATGCCGTCGAAGAACCTCGTCGGTAAAGTGCTGTCTCTCCCGGTAAAGACGAGGGGGTAGTTCGCTCCGTGAGGGCCTTCTTCCCATCCGCCGTTAGGAGGAAGAGGTGCTACGGTCCTCGTGGTTTGGATGAAGTACTTATAACCGGAGGTATCATTCGGCGTGGCTATCGCGTTCACGTTTGCCGAATAATAGCCGGGTTCCAGCTGGTTCTCCGTCATCTCGGTTCCGGGTCCCCAACCACCGGGGATGATGTCCCCGCGCAGGAAGACCTTGTCGCCGCTGTCAGGCTGGAAGTATCCAGTCTGTTCCATGAACGACATGTTTACGGTGAATGTTAGATTGGCCTGCACGTCGACGACGGTGTCCATGTTGAAATAGGTAACAGGGAGCGTCTGCGCACCGGATACCAGCTTGAACCAGCGGTTGCCTCCGATATTCGGGCTCGGTACTGTGCTCTCCCAGTTATCCAGTCCGGCATGAGTCTCAACGAATTTGTACTGCAGGGTGTCATTGACCAGAGAATCTGGCATGTCGATAGTAACCGTGTAGATCGTGTCGCTGGCGTTCTTAGTCATCAAACCGGTGTACCCGCCCCACCCGTTGAATGAACCGCGAACTTCGACACTATCGGTGCTGATATTGAAGAGACCGCTCAGAGCCTGGTATTTCATGTTCAGCTGGAACGTAACCGAGTTCTGGGCGTACGCCAATGGGACACTCATCAGCATGGCGACAAGCGCGATGCAGAAAGCCTTAGCCTTGTGTCTCATGTTTACCTCCTTTTGGTTGTTAGTTGTACTTGTGAGAATGCTCCGTGGTATGGATCCCGAAATACACGCGGGGGGGATTCCTTCAAAATCAAGAGCTTCGTCGGACTAAAGAATTTCAAATCACACTCCTATTGTCAGCGAAAATTCCTGAAGGTTTTTCAGCAGCCCGAAATCCTCGTAGCCATAATCGAGCCTGAGTCTCAGGTTCATTGAGACTTCGTATCTTATGCCTACGCCCAAAGTAAGCCCCTCCTGGCTGTTCGGAAGGAAGAGAGACTTATAGCCGGCCCGAAGATACAGGAATTTGTTCCACGAATACTCGGCACCGACATTCATACTCTGGAGCTCGTTGCTCGGGTGGACGGCATCCACTGCGAGAGTCAGCCGGTTCGTTCGTGAATGCACGACATCCATTGCCAGGCCGACACGGAAGAAGAGAGGAAGAGGGTATGAATTTGTGTAGTACTCGGCCGGTATGTTCTTGTTATTACCCGCCATCGAGGGGGAAGGATCGTACGAGACCAGAAGGTCTGTACCGCCCATCGACATCTCCGTACCGAAATTTGCGATGTCCATCCCGATCTTCATATTGTTGAACGGCGTTATATACAGGACACCGGCATCGACGGCCCAGCCGGTTGCCGACTCGTGCCAGATGTTTTGCATTATCATCTTCCCTGTCCCGCCGATAGAGAACCTGTCGGTGAGATTCCTGGCGTAGGTGAGTCCCACGGCCCAGTCGCTCGCGCTCCAGGTCTCCCCTGTCCCGTTGGGTTGCGAGACTGTCGTAACCAGGTCGCTCCCGTAATCGAGCTCCGTAACGGCAAGTCCGATCGCGTCGTCCTGGTCGATGGCGACGACTCCCGCAAAATAGTTGTAGCTTGTGCCGACGAGATAGTCAGTGTGTTCGAGGAGAAAAGCTGTCCGGCCGGTTCTTGCAATACCCGACGGATTCCAGTAAAGGGCAGATGGGTCGTTTGCGACAGCGGTAAAAGCTCCGCCCATACCTACGGCTCGCGGGCCTGCGGCGATCCCGAGGAACGGGGCCGCCGTCGTGCCGACTTTATTCTGAGAAAATGCCTGTGCCGCGCTTAGCATAATCACCACGGCTGCAGCTAACGTCTTTAATTTCATTTGCGGCCTCATCTACTTTATGATCGCTATTTTGCCGTACTTCTGACCAACTCCCGGCGCATCTACCAGGTAGAAGTAAACGCCGTAAGCCACCGACAGGTTATCCGTCGTCCTGAGATCCCAATTCACCGCACCGTTAGCTATATCCTGACCGGGAGGCATAGTAAGCTTCCTGATCAGCTGACCTGCGGCGTCGAAGATGTAGATGGTACTGTTGGCGGGCAGATGTATAAACGTAATTTTTCTCGTCCCGCGGCCGCTGTTAATTCCCGGAGGCAGAGGAAGCTCCTGCGTCGTAGCAGCGACGTACGGGTTAGGCACCACCCTGATCATACCGAGCTGGTTTTCCGCGAGCGACTTGTTCAACGAATCCGAGTGAGCCTTGAATGAGAACACATCCCCTTTCCTGAACGGCTTATCCGTCAGCAAGTTGAATGTGGCGGCGTTGCTGCTCGGCAGCTGAATCGTGGTATCGCCTTTGAAGCTGACATACCAGCCGAAGTTCGGCTTTCCGTTCGTGAAGCTCGGGATGATTATTATGACGAGGTTCTTCGTCGGAGGCGAGAGAAGGTTATTGACCACCTGCGCATAGGCGAACTTGGCATAGCCACCCGTCGTGAGATTCTTTATTCTGAAGTTTACGGGCTGGGCCGTCAACCCATCTGCAGGGACCGCCGTAGAGGTATCGACGCCGACATTTTGACTGAAGACCAGCTGGTAATCCGAAGGGTCGTACGTGCTCGGAAGGAGTCCTCCGAGAGTGAAGACGCCTGCTTCATAAGGATAGGCCTTCGCAAGAGCCGGCGTGTTCCATCCGAACAGGGAATCGGAAGTTGCAAGCTGAGTGCTGTCATTATTGAAAGTCACCCGCATCCCGTCAAACAACGGAGGCTGCTCATCCAGCTGATCTACCGACGCATTAGCGATAAGAGTATCGCCTGAGGTCACGTCGGTCACCGTGTAGGACTGTGTGTCGTGAAGGTAGGTAGCGGTCTTCGACTGGTTTTGCGGCGTGTAAGAAACGGAGGTATCGCTGAAAGTAATATTGAAAACATGACCGTCGACGGTTCTCAAAGCCTGTGGATTCACGATTTGCAAATCCACCGAGCCTGTTCCGTAAGTCGGTGTTTCATGATATATAGAGCCGCCGTTGGCAGGCATATAGCCGGCCATCGGTGCCTGCGGGGTAACGTAAGCGACATTGACATCGCAATGTGGTACGCCTTGGGCGTCGAGCGTCACGAACTTCGAACATTCTGCCGGATAGATGTTCTCGGAAGCATTTCCCATCGTGTAGGAAGTAACCGCGTAATAATAACCCTGGCCATTCTGCAGTCCGCTGTCGACGAAGGTGTGTACCAGCCCGATGTCATTGCCGAGATAATATCTCGGAAGATCCGCAAGTGTCTGCGTCTGCGGGAGGAAGTAACCACGTATGCCGTCCTTGAGGTCGTACGTCGCAATAGCCTGTCCGCCTCCTTCGGTGAAGCCAGGATCGGTGGAGCGGTAAATCTTGTACCCTTCGAATGTATGCTGCTGAGATGTATCCTGGATCGAGGTATCCCTGAAATGTTCAGCGGTGCTGTCCCAAAGGAGAGTGACCTTATGATCGCCGGGTATCGCTATGAGATTCGGTTTTGGAGGGGCTTTTGTGAAATTGTAATTGTTGTTGTAAATATCCTGGACTATCTGTTTGTTCTGGAAGAGGGTCGAGCTGTCTGCGCCGAACACCAACGCCATTGAAAATCTTTCCGTATGGAGCGGCGGCATCGGGAAATAGCCCGAAGCAAAGGCGAAGTTTCCTGCTTCCGGCACGTCAGGGATCACGTCGAAGTAACCGGGCGTCATCACATTCCACATTACCTCACTGTTGCTCATGTTCGGCGAGCCTGAAACCGTGAAGTAGCTGAAGCTTGTAAGACCCAGCTGATCGGATTCTTCGACGTCCGTTTGATCGAAATGGGGCTCGCCGATATTGTCCGTAGGAATCCCGTCGCCCTCATAGTCGTCATGTTGTTTATCCCAGTTTCCGTTCTCGTCACCAGACCAGTGGGCCGCCTCAATCCCGGGATGCTTGCCGGTAATGGGATCGATGGGAGCGTTGTAATTGGGTACCCACGAGGTTACTTCATGGCCGGGGCCGCTGTCCCTTGCCTTGTCTATCATGGTATTGTCGAGTCCTGTTCCCGTCAGGTAGTCCTTGTACGCGAGCGGTCTTATATCCTGCCTGATCACATTACCGTTCTGGTCTTTGAAAACCCTTTCGTAGTCCAACTGATAATTCTCGTCGATCAAGCCGTTCAACAGATCGTCATGGCCGTCATTGGGAACCTGGGTAAGCGTCACGCCATCGTAGATCTTATACGCCTTACCCATCGAATAGACCGTCACCGTATCCGTGGAGCTCTTGAGAAGAGTATCCAGGAGAACGATCGACCTGACGTATCTGACCACCTGGAATGGAGCCGTACCTGCCTCTGTGATGGTTTCCGTGGTCGGGGTGATGAGAGCGATCTTGTTGTTGGGCCAATTCGGATTCGTTCCCGGATCGTTCATGGAAAGAGTTCGTGAAGCGACATAGGTATTGCTGCCGGAATTGAACTGGAAATCGCTTGACGAGAAGACCGGAGCGCTCGGGTCTTCATTGCTGTTGTTATTGTCAATCCCGTCGTATGGGTTTCCAGGGCTTTCCAGGTAGGCGTAACCAACAAACCCCACGGTGCTCCGAACACCAGGTAGCACCTGACTTAACGGGATGAATCCTCTCGCAGTATTATTATCGTTCGCCAGCCAGCTGTAAGCTATGTTGTTGTTCAAATCGAAATACCCGAGGAGATCCTGGCAGGGAGTGTAGTCGCCGTTGTTGGCGTAGGCACCGCTGCAGGTTCCGATGATTACGCCGAACACGCTCTTGTTGTAGGTAGTCGTACTGGTGTTTGTAATATCGTACAGCCAAAAAACGACATCCTGCGCCTGGATCTGGGACCATTGCATCCCGCGAACGGCGACGACTATCCCGATTCCTTTCCTTGACGAGTCAGTTGAGTCGGGAATGAACATATCTCTGGTCCGCTGCTGGACGCTGCTGTCCGCAGCATCGTCCATGACGAAATAGCTCTCTTCATCCGCGTTGAACACACCCTTACCGAAATATCCGTCCCATAAAGCCTTGCCGGTGGCAGGGTCCCTCCAGGACGGGTGGTCGGGCCAGAATGGGGGCCAGCTATTCGGGTCCTGACTCATTGCGACGGTATCCTGGTTGAGGTTCACGTAGCCGGGTTCGGGTTCAAAGCCTTCGAAAGCTCCGGATGTAGGATCCACTTTCGCGTCCTGACCGTTCCTCGGTCCTTTCGCGATAGTGACCGAATGTATTGTATCCGGTTTGCCTGTACCGAAGTAATCCCTGACCGGGAGCTGTACTCCGACGAGCGGCGTGATGTCTCCGACGTAGCTGTCCTTGGTAGCGGGATAGGGCCAGTAGCCGCGGAGGTCGTTCGCGTTCAACCCTGCGATGGAGCCGTCATTGCGAAAAGAGAGTCCAACCCGGTTGCCGTTCTGAATTCCGAAGCGCGTATAGAGCGCGTTTCCCCAATTCGATCTTGCCCACTGGATCAGTTCCGGGGACTGCGCGAACGCCGTCCCGGTGAAGCACAAAACCGCAAGGGCAACAAAAAGTCTTTTCATAATCAAACCTCTGGGCTTTAGAAAGAAATAGTCGTACCGATTTGAATCCTCCTCGGCGACGAATAGAAAGTCGGATTCGTGTAATAATCCTGGATTGTGGCAATCCTCTGCGGAGGATTCGATGCCAGCAGAGACTCTTCATACAGCGACACGTTCGGCAAGCCGGTGTCGGTGTATACCTGCAAAGCGTTCATCGTATCGAAGATGTTGTCTACTCTCGCGAAGAGAGTCAGGCTGGTTCCCCCGGTGAAGTTGAAAGTCTTGTAGAGCCGCATGTCGACGTTGTACGTAGCAGGCTTGTAGGCGGAATTGTACGCCAGCTCACCGATATCGGATACCGCCATCGGCGTATACGGGGTGCCGCTTCCGAAACTGAAAATGAAGCTTGCGCCCCAGCCTTGTGGATTGAGATAATCCAACGTCGCGTTGACAGTATGCGTTTGATCCCAATCCAGAGGAATCAGGTACGTCTGGGGTTGTACTCCGCTTGCTCTCAGGTTCGCGGCCGCATTCGGATCGGACGCATCGCCCTTGGCGATCTGGAAGGTGTAATTGAGGGTGCCGGACCATGAATCGGAAAGCCGCTTGTCGATTGTAACGACGATGCCTTTCACGAAGCCGAAGTCCGTATTCACATACCTGCTGTACTCGGCCGAGTTGCCGGTTACGAAAATTATTTCGTTCAGCGTGCCCGACAGGTTGCGTATATCGTTGAAGTAACCTGTAACATCTATCGCCAGGTCGTTGGTAAGCTGCTGCTCGACGCCGAGTTCTCCCTTTGTCGTCTCTTCCGGATTCATGTTCGGATTGCCGACCACGCCGAGGAAAGTGCTCCCGCCCAGCTGCAGCTTGTAGCCGGGGCTCTGGTACAGTTCGTCGAAGGACGGCATTTGAAAGAACAAGCCGTAAGAGAAGTGGATGATTCCACGATCGGTGATCGGGAAGGAAACTCCGAGCCGCGGGCTGAACTGGTATTTGTTTGAGGCAGTCTTGTACCAGAAAGCCATTCTTCTCTGTACCGCAACCTGGTGCTGATTGGCCGCCGTGACACCGTTTCCGAGCGGCGCTACGACACTATCCTGGTACTGCGGCTCCAGCGGATAATACACATTCGGGTCCGCGGGATTCGCGAGGACCTGACCGTCCGGATGGAACCAGTCGAACCTCACGCCGAAATTCACGATCAGGGAGTGGTATTCCATTTTGTCCTGGACATATGCCGAAAACTGCTGCGGCCTGTGTAAGTACTGCAGGTTGAACGGGCTGTCCTGACTCGGAATAACGAGCGGGCCGAGCAGGAAAGGCGAGGTACCGTCAGTGGCCGGGTCCCTTCCGATATCGGCGCTGGATAACGCGTGGCTCAGATCAAGGTTGTGCAGGTAGAGTTCGTATTGGTTGAATTGAAAACCCGCCTTTATCATGTGGTGGTCGGTTACCTGGCTGGTTATGTCGAACTTCGCGACAAACGTGCCGGAGTTCCTGATGTTGTGTGCCATGTTGATACCGCCGGTATAGAATGTTGCCTCCGGAGCCTGGTTGAGGATCGGGAGGACGTAATTCTGATTGAAGGGGTCGTTCCTCTGGAAGAGATTGGACAGCGAAAATGCCGATGGGTCGTAGTATTCCCGGTAATCGTGGAAGAAGTACGACAGGCCGAGTTTGTAGTAAGTTCTCGAGCTGAGAGTCTGAGTCAAAGTGAGGGTGTTCATGTACCCTTTTGTGAAATTACTGAGCTCCCCGTTCGGTTCGTACTTGCGGATGAACTCGTAATCTTTCCCGATTGAATTATCAAGCATATAATCGTAAGAAATGTGCAGTTCCGGCGAGGGCTCGTAAGTGACTTTCCCCTGCAGATAAGCTTCGAGGTTCGGCGCCATCGGCACAAGCTGGCCGTTCCCCGTCTGCTGGATGGCCCACTTCAAGGGATCCGGATTCGTCGTGTTGGTAACGTCGCTGACGTTGAACTTATTGATACCGAAGAGGTCGCCGGCAGTATAATAATAGCGGGCGTCCGCGTAGAAGAAGAGTTTGTCCTTCACAATCGGGCCGCTCAAGGAAGCTTCGAGCCACTGATCGTTCAAGGGGTTAATCCTCTGGAGTCCGGCGAAAATATTCGATTGAGAGGTCACGAAGTCTCCGGAATAGGCCGTGAAGTTGCCGCGCAAGTGATTGCCGCCGGTCTTCGTGGCAATGTTGACTATGCCGCTCATCGCCTGTCCGTACTGGGCGTTGAACGCGCCCGTGACCAGCTGCATCTGTTGAATCGCGTTCTTGTTGACGTTTATTACCGTCCCTCCGTCGTAGGGGTCGGTGACCGGGATCCCATCGATCATGTATGTGACCTCTCCGCTCCGGCCGCCTCTGAAGTGTCCGGCAACCACGCCGGCCTGAAGGTTCAGGACGTCCTGGAAACTCGTCACCGGAAGCGATTCGATCTGCCTGCTGTTCACGATAGCCGTCGTCGCCGTCATGTCCTTCTGGACCATCGGGCGAGTGGCCACCACGATGACGGATTTGGTCGTAACGGCAGACTCCGAGAGCTTGAAATGCGCCGTCGTGGTGAGGTCTATCGACACCTGGAGATTTTTTATCTCCTCGGAACGATATCCCACGGCGGACGCCTTCAAAGCGTAAGTACCCGGAGGAACGTCCAGTATCACGAACCTGCCGTTCAAATCAGTGGCGGCGCCCATCGAGGATCCCTCGATTATAACCGTAGCGCCGACGAGAGGTTCATTCGTGCTCGCATCCACGACTTCACCGGAAAGTTTGCCTGAATCTCCTGCGAAGGCTTTGAACGAGAATAAGAGTATGAAAAAGGCAATGGTGGTTCTTCGCATGCTTTACCTCTTTGAAATCATGGTTAAGCGGATAGCATCAACAAGGGCCGTGTTGGTGTTACCGTTCATATTATCGTCGTGCTTGTCGAAGGAGATCGACAACGTATGGACTCCCGGTGAAAAGCGGACGTGTATCACATTGCTGTAGCCCCAATCACTCCAGGCTCCCTCGCCGCGCTGCGGCATCACGACCGGGCCATCCGCCTGATTGTCCACAATGAGAGTGCGGACCGCGCACTT
This sequence comes from Bacteroidota bacterium, assembly GCA_021811615.1. GTDB lineage: Bacteria > Bacteroidota > Ignavibacteria > Kryptoniales > JAKASW01 > JAKASW01. Next base: position 21,133 of record JAJZNW010000061.1, read on the forward strand.
GTTGTCCGTGTTTGTCGGTCCCTCTCCGTTGGCATATCTGACGTCGACGGCATAAAGTCCGCCCGTTTTGATATCGACCTTGTACGCGGGAGAATCAGGATGCCCAAGATCGAGCCTGATGTAACCCGAACCGGTGTAGCCGGACAACTTGTGTTCCTCACCACCGGCATTGCTTTCGGCCTGCACTACTAAAGAAGAATTTCCTTCATCGGCAACCAGCGGCACGCTCAGAAAGGATTCGAGTCCGTTCCTGCCGACCGCCATAATCTGGTACTCGGAATACCCTTTCGTCATCGCGATCTCGTAATGGTTGAGGCCTGCGGTCGCGGCCTTCTTCCCGTTCCTGAAAATCGAATATGACACAGCGCCGTCGATGCGATTCCACTTCAGCTCTGAACCGTCGAGCGAGACGCTGGGGGTAGCCGGAGAAAACGACACGGGGACGAGATTGATCCCGCTTCTTCCGGCTTTTTCACCGTTCATCACAATTACCACGGTGTGTTTGCCGACAAGGTTGTCAGGAATGGCATCTCCGGATAGCCGGTGACCGTCCAGAGTGAGACGGTCGATCCTGTTCCCCCATCCCTTGATGGATACCGAAAGGGTGGACTTCCTGTACTTAAGATTGTCGAGCCTGAGCGTTTTGCCGAAACCTGCGGGGATGCATGGAGAGAAGCTCAGCGATTGCGGGTGGAATCTCAGTCCGAAGAGGACGCGGTAGACAATCGACAGGTCGCCGGCGACACTCCACAATTGCCTGTCGGAATCGATCTGCGTCCCGAGGTAATCTCCGGTGCTCGCAACCATGTTCTCTTTGTTGGTCAGGAAAAACGACGCCGCTCTGTAAACCGCTCCGATCGCCCGCGAGACGGACGCCATGTTGTTCACTTCAGCCGAAGCCCATGCCCAATACGATTCCACAAACGGCCAGACAGCATTGTTATGATAAGGAGGAATTCCGGGTATCTGGGGATAGATACAGGTTATGCCGAATTGAGTGACCGGAGTTTTGCGGATCACTTCCGCCGCGCGCGTGCGATCGGCGATACCGAACAGAACGCAAAGGGATTCTCCGAGAGATTCCGAACGCGGCGAAAGCGTCTGATAATTTCTTCCGTACAAATATTGGCCGTAATAACCTTTCGCCGGCATCCATAGATACTTGTTTATTCCATACTTGATACGGCGCGCGGTTTTCAGATAAGGCTCGGGGGATTCACCGAGAGCGCCGGCCATCTTGGCCAAAACCCGGTATGTCTCATAATGAACTGCATTCGTCCCGAGATCCTCAGACATGAAAATGTCCTTCGGATCCATCCAGCGCGGATACGTTTGTTCTCTCCAGTCAAGAAATGAAGACTCACCATGAAACAGTCCGGTGGCCGGGTCCTCAAGAGTGTGCATGTCATCCATCGCGGAATTTCTCGCGATTCGATATGCCTTCTTCAGCCACGCTTCATCTCCCGTCACCTTGTACACTTCCCACGCAGCCAGAGTCCAAACCATCCTGTCCGACGAAACCGGCCATGAACCGCCCGTGCCAGTATCCTGGATTATCCGATCGTTCCGGACTTTCTTCAGAAGACTCGCCTTCGCCGCATCGGGATTTATTATCGCCAGAGAGAGGAAACTGCTGTAGCTTATGTCGCGGGTCCAGACCCCCGGCCACATCGCTCCTGCCATAAAAGCGCCGTCCGGTCTGATATCCTCAGTCATTTCTTCGAGAGACATGTTGTAAAGTGCCTCCGAGAGAATGGAGCCGGAGGTATATCGAGGATAATCGGAGATGCTTTTCGCGAGCTTCCATTCTCTGACGCGCAGGAACGAACGTCCGGGAAATTGGACCTTGCTGAAGAAGATTGTTCCCTTGTATATCCCGGAATCATCCGAATCATGGAGAGCGAATTGCGGCTCGTCCGGAAGGCTCTGGAAATCCCACGAAAGCGGGAGAGTATTGCCCGCTACATATACTCCCTTGAATTCATCCCTGGTTACCTTGTGGCCGTCAAACGCCGTGTAATATCCGAGCTTGTTCATCTCGGCTATCACGGTACGCATGTCCAACCGGATTGCCACCCTCGTGTCTGCTCTCAGATACCCTTTTGCGGCACTTTGAACTGACGGCGCCGCTTCGGTCGGGAACTTGCCGAATACGAACGTCTGAGGCTGAGAGGAGTTGATCAATAGGAGATGATTCTGACCTGCGGGAGCTTCGTTATCGGCGCCGTCTATGCTGAACTTGATTTGAATCGCTTTCGGAGTTCGTATGCTGTAATTACTGCGATAGGTCGATTCGATTTCATAAGGGGAACGCGCTGTGGCAACATATTTGCCCTGCATCACCCGAGTGGCCGTCACTTCATACGAGGCGGTCTTCAGCAAAACCCGATCGTCCGTCCTGCCCGCAGTCAGCAAACCCGCAAGGGTAACGAAACCCGCGAGTTTCAGAGCTGCGCCGAACTTGTTTGCTGTATCAATGGCCGACAATAGTTCAGTTCCTTTGTGCTTCTTGCAAAACTCCAACCGTCCCGTTGGAAGGGAAAAAGAGACTCGCCAACACGATCACAGCAAGTGAGATGAAGAAATCGATGGCCGCGAAATTCAGGTATTGTGTCTTTACAAGCCACAAGAGTATGCCGTTTCTGACCTGCCATGGTCCTGACAATTCTTCGAATATCACCCTGAACGCTCCGGAGGCGATTCCCACCACAACCGCAGTCACAGCGGCCACCGATGTCGCGCGCTTCCAGAACACACCGGTCAGAAAGACGGCTACTACTACCGCGGCGAAGCAGGCAAGAAGACTCTGGAGCGGTTCCGAACCCTTCCAGCCGATAAGCCCGAGTAACGGCATCCACAATAGAGAAATCAGAACGACGACCATTGTCGAGAGCCTTCCGACAAGGACGAGCTTTCTCTCTTCCGCCTGCGGCTTCCTTCGCCTGTAAATATCCATCGTGAACAAGGCCGACGTGCTGTTGAATAGGCCTGAAAGCGAAGACATGATCGCAGACAGGACACCGATCAGGACTATCCCCTTCACAAACGATGGAAGAGATCCGCCCGCTTCACCTATGTACAGACTGTGCATTCCCAGAAACACCGCGAGGAGGGTTCCGACAGCCAACGTTTTCGCAACCGCGACAAAGGTGATCCCCCTCTTCATATCGCGTTTGCTTCTGGCACTGAACACATGCTGCAGAACATACTGGTCGGTAAGCCAGAGCCACAGGGCCACGACCGGGATGCCGACCACGATTGCCAGCCACGGAAATGACGACGAGCTTCGACCCGCATGACCGATCGCAGCAGCAGCTCCGAGCACATGCATGCCCGCGAACGAGGGAGTCATCACTATTCCTATCACGAGAGCGGCAAACCCGAGTAGCATGAAAACAGCCTGCACGATTTGTGTGCTTATCACCGCCGAAAATCCTCCCGCGATCGAATAGATGCCTGAAACCAAAATCGCCGCGGCGATTGCGGCGCCGGTGTCCAGGTCTGAAAAGTAACCTATCAGGAAAGCTCCGAGAAGGAGGACCAGGGAAAGTCTTACGAGCAAGTAAGTAGCAATGAATAGAAGGGAGACGTATGCACCGACTTTACCGCCATACATTCTTTCCAGGGAGTCGTTCGTCGTGAAAGAATTGAAATAAGTAAGCGCCGGTCCGGCCCGCCAGCCAAGAAATATCAGCCCCAATATTCCCATCAACTCAAGATCGACTGCCATTGCGGCAGCAAACGGACCCTTTTCCCCCATGATATGCCCGCACAAGACATCCGCTGCGATAAGGGATATCCCGATCGAACCCCAGCGGAGATTTCTTCCTGAAAGGAAGTAACGGAGCGTATCTCCGTCCGCATCCTTCGACGCGGATAGGCCTATCACAAGGATACTGAAGAAATATACTACGACGGCGATTCTGTCGATTTGGAAAATAAATTCGTGGCCCATTGTTCGAGTGAAGGTCCTCAAGGATTGTGCCGTCAAGTGAATCCACTGAAACCACGAAATCAAAAAGAATGCGGCCGGTTTCGGGCGAGCGACCAGCCGGTGTTGTCAGATTGACAACGAAGGGAGGATAAGACTTATCAGTTTTGATAAGTGAGGATGGAGGTACTAATAAGCGGCAAGTATGGAGGGGTCAAGCCGGCCCGAGTTGCGGGTTCTCAGTAAGTTACTTTATTTTCAGAGTTCGGAGCATCCGGGAATAGTTGGAGGGCAAGAGCCCGAGTTTTCGCGCCGCATCTGCATCGGAGGTCGACTGCTTCCTAACGTACAAAACATACTCTCTCATAAACGCTTCTTGTGCCTCCCTGAGAGGTCTGATACTTCCATCGGAAAAGAAATTTTCCGGTTTCGACTGGCCGTTCTCATCTCGTTCGGGGGTAATCCCGATGGAGGCGTGGACGCTTGCGGCGGTCACAACAGAAAAATCGTTCACCAGAATCCGCTGCACGAAATTCTGGAGTTCACGCACGTTGCCGGGCCAATCGTAATCGACGAGTTCCCTGATCGCCTCCGGCGTCACCTCGGGTTTAGCCCTGTTCATCCCATCGGCAAACAAGCCGAGGAAGTGTTCAAGAAGGACCGGGACGTCGTCCTTCCTGTCCCTCAGCGGGGGGATCCTTATCGGCACGACGTTGAGCCTGTAATAGAGATCCTCCCTGAACCTTTTCTCCCTGACTTCCGATTTCAAGTCCTTATTGGTAGCCGCGATGACCCTGACGTCCACTTTAGTGACTTGCGTCCTCCCGATTTTTTCCAGTTCGCCATCCTGTATCACCCTTAGAAGTTTCACCTGTGAAGAAAGCGGGAGCTCGGCGACTTCGTCAAGGAAAATTGTACCATGGTCGGCAAGCTCGAACAGGCCGGGCTTGTCGGCATTCGCTCCGGTGAAGGCTCCTTTCTGGTATCCGAACAGTTCGCTTTCGAGGAGATCGGCCGGAATGCTGCCGCAATTGATCGGGACGAAGTTCTCGAACTTACGGTCGCTGTTGTAGTGTATGTTCGCGGCAACCAGCTCTTTCCCGGTCCCCGATTCTCCCGTAATAAGTATGTTTGCGCCGGTTCGGGCGTATTTCAGGATTTCGTTCGTCATGTTGACTATCGCCTGCGAGGCTCCCACGATCTCCTTGTCCTTCAGTCTCTCGGCGATATTCTTGAGGAGCCGGTTATCGGACTTCAATTTTCCCCTTTCCAGCTCGCGCTTCTCGAACGCGTTCAGTATGCCGAGGACGAAATCGGTCGGCTGGTAGATGTGTTCCTCGATGTCTATGGGATACTTGGTGCAATACCAGAAGGCCCCCGCCTTGATCAGGTTCGCGGCGAATGAGAAGTCAGATGCGCTGAGACTCATCTTCGTAACCACTATAATCTGCGGCGGGAGCACGCCTTCCCTCAATCTCGAAATGAGGACGTCGCCCATCAAACCGCCCGCTATCTGGTAGTCCATAATGATCACGTCGCAGAAATCCGGCGAAGAACGGAGCCGCTCGATCGCCGACACGCCGTCCGACACGACATCGACGATTTCGATTTCGTCCTTGAACGGAGCAAGCGTGTTTCTCACCCGATCCACATCGAATTGCTCATCTTCGATAAGAAGTACTCTAACCGCTTTTTTAGTCAGCATCATGAAAGAATGTCTAGTTTTTGATGGTTATGATGAAGCGGCATCCGCCGACCCGGATATTTTCAGCGTACATGCTCCAGCCGCATTTGGCGGTGGCGAGGTCGTACGCGATGTAGCAGCCGTACCCGGTATGGCGATCGGCAGATTCCTTTGTCGACACGTTCTCCGCAAAAAGCCTCTGAGTCCCTTTCTCATCCTTGAGCAGGAGCTGCTCCGCGATTCCCCTGCCGTTGTCCGAGACAATGATCCTCGACAATTTGTGCTCCGGATCGTATTCCGTTTTAATCGTTACAGTGATCCGTCCATCCCCTCCGTGGTCTATGCTGTTCTGTATCAGCGGCTCGACGATCTCCCAGACCACAAACTCGTTCACGTGTACATGCGGCAGATCTTCACAGAAGTCCGTGACGAATTTCGTCTTATTCGATGGAATCGCGATACGGAGGAACATATTCTTTACAATGAAATCTATGACTCCATTGATGTCCGTGTCGAAATTCGGTCCGCGAAAGATCTGGATCGGCGGATCGAACCATTTCATATCATAGATAACGCGCGAGATGAAATTAGAATATTTCGATATGCGATACTTCACTTCATCTATGTTCTCCGCGGTAAGGAGCTTGAGGTCTTCCTTGATAAATGCCATCACCTTTTCCGCCTTATGGTGGGTGTGGTAAATCCTCTTTGTGAAAAGGAATTCCCTCTCGTGGGTTGTCCTCTCCTTGACCAGGCTCTCCCTTTCTTCGAAGAAAAGCTTCTGCGCCTTGTCCCTCTCCCTGATGGTATAGGCAGACACGTAGTACATCGCGAGGAGTCCGAGGAGTATGAGCGAGGTGTAAATGATCGAGGTCTCGTTATAACTCGAGACGATCGAGCCCGTTATGAAGCTGAAATTGGGAGTGTCCTTCATATAAACCGCCCCTTCGAACTCTCCGTGCGGAGAGAAGGGGACGAACACGTTGAAGGTCTGCCTCCCCTGGAGTATCGTGACGATTTCTTCCCTGGCCTTCAGCTCGTGCCTGATTCTGGAATAAAGCCGGATAGCCTCACGGTGCGAAGTCGAAGACGGAGGAATCGGAAGAGCAGGATTCAACAGATAGTTCAGGAGAGCGCCCCCTTCATCGATGGCGTAAATCTTGTTCCTGCGGGAGACGAGTATGCAGATATCTTTGGCGTTCTTCGCCAGGAGTTCCTGGCTCAGCACGATGTTCAGAGCGTCTGTGATACGAAGCCTCTGCGATGGCGACATCGTGGCACGCAGGTTAACGGCCTCAGTCAGGAGTTCAAGCGATGTGGTCGTCACGTTGGCCAGCTTCTCGGCGGAATTCCTCTGGTACCAATTCTGAGTCTTGACCATGAAAGTCCGGAGACTGGCGTTATGGATGAAAGACAGCGCTCCCTGGAACGCAAGGAGGACGACGAAGAGAATCGTGAAATGCCTTAGTTCAAACCTGTATTTTTCCAGCCTGTCGAAGAAACTCATTCGCGGGTCCCGAGGATCGCGTTCAAGTTCGACGTGAAGGATCGGCAAAGATGAGGGACGGTAAGAACTTCAGCGGGGGGAGTGCATGCACGTTCCGCAAGGATAGCTTTAACCGGCTTCGTCATCTGTCGGAAGGGCAAGTTCGCTCCTGTAGTGGTTGTGGAATGATCTTTCAGGGCCGGCTGAAAGCGGAACGTTGAAAATGCTATCGTCTGTAGACATCGTAGACTTTAATTGCCTGTGCCGCCTCGGCCAGCGCGGCGTTCGCGCTAAGCTTCCCGCTTATCGCGAGTTTGACGTAATAGGAGATCATGTCCGAAAACCGCGTGTAGTCGGCGAGCGATGGGCGATGGACGCCCGAATTCAACAGCCGGATGTAAAATTCCAGATCAGGATTTTTCTTCACGAAATTCTTGTCCACGTAGACGTTTGCGTTTGAGGGCAGGTAACCTCCCTGCTCGAACATGATTTCCTGTATTCTCCTGCGAACCAGGAATTTTATGAAAGTCAGGGCCGCCTCCTTGTGCAGAGAGTACTTGGATATCATCAGGTCCCATCCGCCGAGGATCGACACTGCCGGATGACCCGAGAAATGCGGCACAGGCGCCATCGCCCATTCTTCCCCGCCACCACTCCTTGCGGCGGCATCGCGCAATGTCTGGTCGATATCCGGCCAGCCTCTCAGAAATATCCCGTTGTGTTTCAGGCAATAGTTGAGACTGGAGGTTTCCCTGAGGTTCGTCACCGCCAGCGGGGAAATACGATACGTCTGTACCAGGTTGACCAGCTTCTCAACCGCTTCTTCCGCTCCTCGAGATTGCAGCTGAAACGCCCCGCCGGCGTAAAGCGGATAACCGAGTCCTGCCATCATCTCGTCAAGGCTGCACATCAGCCCCTCGTAATTGTCCGCCTGGAATATATAGAACGGGTTAGGACGTCCTTTGAATTCCATGCCGAGTTTCTCAAACTCGCCCCAGGTTATCGAACGGTGCAGCTCGTCTTCGATCACTTTAGCGTTGGGAAGTCTATCTATCAGATCCTTCCTGTAGTACATCAGCCCCACATCGACAAACAGCGGGATGGCAACGAGTGTGCTGTCGTAGTAGCACGATTTCAAGGCGGACGGGAGAATTGCGTACTTGAGGCTGTCCGGGAAGTACACGCCGAGGGGATCGCACCATTTCGAGAACTTCGCGGTCCAGATCTCATCCACTGAGAAGACGTCTACCTGGCTGCTCTTAGTCCTGAAGAAGCGGTCGAATAATTCCTTCCTCTGGTTGGTGCTGAACTTTGAGAATGGGATGTTGATGGTCTCTACGTGAATTCTCCCCTTGTACTCTTTATTGAAATCGTTAATGACTTCTCTGTAAGCAGGACTGATATCATCCGCGAGACATATCGTAACGCCGTTTCCGTTACCGGCTCCCAGCTCCCAGAGCGGCGGGAAAGCGTAGAAGAGCAGAGCTACGAGGATGGCGCTAAACAGTATGATGACAGTGTGGGTGGATTTGAGAATCCTTTTAAGGAATGCGAGCATCGACTCCTCCAGATTCGTAAGGCGATCCACCAGTCTCAGGCGATGAGAGCAAATGCCCAACTCGAAAGGGACACTGTCTCTGCGTGAATGATCTGAGCCTGTCGGGGAGTGGTATCAACATTCTATGCGGGTGCGACCTTCCAGCGGAAATCCGGCAACCGGGTTAATGTCACCATGAAGGGGTATAAGAGAATCTCGGGTAGGAGCCGCTCGTTGTTGACAATGAATAACAGATAGCAAGACTTAATCCTTTTGTACTACTCTAACTCGAAGGGCTTTTTGACTGGGCAAATTAACTATGAACCGCTCTGATAGTCAAGCCGGTCAACTTCACGACGGTGGGCTCTTCTCATTTTGATAACTTATCTTATCAAAGAGGTACGTCTTGTAAATGAGCGCGCGCCGAAATAACGACAGATATGCGCAGAATCGGCTTTGTTCAACTGATTCCGGCAATATCTTCGGGCATGGGACTTGAAGATATTCGGCCGGTATCAAACTCTAAAGTCAAAGGGCTTAAATGCATTTGAACAGATTAAATCACCTTGGATGGGAACTCGTCCTCAGCGCGGCTCTCCTCTTCATATCGGGAGGAGCCCGGGCACAATCATATTTAGGCAACTTCGATTCATATTCGTCAGAGGGAAACAGCATCACAGTCGAAGCCGGCAAGTCATCTCTCCGATTCATTCTCTACAAGCCGAATCTTGTGCGTGTCGAATACATTAACGCCACATCATCCCCGGTCAAAGATTTTCAAATTGTGATCCGCAAACCTGATCGGCGCGTTCACTATACCGTCATAAAGGACGACTCTTCTTTTTCGATCATAACGTCGCTGCTACGAATTACCTGCAGGAAGAATCCGCTACGGGTCTCGTACTTCGATAAATCCGGCAGACTCCTGACAGGCGAGCCGCTGTCTGGCGGCATTTCGTCATCGAACGGTGTAACTGAAGCAAGGTTCTCAATCACCGGCGCCGAGCATTTCTACGGTACCGGAGAGCGCGGGACGAGCCTCGACCTCCGCGGGCTGGCGTTCGACAGCTTCAACGAGCAGCACGGCGGTTACCCGAACGGAGGCATCCCGCCGACGATGAACGTTAACATCCCCTTCATCGTATCGTCAAATCGCTACGGCATATATTTCGATGATACATACAAGGGGCATTTCGATATCGGTCATTCCGATCCGGGCATACTCGGCTACACCGCGTACGGCGGCAGGCTGTCTTACTACTTCATCTTTGATTCGACGTATGCCGGCTTGCTTCACGATTATACATGGCTTACGGGAAGAGCCCCGCTCCTTCCCAAGTGGGCATACGGCTACATCCAGTCTAAATTCGGATACAGAGATTCAGCCCAGGCATCCCAGATGATAGACAGGATGCGGAAAGACAACATCCCATGCGACGCTATCGTGCTGGATCTATACTGGTTCAGAAATATGGGAGACCTGTCGTGGAACACCGCGGCTTGGCCGGATCCCAACCGGGTGATTTCGGGTTTTCTTTCCCGGGGATTCAAGACCATCGTCATAACCGAGCCGTACGTAGTCCGGCACTCGAAGAATTTCGAGATTGCCGAACGAAACGGATATTTCGCCGAAGATTCTGCAGGAACCAGTTATCTACTCGGCCATTTCTGGGCATGCGGCTGCGATGCCGGACTTGTCGACATCACAGATCCCGCGGCGCGCAGCTGGTGGTGGAAACACTATCAGCATATTTTTGAAACGGGCGTATCGGGCATCTGGACCGATCTCGCCGAGCCGGAGCGGGATTATCCCCGGATGATGTTCCATGATGGACCGGACCTGGAGATCCACAACATATACGACTTTCTCTGGGCAAAGACTCTCTTTGACGGTTACAACCGCTCGTTCCCCAACCGGCGGCTCTTCAACCTGACGAGATCCGGCTACGCCGGGATACAAAGGTTCGGGGCCGTGACATGGTCCGGGGATGTTGCGAAAACATTCCACGGCCTGGCAGTGCAGCTTCCCATTCTGCTGAACATGGGTATGTCCGGGATCGCTTATCACAATTCGGACATCGGAGGATTTACCGGAAGCAAGCCGACGACGCCCGAGCTTTATATCAGGTGGTTGGAGTTCGGCGCATTCTGTCCGGTGATGAGAGCCCACGGTTATGACGGGCTCGGGGGGACCGAGCCGTGGGCGTTCGGCGACTCGACAGAAAAAGCCGCCAGAAGAATTATCGACCTTCGATATTCGCTTCTCCCTTATAATTACACTATGGCGCATGAGGCATACACTTCCGGACTGCCTTTGGCGCGCCCTCTATTCATGTCTAATCCGACTGATCCCGATGCCGCGAACGAGAGTTCAGCTTACATGTGGGGAGACGATTTCCTCGTCGCGCCTGTCGTCAGGGAGGGACAAACCACAAAGAGGTTCTACCTGCCGGACGGCAAATGGGTCGATTACTGGACGGACTCCGTTTATACAGGCGGGACAACCGTCACCGTTCCCGCCCCGCTCGATCAGGTTCCTTTATTCGTAAAACTCGGAAGCATAATTCCTATGCAACCGCCCGAAGCATACGTGGGTCAGCATCCGGCCGATACCGTCATTCTTGCCATTTATCCCGATCCCGATTCACACTCAAGCTTCAGACTCTATGAGGACGACGGCAAGACACAGGATTATCAGCACGGGGAATTTGCGGAGACAGCCTTCAACGTGGACGTGGCTCATGGTTCAAAAGGGGAGGATCTCAGAATTTCGATCGGAGCAACTTCAGGAAATTACAGAGGAAAACCCGAACACAGGATATACGAGTGCGCGATTCACATGATTGAAAAGAAGCCCGTAAGCGTGATTATCGGCAATTCTCCACTGCGGTCAGTAACATCGAAGAAGGCGTGGCAATCGAACGACTTGTGCTTCCGTTACGAGCCGACCGGGAAACTCCTGCGCATTAAAATTCCGGCAAATACGGACAAACAATATTCAATCAAAGCACGGCTCTCCGAGTAATCGGAGGGCTGGCTGCGAACAGATCGCCTCTAAGCGATCGCGTATTCTTTATCTTTGTCAAAGAAGTGCGCATGTGCCGTATCGAAATACATTTTCAGCTCGCTGCCGGGTCTGGGATTGATGGCCGAGGGTACCCGGGCCACTATGGGATTTAATCCTGACTGGAAATAGAGAAAGACCTCGTTTCCCATCGGCTCAGATATTTCCACCTTGAGATTGCAGGAGGAGCGGAGGTTTCCTTTCCTTTCCTCCTGCGGCTGAATGTGCTCCGGCCTCAACCCCATGTAAACGTCCTTACCCTCCGCAACCGGCAGCTTCCCTTCCAGCTCTGCCGGGATTTCAATTTTCAGATCCGATTCCTTCCCTTCGAAATAGAGCCTCTCTTCCTTCTTCACGCGCCCTTCGAAGAAGTTCATTGCCGGAGTTCCTATGAATCCCGCGACGAATTTGTTCCTGGGATTGTTGTAAAGCTCCAGAGGGTTTCCTGTCTGCTGGACCACGCCGTCCTTCATCACCACGATCCTGTCACCCATAGTCATCGCCTCGACCTGGTCGTGCGTAACATATATCATGGTTGCGTCGAGGCGTTTATGGAGCTTGGAAATCTCCGCCCGCATTTGAACGCGCATCTTCGCGTCAAGGTTCGACAGCGGTTCGTCGAACAGAAAGACCTTCGGCTTCCTAACGATCGCCCTTCCAAGCGCGACCCGCTGACGTTGTCCACCCGACAGCGCTTTCGGTTTCCGCGAGAGATAGTCCCGTATGCCGAGGATATCCGCCGCTTCCGTCACTCTCTCTTCAATTTCCAGCTTCGGATAGTTTCTCAGCTTAAGCCCGAAAGCCATGTTATCATGGACACTCATGTGGGGATAGAGTGCGTAATTCTGGAACACCATCGCGATGTCCCTGTCTTTAGGCGGCACGTCGTTCATCAACTGATCGCCGATGTACAGTTCCCCGCTCGTTATTTCCTCGAGGCCGGCTATCATTCTGAGGACTGTCGTTTTGCCACAGCCCGACGGTCCGACGAGGACCACGAACTCCCTGTCCTCGACATCGATGCTTACATCCTTTGCAGCGATTACACCGCCGTCATAAATCTTTGTCACGCCGCTCAACCTTACACCGGCCACATTCAGCTCCCTTTAAACTCTTGTTGCTCGTGGATTCATTTGATGTCGTTTACAAGAAGAACGCCCCATCCAGGCTCGATGGTCAAATGGAGCTTGCCTTCCCGCGCATCAAGTTCTTTTTTGTTCAACACGTCACGGTAACTGACGCTTCCTTCTCCGGCGGCCACTTCCGCAGTTTCCTTTTTGCGGGAAAGATTGAACCCGACGATGGCGACGTGCCCGCCGTACACTCTTTCAAACACAAAGACCTTCTTCGAATCGTCGGCGACCAGAGTCCTGTAAGTTCCCAGCGTCAATGCGGGATCGGCCTCGCGTTCATGCACGAGCTTGCTGTAATAATCGAAAAGGTTCCAGTTGAAGACATTCCTATCGTACGGTCGCGTTACATGCGCAACGGGACTCGTCTTTTCGTCTTTGTATTTCAAATCGGGCCACAACATCGGCTTCCTGTTATCCGGGTCGGTGGCGCCCCACATGCCGGCTTCGTCGCCGTAGTAAATCATCGGCGCGCCGACGTATGTCATCTGGAAAAGGACGATGAGCTTCTGTCTCTGTATCTCCGCCGCGTCGGGTTTCCTGACGCTGTAGCCCGGGTTATTCCTCGGGCTGCCATCGGCATTGTAAGCGCGGTCCGGATTTACGATCATCGATTCGAGCCTGTCGGTATCGTGGCTGTCCACCAGGTTCTGCAGTACGTAGTCGACGCTGTCGGGGTACATATGCCTGATCGCGGCAAGCGTCGAGTCAAACTGGGACGGCGTAATTGCCATCTTCTTGTCGATGAAGAACTTCATCACCGCTTTCGCGAACTCATAATTCATCACGCCGTCAAACTGGTCGCCTTTGAGCCATGCCGCGGCGTCGTCCCAGATTTCGCCGATGATGAGCGCGTGCGGGTTGATTCCCTTGACCACCTTTCGCCAGGCGATCCAGAACTGATGCGGCACCTCGTTCGGAACGTCGAGCCTCCATCCGTCTACTCCGTCCTTCGGATTACCGTCCGGCGCCATCCATCGCCTCGTTATCGCCATTATGTATTCATAAGGTCCGTGCACGAGCCCGGTAATCGTGTCCTTCCTGAAAATCGGCAGCGACTTAATCCCCCACCAACCGGCATATTCGAACTTCGTCCCTTTCGCGGAATCGTTCCAGCTCGTAACGTCGAACCAACTTCTGTAAGGCGACTTTTCCTGATGCTCCTCGACGTTCCTGAAGGCCCAGAAGTCTGTGCCGACATGATTGAAGACGCCGTCGATTATCACCCTCATCCCCATGGAGTGCGCCTTCCTGATCAGCTTCAGGAATTCTTTGTCGGCAGAGGTCCATTCCCACGTCGAAGGATCGTCCGGATTTTCCTCGGACATGATCTTAAGGTCACCCTTCGGATCGGGACCGAAGTTGTGGTCTATGTGGGCATAGTTGGCGGTGTTGTATTTGTGGAGAGAAGGCGATTCAAACAGCGGGTTGAAATAAATCGCGCTGATGCCGAGTTTATGGAGGTAGGGCAGTTCATCCATCACCCCTTCGAGATCGCCGCCGTATCGACGGTCGAAAACCACATCGTAGAAATTGCCCGATACTTTTTTCTCCCACGGCTGCAGCTTGTACCAGTCGCTCGTCCAGGGAGAGATGCGCCATCCCGGATTATTCACCTCAGCGTCTTTGGCGGTCGGATCGTTTTTCGGATCGCCGTTGCGAAACCTTTCCGGAAATATCTGGTACCACACCGCTTTCTTCGCCCAATCCGGGACATGTACCTGCCCGTTGGGTCCTTCGAATGCATTCGCCTGTCCCATCATCAGGCCGCAATACAGGATAGCCACCGCCGCCAGTCTCATTGGAAATTCCTCTGGTTACTTTCTGTTCGTGTTGATCGCGATAACGTTAAGAATAAGATATCGAACGAGCCATTCATAATTCAAAATTGAAAACCCAAGAATTCTTTTCATCCTTTCACGCTTCCCAATGTCAAACCTGATATCAGCCACCTGCTTAGTATCAGGAAGAGCGCAACTGCGGGTACGCTGACCAACAGTGAGCCCGCCGCGTAAAGTCCCCACTGCGTAGACATGCTCGCCTCGAACTGTTTGAGACCGAGAGGAAGTGTAAAGAGGCTTGTGTCCTGAAGAACCTGTGCAGCGACGATATACTCCGACCAGGCGGTCATGAAAGAAAATAGCGCGGTAATCACCAGCGCGGGAGCTGCGAGCGGAAGGACGATTTTCCTGAACGCCCCCCACCTCGTCGAGCCGTCGATCCGCGCAGCCTCTTCGAGGCTGAACGGAATCGTGTCATAGTATCCTTTCATCTGCCAAACGCAGAACGGCAGGGCCGTCGAGGTGTAAATGACAATTACGCCGAGGTAGCTGTTTATGAGGTGCAACTTCAAAAGCATTATGTACATCGGAAGAAGAAGCATCGTCGGCGGGAACATCTGCGTCACGAGGAGTCCGACCATCGCGCTTTTTCTACCGTAGAAGTTGAACCGGCTGAAGGCATATCCGGCGGTCGAGGCGAGCGCTACTCCGGTTATGGTTACCGCAGCCGCGATCAGAGACGAGTTCCAGAACCATAACAGGAACGGTGTTTGAGTGAACAAGACCTTGTACGCGTGGAAGGATGCACCGTCCGGAATGAGATTCAGCGATGTCGACAGCAGCCTGTCACCCGGTCTAAGCGAGATACTGAATACATTCAATATCGGATAGAGCACAGCGAGCGTAAAACCGATGAGCAGGAAATAGAGGAACAGGTTGAGAATTCTCAATTTTAAATTTTGAATTTTGAATTTGTTACCCGTCGTTTTCATGTCACGGTTCACAATTAAGAATTTCAGATTCACAATTTAGGATTCAATTCAGTATGCCGTTTCCGATGCCCTTGTACGTTTCAGGAACACGAGGCTGAACGTGAGAAGGATGGCGAATATCACCATCGACAGCGCGGCCGCGTAACCATAACGGTAGAGATTGAACGCCGCCTTGTAAACGTAAGAAACAAGTATATGAGTCTGGTCGGACGGCTCACCGCCGTTGGACACAAGCCATATGATATTCACGTTGTTGAATGTCCAGATAATACCGAGAGTGATCGCCGGTATCATTACGGGTTTCAGAAGAGGGACTGTTACGGACCAGAACTTTCGCCAGCCTGACGCCCCATCTATGTCTGCGGCTTCATACAATTCCTGGGGAATGCTTTGCAGTCCGCCGAGCGCTATCGTCATCATGAACGGGAAGCCGAGCCACACGTTCGTTATTATGCAGGCACTGAACGCTTCCAGAGGTTTGCCCAGCCATTCGACGGGCGACATATTCAGAAAGTGAGCGATGAAGAGATTGATCGAGCCGTATTCGTAGTTGAACATGCTCCGCCAGGTCAGAGCGACGATCACCTGCGGAATCGCCCAAGGGAGAATGAGAAGAGTGCGGACAGCCGCCCTCCCGAATATTTTTCGGTTGAGTATCAGCGCCAACGACACTCCTATAGTGACATGAAAGAATATGTTTACAAACGTCCAGACGAGCGTTTTGAGAAGGACGATGTAAAATATTTTGCCTTTGAATACTTCCGCGTACTGCCTCATACCGATGAGATGCCAGTCTTTGAAGTGCCTCAGGCTCATGTTGGAAAACGAGAGGACGACGTTATACATGAACGGGTAGACTACGACGCCGAACATGACGATTGCCGCCGGTATCATAAGGATATAGGCGAATGTGTTCGGGGAAAACCTCTCCGAATCGAACTTTCCAGCCAGCGCCGACGGCGGTTTCACTCGTTCATCTCCCTTATCTTTTCGAGCGCACTTTTCTGCATCTCCTTCGCCGCTTGTTCGGGTGTCTCCGTACCGCCAAGGACCGCCTGGTAACTCGGTCTCATCGCGTCCCAGACAGCTCTCAGCTCAGGTACTATCGGCATCGGCCTTCCGACCTCCATCTGATACTCCGACATTCGGACGAGCGGATTATCACGGACCGCGGGATCCTCATAAAGGTCCTTTCGGGTCGGAATAGTATCAAACCGCTTCGTGTATGTAAGCTCGACTTCCGGACTGAGAAGATATTTCATCAGCTCGACGACTTCCGGTATCTTCCACTTTGGCACCGAGGCGTTAATGGAGAACCCCAAAGGCGACACCATCGGACCGGGCCAGATTCCGGTCTCACCAATAAGGGGAATCCTCGCGAGCCCGAAATCGATCCCGGCCTTCTTGTAATCGCCGAAAGACCAAGGCCCGTTTATTATCATCGCCGCCTTCCCTTCCTTGAAGAGCGCGTCGGCGGTCTCGTAATCGCACGACTTGGGGACAATCTTGTACTTGTCTCGGAGAGCCTTCATGAACTTAAGCGCCGCGACCATTTGAGGCGTATCGAGCGTCGGGTTTCCGAGTGAGTCCATTACCCAGCCGCCGTAACCCGTAAGAAATGGGATAAAGAAATACGGCTCCGTGTAATTCCAGACGAGGCCGTAGTAGTTCGGAGGCCGCGTGAATTTCTCCCCGAATTTTATCAGCTCATCCATGGTTTGAGGCGGTTTACTGATAAGCGCCTTGTTATAAACGAGCATCACATGGTTGCCTACGCGATCGGCAATTTGATACAGGTGACCGTGGCTATAAACAAGTCCCTTCGGATCGAACCGCGAAACATATTCGGTGGTAAACAGCGTATCAAGCGGAAGGATTATCTCCATCGCCTCGAATGGGCCGACCTGGTCCGAAGGGCCATAAACCAGATCTGGTCCCGCCCCTCCGATTGCGGCGATCTGAAAACCCGATCTGAGTTCTTCGGTCTCTTTGTAAAGGGCGGTAATCTTCAGCCCCGGATGTTTTGCCATATAATCGGCCAGGAGGGACTTCAGGACAAGCCTCTCATCGGGGCGCAATTGATGCCATATCACAATCTGGTGCGGGTCGTCCAGCGTGCTCTTCGCGCAAGAAGAAATGAAAACGGCGCAAAGCACAACTGCGAGGGAATACCTCAACACTCTCTCCCGAATCTCCGGACATTCGAAACAGTTAATCCATCAATCCCTAAATACAATACTTCACCATTCCTCTATTCCAATATTCCATCACATCCATTCCGTCACGGCTGTGGCGGTCTTTTGTCTTCACGGAAATAGTCAATCCATCTCTCGCGGGGATATAGCGCCGGAACGGCAAGGACTCTGCCGCCGAAACCGATAAGCCGGTAAGTCAGCATCTGGAGCGGAGTCACTTTCAATGTCAAAATGTTATCCGGCATTGTCCGTACGTTTGCCTTTTCCGCGAGGCCTGCGATGTAGCGGGATAGCGTCTCGTTTTTCTCCTTCGCGAGGAGGATTTGTTTTGCAACGTCGATGCTATTCTCTATGACAGAGGCGCTCACCGGCGATCTCTTGTCGAGAAGCCTGTAAACGTAATACTTTCCATTCACCTCGATGGGGCCGTAGATGTCTCCGATCTTCAACTGTGAAAGCACCGCACCGGCTTCTCCGAAATTGTACGCGTTCACCCAACCGACACTCGTGTCGTTCGAATCTACAGTCATCTCCCTCTCATCGCTCAGTTTCGTGTATGCATCGATAGCACCGCCTATGCTTCCGGCTTCCACGGTCCTGAGTCTCAGCCACACTGAACTCAGGACCTCATCGTGATGGGCCGAAAAGAATTCATCGGCCTCCTTCTGCGTCACGGTGACGGTATCGGTTACCGCGTTTGCCATTCGATACGACCTGAACGCATCGACAACCATTCCGACGTTATGTCTCACTTCCCACGAATTCTGGAGGCCGAGTTCCCTGGCGCGCTGTACCAGGAAATAATTCTGCGAGATGAATCTCAACGAACCGTGAAGTGCAAATGTAATTTCCGGGAGCGTGGTGTCCTGGGAAGCAAACATCGCGGTGGGTATCTGCTGGAAGACTTCCCCGAGTGAGATCGACCCGTCCTTAAACGAAAGCAGCGGTTCGTTCAACTGAGAATAGAAGCGGCTTCCCAGCGCGACAAGATCGGCGGGTGAGAGGCGATAGTACGGATCGTACGACGACGGCTTCTGTCCTTTGAAGATCTCATGTATCGCGTAAACAAGAGGCCTGAAGATCGAGTAGTTTACCTTTACCTCTACTCCTTTCATTACAGACTCTATGTACTCATTGCCCAGTTCCGTTTGTTTCCTGTTTACAAGTATCTCCTTTATACGATGCATCCTGTCTGCTGTGGAACCGGATGTGAACCTGCTGTCGAGCTCGCGATGAAGTACCCGAAAAACGACAACCCCGTCGACGGTGGCCGCCGGGGCGGAAATGTATCCTTTATCATGGCCGAAAAAAGCATTCTCAATCTGACCGGAAGATTCACCGTAAGGGATATCGAGTGTATCGTGCCTGACGTTCAGGCTGTCAGCGAGTTTATACGGCGAAGATTTGGTATTTGCGCGGAGCGATTCATAAAACCTGCGGGCCAATAATGTGTCGGCATCGAAATAGAACGCGTCGACAAGGTAGCTGTAGGCTGATATTTCGAAACCGTGCCGTATCTCCTTCCCGGTGACAGTCGCTCTCGGGACAATTTCTTTTCTGAATAGCGCATCGCGCATGAAGATCTCCTCCATTTCGTTCTTGAGGAGAATCTCGGAAGGAGTATAAGGTACCTCCGACTTGGCCGCGGCGTCGGACAGCAGCATTTCGGCGATCATCGAGTAAAGAAACTCGCGCTTCGTTTTCTCGAGCATCGTCGGGTCATCCTTGCCCGGATACAGCGACATCTCAAAGCGGCTAAGGAACTCGCCGCTCGTTATCGGTTCGCCGTTCACAAACGCGAGCGTGTCGGGTCCATCTGTGCTTTCAGCTCTGATTTTTTTCTGGCCCGCTAATGCAACGGCTGAAAAGGCCACGATGACAATCGACATCAAAAGAGCAAGAAGGCCGAATTGTTTTCTCAGGTTCATCAGGAGTCGTCTCACTTTAAGAGCATCATCTTTTTGGTCGAGATATACGATCCTGCCTGAAGCCTGCAGAAGTATAAACCGCTCGAGAGCCCACCAGCATCGAACCGTACCTCATAAATCCCGGGCTGCCTGACTTCATTCACAAGAGTCCGGACTTCCCGCCCCAGCACATCGTAGACCTTAAGCGAGACAAATCCGGAATTCGAAATCCGAAATCCGATACGGGTTGTCGGGTTAAATGGGTTCGGGTAATTCTGTGCGAGATCGTACTTCTCCGGCACCCGGTTGTCATGGCCGGACTCGATCGATGTGATGACCGGGAAGCCGAGGTGAATTGCCGAATCTGCGAGAATGTACACCGCAGTGCCATATCCTGGAAGCGTTGCGGAGAATGTCGCCTGTCCACCCGAAAACAAGACCGGAAGAGATTTGCCGTTATAGACATCGTTCATGAAAAGCGTCCTGTTGTCGAGAGCGCCGGAGATTTCCACGTTCGCAGAACTGCCGGAAGCAACGATGGCGATATTTGCGGCCGCTGCGGATGCCCCAAAGTTTGAAACGACGATCGCGTTTTGATCCGTGAAAGGTCTCGCGAAAGCATATATCATATTATTGCCGGCCAAAAGCCGAACATCTTTCTGGGATTCGAACGCTTTGAATGCCCCTCTTATCCAGGCGAGTTTCTCGTAATGAGGTATCAGAAGTTTCGCGTACCGCGTCCCGAAATCTATCGTGTTGCGTCTCCCGCCGAACTGGTCAATCCCCGCACCGAACCCTACTTCCTGGCCCGCATATATCATGGGAATGCCCGGCACGGTCATCAGGACTGTCGCGAGCGGCATCGTCTGATCGACGTTATCATAATCGTAGGTTAGCCTCGACTCATCCTGGTTTTCCAGATACCTGAGGAAATATGAGTTCGGACCCGGATAATAGCCGCTGTTCAGAACCTGCGAGTTCATGATGTCGACGAACCCGGAAGTAAACGGGGAATCCCCGTTTTGCAGGCCGCCGTTGGTCATCGACCGCCAGAGCTTGCGATCGTAAGAAGCGTCCGCGCCTCCGCCCTGATCGGCGTAATACTGCTCGGTACCGGGTCCCGTTCCCGTAGCTTCCGCCAGGATGAACGAATCCATCCTCCTGTGTTTGACCGCATCGCGCAGCGGACGATCGAAGTTCGAGTCGCCCGACCGGAGGTGCGGCCCCCAATACACATCGAGTCTGAATCCATCGACGCCTTCGTTCAGCCAGTACTTCAACATGTCGAGCATCGCGTACCTCAGATCGATATCGTTCCAGTTCAGGTTGGCGAGAGCCCAATCGCTGAAATGGAAGTAAGTCCCATCGGCACTTATATGCTCGTCCATTCCATCCGGTGCGTTCGAATAGTTTCCGTAGGAATGCTGAAGATAGTTCCAATAGGGAGAATACTCCCTGTATCGAGCTGCACTCTTCACCCATTCATGGGAAGGCGAGACATGATTGGGAGTAATGTCGAGTAACACCCTGATGCCGAGAGCATGAGATTTCGAGACAAAATCCCGGAGATCAGACATCGTTCCAAATTCGGGAGCAATCTTATAAAAATCCGTGATGTTATACCCGCCTCCCATCGCGTCGATCGGGTTCTGATTCTGCATGACGGGCATTAGCCAGATTATGTTGTATCCGAGATCGTGGATGTACTTCAGCTGTTTTGCTGCGGCGGCAATTGTTCCCTCAGGGGTAAACGATTTCACAAATATCTGGTAGACACGGCCGGCTTTCGCGAACGCAGGTACCTGAGTCGGCATGCTTATGCTGTCGCCTGTCCTGGAATACGAGAAATAACTCCGTGTGACGTCCGAATCGTTAGCGGTATCGGCCACTGTCAGCGTAAAATAATATTCGCCGGACACTTTCGGACGCGGGACAGTGATCTCGGACGAAGTCGGACTTCCCGAAATGGTCAGCTTCGAGGCGCTTAGGACCGTGTCGATTTTCCACCGGTACGTCAGCGCCCCGCCGACTCTTGACCTACTCGAGTCTCCGTAAACAACTATGGAAGCGCCGTTGTCTTTGAAATTCATAGAGGCGTACGGGAACCTGTCGATGATATAGTTTATATGGAGCGCCGCGGAATATGAGCTCCTGCCGAGTGAGTCTATTGCCTTCGCCTGGATTTTATTATCGCCTGGAGACAGCATGACATACTCGCTGAACGAACCGCCGCTCACGGTGACACCGTTCATTACCGTGGTCTTCCCGCCTTGCGTAACATAAAAAGTCACCGATGATATGCTGCTATCGGTACTGCCGTTTACTCCGACAATTTTGCCCGAAACGGTCCACGCTCCCTTGTGCGTCGCGGCCGACTGAGTGAGTATAGCGACATTCGGAAGACCGGAATAATCGAGGCCGATATCGGCAGCAGTTATTCCCGCAAAACCGCGACCGTCATTATCGAGCTTCGCAAGAACAGGAGCGCCGGAAGAAGGAGCGAGAAAATTCGAAAGGAGTCGTGCCTGCGCATTCGGCGTAAGGTAGAGAACATCAAAAACGGGAGGATTACCGATATTATCCGAACCACCGTTCGCCTTTTTCACCTTCACCACATTTCCGGAGTTGTCTACGAGATAGCTGAACGCGGAGATGTACCATTTTCCCGTAAATGAGCCGAGGATCTCCTGCAAATCGGATAACGCAATTCTGAAAGCAATGCTATCAGATAGTTCGGCATCGGAGTTCACGACCACATCGAGCATCTTAGTCAGCGGGCTTCGTCCGGAATAAACCGCCTGGAACTTCCCGGTCCCCCTTGCCGGACATAACGCAATGTAAACTCCCTTGCTCTGCCATTCGGGTTCGAGCAGATCGGATACTATTGGATCCTGTACCATACTTCCCACCGGAGACGATGCGATGATAATCGACGCCGCCGTTGCGCCCGTCACGTCTGAGAACTTCATGACGAATGAAAGGGAGTCGTCGTTGGGAGTGGGATATATCCGCAATCCGGAAATATCGGCTGAACCGACCGTGTATCCTGACGGATAGGTGTAGCTTCCCGGCCCAATGTCGTTCCGCATGGGATCGACGGCGAGATAGCCGGCAGACAATGGAGCGACTCCGAACGCGTAGACCGAGTTAACAGACGCACCTGCCGAGTCCGAAATGGAGAGAACCACATCGTGCCTGCCGTGAGCCGGAGACGATATTGTCGCGGAAATTTTGCCCACGGTATTTATCGCGGCCGCTATTGGACTCCCATCAAGCGTCACATTCAGAGTTGACGGGTCGACGCCGTATTTCGATCCCCTCAACGCCTCGGCAGAGATGACGAACGAACTGGTATCGTTCCTGAATACCGTTCCACTCGCGGGGGAAAAGTCAACGATGGTTGGAGCGGCAGAATCGACGTTGACGACCGAGTTTCCACTCGACGGATCGACCGCCGGGTTGTCCGGATCGGCGTACCAACTATTTGGCTTTATTACAAACTTGTACTGAACCGGTCCCCCGATTGGTAGAGACTCGGTCCTCCTGAATGTACCGTCGGAATACCGTGTCATAGCAAAAGCGGGGTTTGAGACGACACCGGAGGCGTTGTTCGCCCAACCGTTGAAGGAGCCGGCCAAATATACAGTATCGATCGTCCCGGCATAACTCACCGCCGAGCTGCGCGGATCGAATACGAACTCAACCTGCTTAGTGCCGAGGTCGGGAGGCTTCACCAGGTAGAAATTCCAGTTGCCGCTGTTCGACCATGTCCAGCTGCTTTGAGACTGCGTGCCGGGGCTCCCACTGTGGAAGACGTAATGAACGCTTCGCACAGTGTCAAGCGTTGCTATCCTGACGAACCATTTCCCATCGGTGCCCTTCACCATCGGCGACTCCACCGCCTTGCCGTCGCCGAAAGCGACACTTCCCGCCGGCCATAAAGGTTGAGGCGGTTTCTGCCAGTTGCCGGAACTTGATGCGCCAATTTCATTTATCCCCCAGTGCAGTACGAGGCTCGATGCGCTCGACAGGTTTGCGCCTGTAACAGATGGATCATAAGTAACCGTCAGCGTGTCGCCCGGCTCCGCGCCGGATGGAAGGACCTGTGAGATCTGCGCGATAGCCGACGAGACAAGAAGTATCATTACTGCGAAGACGGCTTTTTTCATTCAAGACTCCATACTGTGCTGCGGCGACGTTCAGGCTGTGGTTAAAACGATCCATTAAGAAGACCGGGATTCCTTCTCAAACATCACCCCGTCCCGGCGCACGACGCGGCCGGGACGGGGCAACCAGAAGGAGGAGCAGATGATTACTTAACGAACATCATTTTCTTGACTGAAGAGAAGCTTCCAGCGCTGAGGCGGTAGAAATAGACACCGCTCGCGATCTTCCCGGCGTTGAATGTGGCGACGTAGTTGCCTGCTTTTTGCATTCCCGAATAAAGCGTGGCAACTTCCTGGCCCAGGACGTTGAAGATCTTCAGCGTCACGAAGGCATTTTTCGGGATCGAATAATTGATCTGCGTCGTCGGGTTGAACGGGTTCGGGTAGTTCTGAGTAAGATCGAACTTTGCCGGCACTCCGTTGTGAATCTGCTTTACGCCGGTTCCTGGATTTGCCGGATCCATGTCGCCGAAGTGATTATACGCGCTCATAGACGCGCCAGCGAGAGTCAGGGAGTGATTAACACCGGTCGTCGACTCATTGTCGATGAGGCTGCCATTGCTGACGACACCGCCGATCGAGAGAGTATCGTAGCCGTCGAATTTTGCCCCGTACTTGTATTCGACGTAAGCCGAAACGCCCGCTCTGAAGGTAAGCGAAAGGGACCATCTGTTGTCACCTGCCAGGCTATCGCCGTGAGTACCGTCATCGTACATTTTGTGAAGCTGTGCAGATGTATCGATCTGGGTACTCTCATCGGAGGCGGTATCGGCAAGTGGCCAGCCGGACGGAGGCCAGTTCAGCGGACGAACGCTTCCTGTAATCCAGACTCCCTTTACGTTCTTGATCTCCTTGTAGTTTATGCCATCATACGCTTTGTTCATGTCGACGTGGAAAACGACCGTCGTCGGTTCCGTGCTTGCTTTAGTTACATTGAGATCGGGAGTCCATAGGACCGTCGTGTCTTTGCTCGGGAAAGAGAAGGAGTGGTTGGAGCCGCTTTCCCAGCCTCCATTACTGAAGGGGTCTGCACCGGCACCGAAGAGTTTGAATTCGACATTGCCGCCGACCACGGATGTAAACTCAAGAGTCGTCTCGTAGATAGCCGGATTGCTGAAGCTCGGCGACATCCTGGTTCCGGCAGCATAACCCCAGTTCAGAGGAGGTGTGCCACCGACGACATAGACAGAATCGACCGACGCGTTGAATCCCTGAGCTATCATCTTCGTCATGTCGACCTGGAAAGTTATGTTGATTGTAGCTACGAGGCCGGGCTTCTGATTATTGAAATAAGCAAGGGGGGTCTGCTGTGATGCATCGCTGGTAATCGCATAGGTTCGATTATCAGTGCTCTCCCAGTTTGCCGCTCCCGCGTGAACGGTGACGAACTTGTATTGGATCGTTTTTCCCACGGCCGTATCCGGAAAGGTCACTGCCACCGTATAGATGGAGTCGTTCGCTGTCGACTTCGCCATGAGGAACTTGTAGAGGTCCCAGTCGACGGTGTCGCCCGCCATTTTCTGGAAATCGCCGCGTACCACGATGCTGTCGGTTGCGGGGTTGAAGGTGCCCGCCTGCATCATCGCGCCCAAATGGACCTGAAACGTGACACTCTCAGTAGCCTTAGTCGGGCTGCTCGCTGCCAACGTTACCAAAAATGCCACGACCGCTAAAGCCGATAATCGCTTTAACATAATGTTTCTCCTTTTTTTGATGTGTGGATAATTCCGAGACGCAAGACGTTCTGTGGTACTCCTGTGTCTGAGAAGAATCCGATTAACGAAGTGCGCCCTATTCTTAGCCTCCGATTTGAAAATTCTGTATCTGACATCCTGATAAGAAAGTCCTCGTTTTTAATCATGGATCAAAATCCCAGTGTCAAGCCGAATTTCTGGATATTCTTCAACAGACCGTAATTCTGATAGGCGTAATCCAACTTCACGCTGAAGAAAGTCGAAATGTCATAGTTCAATCCTAATCCGAGCGTCAATCCCTCCTGATTGTCAGGTACGAAGAGCGACTTGTACCCGGCCCGGACAAAAATCATGTTGTGCCAGGAGTATTCAGTGCCGAAATTAAGCGACTGCACGTTGTCGCTCGGGTGAATGGCATCGACTGCCAGAGTGAACCTGTTGTAAGTGGTATTGACGACATCCATAGCCAAACCCACTCTGAAGATCAACGGTAAAGGGTAGGAGTTTGTATAGTACTCTGCAGGAATCTGCGAGTTTGCCCCTGCGACCGAGGAATTCGGGCTAACGGTGAACAACACGTCCTGCCCCGAGAGCTTCATGTCGGTCCCGAAATTCGCGATCTCCATTCCTATCTTCATATCGTTGAAAGGCGTGGTATAGAGAAGGCCGGCGTCCATCGCGAAACCGGTAGCGGATTCCCTCCATATCTGCTGCATGATCATCTTCGCCGTACCGCCGATAGAAAATCTGTCGGTAAGATTCCTCGAGTAGCTGAGTCCTATCTCCCAGTCGTTCGCGTTCCAGGTTTCGCCGGTACCATCCGGCTGATCGATGGTGGTCACTTCAGAGCTTCCGTAAGCCAGGTTGGTGACACTTACACCGATAGCGTTGTCTTCGTTGAGCGCGACGACCGCGCCAAGAAAGTTGAAGGAGGTACCGAGCAAATAGTTGGTATGTTCGATGAGGACCTGAGTTCTTCCGCCGCGCGAAATCCCCGAAGGATTCCAGTACAATGCAGTGGGATCGTTTGCAACCGCGGTGAAGGCGCCCCCCATCGAAACCGCCTTCGGTCCCACTCCTATCCCGAGAAAAGGTGCAGCAGTGGTACCGACTTTATTCTGGGCAACAAGCTGGCCCGCGGCCAGGAAAATCACGATTATTAGATATCTACTCTTCATGCGTCGCCTCGCTCACTTAATTATGGCCAGTTTGCCGTACTTCTGGCCGACTCCCGGTGCGTCGACCAGGAAGAAATAGACTCCGTATGCGACTTCCAGATTGTTGCTTGTCCGTAAGTCCCAGTCGATGGAACCGTTGTCAATGCTCTGGCCTGCCGGCATCTCCAGTTTTCGCACCATCTCGCCCCTGACCGTAAAGATGTAGATGACGGAATTTTTCGGAAGATGGATGAAGGAAATTTTTCGCTCGCCTCTTCCGCTCGTTATCGTAGGCGGCAGGGGCGGCTCCTGGGAAGTTGCAGCCACGTATGGATTGGGCACGGCCTTAATATTGGCCATCGAGACGGCCGCGAGCTTGGCGTCAACTTTCGCGGCCTTCGTTTCTATCTCGAACTGGTCCGCATGCACAAACGGCTTCTTGGTGAGAAGCTTGAGGGTATCGCCGGCACCCGGCAAGTGGTTCGTACTGTCAGTTCCGTTCATGGCAAGCAGCCAGGTGAAATAGACCGAGTCCTGTCCCGCCGACCCCTTCCCGTGCTCGAACAGGAAGACCCTGTCCAGCGGTGCAAGAACTCCGCAATCTTTTCCATAGATTGTGCAGTTCGGTTCCTGGAAGCCGTATGGAATCTGCTCGCCCGTATGCGGGTCGTAGATCCTGAAATTTGTTTGGCGGCTCGGAAGAGTAGCCTTCCCGATCACGGCACCGCTGCGAGGATTTATCTGCGTGAGGGAAATCGTTGTGGAACTGTCACCCGGCGTGGATGCCTGATCAAAAACGAAAACATAATCGCGCGGATAAGCGACACCGGTCTCCTGGATTCCAGAAATCACGAGCGGTGTGAAGCTGAACGGAAGATTCGGCAATGCCGGATTCGTATTCCAGCCTGAGGAAGAAGAGTTGAAGCTAACGCTCCAATCGTTCTGAACGTTCACATACATCCCTTCAAATACGAATTTATCCCTGTCTCCCTGGACGGTGGATGAGCTCAACGGTATCTTGGCAGCGCCTCCGCTAGCAGAGAACTTCAAGGTATCAGGAGCGTTGGAATCGGTGTAGTCGATCACGTAGTACCCGTCGGTCATGTTGACCACGCCGTTTAGCGAATCCGAGAAGCCGACTCTGAACTTCTTGTCAGGCACGAGTTTCGGATCGACCACGGTTAGATAAACTTGCCCGGTCCCGGAGACATTTCCCACCGGAGCCATAAGATTCGGGGCGTCCGGTCCTACGTACCCTGCTGTGGGAGCCTGAGGAATTACTGTAACCGTATTGACGTCGGTTCGCACCTGACCGTTCGAAGATATGTTTATGTATTTCGGATCCTCAGCAGGATAGGTATTCGCCTGAACATCGCCCGTCGTGTATGCACAGACGGCGTAGTAGTATCTCTGTCCGTTCTGCAGTCCGGTATCGGAGAAAGTATGAACGAGTCCGCCGTCGTCTCCGAGGTAAAATATCGGGAGTTGCGAGAGTTCCTGGGACGGAGGGAGGAAATTCCCGCGGACGCCGTCATCAAGGTCGAATGTCGCAAGCTCAGCTCCGCCCGCTTCGGTAAACCCCGGATCGGTTGACCTGTAGATCTTATAGCCTTCAAAAGACGGCGCCGCCTCTGCCACATTATCCCAGACCAGGGTTACCTTCTTGTCACCGGCAACAGCTTTAACGTGCGGTTTCGGCGGAGGCATGACGAAGTCGTAGTTCTTGTCGTATATACGCTGCACGATCTGCTTGTTCCTGAAAATCTGACTCGAGTCTGCGCCGTAAACGAGGGCCAGAGAAAACCGCTCCGTGTGATTTGGAAGCAGTGGAAAATAACCCGAGGAGTAAATGAAGTCTCCGTCCTGCGGTAGTGCGGGTATGACGTCGAAATATCCGGGGACCATCCTGCTCCAGAGTATCTCGCTGTTGTTCATCGCGGGCGATGAAGTCTGGTTGAAGAAGTTGAAACTCGTCAGGCCTATCTGATCCGATTCGTTGACGTCGGTCTTGTCGAAGTGAGGCTCTCCGCTTGTCGGCATCCCGTCTCCTTCACCCACATCGTTGGTATTTGCGACGCCGTCGGCGCCGATGTCGTCGCGCTTGGGATCCCAGTTGCCGTTTTCGTCGCCGGACCAGTGTGATTTAACCACTCCCGGATATTTGCCGGTGACGGGATCTCTATCCTGTGTATAGTCAGGGACCCATCCGGATACCATCCCACCCGGTCCGCTGTCCCGGCTTTCATCTATCATTGAGTTGTTTGTTCCGCCGCTGGTGAAGTAGTTCTTGTAATAAAGCGGACGCTGATCGGTTTTGTAAACCTGCCCCTGAGTTGTCATGAACACGCGCTGATAGTGGATGCTGTAGTTCTCGTCTATCAGTCCGTTGAGGTTATCGTCGAGACCGTTGTTGGCAGTCTCGGTGAGCGTGTCGCCGTCGTATATCTTGTAAGCGACTCCGAGTGACTGGACTGTCGCCGTGTCGGCGTTGCTCTTCAGAAGCGTATCGAGTCTTACAACCGTTCTCGCGTATGTGGCGGGATTGATAGTTATGATCTCGTTTGTCGGCCAGCTCGAGCTGGACCCAGAGTTGGTTCTCGAGAGAACCCTGGACATGACGTATGAGTTGTCCGCTGAATTGAAGGCGAAATCCTGCTGGCCAAATTTCGGGCTGTTAGGATCCACCGCGTCGTTGTCATTGTCGATACCGTCGTACGGGTTGCCCGGACTTTCGAGGTATGCGTATCCGACGAAGCCGATATTTCTCCTGACGCCGGTCAACACGCGGCTGAGCGGGATCCAGAGAGGATCGCTGGTCCGGTCATCCGAGTCCCAGTTGTAAGTGAGGTTGTTGTTAACGTCGAAAAAGCCGAGATCATCCTGGCAATCGACGTAGGTCTGGCCGACGTCGCCGACGCATCCCCCGACGACCTCTCCGAAAACGGTCTTCTTATAAACGGTGGTGCTTATGTTTGTAATATCGTAGAGCCAGAACAGTACATCCTGGGCCTGAACCTGCGACCACT
This sequence comes from Bacteroidota bacterium, assembly GCA_021811615.1. Lineage (GTDB taxonomy): Bacteria > Bacteroidota > Ignavibacteria > Kryptoniales > JAKASW01 > JAKASW01. The sequence goes on from JAJZNW010000061.1 coordinate 50,883, forward strand.
GCAGTCCCCTCACCCTCACGACGATTCCGATTCCATTTCTCGTCGTGTCGGTCGAATCCGGATGAAAAGTATAGTTGGTCCGCTGCTGAACGCTGTTGTCCGGCGCATCATCCATGACCCAATACGATTCCTGGTCGGCGCTGAATACACCTTTGCCGAAATACCCGTTCCACTCGGCCTGACCGCTGGCGTTTACCCAGTCCGGATGATCCGGCCAGGACGTCGGCCACGAGGACGGAATATTGCTGAGCGCCACCGTGTCCTGTCTCGGATTGACATAGCCGGGTTCAGGCTCGAATCCCTGGAAATGCCCGTCGGCAGGATCTGTCTTGGCGCTTTGGCCGGTTCTCGGGCCCGGCGAGATGGTGACCGAATGCACAGTCCCGTAGATTGGCTTGCCGTTGCTGCCCACACCGACCGGATAGGTACCGGGAAGCTCGACTCCGACAAGCGGAGTCACGTCGCCGATGTAGCTGTCCTGCGTCTTCGGGAAAGGCCACGCACCGCGTATATCGTTCGGGTCAGTGCCGGATATCTGGCCGTTGTTCCTGAACGTGATGGCGACGCGGTTGCCGTCATGTATGCCGAAGCGTACATACAACGCGTTTCCTCTGTGCGTCTTGGCGTACGGAATCAGATTGTCCTGGTCCTGCTGTCCAAACGCGGCGCCGAAAGAGGCTAACAGGAGTATCGAAATGATGACCTTGCGCATGAGTCTGCCTTTGGTTTAGAACGTATAAGTAATGCCAAACTGGATCCTGCGAGGGGGAGCATAGTAGTTCGCCCTTGTGTAGTAATCCTGCACGGTCGCGACACGCTGCGACGGGTTGCTCTCGAGAAGATGCTGTTCGTAGAGAGACCAGCCAGGCTGGCCGCTGTCGTAGAAGACGTCGACGGCGTTTTTCGTATCGAGGATATTGTCGACCCTTGCGAAGAGAGTGAACGTCGAAGTGCCGAGCCGGAAGTCCTTGTAGATGCGGGCGCTCAGGTCGTAGATAGCGGGTTTCACCTGCGAGTTGTAAAGGAGCTCTCCGACGTTGGAGGTTGAAGTGAGCTGAGGTGTGTAAGGGGTTCCGCTTCCGAATCTGAATATCAGGCTTCCTCCCCAGTCGGCGATATTAGCATAGTTCACCGTCGCATTGACAGAATGCCGCTGGTCCCAGTCCAGGGGAATGAGTTGAGTTTCCGGAAGTGTACCGCTTGTTCTGAGATTGTATGCAGCCTGGGGGTCGGATGCGTCACCCTTCGCTATCTGGAATGTATAATCGAGCGATGCGGATACTCCCCCCGTGAAGCGTTTATTGAACGAGAGGACTATTCCGCGGATGTATGCAAAATCGGTATTGACATATTGGCTGTAGACAGCCGACCCGCCATACACATACTGTATCTCGTTCAACGTTCCTGCCAGATTACGAATATCGTTGAAGAATGCAGTTATGTCCATCGCTATGTCTTCGGTCAGCTGCTGCTGAAGCCCGAGCTCACCCTTCGTCGTCTCTTCGGGGTTGAGGTCCGGATTACCGACCACTCCAAGATAGGTGTTACCGCCTGCCACGTTCAGCAGGTAGCCCGGGTTCTCATACAGCCGGTCGAAGGACGGCATCTGGAAGAAGAGGCCGTAAGAGAAATGGACGATTCCCCTGTCTGTGATCGGGAACGACACTCCGAGTCTTGGACTTAACTGCCATTTGTCGGTTGCATTCTTATACCAGTATTTCAATCTCGCCGCTACAGCCTGGGCCGGCGTGCCGCCAGGAGCGACAATGCTGTCCTGGTTTTCCGGCCTGATCGGAAGGTATACGTTAGGGTCCGTCGGATCCGAGAGCACCTGGCCGTCCGGCCGAAAATAATCGAGGCGCACGCCGAAGTTCACAATCAGAGATTTAAACTCCATCTTGTCCTGGACATACGCGGAGAAGAGCTGCGGTTTGTGCAGGTACATCAGGTTGTTCTGGTTTGAAAGCGGGGGAATTACCACCGGCCCGAGCAGATAGGGATTCCCGTCGATGACCGGGTTCCTGTTTATGTCTATCGGCGACATCTGGAGATTGATGTTGTGTAGAAATATCTGATACTGATCGGCTTCTAGACCTGCCTTCAGCATGTGTGTCTGGGTAACCTGGCTGGTTATGTCGAACTTCGCGACGTATGTGTCTGTACTGTGAATATTGTGTGCCATGTTCGTCCCGCCTGAAAAGAAGGTGGCTTCCGGTTGGACAAGGAGGGAGGTATGCACATAATTCTGATTGAAGGGGTCCTGTCTGGTGAAAAGATCAGACAAAGCGAACGGGCTTTGGTCCAGGTATTCCCTGTAATCTTTGAAATAATAAGACATGCCGAGCGTATAGAACGTCGACGAGCTCAGGGTCTGTGTGAGATTCACGGTGTTCATGTACCCTTTATCGAATCTGCTGAGCAGCCCATCGGGGTTATATTTGTAATTCCAGTCGAAGTCTTTTCCCCTGCTGTTGTCGAGTATGAAATTGTAGGCAAGCTGGAGTTCGGGGGTAATTTTGAAAGTCAGTTTCCCCTGGCCATAGATTTCCATATAGGGGTTCATCGGGACCAGTTTCCCATTGCCTGTAGCCTGTATGATCCAATCTGCCGGGCTGGGAGCTCGGGTGTCGCTGATATCGAAGGTATTGAACTTCCTGACGCCATATTCATAGCCGTCGTCGTAGCGATACCTGGCGTCGACATAGAAGAAGACTTTGTCACGCACTATCGGTCCGTCGAGGGAGCCTTCGAGCCAGCTGGTGTTGAGCGGATTGGTTCTCTGCAGTCCTGTGAATACGTTCGAGTTGCTCGTGACGTATCCGCCGGTGTAAGTAGTGAGCATGCCGTGGAATGCGTCACTGCCGGACTTCGTGGCAATATTGACGATGCCGCTCATAGCCTGGCCGTACTCGGCATTATAGGCGCCGGTCACGACCTGCATTTCCTGAATCGAGTTGGTATTGACATCGACGACGGTCTTTCCGTCGTAAGCATCCGTCACAGGGATACCGTCGATCATGTACATCACCTCGCCGGATCGGCCTCCTCTCGAATGGAGATCGCCGTTCCTGTCGACGAAGATACCCGCCTGCAGCTGGAGGACATCCTGAAAACTCGTGACAGGGAGTGCCTGGATCTCTTTGCTGTCGACGACGGCTGTTGAGGCGGTAAGATCTTTTCGGACGAGCGGGCGCTCGGCGGTGATGATGACGGCTTCGGTGGTCACGGCCGATTCGGAAAGCTGGAAGTCGACCGTGGTGGTCAGGTCTATGGAAACCCGGTTGTCTTTAATTTCGACCGGTCGGTATCCGACGGCGGAAGCGCGCAGAGTGTAGTTGCCGGGAGAGACATTCAGGATGGTGAAGCGGCCATCCATATCGGTTGCCGAGCCCATGGATGTACCTACAACAAGGACGCTCGCGCCGATAAGCGGCTCCTTTGTGATCGCGTCCACGACTGTGCCGGCAAGTTTTCCCGTATCTCCGGCGAGGGCATCTAGTGACAACAGGAGTATGAACAGCAAACCGGTAAGTCTTCGCATGTTTTACCTCAGTCTTGATTTTGTCGAAGGCATCCCTTCGGAACTCATGAAAGCACCGCAGCTTTCTCTGACTATGAGCGTTGGAGAAAATGTCGTATGAAGTATCTCCATATCGGGGTTGGACATCCTGGACACGAGCCGCTCGATTGCCAGGACCCCCATCTGAAACATCGGCTGACGCATGGTGGTCAGTCTCATGAGGCGTGCCAGTTCGATGTCATCGAACCCGACAATCGCGATGTCTTCCGGGATTCTGAAACCCTTCTCGTTCAACGCGGCGATTGCGCCGAAGGCTTGTATATCCGAAGAAATGAAAAAGGCATTCGGCATTTCGGAGCCCATGGCAATGAAGTCCATCATGGCCTCGTAACCGGAGTCTCTGTTGAAGCCGTCATGCCTTGTGGACTTTCCGCATTTCACGAGCGAATCTGAGTAAGGAATACCTTGCTGCTCCAGGGCACGGCGAAAACCCTGGAGGCGTTCGGTCGCGGGTGTGCTGACGGACCGGGCATTCAGCATTCCGACCTTGCGGTGTCCGAGTTCGACGAGATGGGACGTGGCCGCATACGCCCCTTCGGCGTTCGCGACGGATATGGAATCGAAGCTTGGTGAGACTGAATCGACAAGACCGACAGGGAGATTGCTTTCCTTGAGCATAGACAGGACGCGGTCAGGCATTTTCATGGAGAAAAAGAGAATCCCGTCGACTTTCCCTCTTTGAAGAGCTTTAGCGACATAGTTTTCGGCCTGATCTGCATGTTCTACACCATAGAGGACCAGGTCATAGCCGAACTCGGAGACTTTTTCCTGGACGCCGCGAAGGACTTCCATGAAGAAGTAGCTGGTGAAGAAGGGGATTACGGCTGAGATTGTTTCGGATTGCTGGCGGGCAAGTCTCTGAGCATAAGTATGGGGTTGATAGCTAAGGCGTTTAGCTACCTCTGAAATGCGATTACGGGTTTCGGGAGCGACACTTGGATTATTATTCAGTACCCTGGAAACGGTACCGATGCCGACACCCGCTTCTCTCGCGATGTCATAAATCGTTACTTTTTTCGCCATGCCCTGACGTTTTGCGGAAACGCTTCCAACGTTAAAGAAACGAGATCACTCTGTCAAGTCATTTCTTCGCCCCTTTTAAAGATTCTCTCGGAACCCCTTCCGAAACCCGCGATTGTGACAGTGACATGGATCACCATCCGAAGCTTCTAACACCGCCTCTCTCCTTCCCGCTAAGTCCGTGATCAAAAAGACTTCGCCGAGTACCCCTACTTGAGAAGAAGCATCTCCCTGCTCTCCCGATAAGCACCGGCAGTCAACCTGTAAATGTATACCCCGCTTGAAAGTCCGCCTCCATCAAACAATATGGTGTGCTCACCCGCAGACTCCTCTCCGCCGGCAAGTGTCGCCACTTCTCTTCCGAGCACATCGTACACTTTCAACGTCACGAAACTCCGGCCGGGAAGCCTGTAGCTTATCGAGGTCGACGGATTGAACGGATTAGGATAGTTCTGGTTCAATTCATAACCGGACGGGTTCGCCGGTGAACTCCTGATGCCTGTCACTTCCACACTGTCTACCAGGATGTTGTACGAGCTGTCCGCGCTCGCAGCGAGTTTTATGAACAGCACGCCGCTCGCCTCGTCGTAGTAGAAGCCGGATTCAAGACCTTCAAGAGAATTCCCGGAGGCCGCCCGGTTCAACGACGCATTTCCAATTTGAACCACGGCAGGATCATACGACACCTTGTGGACTTCACAGATGTACACCCGCCTCGACGGTTTGCCGTCATAGTTTCCTTTCGACTGCCCGATCGATATCCGCATCACGTTTGACGATGGACTGCCCGCCGTCACCATCTCATCCTGAAAGGTTGTTTCCGAAAAAGCTCCCGACTGATAATCGAGCGAAGTCCCGTCGTCCTCGTACAGAGTGAAGCTGTTCGGTGCTCCCGGATCCGGATAGATCGCCAGCAGCATGGTGTCCGCCGGATACTGGCCGACATATTGCATGACCGGTTGCATCGGAATAATACTCCCGGCCTTGACGAAGAGAGGAACCTCGTCTATCGGAGCAGCCACCGTGATGCTTGTCCCTCCATTATAGACTTTGTCGCTCCAGTAGTCGATCCACTTCCCCTGAGGCAGGTAAAATGTCTGAACCGTCTGTCCTGCCTGTACGACAGGAGCGACAATGAAATCGTCCCCCCACATATAAGCCGAACTTTCATTCGACACGTTCGGGTCGTCCGGATATTCGAGCACGAGGGGACGCGCGAGCGGGATACCGGTTTCATAGGATTCATACGCCATCGTATAATTGTATGGCATAAGTGAGTAGCGGAGTTCTATCATCTTCCTCACGATGCTCTCGGTCGAATCTCCGAACGCCCACGGTTCAGTTCCTCCGAGCCCGTCATAACCGTGAGCCCTCATCACCGGGCAGAAAGCGCCGAACTCCATCCACCTTGTATAAAGCTCCGGTGTCGTAGGACTGCTCCCGGTAAATCCGCCGATATCAGAATTATGATAAGTGATTCCCGACATTCCCATGTTGAGGAGAAGAGGGAGCTGGACCGCGAGGCCCTGGAAAGTCTTCGCGACATCTCCTGACCAGGTCACCGTACCGAATCTTTGAATCCCCGCGTACCCCGAACGGGTTAAATTGAAAAGGCGCAGGTTTGGGAATGAAACGTTGAACCCGTCGAAAAGCGTCTTCGCCCATAGGAAATCGTAGATGTTGTGGACTTGCAGGTCCGGTCCCATTTGGAATTCCATGTCGGGATAGTCCCGTTCCGGCTCGCCCAGGTCTGTCCACAGTCCTGAAACGCCGGTGTTGAAGATTTGCCGGTACTTGCCCCACCACCAGCATTGCGCCGCGGGGTTCGTGATGTCGAGCAAACCGGCGTCGCATCCGCATGACCACCAGTTGCTCATGATATAATTCTGCCCGGACATATTCTTCGCGAGATAACCCTGCTGGCCGGCAGTCTGAAAGTTCAGAGAATTAGCGGTGATATATGGCTCGGTGATTACAATCGTCTTGAATCCCTGAGAAAGGAACTGAGAAGTGATCTGGCTCGGGTTCGGCCAGTCGGCAGTGTTCCAGTCAAGATCGCCCATGTTGGAGAACCAGTAGAGATCGAGGATAATCGCGTCGCATGGGATGGTATCGGCACGAAACGTCTGTATCGTCTGCTCCGCGGCATGGTAATTTCGATAGCCGTATTTCGATTGGATATATCCATAGGCCCACTTCGGGAGAAGAGGTGCCCTCCCGGTCAACCAGGTGTAATCTGAGAGGATGCCTGTATAGGTCGGGTCATAAATCAGGTAATAGGAGAGCTCGCCGCCGTACGCAATATAGCCGAGAAGATCCGGGTCCGAACTTCCGATGTTGAAATACCCTTTGAACGTGTCGTCAAAATATATCCCGTAATGGTTGGACGATATTATGAAAGGTATATTCACGTTCATTGTCGCCGGCATGCCGCCAGCCGGATAACCGCCATGCTGTTCATTAAAGCTGTCGAACTTGAGTCCGTGCAAATCGAAGCTGGTCCCGCGCTCTCCGGTTCCGTAGAAATGTTCGGTCGGTTGAATCGCGAAGTTCGCGAGACGCTGTGACCCGTACGATATCAGTCCTCCGGAATCCGGCTCGCCGACCAGAAGCCGGTTGCCTGCGTCACGGAAGGTCAACCTCAGCGGATACTTCTGACATATTACATTCAGCGCGGAAGTTGTCATGACAAGCGAGGAGTCGTCGTTAGTAACCGTGACGGCTACTTGTTGATTGGAGTCAGGGATCACAACGATCGATCTGGGAATCCGCGACGAAGGGGAAGGCAGGTAATCCACACGGACGATGTTCGGTTTATAGAAGACAAGCCTGATCGACGAAGTATCCGCAGCTATAGTAACGACATTTTCATTTGATGCGTAAGATGTGTAATTACCGAGATAGGACTGGGCAGGAAGCGTTCCAACCATCAAGAGGAGCAAGATGGATGCGCATGTGTAATTCCGGATTTCCATTTTAGATCGACTCTCTCATGTTTGTGCTCCGTCACGGAGGCGGCATGCGATGGATACCGGAAGGCATCAGCCGACCCTGGTACCGCCCGCCCCGTCTCAGGAAAACAACAAAAGATAGCCGTTCAATCCAACTTACACAATCCAGGGCTCACGAAGAGGCTGGCGGTCCGTCATGCGAAGCGCGGCACAAAAAAAATAGGGCTGCCCAATTTTTGATCGGGCAGCCCCGAGAAAACCGGCGCTCCTTTTCCCGGCCTTTAGCTGCGGGTCAAAGGATGCTAAGAGTCACTACTTGCTCTTCTCGAGCAGCTTCACTTGCGCGGGCGAGTAGCCGAGCGCCTTGAAGTCCATGATGCCTTTCGTAGAGTGACACGAGTTGCATGAGAGCCCGGCCTTTTTCACGCCGTGGTTCACGGAAATGTAAGACGTGCCCGGTACCTGCATCGCCATCCATTCGCCGCTCCATTTAAGTCCCATAGACTCGTAAGGTTTCATCCCGGCATCAATTGCTGCCTTCACATTTCCGGTCTTGTTGTACACTTCTCTGTTCGGAGCGAGGAGAAGCGGGAACTGCGCTGTCTGAGGGTTATCCTTCAGGAAAGCCATCCCGGGTGCCTGCCACATCTTAAGCTTCTTGTCGAAAAGCATAACCTGCGTCAGTGCTCTCACCGGGAAAATCTTCGCCCCCGGTGTAGCGATATTCGAAGTAGCGAACGCCATCCAGCTCTGTGCGTCTTTCTCTCCTTCCTTGTTCGCCACGCGCCACATGTAATCCGGGTGTTCCATCTGGATAGTGTCCGTGGGAACCCACAGGTTCGGGATAGAGGGTATTTTATCGTACCTGGAAAGCTCGCTGTACTTGCCATTGACATCATCCTTGACTGGTTTGCCCCAATTCTCGTAGACGATGCCGCTCGCCTGAGGGATGTGGCACGTCTGGCAGGCAAGCTTCTGTGTGTGTTCGTTGAGGACTGCAGCATTCTTTCCTGCATGCGGGTCTTCACCGTGGCACTTCGTGCATGTTACCGGGACATTGGGGAGATCATTCGCGACCATGTCGGATTCATACTGCCCCTTCGCAATCTTGTGATGTTCGGTGACATGGCAGGTAATGCAGCGCATCCCCGCCGCGGCGTGGACGTCGTTTGCCGGCGTATATGGCGTCCCTCGTTTATAGTCATAAGAGAAGGCATGCTCATGGCATCTTAAGCAAGCCTCGTTGGTCGGGATCCTGGTTATGCTGAGCGCGGCCTTCATCGACATATCCTCACCCCAGTGTACGCCGGTGGAGTCTTTCACGAGAGTAGCGCGCTTCTGCCAATCGTAGTCCTTCGCGTGACACACGAGACAATCGACGGTATTCTTCTCGGCTTCGGTGACGTGCTGACCGGGCATAGGCGGTTTCGAGAGCGAGCCGATATGGCACAGACCGCAGCCTGCAGATTCAACGGTGAACTTGCCGTTAGTGGAAGCAGTCCAGTTGGCCGGGCACGTCGAGCCAGCCAGCGCACACTCCCTGTTGATCATCCCCCACCATGAGCTGTCAGGGAGTCCCTGAACATTTCTGATAGGTGAGGACAGGTTCCAATGTACGGAGTGGACTATATCATCAAGTGCATTCTGGTGACACATCGCGCATGTCTGAGCTCCATCGTATCCGTTTTCCTTGATGACTTCATTACCGGGATGGATCCATTTCTCAAGTAATCCGCGGCTCTGCTGGGCGTAGGTTGAACCCGCCAGCAGCAGGACCAGTGTGATAGTCAGATAGTGAATCTTCATCTTCCTCTTTTCCTTTCTTAAAGGTGCTTGTTGTGAAGTGATCACAACCCTTTGAGATGCAGGAAGCATGCCGGATTCCACCGTTGTTCCGAAGCAAAGATGTGCAGCGCTCCAGCGGGTGTGGTATTTTGCTGGTGTAGATTGCGGTCTAATTACACTGTCGGGTAATCCGACATGCGAATAGTGCCGGTCATCGGGAAGGTATTGATAGGGGGTCAGACAGGCTGGCGATGGGACAATCTAGTATGAAGTTTCCGATCTGAAGAATATGACTGAGGCAATTGTTCCTGCCAGTCCGAAAAGTCCGCCTATCAAAAATGCAGTGGGGATGTTGGACATATCCGCGATAACCCCGAAAGCCAGCGGGCCCAGCACCTGGCCGGCGCTAAGAGAAGTTGTGAAGGCTCCGTTCGCGGCACCCATTCCGAAAACGCGGCCTCTTTCCGTCCTGATTGCAATGGCCGACGCACGCGCGATGGAGCTGAACGAGCCCATGCATATAGTCAGGATGGAAAACATCACAAGTGTGTGCGAGAAGGTTATGGCACACATCGATACCGCGCTCAATACGCCTCCCCACAAAATGAGATTGACCTTCTGCGACGGAAATCTATCTACGAGCAATCCGAATGGATACTGGATCAGGGAGCCGAAGAGCATATAGAGAGAAAGGATGAGGCCGATGCTGGCAAGACTCATGTGATCGGAACCGACGGCAAGGAGCGGAAAGAACGTGTTGAAGCCCCATCTGTAGAACCCGCGCGTGAACATGTATGTCATGATGCCGATCATGGGCTTATCCTTGAAGACGGGCACCAGGCTCCTGAAATAGTTTTTCTTGGGTGAGTCGTACCTTTTGATCGCGCGGCTCTCGGGTACAAGCAGGAGAGTAAACAGCATCACGAGAAGTGAGAGGACACCCATGGCGTAGAACGGGGTGTCGATATTGAAACGGTCAGTGAGATATCCGCCGAGAAGGGGGCCGAGGGCCATACCGGCAAAGAACGAGATGAAGAAGAGGTTCGTGTACTTTCCTTCTTTCCCGGGAGGAGTCATATCACCGATGTATGCCTGCGCCACGGGGGAGACCATAACTGCCGAGAACCCCTGAAGGATTCGTATGCAGGTAAGTTCGAGAGGATTCACGGCGACCACATACAAAGCAGATACAATTGCAAACAGAAACAGTCCTGCCACCATAAGGTTCTTTCTGCCGTGCTGGTCCGAGAACCTCCCAATGATCGGTGCAAATATGCTGCTTGACAGGGCGAACCCCGCGAAGATAATCCCAAGCTCGACGCCATTGGCATTCATGCTCTTTGCGTAGAGAGGAAGGATCGGATCCACGGCTCCTAGCCCGAGCATGGTGATTACTGTGGCGATGAACAAGATTATGAATATTCTTCTGTTCATTTGAATAATCCGGGCTTCGCGAGAATCACTTGATGTTTCATTTCAACGATACCAAGCCGGCAGTGACGGCGAGAGGAATAAATGTCCAAGGTGAACGCCGAATGCTCTTCCAGGGAAAGAGCCAGGTTGTGAGATGTCCGCTGTCTTACTCTTTCGAATCAAGAATGAGGCGAAGTACGGAGAGAATTTCGCCGGGTACATAGGGCTTCTGGATGAAATGGCTTGCGCCTGCTTCTGAAAGCCGGGACCTTACTTCCGGGTCGATGAAACCGGAGGCGATTATGATTTTAGCTTTCGGGCTTACAGACCTTATCCGCATGAAGACCTCGTCGCCGCCAAGTTTCGGCAGGCCGAGATCGGTGATAACCGCGTGGATCGTTTCCCGATGGCTCGCAAATACCCCGAGCCCTTCCTCACCGTTTTTCGCAGTAAGAACTGTGTATCCTCGCGGGACAAGCGTATCAACGAGCATCTTGAGGAGCATTTCCTCGTCTTCAATCACGAGGACCGTTTCAGTTCCCACGGGGTATGTTACTGCACGCTTTTCGGTTCTGCTTTCACTTTCCAGCGATGCCGGAGGGAGATAGACTTCAAAGGTCGATCCCTTTCCCTGCTCACTCACCAAGTTGATGAATCCCCCGTGATTCTGGAGTATAGAATACACCATGGCAAGGCCGAGCCCTGTCCCTTTGCCAGGTTCCTTTGTTGTGAAGAAAGGATCGAAGGCTTTCCGACGCGTTTCCTCATCCATGCCGATGCCGGTGTCGGTTATCCTGATGGCAACGTAATCCTGGTCGACCGCCGCCGGAAATTTCGAAGCGACATAAGCTCTTTCAGCGGTCGAGGAAGAGAGAGTCAAGGTTCCCCCCTGCGGCATGGCGTCCCTGGCGTTGATGCAGAGATTCATGAACACCTGATGAAGCTGCGTGGAATCGCCTACAACGCCGGGTATACTCCCGTCAAGATCGGGGCTGATGAGAATGGTCTTAGGAAAAGTCTCTGTTAAAAAGGCTATCGTGTCACGAATGATTTCGTTGACGGAGACGGGCTTGAAGACAGTTTCGGTCTTCCTGGCAAACGTCAGGAGTTGTCTTACGAGGGAGGCGCCTCTCTCTGATGCTTTTTCAATGGATTCGATGCTTCTTGCCGCGCTTTCCTTGTCTAGCCCATTTTCCCTGAGAAGCGTCGAATACCCCATAATCACGCCGAGAAGGTTATTGAAGTCATGCGCAATGCCTCCCGCAAGGGTGCCGAGGCTTTCCAGCTTCTGTGACTGGATCAGCTGGCGTTCAAGCTCACTTCTTTTGGACTCTATCGCACGCAGTTCGGCTTCCGTCTTTTTGCGCGAGGTGATATCCCGGATGACACCTACTGAGCCTTTTGTATCGCCGTTGCTGTAGGGAGTCGCATCAAGTTCCCCGTAGAAGATGGACCCGTCTTTTCGTTTAAACTTCAGTTCAAGGTTCTTACTGGAATGTCCAGCTTCTCCTTTCATCATGAAAATACCAGGTGCGCGCTCTACGTCGTCTTCGGAAAGGAACTGCGTGAATTCCCTTCCGGCCATTTCCGACGGATGGAATCCGAACATTTGTTCGCTGAATGGAGAGACGTAAAGGATTACACCGTTCGAGGCGGCGACGAAGACGGTATCCGTCAATTGTTCCATGATCGATCTGAATCTCTTTTCGCTTTCCCGTACAGCTCTTTCCGCCACCTTTCGCTCGGTGATATCCTGCAGGTAACCGTGCCAGGTTATTCCGTTGTCAGCGTCTCGCACCGGCATCGACCTTCCCTCGATCCAAACTTCCCCTTTTACAGGATGAAGATACCGAAATTCGTCGTGCCACATCGTCATGGTGCGGGCGGATTCGGCTATGGAGTTATTTATGTGCCCAACGTCGTCGGGATGGAAGTGTGCGAATACCGGCGACAGATCCTGGGCCAATTCTTCCTGGGAATAACCGTAGAGGTCCATGACGGCGGCGCTTGCATACGGCATGCAGGCGGTGCCGTCAGGTCGCAAGCGAAACGAATGTATAACGCCCGGCGCCGTCTCCGCAACCATGGCGATCCTGTCGCGCTCTTCCGATAATGCGATCTCGTTCCGCCGTCTTTCCTCGCTAACCTCCATCGCATCGAGCGCGAATGAAATGTCGAGCCCCATTTCCTCCAGAAGCCTGATTACCTCAGGCATGAAGATGTCGGCTTCGTAGGCATAGATTGTCAGAACGCCTATTACCTCGCCATTGAGGCGAAACGGTACCGCCGCCGCCGCGTTAAGTTTGTACACCAGGAGGACTTCTCTCCAGTGTTTCGTCTCGAGCATACCGGGCACATCGCCGCTTGTTACGACCCTGTTTTCCTTCACGGCGGTGCTCAAAAGGCCACCACGGTATTGTGGCGACTCGATATCGATCACGGAATACGGGCGGTCGGGAATACCGGACCCTTTCCACTCATTCAACTCCAGGCTGTGCCGCTCCTTATTGTACAGTCCGACCGCCGCGAGCGGAAATTCGCCGAATTGAAGCGCAAGGTCGCAGATCGAGGCGAAGAGCTCCTTACGCCCTTTCACCCGAACGATTGTCTGGTTTATCTGGCTGAGTGCCGCGTATAGCCGGGTAAGATACCTGATCCTGTCCTTTGCCAGCTTTGCTTCTGTAATGTCTTGAAAAGTTCCCCGCAACTTGACTACTCTGCCGTTTTCTTTTATAGGATGGCCTATCGTCCTGACCCACTTGCGCTGTCCATCGGCAGCCCTCAATTCAAGTTCCAGATCGTATGATTCACCGTTCTCGATAGCTTCCCTTACCGCGGACTCGATGCGTTCTCTATGTATTCCCTCATAAAAACTCAAACCCAGCTGAGCATTTGTCTCCATGCCCGGTTCCAAGCCATGGATCCTCGCGGTCTCCTCGGTCCACGTTCCCGTGAGATCATCGGTGCGAAACTCCCAGGCTCCTATGTTCGCCATCCTGCTCATCTCATCGAGGAGGAAGCTCTTGTCGATGATGGATTGCTCGACCATCTTGCGATCGGTTATATCTTCAATAGAGCCTTCGTAGTAAAGCGTGTTCCCTTTCTGGTCCCTGACGGCGCTCGCACTTTCCCTGAGGTAAACAATGCTGCCGTCTTTTCGTGTCCACCCTGATTCCAGCCCGAGGACAATACCTTCAGACTCTATACGTGAAATGAAATCATGCCGCGAATAACCCGGTCCGAATCCTTCATTCGGCAAATCTCTTTTCTGTAATTCCTCGAGGCTTTCAAAACCGAGCATTTGCAGAAGCGCCCTGTTCGCCATGAGGACTTTTCCATCCGGAGTGGTTCTGTAAAATCCAATCGTAGTATTATCGAATACCGACCTGTATCTCTCTTCGCTCTCAAGGAGAGCCCGTTCCATCTCCCTGCGCGTATCTTCTGCTTTGAACTTCCCGAAGCCGAGCGCAATGTTTTCCCCTATTGCTCCTAGTAAATGCAGGTCACTTTCTTCAAATGCTCCTTCCTCCGCCGCAGCGAGAATGAATACTCCCGCATTCTTTTTTTCAGACTTAAACGGCACTGCCGACGCAGAACGCAGGTTACGCTTAGCGGCTTCATCGAGCCAATAAGAATTCAGCCCGTCATTTTGAAGAGCACGGCTGATGACGACTTTTCCTGACATTAGCGCCCTGCCCTGAAGGGAGAGCTGAAATTCGCGCGAATCAAGGGAGAGGGTTTGATATGGGGGGAGGCCGTACCTGGCGTCCTTCCAGGCGGCGAGCGTTATCGTTTTGCGGGCATCATCGAGCAGGCCGACGGAGGCCAGCGTGAATCTTCCCGTACCTGTTGCCGCCTCACAAATCTCCCGGAAATAGGAATCTCGGTTCTCGGCATGAAGGATCGCACTGTTGATGCGGCTAAGAGTTCCGTATATGCCGGACAGACGATTCGATTCGTTCGACGCGTTCTTCAGGCTGCCGATATCTCTTACAAGAGAAACGTAAGTGCCGTCCTCAAGCGCGTGGACTGCCAGATCTACATCAAGGGCCGAGCCATCTTTCCGAGTGACAACCATGTCGCGGCCCCGCTCGTCATGCGCGCTTCCTCCCTCGGGGCCCGCGGCCTCGTTTGAGTCACGCGACGGGATCAGGTCGGAGAACGAAAGGCGGAGCATCTCATCGCGAGTGTAACCGAAAATGCGACACGCGGCAGCGTTGACATTCCTGCATCTGCCCGTCGAATCTGTTATTATGATCCCATCGATGGATTTCTCGAACAGTGTGCGGCCGAATTCCGGGGAGAGAGATAACTGCGTATTAGGTCTAAGAATATTTCTGAACTTGCTCATGAATCACGGGAAACGACGGAGTTCCGTTTGTCTTTGTTTGTCCTATAGCGAAAAGGTTCGCCGGCTTTGTAAGCGAAGGCGTACTTTTTCGAAAGGTTGCAACTATGGAATGGGGATATCCTCGGCCAGAACGGACAAAAACCACTAACGGAAATTCGGCTATCAAAAACCTTTCCCGTGCCATGAAAGGTGCTTCTCTAACACGCCAATACCCGCTCCGTGAATCCATCAGGCCATTGGTTTGGTTATCCCAAATAACTGGACGACTACCAACAATATGGCCAATCGAGGGAACTTTTCCAAAGTACAAGGCCCTTTCGGCAAGTCTTGTCTCCGACAAAAAAAAACCGGGAGGTAAGAGTGTCTTTCCTCCCGGCACTTTCCTTCAATTGCCCGGCTGTTTGAAGTCAGGCGCTATCTCATTCCCCGGCGTGCCCAGACAGGTCGACCATTGTCATCACGCAATGTCAACGTTTTACCGCCGTACTTCACTACCGCAGCCGCAATGAAGTCATTACCGTTGAATTGCATCTTTGAGCCTGTGATTACCACTGCCTCGCCCGCCTTGAATGAAATCTCCTGCCGGTCGAGATAGAAAGCAGGTCCGATGTGGACGGGGATAGTTCCGCTGCTATCCTTCACCGTGAGCTGGATCATCTGGAAATTTCCTCCTCTGCCGGTGAGGGTATCGACGCTCTGGATCGTCCCGGTAATGGTAGTGACCGTGGACGGGTCGTAGAACATGCGGCGTTGTCCCATTCCCTGGCCGAACGCGGTGACTGCAATCAGTGTCAGCGCTGAAAACACGAGAAGATTTTTCATACCTGGTGCTCCCTTCTTTTGTTTGGAAAATGCATCTGTATAGGCGGCCATCGGCGCGCCGAAATAACATACTTTTTGTTAGATGCGTAAACCGGAAAAAGGGTTGAATCTTCGCACGCAGAGACCGTTATTATTTCCAGAACCCGGCGAGGTCTTCAGCGGAAACAAGCGGCATAAGGTTCTTCAAGTTCGCGAGCGAACGCTCATGCCCTTCCTTCGAGGGAGAAGATACCGCGTCGGAAACCACAACCGGGAAGAATCCCCTGTTCCCAGCGGCACGCGCGCTCGATTCGATCCCCATCTCGGTTGAAATTCCTGTGAACACGATTGTAGAGATCCCGGCGTTTCTGAGCATCAGTTCAAAGTTCGTCCCGATGAATATATCCGCGGTATTCTTGTTCATCACGATGTCCTGCCGCTCCGGATTAATGTAGAGATCGTACGCATCGGGGGTTCTATTGATACTCCACTGCCTCCTCTTCATCATGAATTTCCTGGCGGCCGACTCGAACCTCTCAGGAAGCGGAGTGATTTTCGTGAAGAGAACCGGGATATCTTTTGATCTTGCAGCGGGGGCCAGTTTCTGAACATTCTTTAGAAATTCATCCTTGTTGAAAATCGTCTCGACCAGCATTTTCTGAATATCCCAAAGAACCAATATCGACCTCTTGGGCTGAAGGAATTCAGAAATCTCTTCGATGTTGCTCATTGTGGTTTCTCCTCTAAATGTGCTTTTTTATGAATTAGACGTTAAGTGCACCATGAAGTCACACGCCTTCCCCTGGAGGATACGATAAGCGGTTCTGTTTCGCAAGCAGGCACACGGCCGCCAAGAGGGACGCCAATGCCGCAAATAGCAGAGGAGGATTTGCGAATGACATGAATGGGTTACATATGCGCTATCTGGGAATAGAGGGGGGAAGCTTCGGTGCTTCCCCTCATTGTTTCAAGAATCAAAAGGACTTCGTCCGCATCCGGAACCGGACGCAGATTGTACCCCGATATTATCTTCGGCCTGATCTCTCGTTTCGGTGACGGCGATGGGCACTCTTTCTTGAAGGATGCTCATCTGAAGCGGGCTTGTTTTCAAACTTATGAGGAACAGGCACCGGGGCGCGTTTTTTGAAATCGTCCAGCTCCTTCAGCGTGATATCGCCGCGATACTTGAAAAGGATCTGCTGGAAGAATTTCTTCTCCTCTTCGGTTGCCACGAGAGATACAGCTTCACCCTTCTGTCCGGCGCGGGCTGTCCTTCCGACGCGGTGTGTGTACGATTCCACATCCTTCGGGATCTCGTAGTTGTAAACATGTGAGACGTCGTCGATGTGCAGGCCGCGGGCCGCAACGTCCGTCGCTACGAGAACCGTGAACTTCTCCCTCCGAAAATCATCCGTTACTCGCTCTCTCTGCGGCTGAGACATGTTTCCGTTCAGCGCACGCGCCTGGATACCTATCTCAGTCAGCTTCTTGGAGACTTTCACAGTTATATGTTTCCGGTTGCAGAAGACAATCGCGAGGTGGCGCTCCTGTTCGAGCAGATCGGCCAGAAGATCCAATTTTCTATCCGGTGAAACCCGGTAATAAGTCTGCTTAAGGTAAATCGGCTTAACGGTCGCTTCGAACCTCACGTTCTTCGGGTTGCGCAGATACTTTGACGCAAGCTTCTCAATCTCCTTCGGTACAGTTGCGCTGAATAGGAGCGTCTGATGTTCAGCCGGCAGTTTCGACGCAATGCGTTCGACGTCTCTTATGAATCCCATGTCGAGCATTCGGTCCGCCTCATCGCATACAAAATACTTCACCGAATTGAGTCTCACCGCGTTCCTGTTCAAGAGATCGATAAGCCGTCCCGGTGTGGCGACTATGATGTTAGCCTGTCTGAGCTTCGAGGCCTGGACGTTTATCGATACTCCGCCGTAGACGGGGACTATGCCGAGGTGTTTTCCTGCGGAGAATTTTATGAATTCTCCGGCGACTTGTGTCGCGAGTTCCCGGGTCGGTACGAGTATCAGCGCCTTCAGACCGTCGCGTCGGGTGAGCTGTTCAATTATCGGTATCGCGAAGCTCAGCGTCTTCCCTGAGCCTGTTTCCGATTGTGCGAGGACATCTCTCCCGCCGGTAATGGCCGGTATTATTTGTTCCTGGACCGGTGTTGCAACCGTGATTCCCTGTGCTTCGAGTAATTTCGTTATCTCATCACTGAGCACAAAAGACTGTGATTTCATTAAAACCTTTCATTTAGAATGTGACAATAAAGTATATGGGAATCAGTTGCTGAGAAGGATTACGGGTTTTCTGTTGTCAGAAGTATCCTTAGAAGAAGACCAAATCCCGGCTTCTGAACACCGTCGCCCGTTCTTCTATACAGGTAGGGAGAAGATGTTGCTTTCTTGGCCTTAATATAACACGTCCGGGGGAAAAGTCACAGACAATTCGACACGATCTTCGAAGCCTCGATGAAAAACGTGTATTTGCGCCGATTGAGCCCCGTCTCAGGCGGTCTTTAGCCCCGTTTGTATTGCGCTTGTATTGCGCTACAATTGCGCTCAACCCTCGTTTCTATTCCGAATTGGGACCGGGCAGGATGCGCACTTGCCGGTTTCGGGATCCCAAAATATTTAAGCCGTCTTACTCGCCTTTTGTCTGCGCAGAGACTTTTCCCGAGAGATTCCTATAAACGAACGTGAAGTAAACGACGACGAGTATCATGCCGATAATCCACCAGACAAGTCCGACCTGCAGGCCGTACATGCTTGCCGAAGCGGTGTATGCCGTCAGGTTATACGAAGGGTTTGTCGTCGAGACGATCAGGTCGGGGAACAGAGTGCCTGCCATCGATGCGAGAATACCGGCTATGAAGACAATCGAACCGAGGAAGGGTCGAATATCATTTGCTCCTTTGAGGGCAGGCGGGATATAGAAGAGACCCGCCAGAGAGATCACGAGAAGGAGGAGAGGCCACACTCGGGCTACAAGCGGTGCGAAAAATTCCGGCCGTACTGTCGGAGTAAGGGCGAACGTAACCGCCGCAAGCGCGATCACGATCCACCAAAGACGTTTCGCCAGGGCGATGCTCCTCTCGCGCACTGGGCCGTCCGCCTTCCAGACCAGGAAAAGGGCGCCGTGCAAGGCAAGGACAGCAAGCGCGAAGAGGCCAGCCACGACGGTGTAGTAATCGAGTATCCCGATAGACGGATGGATGAGCATGTTGGTGAAGAGCGGTATGGCGAAGTAGCCGTCTGCATTCAGGGGAACGCCGCGGACGATGTTGCCAAAAGCTGCACCAAGGATGATGACTATCAGTATGGAAGCGAAGCGGAATGTCCAATCCCAGAACTCGTACCACAATTTATACGGCTCGTGGGAGCGCAGCTCTATAGAGAGACCACGAAGGATCAGGAGCCAGAGGAGGATGATGAGCGGCATATAGAAGCCGCTGAACCCTGCGGCGTACGCACGGGGAAAAGCGAAGAACAATGTGCCGCCCGCAGCAAGCAGCCACACTTCGTTTCCGTCCCATACAGGGCCGACCGCACTCAGAACCTGGCGCCGATCGGCATCGGACTTCGCCACGAATCCGTAGACGATGCCGGCGCCGAAATCGAAGCCGTCGAGGACGACATATACGATCAGCATTGCGGTGAGCAATGAATACCAGAGCGGTTGCATCATATCAATCCTTCCCTTCCGCGTATACGGGGCCGCGTGCGATTTCACGTCCCACGAGATAGAGGAAGACGACCCCTATCACGAAATAAAGTCCTACGAACCCGATAGTAGTAAAGACCACGTCGCCCGTATTTACCATCGGAGATGCTGCGGCAGTGGTCTTAAGCAGGTTGTAGACTATCCACGGCTGTCTACCGAGTTCGGTAGTAAGCCAGCCTGCCGTAGTTGCGATATAGGGAAAAGGGAAAGCGAGCATGAGAAGCCAGAGGACGGTTCTGGTTTTCTCGAGACGTTTGAGATAGATGAGAAGCGCGCTTATTGCCATGAGAGCGAGTATGAGTGTACCGAGGCCAACCATGATATGATAGGCATAGTAAAGAAGCGGGATGTTATCCGGCCAGTTTTCCTGAGGGAAGGCATCGAGCCCTTTGACCGTGGCGTTGAAAGATCCGTACGCCAAAAAGCTCAGCATCCCCGGTACGACGATAGGGTTTTCGAGAGTTTGCTCCTTAACGTTGGGCTGCCCGATGATTGCCAGAGGAGCCATGCTCCCGCTCTTGAACACACCTTCGAGAGCGGCGAGAGCGGTCGGCTGATAATCGGCCACGAGCTTACCGTTCTGATCGCCGGTCGGGAAGATCTGCAGGACGCTCGCGACCAGGGCTGTTATGACGCCGACGCGGAGGAAGAGACTCGATTCCTCGTGGTATTTGCCTATGAGTTTCCAGAGGGCTCCGACCGATGCCACAACTGTAGCGGCGGTGATCACCGAGGCGCTCATGTTGTGTGCATATTCCCAGACTGCCCACGGATTCAAAACGAACTGCCAGAAACTGGCAAGCTGAAGAGTGCCGTTCGCACCGACAGCGTATCCGACGGGGTGCTGCATGAAGGCATTGGTGGCAATTATGAAATAGCCCGAAAGCCAGCTCCCCGCGCACAGTCCCGCAGCCACAGCGAAGTGGCCGCGTCGCCCGAGCTTCTTCTCGCCGAACAGGAAGAGTCCGAGGAGCGACGATTCGAGGAAGAAGGCGAAGACCCCCTCCATTGCAAGGGTCTGGCCAATCACGCCTCCCGCGAAATTTGAAAAGCCCGCCCAGTTGGTCCCGAACTGAAATTCCATCGGGATACCTGTGACGACGCCGACCGCGAAGTTGATCGCGAAGATCCGTGCCCAGAACCTTGCCGCCCTGTTCCATTTGTCATTATTCGTCCTGAGGTAGCGCCATTTCATGAACACTATGATCAGCGCCAATCCCATAGTCAACTGTGGAAACAGGTAGTGGTAGGTTACAGTGAAAGCAAATTGCAAACGATCCCAAAGCATTGCATAATCCCTTCTAACGGTACCAATGTACTCCCCGCCTGTTTTTCAATCAAGGTGGTACAGGTCAGGCTCTACATCAACCGGGATTGAACTTTTGAAGGGCAGGCATAGATTTAGACCGATGCCCGACAAATGCACGAAGCCGAAAGGGTTTCGTGCATGCGGCGGTAAAGAGCGCGGCGAGCGGGGAAGTCTCAGAGATCGGCATGTCTACCGCAGGCATTCGTCTCCTCCGCTCGCCGCGTTTGTAAGGTGCTCAGTATTTTACATCCATAGTTTGCGGATGGCCGGCGACCCTGGAGATTTTAAGGACCCATGCATACTTGCACGGCGGATGTTCCTGAAAACCTTTCGGGACATCGGCTTCGAACCCTTCCCCGACCTTCTTCCATTTCAGCGGAGTATCGTTGTATCCGAGAAGAGTCAGCTTTGCATCCTTCGCGGGGCAGATGTTATCCATCCAGATCCTGGAAGGAGGGGCGTGCTCGCCTTTGTCGGCGAGGTAAATCGCATAGGTGGTACCGTCATCCAGCTGGGTGAGGCAAACTTTACCTTGTTTGTACGGAGCCACAGGATGAGTGTCATAGATCGCCTGGCTGTTCACCTTCATCCAATCGCCGATTCCCTTGAGGCGCTCGTATGCGACCGGAGACCACTGGCCCTGTCCGTTCGGACCGATATCGAGGAGGAGGTTTCCGCCCTTGGAGACTATTCCGACGAGGATGTCGATGAGCTTGCGGACGGATTTGTAATCGTCGTGAGCCTTATACGACCAGCTGGTGCCCATCGTCATGCAGGTTTCCCAGGGATAGGGCAGCGGCTTGGACGGGACGGTATTTTCAGGAGTGAGGTAATCCTGGTACGGACCGGTGACGTCACGATCGACGACGATCAGCCAGGGCTGTTTCTTCCTGGCATTTTTCACGATGAGGGGCATATCGATATTCTGGCTCTGCGGGTACACGGGATAGTTTGCCGCCAGTTTCTCTTCGTCGATGGTACGCTGTGATTTCGTCCTCACCCAGCCGGCGTCGAGCCAGAGGATGTCTATCCGGCCGAAGTTGCTCATGAGCTCATTTATCTGGGTTTGCGTATAGTTGACAAACTCCTGCCAGCGATGCGGGTGGCGTTTGATATTGTAGTTTGGATTCCTGTCCGGCGTCGCGAAGTTCGGCCACCAGTAGTAGGGACAGTGCCAGTCCGCCTTCGAGAAGTAGGCTCCGATCATGAAACCGTCTTTCCTGAAAGTATTAAAAATCACTTTCGCGACATTCGCGCGCGGGTTCGTGTGGAAAGGACACTCGGGACTCGTGACCTTAAAGTTGGTAGTCTTAGTATTGAACATACAGAAGCCATCGTGATGTTTTGTTGTAAAGACTACGTATCTCATGCCGGCATACTTCGCCGCCTTCGCCCATTTCCCCGGATGGAAATGATGCGGATCGAACGTCTTGATGAGGTTATCATATTTCTTGACGTAGTCGCAGTAGTTCGAGTCCTTTCTCACTTCCCACGGTTCGTCCTCGGAACAAATCGACCACGATTCGACGATTCCCCACTCGCTGTAAATTCCCCAGTGCATGAGGAGGCCGAATTTCCTGTCGTGCCATCTATGGAGGTTATTGAGGACGGCGGTGTCCGTCTCCGGGTAATATTTCTGCTGATCGGTCTGGGCCATCGAGATGCCGGAGGCCAACAGTAGAAAGACGAGAGCTGTTAAGATTTTTTTCATTTTATTCTCCTTTTACAATCCAAATCGATCGAGTTATACCTAGTTCGCGAAGAGCTCATCCGTGAAGATCCACGCCTTTGCGCCAGCTCCGGGATGCCACGGGGGACAGACTCCGATGTTTTTGGCGACGACCCTGAAGTATCGTACATCCTCGGGCTTGATGGTTATGACAAAATCCTTCTCAATGCTCGCCGGGTTCCTCTCGGAGATATCGTTCTTCACGACGCCGACGCGGGTGAAGTTCTTCCCGTCCTTCGAGACGAAGAACTGAACGTACTCCGGCATAAAGATGTAGGAGCTGGTAGACTGAAGGAAGCCCGCTCCCAACTCCGAGATCTTTTTTTCCTTTCCCATATCGACGGTCGCGTCGAGGCCGGTCCCCTTGAAGCCCTGCCAGAGCCCGTCCTTGAAATTGAGGGTCCCGCGTATTCCATCGACGAGTCCGCCGGGTCCTCCTGCGGTATACTCAGGCGAATAAGGATTTGCGAGCGTGACTTCGGATCCGAGCGCCTTGTCTATCATAAAAGAAAGTACCAACGGGTTGCCCGCAAGCCGGCCGTTCATTTCGGCCTGCGCGATGAATGTGCCGGTAGTATCCATCGAGACGGGGCCATGGTACGGATGCGAGTCCGACATTGTCAACGTGTCTCCGATCGTATAGCGGAGAGAAATTCCGGATTGTGTCGGCTTGAGCGAAACCACGAAGGCACGCGTGTCCTTTTCAAACTCCGTTCTGTATGTCATGGCTTTTTGTTCGAGACCGTAATCGACGCCGAGGTATGCAAGCCTGCCGTATTGGACCTGGAGGCGCTGATGGAAGTTGTCGAAGTTCTTGTTTTGCGGATTCGTCCAGGCATCTTCGGCAATTGCAAGGAGACGGGGGAACATTTTAGAATCGACTTTCTGCTGAGGGGCGTGCTCGCTCCACATACTCGCCTCGGTTCCGAGCACACGCTGCTGCTGAGAGGGGGTCAGTCCCGGCGGGATCGGGTTGAATGAGTACACGGAATCGAGGCTGAGATCGTCCGCATCCCTGCTGAGATATGTGTACTCGCCCGGAGACACGATTGTGTAATCTCCGTTCCGAACCGCCTTGATCGCGCCGTCAATTCCCTGCCACGATTCGACCACGGCACCGGGCAGAGGGCCCTCCCCTTCGAGTATCTCGTTCCAGCCGATGATCTGTCTCCCTTTCGATTCGAGGAATTTCTGGATCTTTCGTATGAAGTAGCTCTGAAGCTCATCCGTATTTTTCAGCCCCATCTGCTTCATCAGTTTCTGACATCCAGCATTCTGTTCCCATTCCGTCTTGGGGACCTCATCGCCACCGATGTGTATGTAATGCGACGGGAAGAGCCGGACCACTTCGGACAAAACATTCTCGAGGAAGGTGAAAGTGGACTTCTTGGCGGGATCATATATGTTCGGGTAGACTCCCCATTGAGTGCCGACCTGGAACGGACCCGGGACGCAGGCGTTTTCCGGATATGCCGCGAGCGAAGCCTGGCAGTGTCCGGGCATCTCTATTTCCGGAACAACGGTGATGAAGCGGCTCGCCGCGTATGCGACAATCTCCTTAATCTCCTTCTGAGTATAGAAACCTCCGTATCTTTCACCGTTTCCTTCATTCCGCCAGGCGCCGACGGAAGTGAGCCGCGGGTACTTCTCGATCTGAATCCTCCATCCCTGGTCGTCGGTAAGATGCCAGTGGAAGACATTGAACTTGTAATACGCGAGCAGATCGATATAACGTTTTATGAAGGCCGGCGCCATGAAATGTCTGACGCAGTCGAGATTGAGACCGCGCCATGCAAACCTCGGATAGTCGACTATGGTACAAGAAGGAATCTTGTATGTACCGTTTACGGCGGAATCGGGCAATGGAATCAGCTGAAGGACGGTCTGTAAACCTCTGAAGAGCCCTTCCTGCGTCTGCGCGCTGAGGACGACACTCTCGCGTGATACGTGAAGCGAGTAAGCTTCGGGGCCAAGCCCATTGAATGCCTTGTCGAGGTTGAGGACAATACTGTTCCCGTTTGCAGCTTGCGTGCGATCGATCCGCAAACGCAGGTGAGTGAAAAACGCGAGCTGGTCCCGGAGATACGCACCGAGCCTGTCCTTGCTCCCCGGACAGACGATGGAAGTGGTACGCGATAGCGAGAACGAGCCGTTGCCGTAAACGATCGAGTTCGGTTCGGGTACGACGTCGATCAGCGGATGGGCGAATGCCGATACGTTCAGGGAAAGGAGCGAGACGATGAGAGGTATGATGAGTCTTTTCATTTTGTTTCACCTTCGATGGAGTTAAAGTAGAAGGGACTTCACTTCCATGGTTATCGTAACAGGCAATAGTTTCAAATTATTCCCGCAGCAAAGCTGCGGCTATGACGGTTCAGAGCATCTCGTCGATGAACTCTATCGGGTGTTCCACGCGGCGTGACAGCTCGTCGTGGATCTGTTCACGGCAGGAAGTGCCGCTGGCAAGAACTGTTACAGCGGCATTCGATTGAACGCTCTTCTCAATTTGGCGTCCGAGATCGCTGCCGATATTCCTGCTGATATCATAGAATTCCTTCTTATACCCGAAGCTTCCGGCCATACCGCAGCATTCCACGCTGGAAGTTTCCACATCCAGACCGAGTCTCCTGAAGAATTGCGGTGCAGCTTCACCCGCTCCAATGGTCTTCAGCTGACAATGGGCATGGTAGAAAATCATGGGTTGGGTCGCACGCTTACGGACCTTCTGCTCCAGCAGCTGCCGGAATTCAGGATATCTTTCGGCGGATAAGTTGAGCCACTCCAGCGGATCGAACGTGTGCGCCTTGAGTACCGAGAAAACGTCGTTGGCATCGAGAAGCTTCGCATAGTCGAGCCTGAACATACTGAGCACGCTGGGTTCGGCAACTATAATGTCCGCGCCTCCGTCGATGAGTTTCTTGAGGTAGACAGCGAGTGTTACCGCGCTCTTCCTCGCCGATTCGAGGAGTCCCTGCGATTGGGCGCTTCGCCCGTCTTCCATGACTCTGGTGAGGGCCACAGGAAACCCGAGTTTCTCGAACACGCGGACGGCAGCCATCCCGATCCCGGCATTCTGGTAATTTGTGAACACGTCGGCAAAAAGGAACAGTTTCCTCGCGTCCGGATACAGAGCCGCCGGCGGCATGTTTTTCTTCCTGTATACTGCATATTGCCGTGCCAGAGTCTTCTTCGCAAATGGCGGGATACTCCTGCGCCTATCGACGCCGGCAAACTTCTCGAGTACCGCACGGCTCGGAGAGAGACCGTTGATCCAGTTCGAGAGTGCCGGGGCAAGGGAAGCGAACTTCGCCATCGAAGAGAAATTCCCGAAGAATCTTTTCTCAAGCGAAGGGGCTCCTTCGCTCTTCATCAGCCTTTCCTTGATGACGGTATTCAGCCGCGGTATGTCTATTCTCACAGGGCAATTCGGCACACACCTGCTACAGCCGGTGCAAAGCTCCGCGAATCTTCCTTCCTCGAGGTTACCTGACGTACCGACAGTCCAGGCCCCGCCGATTCCGCCGGTATAGCACTCTCCGCCGAATGCATGGCCGCCGACTGCCTGGAACGTAGCACAGACGTTCATGCAGGCACTGCACCTCACACAGTAGAGAGCCTCTCTCAGGTCGGGGTCTTCTCTCATCTTCATCCGGCCGTTGTCGATGAGGACGAGATGGAACTCCCTCCTTGCGTCTTTCCGGCCGTTCAGATTAAGCACCGGTAGATCGAGAGGGGGCTCGAGAATGTTGGTGTAGGACGAAAGAGGCTGCCCGGTTCCACTCGCTGCGAGTAGCTCGATGAAAGTCCCGAAATCCTTTTTGCACGGAATGATCTTTTCGATTCCGGCGATCGCGATGTGAACGGCGGGGAGCTGAGTCGTCAGCCGTATGTTTCCCTCGCTTTCGACGAGGAGTATGGTACCCTCGTCCGCCGATACAAGGTTGGCGCCGGTAACGCCGACGTCGGCGGCAAGGAATTTCTCTCTGAGAATATCACGGGCAAACTCCGTCAGCTGTTCGCCGGTGTCGAGCGGCTTCGCGGTATTGAAGTGTTCCTTGAAGAGCTTCGAGATCCGTTCCCTGCTCCTGTGAATCGCCGGAGCCACGATATGGGACGGCTGCTCTTTCGACACCTGAAGAATGAACTCCGCGAGATCCGTCTCCGCGACCTCGATGCCCGCGTCCTGCAGGGCGGGGTTAAGGCCGATCTCCTCCGACGTAATGGATTTAGCCTTAACCACAAGTCTGGCATCGAAGGACCTGCATACATTCCTTATGTAGCTCGTTGCTTCCGCTTTTGTCCGGGCGAGAAAGACCTTTCCACCGCGCGCCTCGATGGACCGGGTAAGTCTTTCGATGAGGCCGGGCAGGTTTTGAATCGAGCTCTCTTTGATTTGTCTTGCGCGGTCTTTCAGCTCTTGGTAGTCATCGAGTCTGCCGACAGCCGTGTACCTGTTGGTATTGAACGTCTGCGTGTTCAGCCTGAGCGCATCGCTCTCTATCCGCAGTGCCATCCCGATCGCCTTCCGCAGCGATTCCTTGGAAGACTTGTTCGCCACTTCTCTCGGATGGACATCGTTGAATGACGTCTCGCTCATTTTTTCACACCAGCACAATGATTAGGAGTTTTCCGGGGCCATGAACACCTCGGACTAAAGGGCCCATGTCCGCGGTAGCACTCGGGCCGGTGATGAAGGAGAAACTCCGGTGCAGGGCTTTCCCCTCGAGAAACTCTTCCGAGAACACGTCGCGCGGGCGCGGGACAATCGCATTCGCGTCAAGTACGGCGATGTGTTTTCTCGTGAGGCTGCTGGCCGGACCGGTTAGCTCGCGTCCTATCGAGACGCAGATCGACCCAGTGGTCGCGATGCCGCAGAAGGCGTCCGTCACGCCGGTTCCAATCGTTTTCATTTCATCGACGGACGGCCGGGTCACGACTCTTTGGTTTTGCCGGAACCTGGAGAAGAGCCGGGGATCGACATCTCCATCGCAGGCGAAGAAGATCGGTCCATCGCCTGCATTGCGCAACAGCGCTTCATTCAATGCTTCGGGGTCGCGCTTCACCGTTTCCACGGCAGCGGTCGTACCGGCAGCGTTGGCGAGAAACAGCCCGATCAGATCGATTCCAGACATCTAAGTTTAGTCCGATTAGACATAATCATTTCGTTACACGTTCATCTAACGAAAGCTGCGGCGACGCCGCCGTCGACGTTCAGCACGTTTCCTGTCGATTTATTGAGAAGACCGCAGACGAAAGCGTAGCAGGCATTGGCGATATCTTCAGGATTTATTATTTCGTTGAGTATAGTCCGCTTCGCGTAGAAAGCGGGAAGCTCCTCGACTTTGACGCCGTAAGCTTTCGCGCGTCCTTCTGCCCAGGCACCGCTCCATATCTTGCTGTCCGTAATGACCGCATCGGGGTTGACGACATTGACGCGGATCTTGTCCTTCCCGAGCTCGGCGGCATTGAGCCTGCTGAGGTGGAGCTGCGCGGCCTTCGCGGAGCCATACGCGGCATTATTAGGACCGCTCACGAGCGCGTTCTTGCTGACGATATTCAACACATCGCCGCCGAAGTTTTGCTTGCGCATAATCTCGACGCCTTTTTGAGTGACGAGGAATTGCCCTTTCACCATCACATCGAACTGCAAATCCCAGTCTTTCTCAGTATGATCCTCTATGGGTTTCGAAATAGAAAGGCCCGCGCAGTTCACGACGATGTCGACACCGCCGAATGCGAGGGCCGCATCGTGGAACAGGCTCGTGATGTCTTCGACGCTAGTGACGTCGAGTTTTCCTGCGATGAACGCATCGTTTCCGTACTTCTTCGCGAATTCGCTTTTCGCGCCTTCCAGCCTATCGCGGTCGTTGTCGCAGATTACGACGCATGCGCTTTCGTCGGCAAACTTCTTCGCGATCGCCTTTCCGATCCCGCCGGCGCTTCCCGTGACAAGTGCGACTCTTCCGCTCAGTGCCTTCGGCTTCGGCCGTCTGGCAAGTTTAGCCTCTTCGAGAAGCCAGTACTCGATGTTGAAGGCTTCCTGCCTCGGCAGCGCCACATACTTCGAAATCGCCTCTGCGCCCTTCATCACGTTGATGGCGTTAATGTAAAATTCGGCGGCAACCCTTGCAGTCTGTTTATCCTTTGCGAAGGTGAACATACCGATGCCGGGATAGAGAATCACGACCGGGTTCGGATCGCGGAGTGCGGGACTGTCGTGATGTTTGCACTCGTTGTAATAGTCTGAATACATCTTTCTGTACGCTTCGAACTGCGGCTCCAGCTTCGCCTTCACCTTCTCCACGTCGCCGACGTCGTCGGCAGGTTTCAGGTCGAGGACGAGCGGGCTGATTTTCGTTCGGAGGAAATGATCCGGGCAGCTCGTGCCCATCTTAGCCAGCCTGTCGAGGTCTTTGGAGTTAACGAATTCGAGGACTCTTTCCTCGTCGGTGAAATGTCCGACCATGCGAGCATGCGAAGAGCAGTATCCGCGGAGCACCGGCGCGAGCATCGCGGCTTTCCCGGACCGCTGCTCTTTTGAGGGAGATTTCACGATCGCGCCGCCGAAGACCGCCTGCTGCCTGTAAATCTTTTCCTCGACATACTCCGCGCACATCTCGATTACTTCGAGAGTATTCATATAGCACTCGTAGGAAGTATCGCCCCATGTGAAGAGGCCATGAGAGGCGAGTATCATTCCGCGGATGCCTGGATTCTCGTCGACATGCTGCCTCAGTTTCAGTGCAAGGTCGAAGCCGGGGCGCTGCCAATCCACCCATCCCACGGTTCCTCCGAAAAGTTCTCTGGTGATTCGCTTGCCATCCCTTGACGCTGCGATCGCAATTGTAGCATCGGGATGAAGATGATCGATATGCCTGAAGGGGAGGAAGCCATGGAGCGGCGTGTCGATCGAAGGGGCCTTCGAGTTGAGGTCGAAGATGCAGTGGTTGAACAGCCCGACCATTTCGTCCTCGTGATCGCGTCCGCGGTACACATGCCTGAGATTCCTGAGCCGCTCGACATAGAGGGCTGCCAGGCCGCTTTTGGTCATGGTTCCCAGGTCACCTCCGGAACCTTTGACCCACATGACTTCGGATTCTTTCCCGGTAAGAGGGTCGACCGCCGCGGCTTTGCACGAAGTGTTCCCGCCTCCGTAATTGGTAAGCCTAAGATCCGCGCCCAACAGGTTTGAGCGATAAACGAGCAAGCCGACTTCATCACCCTTGAACTCAGAAGCTTTCGAATCGCTCCACAGATAACTAACATGCTTAAGTCTTTTTTTCTTATCGGACATAATATTTTGCCTCTCGAAGATCTTTCTTGTTATTTCGTGTCATCATTTCCAGAATAGTTTTCAATCAATAAACCGGTGCAGTTAAACGCTCATAGGTTTCCTGTTGAAGAAAGACAGGAGTGCCCCACCGGCTATCAGGATCGCTCCCCACCAGATGCTCATGTGCAAACCGCGCAGAGCGATGTCGAGATCGATCGGAAAGATCAGGTAATAGATACCGGCAGCCGACACGAGCACGCCTATTACGATCAACACCCAGCCTACGAAATACCAGATCGGCTTCATTTGAGTTACGCCATCGATCATTTCAGTTTTCTCCTTTCGACATTACCAGAACACGATGTTAAGAACGATGAAGATTACGGTAGTGACGGATGCCCAGAAGATCGGCTTCTTGAGGAGCGGTACCTGTTCGACCTCGGAATCGCGGGTCAGTCCGCGGACGAGTCCGACCAGCTCGGCCTCCGGACGTTTTTCGGTGAAGAAGCTCACCCCCACTGCAATGCCCGAGCTGATGAGCCAGGCCCACATGGCGCGCCAGAAGTTTGCGGCCATGGCGCTCGCCTCGCCTCCTGGAGCGATTGCACCGGGAGTGATCCATCCGAGTTCGAGTGCCATAAACATCGAAAAGGAAACGAGCGTGCCGATCAGCATTCCCCAGAACGCGCCGTCGGGTGAAATCCATTTCACGAACATGCCGAGAAGTATCACTGCGACTGCGGGTGCGAGTATCCAGGACGAGATCGCCTGGAGATAATCGATTATGGTAGGCATGCTCCTCGCCCAGTAAGCTCCGACGATGCTGAGCAAAATGCCGACGAGGGTCGCGACGCGCCCCATCCATATCAGGTGTTTTTCAGAGGCTTTCTTATTTATCACCGACTGGTATATGTCGTAGGTCCAAACCGTATTGAAGGCGCTCATGTTGCCTGCCTGACCTGCCATGAACATCGCTATGAGCGCGGTGACACCTACGCCGACGAGTCCGGGAGGAAAGAATCGCATCATCAGGAGCGGGATGACGGAGTCATAATTAATTTTCCCGCCAGTGTGCAGCAATGTGAATCCGCTGTGAGGGTCGCGCATGAGAGCGAGTCCCACCATGCCGCTGCCTACCACAACGAAACCGAGTAAGATCTTGAAATAGGAGCTGATGATGGGCGCCATCCTCGCTGAGCGTACATCCTTGGCTGAGAAAGCGCGCTGGATGATGAGGAAATCCGTCGTCCAGTATCCGAACGAGATTCCGAAACCGAGGCCGAAGACGAGTGCGGGCCATCCAAGTTTCATAGGGTTATCGGCAGCGCTACCCGTTATGGACCAGAGGTGAGTATAGACCTGCGGAAGGCTGGCGAACGCCTTGGTGGGGCCGCCGAGGTCGATAATTCCGAGGATCGGAAGGAGCAATATGCCTCCCCAGATAAGGAAGAACTGAATGACCTCGGTAAATATCGCGGAGAGAAGTCCGCTGAGTGTTATGTAAAGGGCGACGAATCCGGCAGACAGCCAGATGCTGAGGTCCCAGTTCCAACCAAGAAAAGTCTTCAGGACTAGTGCAAGTGCGTAGAGGGAAATGCCGGATGACAACACGGTCATCACAGCGAACGATATCGCGTTCAGGACGCGGGTCTTCTCATCGTACCTTTCCTTCAGATATCCGGGTGTCGACTTAATCCGGCCGTTGTAATAGAAGCGCATCATGAACACCCCCAGGAAAAGGATGGCCGGGATGGCACCGATCAGGTAGAAGTGAAGTGCGAAAAGCCCGTACTCGGCTCCCTGGCCGGCGTAGCCCACCACTTCGAGGGCGCCCATGTTTGCCGACATGAAAGCGACTCCGGCCACGAAAGCGCTGTTCCTCCGTCCTGCGAGGAAATAGTCGCTGTCGGTCTTCGTAAACTTCTTCAGGTAGAACCCGACCCAGACGACGAAGCCGAGATAGACGACAAGGATTGCCCAATCGAACACAGTCATCGAGATAGTGTGCATGCAGTTTCCCTTTATTAGTTAGAAGTTAAAAGGAGCACTCTTGTACGCTTCATCCCATTCACGAGTATTCTCGGGAAGATATTTTTTCAGCTGAAACGAGTTAGCGACAATTTTCCTTGCCAGGTCCAGCGAACCGACCCGGCCGAGGGCCATCGCCTGAGTCAAAGCATTGCCGACTACGGTCGCCTCGACGGGACCCGCCACGACGGGGATTCCGGCGGCATCGGCAGTGAAGCGGTTCAACATTTCGTTCTGCGAACCGCCTCCCACGACATGGAGTCTCTCGATTTTCCTTCCGGTCACCGCGGTCAGTTTTGCCAATGCCGATTTGTATTTGAACGCCAGGCTTTCAAATATACTCCGGACCAATTCGCCCATTGTTTGCGGGCAGGCCTGACCGGTCTTCCTGCAGAACGAAACGATAGCCTGGTACATGTCGGGAGGATTCAGGAAGATATCGTCGGCCGGATCGAACATACATTTAAATGCCCGGGCGCCGGAAGCGGCTGCAATAAGTTCCTCGTACGTGTAGCGCCTACCATTCGATTCCCATCTCCTCATGACTTCCTGGAGAAACCACATGCCCGTGATGTTCTGGAGGAAAGTTATTTTACCTCCGACGCCGCCTTCGTTGGTGAAGTTGCCAGCAAGCGATTCCCCACCGATGATAGGTCCATCGCTTTCGACGCCGATGAGCGACCAGGTCCCCGAACTGAGATACGCCCAGCCGGTCCCTGACGCTGGTATCGCGGCCACGGCACTTGCGGTGTCGTGACTCCCGACCGCAATCACGTCGAGGTGCTTAAGCCCGACTTCCGCAGCGATATCTGGGAGTAATTTCCCGATCACTTGGCCGGGCATCACGATAGGGCGCATAAGCCGTGAAGGGAAACCGAGAGTCGAAAAAATGGTCTCATCAAATTTCCTCGACTCGGCGTTGAGAAGCTGAGAGGTTGAAGCGATCGTGTATTCCGACACCTGCCTGCCGGTCAGCAGATAGTTAAAAATATCCGGCATAAACAGGAGGCTGTCGAAATCATCCCAACAGTTGCCCGGATCTTCCATCAAGCTGTACAGCTGGAAGACAGAATTGATTTGCATCAGCTGTATGCCGGTCCTGGAGTAGATTTCTTCGCGAGGGATTTTCGAGAAGACTCTTTCCATCGTGCCGTTTGTTCGCGAGTCTCTGTAGGTAAACGGCGGGGAGAGGGTTCCGTCACTCTTTCTGACCAGGCCGAAGTCGACACCCCAGGTGTCAACGCCGATAGATACGATATCGCTATGACCTTTTTCAACGGCAAGCTTCAGTGAGTCTTTCAGCTGCTGAAACAATTCCGTCAAATCCCAGTGCCAATGACCGGACAGCTCTACAGGGACATTCTGAAACCTGTGCACTTCCTCCAGCGAGATTCGTTGACCGTCGAGCATTGCG
This sequence comes from Bacteroidota bacterium, assembly GCA_021811615.1. Lineage (GTDB taxonomy): Bacteria > Bacteroidota > Ignavibacteria > Kryptoniales > JAKASW01 > JAKASW01. The sequence continues at coordinate 84,266 of JAJZNW010000061.1, forward strand.
ACGAATGCGCGTCCGCTTTCCGCGCCAAGGTCCACCGCGAGGAATTTGACCGGAGCAACCTTGTCAAGGTCCCGGACCTTGACAGGGCGATGATCAGCGCTTGCCATAGAGCGGGCCGAAGTTCCTGCATGCACGGAAGTCAGCTCCTTCAAGGTCATCTGTGCCGAAGGCGCTCCATGCGCTCGGTCTGTATATCCTTTCGGTCGGAACGTTGTGCATGTTTACCGGGATGCGAAGCATCGAGGCGAGCGTGATCAGCTTGTCGCCGATGTGACCATAGCTTATCGCGCCATGATTCGCTCCCCAGTTGGCCATCACCGAATAGACATCCTTGAAGGCACCGCTCCCCGTCAGATTTGGGACGAACCATGTGGTGGGCCACGTCGGGTTCGTTCTCCTGTCGAGTATTGCGTTCACCTTATGCGGAAGTTCGACCGTGAAGCCTTCCGCGATCTGGAGGACGGGACCTAAGCCTTTGACAAGATTAATGCGCGACATCGTCACCGGCATTCCTCCCTCGGTAAGGAACTGGGATGAGAATCCGCCGCCGCGGAAATACTCCCTGTCGGCGGGGCACCACTTCGTAGCCTTCAGGCAATCGGACGCTTCGTCGGACGATATTTCCCAGAACGGCTTCATGGCGGGTTTACCTTTCAGCCTTTGCCGCCCGGTCGCGTCCAGGGCGGATGACCCGGAGTTGATAAGGTGTATTATCCCGTCTGCAGCTTTTCCTTTCATGACGTGGCCCGAGACCCGTTTGACCGCGGCGGGACTCCAGTAGGTCCTGACATCGGAGAACATCTGCGCGGTGTCCGAGACAAGATGGCCGAAAGCCATCGTAGCTCCGTTGAGGCTATCGTTTTCCGTCGCGACGGTATATGGCTCGCGAATCCCGTTCCAATCGAAGGAAGAATTCAGGATCGCCTCGAGAAAATCGCCGTTCGGGAAATGGTCGGTCCATTGTCTCTGTCCCTGGAACCCGGCTACGAGCGCGTTATGGCCCATCGCCTCTTCTCCGAAGCCGAGTTCGGCGAGCCTTTCGTTGCCGATCATAAGATCTCTTGCGATGAGCGCCATCTTAACGACCGTTTCCCATTCAAAGTCTTTCCTCTCCCTGGATGCGCGGTTCTTCGGCGAGTTGATGTCCTCGCCCTCTTCGCAGAAACTCTTCGTCCAGTCGAAGGCTCTCTTGTATTCTACCGGATCGTAGATCCCTTCTTCAATTCTCCGGATAAATTCCGACATATCTACGGATTCGTTTCTCATGCCGAGATAATCGGCGAAGAAGTCGTGGTTGACGATAGAGCCCGCAATTCCCATGGAGACGGATCCGAAGGAGAGATAAGACTTGCCCCGCATTTCCGCGACCGCGAGGCCTGCTTTGGCGAACCGAAGGAGTTTCTCCCTGACGTCGGCGGGTATTTCGGAGTCTGACTTGTCCTGGACGTCTCTTCCGTATATTCCAAAGGCGGGGAGACCTTTTTGCGAATAGCCTGCGAGTGCCGCGGCAAGATAGACGGCGCCGGGTCTTTCGGTGCCGTTGAATCCCCAGACTGCCTTTGGAACCAACGGATCGCTGTCCATCACTTCGGTGCCGTAACACCAGCACGGGGTGACGGTGAGTGATACTCCGACCCCCTCGCGTGCAAACTTCTCAGCTGCATCGGCCGCTTCGGCAACGCCGCCGATGCAAGTGTCTGCGATAACACATTCAACAGGAAGACCGTTAGAGTGGCGCAGGTTCCCGGTAAGGAAGCCCGCGGCGTTCTTCGCCATTTGCATCGTCTGGTTCTCGAGCGATTCGCGGACTCCTTTCCTTCTCCCGTCTATGACGGGACGGATACCGATCTTCGGCATACTTCCCCGCAGGCGCTTCGCGGGGTGATTCAAACGCATGGTTTGTTTGCTCATTGGGTTTCCTTTTCTGTTCGATTGCCGGATAGTGCACTATTCCAGGGTAAGGTCTTTCCTTGCTCCAAATTTCTCGCGCAGCGGGATGAGGCTGTCGACCTGCTCTTTAGCGAGGGTATTGACTCTGCCCAGCTGGCGGGCGACGAATTGTATCATCGCGGCCTGCTCCAGGGTTTCCATTTTGTCGTATGCGTCCATGACGCTGTAGCCGACGGTCAGGGCGCCATGGTTCGCCAGAAGAAACGCGTCATGGTCCTTAAGGTGTTTGGAGATTTGGTCGTAGAGGTCGCTGTGACCGGGCGTTCCGTAGTCGACAATCGGGACGATGCCGAGCCTGATGATAACTTCCGGGAGGACCATCTTATCCAGCGGTATCCCCGCCACCGCGAACCCGGTAGCATAAGGCGGGTGCGCATGACAAACGCTCATAACGTCGGGCCTGTCCCTGTAGATTTTCAGATGGAAGTCGGATTCCGAAGAAGGCTTTTTATCGCCTTTCACCAGCCTTGCATCCATGTCGATGATTATGAGATCGTCGGGCTTCATAAACCCCTTGCTGGTGCGGGTCGGAGTAATAAGCACGTTTCCGTCATCGAGCCGGGCGCTCATGTTACCGTCGTTGGCGGCGGCATAGCCTCTGTTGTAGACACGCCTGCCGACTTCAACCAGCTCTTCTCTCAATCGTTGCACATCCTGTTTCACTATCTCGCTCCTGTTAGAGTTCCAAATTCGTAATCTGCCGCACACACTTTCACTTTCTGACGCCGAGATATTTTACGGGAAGCTCGAACAGCCCGAAGTCCGCAAGAGTGGGATTGAGTCTCGACCTTTCGATAACCAGCCGGACCCGAGCTGTGGTAACCGGGCTGAAACGGAGAAGCCTTTTGTAACCGACGGTGGTTCCCCCGGTCAGCTTCTGCCACCCGCTTCCGTTCCAGTAATCGATCCGGAACTTTCCGATCCTCTGGCCTACGGTGATCTGTTCCTGAAGCATTGCCACGTCGAAGGTTTCCTCATGCGGCAGATCGAACACCATGGAAGCCGTATCGACACCCACCGGCCCTTTCCAGTACTTTCCGTCCCCGAATAGCGACGAGGCAATCCGGCTGTCCGATTCGCCGTCGATGGAAACCTTCGCATTCCCTGCAAAGTTATTCCTGAAAGTCTCCGAAAGCACCTTGTGCAAACCCATCAGAGACTTCACGTCGTATTTGGAAATCAATCCTTTCCTGTCCGGCGGGACGTTCAACAAGAGGACGGAATTCCTTCCGACCGAACTGAAATAGATGTCGACGAGATCTGCGACAGACTTCACGGAAGTGTCTTCCGAGGCATGATAGAACCAGCCCGGACGGATTGAGACATCGGTCTCAGCCGGATACCAGAACAGTCCCTTCGCATCGTAAAGCATCTCTCTGCTTCCGAGGACTTTTCCCATATAATTATGCGGTGTGAATACGCGGTCAACAGGATGGAGAGAGTCTTTGATTTTCGAGGGAGTAAGTGAACTCAGGTCGATCGGCAGGACGTCCCATTCGGTCTTTCTACCGACACCGGATTCGGTGCCCACCCACCTGATGTCGGGACCCATGATCGCAATAAGGGCATTCGGCTGGAGTTTGCGTACCAGCTTGTAGTACGCGTGCCAGTCGTACACCTGCTTCTTCGGATAGTCAGGTGCTATACCGCCGTCAAACCACACTTCGGTGATCGGGCCATAGTTGGTGAGGAGTTCCCTGAGCTGGTTTTCATAATATGCGTTGTAAGCCGGCGTGCCGTAACTCGGCGCTTCCTGGTCCCAGGGCGAGAGGTAGAGTCCGACATTGAGGCCATACTTTCTGCAGGCATTCACGAACTCGCGGACGACGTCGCCCTTTCCGTTTTTCCACGGGCTGTACTTGACGCTGTACTTCGTGTACTTGCTGGGCCATAGACAGAAACCGTCTTCATGCTTCGCGGTGAGGATTGCCATCTTCACGCCGGCTTCCTTGAGAACACGGGCCCACTGATCGCAGTTGAGGTCGGTAGGGTCGAAGAGTTTCGGGCTAGCAGTTTTCTTCGCCCATTCGACTCCGGCGAAGGTATTCATGCCGAAGTGAACGAAGGCGTTGAACTCCATCTTCTGCCATGCATACTGTTGAGGAGAGGGGACGACGCGGGCGGCTTTGGCGACGATCTCCGCTTTCGTGTCATTTGGGCCGATCAGCGCATAATTTTTCGCGTGCTGAGCCAGAGAAAGTCCCTGGGAAGAAAAAAGGTAAGCGAGGATAAAGAGGGTGTGAATCGGCTTTTTCATGATTGGCTTCCATTTTGACGGGAGAAGAACGCACGCGGAGGTGCGAAAATCAGGATAACGGGTCGGCAGGGATCAGATCGAAGCATTGATGCGCTCCTCCGCGCGGTAAAAATGTTAAACGTATAACATATTTTCGGATTATCGGTCGATCACCTGCCAGTATAATAACAAGATGTTTTAATGTAAAGGGTTTTCTTCGGCGAATTCAGGCGGGGCCGGACTGGCCGGGATCGCAACCCTACGGGAGTACGCTCTCAAGACTGAGGCGACCGGTGATTCCCATTTGCAGGTCTCCACTGCCCGATGGAGTCGATCCCTTCATTTTTGCTTCGCGCAGGATTCCCTGATCACCAGCTCCGGTTTCAGGAAAATGTTCTGTCTCACTTTTTGTTTTGGATTCTCGATCTTCGAGATGAGTATCCTGGTAGCGTTCCTACCCAGTTCTTCTATCGGCTGCCGGACATGCGTGATGCCGGGTGTAAATATCTCACTCCCCGGTATCTCATCGTACCCCACAAGGGAGACGTCACCGGGTATTTTCAATCCGAGTGATGCAGTCGCCTTGATTGCGCCTATCGTCATCAAGCTGTTGAAAGAGAAAATAACTGTCGGCGGGTCGAGGTCGCTTAGAAGCCGAGAGACAGCCGCGAATGCCCTTTCTTCCATAAATTCGCAGTTGTGAACATAGCGGGAGAAAACTTCGATATTGTTTTTTTTCATCGCATCGGAAAAGCCGCGGTACCTCTCGATATCGGGAAAGAGCATACCGGGTCCCCGAAGAACGGCGATCTTGCGGTGCCCGCTGGCGATGAGATATTCTGTCAATCCCACCGCTCCTTCGTAATGGTCGGTAGCCACGAAGTCGACGTCGATTCCGGAATACACCCTGTCGACAAGCACCGTGTTTACCTTCGCCTTGATGAGATACCTCACCGACGCTTCCGAGTGCGGCACGATGAGGATACCGTCGACGCGGTGTGCCAGGAAGGTCCTCACGAGCTTCATTTCATCCTCGGGATCTTCGTCCGTATTGCAGAGAAGCGTCGTATAGCCGAATCGTCTTGCGTACTCCTCAACGGACCTGAACCAGCTGTTGAAAAAAGTGTTCTTTATGTCGGGCATGACTATGCCGATCGTGTTTGTACGCCTTTTTACAAGAGAGCGTGCGACCTGGCTCGGCTGGTACCCGAGTTCCTCCATGACGCGCTTGACCTTCTTGATCGTTTTAGCGCTAACCTTTTCGGGTTTATTGAGGACCCTCGACACGGTCATCACCGATACTCTCGCCCTTCTTGCGACGTCGTGGATTGTTGCCATAAAATCCTACCCATCAGTGATTGCAGTAAAATGAACAATGCTCTTCCTCATTGGAACGTACCCGGGAAGAAATCCGTATCAATCTCGCCATTACTCCGATGTTTTCCAACTGTCCCTGGCCGATCTCAAACGGTGGGATGGCAACTGAGCAGTACTTCCTTCATCAATTACCTTTGATGAAGCGAGATACACTTAAGTCGGACAGGATTGGCATTTAGCCTGAACTGATAAATTTGAAGCGCAAGCCGACGTAATATTTGCGATGATGCAATGTCATACAACGCGAAGCGGACCGGCCCACATTATGCTTGATGCTGAACCTGACAGACGACAGCCCATCCGATGCCCGCCTTTTATTTCGTTTCGAGAGTGCCATTGCTCCCCGGCGACCGGCACCGGATTCTCGAAACACGAAGCTGACACGCAGCAGCCTGTTAGAAAAGCGAGTAAATAAACGGAGCCAACGCCGTACCTTGAGTAAGGACGATGAAGACGGCAAGGAGGATGAGTATCGTCAGAATAGGGCCGAGCCACCATTTCTTGCGAACTTTCATGAACGACCACAACTCACCGAAGATTGAAAACCTGCCGGTGTATTTTCTGATTGTCTTCGCGGTCCGGGATTTCTTTTTGGAATTACTCACGGATAGCTCCTTCAAATAAAATCAATCCAGCTCAAAATTCTCTTCGACTTTTTCTTCCACGGGATTTCCCAAATCGTTCTTGTCGACCAGAAAGCTCCCGATGACAAGACTATCCATGCCGGTCCTCATAAAACATTTCCAGGCATCTTCAGGGGTACAGACGATCGGTTCACCGCGGACGTTGAACGAAGTGTTGATGATAACCGGGCAGCCAGTTTGCCTGTCGAACTCCGAGATAAGGTCGTAGAATAGAGCGTTCTGCGCGCGGGAGACGGTCTGGAGTCTTGCCGAACCGTCGAGGTGGGTAACGGCGGGGACCACTCTTTTGTCAGCGCGGACGTTAGCGACGAACAGCATGAACGGAGAAGGCCGGCCGAAATCGAAGTAATCCCGCATGCGGTCCTCGGTCACGGCAGGAGCAAAGGGACGAAAACTTTCGCGGAACTTGATTTTCAAATTGACGACGGATTGGTTCTTCGGATTGCGCGCGTCTGCGAGGATACTTCTGTTCCCGAGAGCGCGCGGGCCGAACTCCATCCTTCCCTGGAACCAGCCGACGACTTTCTGATCGGCGATTCTCCCGGCAGTCTCCCGGAGGAGTTGTTCACGTCCGAGCTTCGCGAACGAGACTTTCTTTTCGCGGAGGAGGTTCTCGATCTGTTCATCCGTAAACTCCGGGCCGAGGAAGACATCGTTCATCTCGTACGACCTTGGATAGCCGAGAACGGTATTATACGCGTAGTAGGCAGCTCCGACGGCACCTCCGGCGTCGCCGGCCGCAGGCTGGACAAATACATTCTCGAAGGAAGTCCCGGAGAGTATCCTGCTATTTGAGACGCAGTTCAGCGCGACGCCGCCTGCCATGCAGAGATTCTTCGCCTTAGTCTCACGTTCGATATGGCGCGCCATGCCCACGACAATCTCATCGGTCACTTTCTGGAGGGAGGCCGCGACATCTTTGTGAAACTGCGTCAGCTCCGACTCGGGTTGGCGGGCAGGTTGACCGAACAGCCTGTCGAACCTCGAGCCTGTCATTCGAAGTCCATATTCGTACGTGAAGTAACGCATATCGAGACGGAAGCTTCCGTCGCCGGCGACCCGGACGAGGTTCTCCATGATCGTCCGGTAGAATCGCGGCTCGCCGTAAGGAGCCAGTCCCATCACCTTGTACTCGGCGCTGTTTACTTTGAAGCCCAGATAATAAGTAAATGCCGAATAGAGAAGACCGAGTGAGTGAGGAAACGAGATGCTCTTCAGGAGTTTTATGTCCGTACCATGACCTATTCCATACGTCGTGGTTTCCCATTCGCCAACACCGTCTGTAGTCAGTATTGCAGCATCCTGGAAAGGGGAAACGAGGAAGGCGCTTGCCGCATGGGAAATGTGGTGTTCGGCAAAGAGTATCTCGCCGTCATAGTCAAGGTCGTTGCGTATAGTCTGCGGTATCCAGAGCTTCTTGCGTATCCAGACGGGCATCGCCTTCAGGAAAGAGAAGAGTCCCCTCGGCCAGGTGGCGATGTAGGTCTGGAGGATGCGGTCGAATTTCACGAACGGCTTGTCATAGAAAACGACATAGTCCAGGTCTTCCGCTTGAATACCCGCGGAGATCAGACAATATTCGATCGCCTTCGCGGGGAAATCCTGATCATGCTTCTTGCGGGAGAAGCGCTCTTCCTGTGCGGCAGCGACGAGTCTTCCGTCCACGACCAGCGCCGCCGCTGCATCGTGGTAGAAGCATGAGATGCCGAGAATATTCATTTTATGGCGTCAGAACTGATGACGTGCCTGGTCGGCACCATGGATAACTTGTTCCTTCTCTTTCCAAAACGAAGGGGACGAATCGGCTCCATGCGAAAGAAGGTCTTTGCGCAGGATTCGCACTATCAGCGACATCGCACCGATAATCACGATGTAGAAAACGGTAAGGAGGATCGCCGCATTCACGGCACCGAGAAACCGGCCCAACGCCATCCACCATGTGTAAAGTACGTGCGCCGCCTTCTTCATAAGGTCCATCGAATTCTCCTCTCCTAGTGTCAATATATCCAATTTGCAGAATGATATGCAAAGTGCCGGTAGTGTCTCAGTTTGAAATAGTTGTCCAAGCTGAATGCTTGACCGTTCAAGTACCGTTTCGTATCTTTCGGCATGAAGAAACCGAAAAGACCGAAAGATACGAATCAGTTGGCTAAGAACGTTGTGGACTTAGCAACGGGTGAAGCACAGGAAGCGCAAACTAATAACGGCAAGAATCCCGCTGCTGTTGCTCTTGGAAGATTAGGCGGCTTAAAAGGGGGAAAGGCGAGAGCGAGAAAGCTTTCGAAAGCGCAACGGGTAAAGATCGCGAAAAAGGGGGCTGAGAAAAGGTGGAAATCGAGGAGGTAAGCGGAGTGCGCTCAAGTCGAAATCCTAACGCGACCTGATTTCCCGTCGTACTCCATAGTCAAATCCTGCAAGAAAGTCCTTCCTAACAAAGCTTGGTGAAGCTGTCCACCTGCGACTAAATCAACTCCGGCGAATGTCCCATATTGAATAATGCGCAATGGAGGTACTGCAATTTGCGCCAGATAAATGTTGGTCTTGTACTTACCAGCAATGCCCGCGATCTCACGACGGTCCACTACGGGTAGTTTAAGTACGCTGGCAAGCAGATTATCTATGCAGGACTGTGCGGCTCCAGTGTCAACCAAAGCTTCCACGTCCGTGATAGCAGGCACCGGGTCCGTCGCACTGCCGGCCACCCAATTGGGATCAAATCCTATGCTGACGGATATAGTAGGTCCGCGATAGATTAAGACTGCGTTCCCGTTAGGAAGGTTCTGGAAACCGCACTCTGTATCAGGCATGTACGATGTTGTACATTACGGATGCGGGAAGGACAACCGGAGGTGCTCCAACCTGCCTAATGAGATATGGGCCAGCACCAAACCTTTGGACAGCGTCGCGGGCCGCCGCTTCGAAGCTGTCATATATCCCTGTGCGTTGCTGGTCATGAATGACCACCCACTTACCCATATAGGAAGTCTCCAGCTCTTCTCGCATTTGTTCATAAGCTTCGATTTCTTTTGTTAGGTCAGCCATTTCATCTCCCTCATTGAAAATATACGGTTCCAGATAATGTTTGTCAACTCGTACACAGTGCGACTACCCACTATATCGGAATCGAAAACGAAAAGTTTAATCAAATTGAACTTTATGCTTGACTTCTCAAGCACCGCGTGCTATATTGTGCTTGATGATAAAACGAGGTCAACATGAGTAACAGGCTTTCACTTGAGAAACGAACGCAGATAATCGGAATGCTCGTTGAAGGGAACAGTCTCCGTGCAATCTCCAGGCTTACCGGTGTGTCATTCAATACGGTTACAAAGCTTCTCGTGGATGTGGGGACCGCTTGCCAAAAATACCACGATCAGAACGTCCGCAATTTGACCTCGAAACGTGTCCAGTGCGATGAAATATGGTCTTTTGTCTACGCCAAGGAAAAGAACCTGCCGGAGGAGATGCGCGGCCAATTCGGAGTAGGAAGCATTTGGACTTGGGTAGGTCTGGATTCTGATTCTAAACTTGCAATCTCGTGGCTTGTCGGAAACCGCGATTCGGATTATGCACGAATATTCATGCAAGACGTTGCCGACCGGCTCAAGAACCGCGTACAGCTTACCACAGATGGATTGAAAGCCTATTTAGAAGCGGTCGAGGATGCTTTCAATGGACAAATCGATTTCGCACAGTTAGTGAAGCTCTACGGCCCTTCATTGGATCCCGATCATAGATACACCCCTGCCGAATGCATTGCCACCGAAACGCACATAATAAGTGGACATCCCAACGAAAAGCACGTTTCAACAAGCTACATCGAAAGACAAAACCTTACGATGCAGATGCAGATGCGGCGTTTCACACGCTTAACCAATGGCTTTAGCAAGAAGGTAGAGAACCACAAGCACGCAATTGCCTTGCATTTCATGTACTATAACTTTGTGCGGATTCACAAAACATTGCGCGTTACTCCCGCAATGGCCGCAGATATCACCAAAAAGCTTTGGAAAATCGAAGATTTGGCCCTTTTGCTGGAAGATTGAAGGGGTGTACTTGACTTTCCCAGATCGTTTTGTTAACATTGTCCCGAAAGGATGCTGAGGAAGCGGGAGTCGAACCCGCAATGCCGCGTAGCATGACGAATTTTAAGTTCGTTGCCTGTATCCACTCAGGCATTTCCTCAGCCGAAGTTCTTTGGGTAGATGCGAAAACGAAAATGTCAGCCTCACCCGTTAAGGTGAGGCGAAATTAGTAGTTTTAGCACGTTACTCATTAACCTGTCCTTTCATTTCGTTACGGTTTATTTAAGGGCTCCTTGCACGAGCCCTTTTTTATTGCTGTACTGGCTGGGGAATCGGCCTCAACTTATAGAACCCGCGACCACCCTTTTTCAGTGTCCCGTTTGGTTTCTTGGCGTTTAACGACAAAATCGAGCGAACGGCCTTTGAAAACTGCTCACCCTTCTCTCCAATGCCCTTTTCAACGCTAAATTCAAAGATTTCGGAGACGCGAACGGCCCGATTTTCGCGTTGGATTAGCTCAACAGCAGCATCCAACACCTCCTTTGTTTTTGAATCGCCTTGTGGTTGCCTCAAAGGCTTGGGCTCGCTGAATTTTAATGGTAACTGTGCGCGTTCATCGGTATCCCCGAGGAGTGTCAAAATTGCCGCTTCGCGCTTTCGGAGCAGCTCCAATTCAGCCTTCAGGTCAGCAAGTGTTTCTCGTTTCATATTCGCCTCTTAGCTTTCATAGCGCAATATACGCTACTACGCTTATAAATGTCAATAGGTAATGCGGCGTTTCGTTAGGCGTAGTGGCGTTGTATTGACAATGTAATGCGCAACGCGTTAGCGATAACACGGCGTTGCGCTTCAGGCTCAAGTAAACTATTGAAGCCATGCCGTTCGTTACGCATCGTGGTACACTCCGGGGAATCTCCTCCTTTGACTACGTAAATTCAAACTGAGACACTACCAAAGTGCCGGTGAACTCGATTACTCGCAAATTGGTTATATAAGGGATTCACGTTAAGATACGCCCGATTCCAGCTCTATAGATATAGATTCCGAATGCTACTTCGATTTCTCCCCGACTAAGACTTAAGGACGCGAATGAAGAACGACAAACCCGAAGCCTCTAAACTTACCACGCGGAAGAAGGCAGTGTTCTTCCTGATCACCGTATCAATACCTATAGTATTCCTTGTCGCTCTCGAGATAGCTCTCAGGATCTTCGGATATGGTTACAGCATGTCTCTTTTCAAGAAACACGTTGTATGGGGGAAGACATATTACCAGATGAACCCTGACGTGAAGTACCGATATTTCGGCGCTTCCCAATTTCAGCCGGCGACGACGCCGGCTTTCTTCCAGGAGCCGAAGCCGAAAGGAGTGTACCGGATATTCTGTCTGGGCGAGTCGACGACTTCGGGCTATCCATTCTATTTCAACGGGGCATTCCCGGCGTATCTGCAGACGAGGCTTGATCTCCTGTTCCCACACAGGAAAATCGAGGTTATCAACCTCGGCATGGTGGCGACGAACAGCTACACCGCGCTGGACATCACAAGGGAACTCGCCAGGTATCAACCCGACCTGATCATCTACTACGGCGGACACAACGAATTCTACGGCGCGCTCGGCGTAGCATCCAACCTCTCGGTCGGTTCATACCGGGCGGTAACGGAGCTCTACCTTGAGCTGGTGCGACTAAGGACGTTTCAGCTTGTTCGCAATGTGATCCACGGAATAGCGGGACTATTCGTTCAACAGAACAGCGACTACGCGCGCGGGACGGAGATGCAGCAAGTGGCACAGGGCCGACTCGTGCCGTACGAGAGTCCGATGTATAAGGCCACTTACCGGATATTCAAAGACAACCTCGAGGCCATGAAGAGATACTGCCGGTCAAAAGGCATTCCCATCATAATGGGAACGCAGGTATCCGACCTGCGCGATCAGCCTCCTTTCGTGTCGGGAAACACGCCGGGGATTTCACAACAGGCTGTCGCGGCATTCAGTGCTCTGTTCAAGGACGGGATCGTCCTGCAATCGGAAGGCAAGTGGGATTCCGCGGCAACTGATTACCGGAAGGCAATTGCGCTCAACCCACTTTACGCAGATGCGCATTACCGTCTGGCACAATGTCTCGATACGACCGGTTCGAAGTTCCAAGCGCTGCAACAGTATACAATTGCAAGGAATTACGACGAGCTCCGGTTCAGGACGGACAGCAACTTCAACGACCTTATCCGTTCGATGGACAACGACAAATACTGTTATGTCGCGGACGTCGTCAAGGCGTTCAAGGGCGCATCGCCGGATTCGCTCATCGGTCACAACCTGATCTTCGAGCATCTCCACCCCAACTCGCGGGGAGCGTTTCTCATCGCCAAATGTTACGCCGGCGTCATGAGCAGTGCGGGTCTCTTAGCCCCGCATGAAGCGTGGGAGGCTGCCGACACCGTGAGTGAGGCGACGATATGGCACGACCGGCTGGTGACAACGATAGACGAAGACATGGCAAAGGCTTCGGTCTCCTGGCTGACATCCGGGTGGCCTTTCAAGGACAAGGAGCCCTCGCTGCGATCGGTCCCACGAACCGACACACTCGATTGGATATCGGAACAGGCTGTAGCGGGAAAAATATCATGGATCGGCGCACACGTGGAGGCGATCGATTACTTCGAGCGGCGCGGGAACTGGAGCGAGGTGGCGGGTATTTACAGATCTCTCCTTTACCTGTCCCCCCTGGATTTGCAGCTTCATTCAGATCTTGCGCAGGCTTACATGAAGGAGGGAGAGAACGCTCTTGCCGAAAGGACGATGCTCGCTTCGGCCGGGATCTATCGGGATTATCAGACCTACAAGACGTTAGGGGACATCATGATGCGGCTCTCGAAACCGGACAGCGCGGCGGGGTTCTACCTGGAGATGAAGGAATTCGCCTCGACTACTGAGGAGAAGATGCGGAGCGGGCTGGTACTGAGCTATGCGTATGCGCGCGCGGGCCGGTTCCAGGATGCGAAGGCGGAACTCTCGGAGTTACTCCAACAGAATCCGAATTTCGGGATGGCCCGCAGACTCCTCGGAGACATCGAAGCAATGGAAAACAAGCCGCAGACCGGGAAATAGTCTTCCCATTTGGCTCGGGAATCGCCGCAGCAAGCGCGATGGAACGGTTAAGAGGAAACGTCCGGTGACGACCGCGTTTCGCGTAAAATCCGACGGTTTGCGGGGACGCGGGAACAAATCAGAGAGAGAACGAACTCCTAACGAACTCTTCAAATTTCTTGTCTATATCCGACGACGGCAAAAGGATTTCGCGTGTGCTGTCGAGATGCTTCTTCATAGCTTCTTCCGCAGCGACGGAGTTACCGTTCAATAAAGCCTGAACGATTTCCTTATGCTCTTTAACGGTAGTGTCGATCCTTCCCGGTTTGTGCCCTGAAATGAATCGGATGCGGTGGATCTGGCCCATGAGGTTGTTGATGATCCGATGAGCTCTTTTGTTGCCTGCGGCCTGGAGGATAAGGCTATGGAGCCTGGTGTCGGCCTCGAAAGAGAGAACGCTGTCCTTGAGTTTCACCGCCGTATCGAGCTGCTTTCGGATATCTTTGAGTTCTTTTATGTGCTGAGGAGTAAGCTTCGTTGCGGCAGACCGCGCCGCCGCCGTCTCGAGGGCGAGGCGGATCTCGAGAACCTCCTCGATATCTTTGTCGGTCAGCTCTGCGACGAAGACTCCCCTGTTCGGCACTACCCTGACCAGGTCTTCCTGCTCAAGCCTGCGAAGCATTTCCCTGACCGGCGTGCGGCTCACTCCGAGCCGATCGGCAAGTTCGTCTTCTCTGATAGCCTGGCCCGGTCTCAACCTGTGTGCTATGATGTCGGCCCTCAGTGACTGATATATTTTCTCCTTAGAGATTTGGCCGGTGGCTGAATCTTCGGCCGATTTTCTCTTCATAAGAAACCTCTCCTCCAGTCTTTAGCTTATAGCGGAAAATATCTAACGCTCTCCGGCCACAAACAAAATGATTCCGACGCTCTACGGTGACTATACTAATGAAAGTTTACCATGGTTGTGCCTCATATGCAAAGGATATAGCGACCCGGATAGTTCACATCATGATAAAGGAAGGGGAGAATAGCGCGGTCCGCAAGCCCGAAGCTTGCGAACCGTGACTAAAACATTATTGATGGAGGGAGTGAAGCGGGGGAAGAATCTGTGCAGAAGAGTTCAATGCAGAATCGCCGGCAAGAACTTGAATGACGGCACGATCCATCGGGATCAGTGAATTGCCGGCCGGAGGTCGTCCACGAGAAACGGCGACCAAATGTCAAAACGGAGAAGGTACTTTCAATTCCACTGCGAGAGCTGAGAGTTCCTTGATGACCGATGGTTCAACTGCGATACCATCCTTCGCTCTCTTTTGCCTCGTTCGGAATTTCCTTTCGCCGGGCAGGTTGATTTCGCCGACGCCGGGTCTTTTCTTCGAGGACTTCAGGTCGGCGGTCATGGCTTTGGTTCTTTCCATGAAATCGGCTCTCGGCATGAAAGCTTCGACGTTGATGGCCATCAGCATATGGCCGACGTTGGCGGGATGCTTCATGTCTTTGTACATGGAGTTGACACGTCTTCCGTAACCGCCGCCGGTCAGCACACCGGAGAGGATATCTACCATGAGAGCGAGAGCATAGCCTTTCGGGCCTGCCATGGTCAGCACCGCACCGTCGAGCGCCTTCTGCGGATCCGTCGTAGGATTACCATCAGGATCGAGAGCCCAGTCAGCTGGTATCGGGGTTCCGGTACGTGCTGCCGCGACGATCTTTCCGCGTGCCACGATGCTTGTCGATGTATCTATGATTATCGGGTTGCCGGTACCGGTCGGCACAGCCATGGCGATCGGGTTTGTCCCGAAATAGGCCTCGTAGCTTCCCCAGGGCGGAAGCGCGGGTTCGGCATTAGTGAACGCCAATCCGACAAAGCCGGATCGTGCGGCTATCGCGCAGAAATAGCCCGCCGCTCCGAAATGTTGGCTGTTTATGACTCCGACGACACCGACGCCGCACTCCTTTGCCATGTTAACGGCTTCACTTATTGCCTTCGTACCCGCAACCTGTCCAAGTCCGTTCCTGGCATCCAGCACACCGGCAGCGGGCATGTTACGGTGAAACTCCATCTTTGCCCTGCCATCGATCAGGCCGAGAGAGATTCTCTTGAGGTATACGGGGAGCCGCGAGACACCGTGTGTATCGATGCCGAGGAGGTTTGCCTCGACAAGACTCTCGGCCAGCACTGACGCATCGGTTTCACCGACTCCGGATTTCTCCGCAAGAGCTTTCACAAACTTCGTCAGCTCTACCGCACTAATAGTCTTCCTTGTATCTGTCTTAACGCTTTGATTATCCATTTATCAATTCACCATAGTTTGTGGTTCTGTCGCTATTATCGTCAAATGCCTGCCGAACGTTTTGTCCGCCGACGTTTCTCCAGCGGCATAACATCCTAACTAATTTACTCAGACGACGAGACTGGCGCGAGTTTCGAGGGCCCGCCGGCAGCAACTGCCGGAGTCCGTACAGCCCTCTCACTCAAAGAGACTTTCGGCAGACCGATCACCCGGCACGCGGAACATCGTTTGCCGCCTGCATGCCGGTGTGATTTGTCTGTCCTGGAAGATTACGCGCTTCTATACAGCTTCGTAAGCACGAACTCCTTGTGTCTCAGCACTTCCGCGGCAGTGAGCCTTCCCGAAAGAGTCCTGAGCAGCATATCCATAAGGGCGTCTCCAGCCTGGTCAAGCGTCTGCTCGAGCGTGAGGACTTTTTCGACGGACACGTCTATATGTTCCGACATCGTCGCGGCGGTGTTCGGATTCGCCGTAAGCTTAATCACAGGGACGATCGGATTACCTATAATATTTCCCTGCCCCGTCGGGAAGAGGTGAGCGATTGCACCGCCGGCCGCAAAGAGGGTGACTGCTTCCGCAGCTGCAGACGACGTATCCATGAAATGCAGTCCTTTCCCATTAGGTGCCTCTGCGGGCGAGAGGACTCCGTCAACTTTCAGCTTGCCGATCTTCTGGATATTGCCCATCGCTTTCTCTTCGATGGTGGTGAGGCCGCCGGCGATATTGCCCTGAGTCGGCTGCGAACCGAGGAGATCGGAACCCTGTGCTTCTATCATGGCATTGTAGTCGTTGAAGATGTCCATGAACTTCTTTCTAAGCGCCGGAGTTTTCATCCTGTCGGCGACAATCTGCTCGCCGCCGGTAAGCTCCGAAGTCTCACCGAACATTACTGTGCCACCCGCGGCAACGAGCCGTTCGAAGACCTTTCCGACGGTCGGGTTTGCGCCGAGGCCGGAAGTCGTGTCGGATTCGCCGCACTTCGTGCTGATCACGGCGTCCGCAACGTCGATTTCCTCTCTCTGGAGTTCGGAAACCTTCTGAACCAGACCTTTTGCCGCACGAGACGCCTTCTCGATCGTCTTCAGGTCTCCCGATTTCTCGATCGAAAACACCTCGACGGGTTTTCCTGTCTTTGCTATCCCCTCTGCGACCTTGTCGGCCCATTTCGGCTCGATGCAAATCACGACGGCGGCGGCGACGTTCGGGTTCCTGCCGGTGCCTATCATGGTATCGAAGAACAGCTCGAGGTCCGCCCCGAACTGCAGCCTTCCATAAGCGTGAGGAAGCGGAAGTGTACCGCTGACGAGGGATGCAACTCCCTCAGCCGCTGAATTCGACAGATCGTCGACAGGAATTATTGCGACGTGATTTCTTGCAGCAACCGAACCGTTTTCGCGGCGATATCCAAGGAACTTATATTTTGACATTTTGCCACCTATTGCTTTTTACGTTGTGAACATGCACATGCTGGCCGGCTTTTATCGCCTGCTTTGCTTTCCCTATCACTACTCCATACTTCACGACATCATCCCCTTCCTTGATGTCTTTGAGAGCCACCTTGTGACCGAGTGGAACCGGATCTTTGGATTCAAGCGATATCACTTTGCTTGTTTCAAGGCAGGAGCCCGATATCTTCTCTCCGGCCTTGATATCCACTACTGCGACTCCCACGCTGTCGTGCTCGTCGTGTACCAGAAATTGTGGTTTCATTGTTTCGCCTTTTTTGGTTTGTTTGAATTCATCTATACTGCGTTAGGTGCAACTCTTGATTCAGAGACAAAATCCTCTGTGAGAACTTTTACAGCCATATGTCTCTACATTCGAGTATCGAGATGGGAACCAACACGACCAGCTCTACCTGTAGTCCATCGCTTCTCCCATCTTATCGGTCATGTCGAACTCAAGGACCTTGTGCTTGTACAAATCCGAATATTTCAGGAAGAGCGTGTGAAGGGGTTCTCCATCAAGCTTGATAGATTTCACGTAAATATTCTTCGGCGAGAAATTCCGGGCGATTATCGTGAAGGTATTCTTGCCGGGAGCCGTCAGATGCAAGGTTACTTTCGGGAAGAACGGCCTGCCGATCGCATATTCTTCCGACGCGGGACAGACGGGATAGAAACCGAGCGTCGTGAAGATGTACCACGCGGACATCTGCCCGCAGTCGTCGTTGCCGGAGATGCCGTCCGGCGTATCGCGATAGTTGTTGTTCACGACATTCGTGAGAATCGTATCTGCGTTCCAGGGTTGGTCGACCCAATCGTAAAGATATGGATAATGATTTTCAGGCTCGTTGTCATAAGCATAATGGCCGCCGCTGAAATTCTCGTCGAGCTTCGAAATGAAATTGTTCCGGCCCATAAGTTTGATCAGTCCAGGAACATCCTGCATGACACAGAAGAGATAGGTCCACTTGCTTCCTTCGGTAAACGCGGTATACTTCTTCGGATTGCCGGAGTAGAAGGAACCATCCGAGAGACGAGGCGTCATGAAGCCGGTCTTGGTGTCGAACAGATTCCTGTAATTTTTCGAACGCTTCAAAAAGAAGCGATAGTCCTTCTCCTTGCCGAGTCCCTTGGCGACTTGTGCCACACAATAATCTTCGAGTGCGAATTCGAGTGTCGAGGATACCGATTCGTTCGTCTTGTCTGCGGGGACGTAGCCGAGCTTCTTGTAATAAGTCAGTCCTTGACGCGCCTCGTAGGAGGTCCATGGTGCCCGGTCCGCCCATCTTTTGTGCGTATCGCCTTCAGGCGGGGTCACCGCGTCTTTGTAAATCGCATCCCATGCTTCTTTGAGATTGTAGTTCCTGAATCCCCTGACGAAGGCATCCGCTATGATGGCGTCGCCCGGTGTACCGATCATTATGTTAGTATAACTCGGGTTCGGCCACTTGGGAATCCAGCCTCCTTCCTTATACATGTTCAGCATCGACTGGATCATCGGGGAGACAACCCCGGGATCTATCAGCGTGAGAAGAGGATGCAGGGCACGGAACGTGTCCCACATCGAATAATCTTCAAACAGGACTCCCTTGTGAATCTTCCCGTCGAAGGCGCTGTAGTAACGTCCTCCTTCGTAGAATTTCCTCGGAAAGAGGAGCGAATGGTACATCGCGGTATAAAAGATCGTCTGTTGAGCCGGCGTGGCACCGTGGATCCGGATAGTTTCGAGCAGGTTGTTCCACTTGTTCCTGGTCTGCATTTCAACCTTGTTGAAACTCCACGCGGGAATTTCTCTCCTGAGATTCGCTCGTGCCTGGTCGAGACTAATAAATGAAGACCCGATCCTGACTTTCACGGTGCCTGTTCCCTTTACAGGGAACGTGACGAGGGCACCGATATTGGGCCCTCTCATATCCTGCTGGCCGTCATAGATTCTGACGCCGTCCGAATCTTCCCACGCGGTATACGCTTCGAACGGTTTGTCGAACTGCAGCACGAAGTAGCCGCTGAAATTCTTGATCTGCGGCCCCATGTCCTTTCCGTCGTAAACATTCATCCGGTCGGGATTATAACCGATTATCTCGCGACGGTCGGGTGAGATGTGGACCCATCCTTCGTCGCCCGGCATCCGGCTCATCTCCACGAAGAAACGGGGAGTCGGACCTTTCGGATAAGTAATCCTGAAGAAACCGCAGCGGGTAGTCGCGGTGATTTCGGTGCGTATCGCCGGCCCGCCGCTGTCCCCCATCTCCACAGAATAGTAATACGGCTTTCCGATCTCGGATCCGGGTATAATTGCCATCGCCCTGTCGTCACGACGAATCTTCGGGGAGCCGATTTCGGGCATGACAGTCAGGAAGCCGTAATCGCTCATCCAGATAGTCGGCTGGTGCGTTCCCATGAAGCCTTTGATGTACCTGTCTTCATAGCGGAACGGGAGCTGGCTTATGAAATTCAGTTGAGTCATCGGAGTCCAATCCGTCATGGCATGTGGCGGCGCGACCCACGGACAGACACCGCCGTAGTTCTTCACACCCTTAGGTCCGGTCGTCCCGATGAAGGTATTGACCATATCGACCGGGTCAAATGGTTTGGCCGCGAGCGCGGCAGAAGAGATCAACATTAGTAGAAGTAATACCAAACGCCTCATTTATCAGATACCTCCGATGATTCTATGACGGGAGAACATTCCGGGGTGTCAGAGGGAAGTCCTCTCAAGCAATATGGAGAAAAGAATTCCCGGAGCCGGATTCGCCGGCTCCGGTGGTTATGAAAGTCATGTCGTTATTTGACGAACATCATCTTCTTGACGGCGGTATAACTTCCGGCATCGAGCCGATAGAAATACACACCGCTCGGAAGCTTGCTCGCATTGAAATTCACGTCGTACGCTCCCGGGTTTTCCTGCTGGTCTACGAGAGTCGCGATCTTCTGTCCGAGCACGTCATAAATTGTCAGCGTCACGAAGCTCGCCTTCGGAAGCTGGTAGCTTATGATCGTAGAGGGATTGAAAGGATTCGGATAGTTATCTGCCAAACTGTACTCCGTAATCCCGGAAGAGGTGTGCGCACCCGCATAGGTTCCGATTCCGCTTGCCTTCCCGGAAGACCATGTCAGCCCCGGGCCGCCGAGGTCAGTACCTGACGCGCTCCATCCGTCCCAGCCGCCGCTTGTCGGCTGCCAGTCGGTCCACACGTTTCCATCATTCCCGATGGCAAACAGCTGCATTCTGAAATCCGCCGTGGTGCCGACCATCAGGCGCGGATTGAGCGTCACTCCGCCCGGCAATCCCATGTCGGTCCAGCCTGTCCACGCGCTGTCGACATTGACTTTGGATTGCCAGATGTTGAAGACGTGGTATGGGCTGGCGGCATCGACGCCGAGAAGGACCAGGCGTCCGTCTTTGTTTTGGCCGACGACGAAGCCTGGTTGTATCTGCATAGTGCCGAGATCTGCCCAGCCGTGCCAGCCGCCACTTGCAGGCTGCCAATCGTGCCAAACATCTCCGTTATAACCAATTCCGAAGAGTTCTACCTTGCCGTCGAGGTCGCGAGCTGCCCTCAGCACGTAGTCTGTGCTGGCACCTCCCATGTTTCCCATGTTAGTCCAGCCTCCGAAACTTCCGCCGGGATCCTGCTGCCATGTGTTGTAGACGTCATGACTCGAGGCGGTTGAGACTCCGATGACGATGAGCCTTCCGTCACCGTTCGGAACAACGACGAAGCCGGGCTCGAGAGTCTCGCCGGAAACTTCCGACCAGCCGGACCAGCTTCCGTTCGGAGCATTCTGAGTGTCGCGCCAGAGGTTTCCGCTTCCATCGAGGCCGAAGACCTGAAGGCTCCCGTCGGGATTCTTCGCCGACTGCAAACTTGTAATGCCTGCTCCGCCAAGGTCTATCCAGCTGCTGAAGCCGCCGCCGGGAGAAGTCTGGTACTTGAAATACACATCCGTCGTGGGCGTCGCGCCCGGGATAAACATGGCCAGAGTATTGTCAAGCTGCTTGACCACTGCCGGACTGCTGCCCGCGGTCACTCCACCGCCGATGTCGATCCAGCCGGCCCAGTTCGAAGAATCGCTGCTGTAATTTCCGTTCTTCTGCTGGTCGCGCCAAACGTTGCCGGTTCCATCGATGCCGAAGATTTGCAGGGCGCCGTTCTGGTTTATCTGGGTCGGGCCGACGTAACCGCTCGCGGCGCGAATGTGGACGACGGCAGCTTCCGTGTATGGAAGCGTGAATGTGGGCTGACCGCTCGAGTTGAGACTAAGCTCCGTCCACTTCCCGAGCTGCTGCGAGCCGTTGGAGATAGAAGCTCCGCCAAGCAATGCCGTCGTGTCCGAAGCGCCGCCGGTGGCACCTTCCGTCAAAGCCATCCATTGCGCGCTCACCGCGGGGAACCCTTCCGGAACGATAGTCACGGCCGCAGACTGCGGGCTGCCGCTCCCGTGCTCTTTATTGATGATGGTCACGTACGAATCCTGCGCATCGCCGACCGCGTAAGATGTAAGATTCACACCGTCGACGTTCGATGTAATGGAGTCGGATTCAACGTAGCCGTGACCGCCGAGGCCGAACGCCTTAATTCCGTAGCCCATCGGATTGACCTTGTAGTCGCCGCTCGAAACCTGGTAAATGACATCGTTCTCGCCCCACTCCTTGTTATGGAAGTTGACTCCGATGCATGCCTTGGTGTAGTTGGTGTTGCCTGTTATCGTATTAGCCGCGGCCCACCAGTGCATGAAGTCGAGTGCCCAGAGTGCCGTCCCGAAGCAGTTGCTCCCTCCGACGACATAGCCCGTGAAAGGATTTGCCTCCGTCTCACGGTAGCTCACTCCTGATGGAAGGACCGGAGCCCCAGCCGCATTGTACAAAGCGGGATAGTCGGAGTCGACGAAGTGGGAAGACAACATTGCGTCTATCATTTCCTGCGGCGTCAGTCCGGAACAGCTCTCGCCGGGATAATTATGGAACGTGACGAATCCGAAGGAGCTGGAGTTCGGGAATGTCCAGCCGGTTATGTCCTTCGCGAACTGAGTCGACCAGTCGACGCCGCTGACGGAAGTGTTGGTCGCGTTCAGAAGATCGCTTAAGGGCGGGTTGTTGACTACCGGATAATTGCTCCCCATATCGGGGCCGACATATTTTATTCCGCTCGCGCCGCCGGATATGTCGGTGGCGAACTCTTTCCATTCGGTCAGGTATCCCGAATAGTTCGGCGTCTCGGGGTCAGTCGTGTGGTACGGGCTGTTCCAATCCGGTTCGTTACCGATAGCTAAACCTTTCAGCTGGGAGCTGTAATGCTGCATGATATACTGCGCCCGCAGGCTGTCGGTAGCCTGGTTTGACAGTTCTTCCGATTCGTCCGTACTCAGCAGGCGTAACGAATAGATGACATTCACGTCAGCCGCCGACGCGAAACTGAACACCGCGTCGATGTCGGCATCGCTCGGAATGGCGACGCCGGAGGCGTCCACCGAGCCGCCTCCGAGTCTGAGATCCCTTATGCCCATCTGTTGGAACAGGTCGATAATCTGATTGTTTGTCGCAGTGCCGGCATTATCGAAAAGGTATCCACTCACGCCGGCATTGTCGTACAGTTCGCTTCCCGTCTCAAAGCTCAGCCCGACGAAGTCCGGCGGAATTATGTTTCCCTTGGATGCCGTATTAACACTGATTGTTACCGGCGACTGAGCCATCGTAATCTGAGCTATTCCCATCAAACCAACTAAACAAATTGTAGCAGCAACTCTCCGCATAATTACCTCAACTATTTGTAAGGATGAATTGGTTCTTAAGAGCAACTGCTGGATCAATGCGGACTCCAGTATGTCTCTCGATTTAGAGTTCACGGTCAGAGACAACGGCCGGACAAACGATTATGCGACTTGTTCCATCACCTCTCTTACGAATCAGTTTCCGATCTTACCGAAAACAAGCGTGTTACTCTTCCATCACCACGGCGGCCGACTGTGGAGGTATCCGCAGTATTCCCGAAGTGCCAACGGCGTCCGGATGTCCCGGAGTCGCGACAACGAGTTTCCCATGGTGCGGAATCTCGACCCTTGCCGTGATCGGCTTGCTGTTTTCAAGGTTGACGACGACTACCGCGCGTTTGCCCGCCGAAGTAACGAACACCGAATACTTGAAGGAGCCGTCAGCTTCTACATTCGCGCCCATCGTATCGCAGAATGTAGCGTCCCAGAGATAAGCCTTGTATTTGGCGCGAAGGGCGTCGATCTCTTTTCCATACGCCAGCGTGAGAGGGAAATCGGTCAGGTGGCCCTTGAAATAGTATGGCTCGTACTCGATGATATACCGGTCGAGAAGACAAAGGTTAAGCATGTCCCGGTCGTTGAATCCGGTCACCGCGACCATGATGGGAGCGTGCGGGGCGATGTAGCGCTGGACCGGAGTCGAACCGGCACCGATTCGCGTATAAGTAAAAGGATAATACTGAGTGAGCCAATCCTGCGGTCCTTCTCCGGCGAAAAGGAAATTCCGGCCAGAGATGCTGTCGGCGGCGGCCCGAAGATCCCTGCCCATCGGCAAGTCCCCGGCATAGATGAATCCCGGCGGATTGTAGCCGTGACCTGGAGCGAAGCTGTACTTCACCGGCCCATGATGGCACACCTCGTCATAAAGCCAGCCGGATGCGCCGAGCGACAGGAGTTTGTCGAACTGACCGACCGCGATCTTTCGGTACGCCGGGTCCAGAAAATCCATGACGTATCGGCGATGATTGTTTATTCCCGCCAGCTGGACCGGCGTGTAGTAGCTGTAACCTCCCTGTTGATAAGGGATTCCGTAAGGGTCCGTCGCGGCATACTTGTAAAGCTCGGTCTTCGTCCATTCGGTCGTCATGTCGGCCCAGTTCAGTTTTCCGAACAGGATGATGTGGACGCCCATTGCCTGAATTTTCTTTATAGCATCGCGAAGCTGCTGGGTCGTACCGAGGTGCGGATCCGTCGACATCTCCGGGTCGTGACCGTCCTGGCCGCCGGTGTTCCAGCCTACAAGCTGAATCGCGTCGACGCCGTTCTCGGCACATTCCTTACCGTACGACACGAGACTATCGTAAGGGACGCGCCAATCCTGCACCGGAGAATCGATCTGAAGCTGCTGCCACGCGCTTACCTTGTTCAGCCACGCAGGCAGGTGCGGCTCCTTGTACCATGTCTTTCTCCATTCTTTGTACAGATCGACACCCGCGTGCCAGTCACCGCTGTAGCAGCGGACCACGACCGGAGCGAGCTCGAAAGTCGAGTTCGGGTGTTCGAAGATGAAGTGACAGGTCCTGAACTCGAGATGGACCGGCACGCCATGCGGCGTCGTCTTCCCATCGAGAGATTTTCCCGCGATGTAATTGGTCTGCGGAACAGCGTTGTTGATTTCAGAAACCAGTCCGGGATGCTGCTCGAAAGTGTATTGTATCAGGTAGGGCTGATTCGGATTCTCCATCTCGACGTAAACGCCCTTCGTCCTCGCCTGGATCAGGCAAAACAGACTGCGGTATGAATCGAACGTCTTGGTCGGATAAAAATCCCCCCAATATCCTTTTGCATTTATGAAATCGGGATAAATCTGTGCCGACTGAAGATTATCATACCAGGCGGTTCTCACACTGACATACGATTTGCTTGAAGGAGGATTGAAGTCGCCGAAGTAGGGATAATCGAGGGTCTGTATCATCAGCTTGGAGTCATTTACGACCTTCCCGCCGAAAGTGAGGACGCCGTTGTTCAGTTTAACGTCGGCGGTGAAAGTTATCGGCAGCACTCCGCCGTGCTGGCTGAGGAGGTTCTTCCATTCGATTACGACTTCATGCTCAGATACTTTGTCAACTTTAACAGCCCGCTGCTTCTGGCCGAGGATGAAGTTGTCCTGACGGTCGGGGAGCGGCACGAGCATTCTGAAAGAGATCCCGAGGTCGGGCCGGCGTTCGATGGCCCATTGCGGGTCCTTACTTACGAGCCTCGTAAGCGCGCCAGTCTCCGAGTTGAACGCGACGAGAAGTTTGCTGTCCTGGAGGACGATTTCGCGCGCCACGGCAGACTGTCCGGCAGACATTACGATCATCCATACGAGGAGTATTGTCCAAATGGACGAACCTCGAACTCTTCTATCTTTGTTCATGTTATCCCTGTACAATTTCAGTTTTGAATGAGTTGTGGTTAAACGATTCGCCAGGTTTCAGTCACCAGGCATTGTTCGAATGAGTTTTATCATCATACTCACGCATTTATTTGAGCAGCATCATCTCTTTTGTCGCCGTGAATCCACCGGCAATCAGTACGCAGAAATAGACTCCGCTCGCGAAGCGGGCCGCGTCGAAGTTCACCTCGTAATTCCCAGCGCCCTGCCTCTCGTCGACAAGAGTCTCGATTGTCTGGCCGAGTACGTTGTAAACCCTCAGAGAGACATGTTGCGAAGAAGGAATGCTGTATCTTATTATCGTCGACGGATTGAAAGGATTGGGATAGTTCTGACTCAGGGCAAACTTCGTCGGCAGGCCGGCGGGCGGAGTGTTGATTGCCAGTATGCGGCCCGGTGTAACGAAGAGCTGCGGCTGAGTATAGGCGCCTTGTCCGCTGTCGTTGACGGCCTCCACGCGCCAGTAATACTTTGTGCTCAGGCTCAACTTGCCGCCGTTTACGAGGCTTCTCAGTGCAAAAGTGGTATCTGTGATCCCGGCTGAATCCAGCGCGGCACTTGCGAATGCGTTGTCGGTTGAAATCTGGAGTTCATAAGACACGGCTCCGGGCACCGACTGCCAGACGAGCGAAGTGTCGCTCATCGTGAGCGTGTCTCCGGAAGCGGGCGACAAGGGCACCGGTACCGAAGGAGTGCCGAGTGGATATGAAGGCGGAGCGTCTGCGGCAGCCGCTGCCCAGCTGCTGTCCGCCGTAGATGACAGATTATACTCCAGCGTTCCACCGTTTGAGATGTCGGAGAATTTTATCCACGGTTTATTCCAGGTCTTCCCGTTCACAGACAAGCCTGTGACATACATCGAATAGTCTCCTGCGCCGTTTCCGGTGATAGTCACATCTCCGCCTTTGAGATGGAGAACCACCTTCGGGAACAGCGGGCTCGCGAGGGCAAGCACATCGGAGCCGGGAAGCTCCGGATACATGCCCAGCGCCCCCCATATGTACCACGAAGACATTTCGCCTAGATCATCGTTCCCCGGATATCCATTGGGATTCGGCGAATAAAGAGAAAGCAAAGCGGAGCGTACTATCCTCTGCGTTGAGAATGGCTGGCCGATGAAATCATAGATGTAAGGCGTTTCGAGGGAGGGTTCATTTCCCAACCAGGCGGAGGTAGTGTTCTGACCTGCATTCAGGACAGCGAAAAAGTTGTTGAGACGGCGTACCGCCACCGCAGGTCCGCCCATCATGTCAGCAAGTGTCTTCAAGTTGAATGGCACCATCCAGACATACTGCGCCGCACTTCCCTCGACGTACGCCTGGTCATTGTCGTAATTCGTGTTGTTGTTGACAAAGCCTGGAGCCCAGGAACCGTCGGTACGCCGCATCTGGATGTAGCCAGTTACCGGGTTGTACAGGTCACGCCAGTACTGGGCGTGTTTCAAGAGGAGGGCGCTGTCGGTTGAATCGCCGAGCGCGGCCGCGAACTGCGAGACAGCGAAATCGTCAGTGTTATACTCGAGAGTCATCGAAACGTTGCCGTATCCGCCGTTCTGGTTCTCGGGAACATAGCCGAGTGTCAGGTACTGGCTCAGAGCGTTGCGCTCATAGGTATTCGTGCGAGGAGCATACACCGAAGGATCGGTGGCAGCTTTTACAAGTCCCTGCAGCGCGGCTGTAGTATCGAAATCTCTCGCGCCGAAGGCGTAGAATCCGGCGATGATCGGCGCCGCCGGGTCTCCCATCATTACGCCGGTGTCGTAATTCGGAACGCCCCATCTCGGGAAAGCGCCCCCCTGCTGGTAATCCCTGAGAAGCGATTGCGCCATGTCGCTCGCGTGCTTGGGCGCGATCATGGCGAGGAACTGGCACTCGCTCCTGTAGATATCCCAGCCGGAGAAATTCGCGTATTGAACTCTTCCGTTCGTAGTTGTGTGAACCTTGCCGTCGTATCCCATGTACTGGCCGTTGACGTCGGAGCAGGTGCTTGGGAAAAGGAGAGCATGATAGAGCATGGAGTAAAACGTCTGCAAATCCTGTGTTGATCCGCCGGTGACCTGTATCCTGTTGAGCCAGGAATTCCATGTACTGCTGTCGGCTGAAACAACCTCGTCAAATCCGGTGGAAGTCGCGACCGTGTTCGAAAGTTCGGCTTCGAGGTTAGCCTTCGCGTTGGCGACGCTGACATACGAGATGGACACCCGGACGAGGACCGTTCTGCCTGCGGTTGTATCGAACGTCACGTATGCGCCGGATGCACTTCCCTGCCCGGACGAATCGCCGGAAGTGAGAACGCTCCCGCTCCAGGTGCTGAAGGAAGAGAAAGGCTGGTCAAAGACCGAATAGAAATAAATTGTAGTCCCGCCGCCCGCGGTCGCTCCGCAGAAGAGCTTGCACGTCACCGATCCGCTTATGCTTTGGGCGGCAGAGTCGATCTGAATCGAAGACGCGCTTGCGCCGTTAACGGCGCTCGCGGCGTTGATCATCATGGTCTCCGCGTTTCCCGAAGGATAGGTGAAGCGTCCGAATCCGCATCTCGTGGTCGCGGCGAGTTCTATCTTTATGCCGTTGTCCAAAGTAACCGAGTAATAGCCGGGTTTAGCGCTTTCGTTGGTGTGAGAAAAGGAGGTTGCGAAAGCAGAGCGGCTCGACGGCGGCGTCGACGGAATCTGTCCGAGAAGAGGCATGAAACCGAAGTCCTCTCCGTACTGGCAGCCCGCCCCGCTCACATGATCGAGGCTGAAATCCCAAATTTGTGTGTTGTTGTACGAATATCCTCCCTTGTTAAGGCCGGTTTCCGGGCTCCACTGGAGCATACCGAAAGGCATATCAGCACCGGGAAAAGTATTCGCAAAGTTCGTCGTGCCGCAGAACGGATTGACGTATTGTACGAGGTTCTGGCTTCTTGCCTTCGAAGGCACAAGACAGCCTATAGCCAGAGCCAAGCCTGCCAGTTTAATCACCCAATTCTTGTTCATCTTCTTTTCTGAATCCTCCTGACTGATTCTTCTTTAAGCGGAAATAAGTTCTTCTTCCCTTTCCCTGAAATAGGTCGCGGTTTGACGGACCAGCTCGTCGAGTGCTTTCTTGTCGGGATTACCGTACATCGCAGGATACGGATCGCCGCCGGGACCGAGCGGTTCCGGAGTCACATAGCAGCCTGTCCGGTTGTATCCGATGACGTACAGGGCCATGATGATGGTATCGAGATCTATCGCACCTTCGCCGAGAGCGCACCTGTTGCTGTCCGCCATGTGGAGATTGGTCAGCTGATCGCCCGCCTCCAGAATGGCTTCGCCGATATGAGCCTCTTCCGTGTACATGTGGTACACGTCGCCGTTTATATGGCCGATGCCCGGATGATTGACGGCCTTTATGTATTTCTTCGCGTCCGCGACGGTGTGGTTGAAACTCACTTCAGCCGATCGAATCGGTTCGATGGCGGCCTTGATTTTGTACTTATGAAAAGTATCCGCGACGAGTCTCAGCGACTCGACGCTGCGTTCGAATTCCGTGTCGTCATACTTTTGCGGCCGTCCGACCGCGCCCGGCACGACAAGGATGTAGCCTCCGCCGATCTCCTTTGTGAACTCCAGCTCGCGCCTGAGATAATCGACAGCCGACTGGCGATGGATCGCCCGGTTGCTCGAAAGGTCGTTGTCAGGCGAGAACATACCGCACACTCCCGACACGGAGAGTCCGTGATCCGAAAGCACCTTCTTTGTCTCCGCCACCCGGTAGCCGAGGTCGGGACCGTAATGATTTCCGTGCAGCTCGATGAACCGGAACCCGTTCTTCTCGAGCCTCGCTGCCGAATCCGCCAGCGGTTCTATGCCGAATCCCCAATTGCTCCACGAGAGGTTAAACCGGGTCTTGAGTTTTTCCGGATACTTCTTCTTTATCTCCTGAAATGCGGAACGGATCTTCTCATTCTTCAGTTCAAAATTCTGCTTTTTCATTTCAACTCCTCGATTAAGAAATTCTGAATCCTAAATGCTAAACTCTAAATAAATGAGAAACACAAAAATCCAAGACTGACTCATGACTTTCTATGGTGGAGTCGAGACAGTTAGCCTTCGTATTTCGGATTTGTTTAGAATTTAGATATTTAGAATTTCGAATTTATTTCAGACTGTCTTCGGCATATCGGGATGGTTGGGGCCGAAATGCTTGAGCATGACCATGGGCTGGAACTTGCTGTGGTTCGAGATGACCACTCCCGATTTAGCCGCTTCTTCACTTACAAAATACTCGTCATTACTTGCCTGACCGAAACGCAGCATCACCGATGCCTCGGCATCGTAGACACCGAACTTGCCGTGTCCCTGTATGATGATGCATCCGTAGGCCGCTCCGTCCTTGACGGTTACCGTCTGTCCGGGCTGTATCGTCAGCTCCTTCGCGGCTATGTAATCGTTCGCGTAGATTACCCACTTCTCCGTATGTCTTCCGTCGGAATGCGGGCAGACGAGAGGCTTCCTGAAATTATGCCTCCTGTAATAAGGATCGACGTTCTTCTCCCAGTCCATCAGGCTCATCACGTAGTCAATGTCGTGCTTCTTATCCGGCGGACAATTTTCTACAAGGAACTCGTAAGGATAGACTTCGTTCGATGTAATATTCTCGTAAACGGAATTCACGTCGCTGTTCCACTGCGGCTCGTAGGTCAGGTACGATCCGGGCGCGTGGAGCACTCCCGGAGGAGTGAACCAGCCCGTTCCCAGCTCGATGCGATACGCGCGGGATAGCTCGGTTATGCGATTGTCCCCTTTCTCGTACATTAACAGCCGCTCTCTCACCATTTCTTTGGTTACGTCGGGGTCGAATCCGAAATACGTGGCAGGCAGCTCGCCCGGATAGTTGTTCATTTCGGGGGGAAAGTAATAAGCTTCCGGCTTGCCCAATCTTCCTACTGCTGCCGCGGCCTCGAAACTCAGATGCAGATGGAGGAACAGCGGCGCGAGGAAGTCGAAGAATTTCGAATACATCGGCCAGCCGCCGTATTTCTTCATAAGGTCCGTGCCGACAAGTAAATCCTTCAACTCTGTCACCGCATCTTTCAGAAGGAATTTCTCGGAGAGTTTCTCGCTGAACGGCAGAATGTAGCTCATGCCTTCATCAGCGGGAGCGAGTTCACCGTTCATCGCCGGGATCACGGACGAGAACCACCTCTCTTTGATGGATCCGCGCTTCGTGCCGAGCGCATAGTAATCGTCCGGGTGAAGTCTCAGTCGTCTGCCTGCCTTGCTGAACCGGCGTGGCACAAATGTCGGGATAAGGCGAAAGACGCCTTTCCCCTGGTCGAATGTCTCTTGAATCTTGTTCATTTCGTCTTTGCCATTTTTAGAAAATTATCCACATTCTCTTTCGTCACAAGCTGGAAGGGGATGTAGTTCAGATGTTGTACTTTTTTACCTTTAATGATGTCGTAAGCGAGCTTGACCGCCATGCTTCCCTGGGCCTCGGCGTCCTGGTAGACGGTCGCCACCATTTTTCCGTCGGCAACATCCTGCAGCGCCTCCGGCAATGCGTCGGTACCGATCACGTAAATCTTCCTCTTTATTCCCGAGCCTTCGATGGCCCCGAGCGCGCCCATCGCCATCTCGTCGTTTTCGGAAATAACGGCGTTGATAGTGCGGCCGGTTGAAAGCCAGTTCTCCATGAGATTCATTGCCTGTGCCCTGTCCCAGTTCGCGGTCTGCTCGGCAATTATTTTGATATGCGGATACTTCGCGAGCACCATCTTGATGCCCTTCGTTCGCTGGACTTCCGCGGAATGGCCGTAGGGCCCCTGGATCAGTACTACATTTCCATTCCCCTTCAGAAGCTTCGCGATGTACTCGGCCTGCATCATGCCGGCCACGCTGTCCGGCGAGCCGACGTAGGCATTGGCCTCGTTGAGGTTCGACACTACCGCGTTCACGACAACGATGGGAACGTGATGCTTCACCGCTATATCGACTGCCGGGGCCGAGCCGTACTCGTCTTCCGGGTTGAGGATTATCGCGTTCACTCCCTGGTTTATGAAATTCTCAGTTTGGCCGATCTGTTTTTCCGATTGGCCCTGTGCGTCGAGCTCGATAAGCTTCACGTTCAACTTCTTAGCCTCGGCTCTTATAGCGTTCTGCAGCCTGATGACGAACTGGTTGGACAGATCCTGGTATGAAACGCCGATGGTAATCTGGCCCTTCGCCTTCGGCTTGCCGCTGCAGCCTGCCAGTGTTGTCGCAACGAATATGCCCATGAAAAGGGCAGCCAGCCTGCCGTACTTAATTCTATTTGTTGTCACTGTATCAATCCTTTCTTCAGAATCAGATTTGCGTAGCGGGCCATTTCTCCCGTGGCAACGACCGCGTAAGCTTTCTTCGAGCGCTCGTAGAATGCGAATCGCTCCATCTGCTCGAAGCCCCTGAAATGCGGTTCATGCTTCTTTATGACTTCCTCATAAACCGGCCAGATGTCGGGCTCATAGTTGTCGCCGGGCACCACCGACATCAAAGCGACCGGGTGATCGACAAACGTGTCGAGCGGGAATAACTCCATGACGGCGTCGAGAATCGGCGGTACCGGATGGCCGTCCAGCCGGACCAGCCTCTGCGCAATACTCGCAGCGGGAAAGTTTCCGTCGGCGATGACGATCTCGTCTCCATGCCCCATCTCCATCAGAATTTTCAGAAGTTCGGGCGACAGCAATTTGGAAATTCCTTTCAACATCGGTTCAGAAGCGCCTCCCCTGCCATACCTTCAGCAATTGCAGTCCGGGCCGCAAATCCTGAAACGGTCCGGGAGTCGGATTCGATTCCCCGCGGCTGAGTCCGAAATAGTCCTTGTCGATACTTACCGGTCTCCCATCGGGGGTCTGGTACGGAAGTCCAGGGATCGAAGCGAGGCCGAGCAATCGGGACGTCACGATCTCGCGCTTACGCTCTTCCTTCCAGGAACTGTCATACTTGATCTGAAAGAACAGGCCGTCCTTTTTCCTGATGAGCCGAATCATCGGGTCATAATCGGGTTCGACGATGGGATCCCTTTCACAGGAACACGGCTTAGCGCCGTGGAGAAAGACATTTCCACCCATTTGCATCGGTAATCCTACGCTGTCATACTTGCCCATATCTGCCGCCCCGACAAAGATGTTGTTATAATACTTGTCATTTCCCATCGGGTTATTGTGGAAACCTGCAATCTCTGTCGAATGGGGTTCAAGGTAGGGCGTCTCACGCGGGTCAAATCCGAGCACTTGAATTGCCCCGGCAAACAGATTGTGGACGTAGGCGCCACCCTGAGAACGGTCCATGAGCGATACTTTCGAAAGGAATATATTGTTGTCTATGAGGAACGGGCCATGATCGACCTCCACCAGAATGTCGGGGCCGAAGTTGCCGTCGAAGAGATTTCTCGACACGTGGGTACCTTGCGCCATCCAATCGAGCCAGATGCCCAGGCATGTCCGGTAAATATGATTGTGTGTAATCTGCACATCGACGGCACCATGGAACTTGATGCCGGCCCTCTCCGCGCCCATGAGCCAATTCCTGGTACAGATGTCGTAAATCGTATTTCCCGTAATAGTGCTGAAAGCCTCGCCCATACTTCCGACGATGCCGGCCTGCTCGCAGTGACAAATGATGTTATCCTTCACGAGATGATGGCCTACGTTTTCCCTCGACCAGCCGTGCGCGAGAGCGCGTTCGATCGTCTTGACATATCCCTGGGCTGAATTTTCCGATGTGTTGTCCCACTTGTCGCCATACTTGCCGAGAGAAATGCCCGCGCACATCGAGTACCTGATGACGTTGTCCTCGATGATCCAGCCCTTGCTCCAGTCCGGACCGATCAGGCCTATCTGCTGCGTGGTAGGAGGCGCCCACTGAGTAGCGGCATCTTCCATGATGAAGCCGCGCACGGTGATGTAGTTGATCCCTGTTTTCGTGGGATAGAATACCGTCCGGCGCACATTGATTTCCGCATCTTCCCGGTCGGGATCCACTTCGCCGAACTGAGCCCATATCCTGGTACTATCTTTAGCGACCTTACCGAACCAGACGGAGTCGTTCCCGGCAGATGTAAGCACATCGTCAAGGTTGACCGCCTCAGAAAACCAGCGGCCGTTGAGGTAGACCGTACCGGTGTGACGAACGCGTCCTCTCGGGTTGTACCAATCGCCGTGGACAATGTCGCTGTAAGGATTGAAGCTTCCGAAGAATGAGTTCGGGAGAGTCGTTTCCCAGACGCCGTTCCGGACACGGACCCAGTTTCTAATCCTGTTCGAGCCGGTAATGATAACCTTCTGACCCGGGGCGGCCTCGTAGACGATGCGATCCGAATTCGATGTCCCCCCGCGCGGTGGGTCGATGCTCTCACGGTAAATCCCGGCCCGAACGATAATCGTATCCCCGGGTTGTGCCAGGTCCGCCGCGCGCTGGATTGTGCGCAAAGGGAGTTCAGCCGTACCCGGGTTCGAGTTCTTTCCCTTGACCGAAACGATGTACTCTCTTGCCTGCACACCGGCCGATAATACGGTGAGGAGGAACGCTATCCTCGCGAATGTTCTCATGCTTTTCCCTTCGATTTCTTGTCGAGCAGGACGGCAAGCACGATGATCGCGCCTTTCACGATCTGCTGCCAGTACGAGGAAACGTTCAGCATATCGAGACCGTTGTTCATCACGCCTATTATAAGTGCGCCGACGACAGTGCCAGTGATCGTTCCGACCCCGCCCATCAGGCTGGTGCCTCCTATGACGGCAGCGGCGATGGCGTCAAGCTCATACCCTTCTCCGAGCGCCGGCGAGGCGGACATGACTCTCGAAGACAAGACGACACCGGCAACGCCCGCCAGTACGCCCTGGAGGATGTAGACGTAGATAAGAATCTTTTCCGTACTTATGCCCGACACCTTCGCCGCGAGTTCGTTTCCGCCGACCGCGTAGACGTATCTTCCGAATCGCGTGTAGTGCAGGAGAAAAATTCCGCCGAGGATTACCATTACAAATATCACGACGGGTAGAGGTATGCCGGCGAAGTAGCCTGTACCGATCGTGTCATACGCGTTGCTCAGGTTGAACACCGGTCTGCCGCTCGTGTAAACGAGTGCCATACCACGGGCTGCGGTCATCATGCCGAGGGTTACGATGAACGGGGCAAGTTTGCTTTTCGCGATGAGGAAGCCGTTGAGCGCGCCGCAGACGAGACCGGCACCGAGGCCGACCATCAGTGGAACGATCAGAGGATACTGGCCGGGATGAGCGAACGACGCCGCCATGACGGCCGAGAGCGCGAGTATCGAGCCGACGGAAAGGTCGATGCCGGCCGTGATGATCACGACGGTTTGGCCGACGGCCAATATCCCGATCACCGAGATCTGCCGAAGAATGTCTATGAGATTCGCGGCGGTAAAGAATGGCGGCGATATAACCGCGAGCACGGCAACGAGAAGTACGAGCGCGAAGTAGATCCCGTATTTAGAGAAGAACCTTCCAGCGCGCCTGAGCTTTTCGATCCTCCGGTCTGCCGGGGACAATACGGCAGCCGTGTCGTTTCCAGTTACTTTTAGTTCGTCGGTAGGTGTCTCCATTCAATGTGCTCTCAATTCATGAAGTGAATTGTTGCGCCGTCAGGGTTCCCCATCGCGGCCTTTATAATGCGCTCCTGGTCGAAATCCTTACGTTCGAATTCCCCGCTGATTCGTCCATGGTAGAGAACGATGACCCTGTCACATAAGCCGAGTATCTCCGGAAGTTCGGAGGAGACCATTACGATGGTTTTTCCCGTCTCGGCGAGACGTGAGATGATCCCGTAGATCTCCGCCTTGGCGCCGACGTCGATCCCGCGGGTGGGCTCGTCGAGGATGATGATTTCAGGATTGTTCAAAAGCCACTTCGACAACACGACCTTCTGTTGCGTTCCGCCGCTCAGCGTTCCGACAGGCTGATACCTGTCCCGGGCCTTAATGCGGAATTTCTTTATCTCTTCGTCCGCCGTTTGATTTTCCTTTTTCAGACGAATTACCTGTCCGAAGCGGCTGAAGGCTTTGAGGTTCACGAGAGATATATTATCCCTCACGGATGCGGTCAGGTTAAGTCCCTTCATCTTACGATCATCCGTGATCAGAGCAACGCCGTGCCGGATCGCGTCCGCGGGAGATTTTATTTTGGCTTCCTTGCCGTTCACCCTGATGGTTCCGCCGTCCGAGCCGCGGAGTCCGAATATCGTCTCCACAACTTCCGACCTGCCGGCGCCCATCAATCCGGACAGACCCAGCACCTCGCCTTTGTGCGCTTTGAAACTGATATTGTCGAAGACGCCGCTTTGTGTGAGCCCTTCGACTTCGAGTGTAACGGGTCCTCTCTCTGTATTTGATTTCGGGAAAAGATCCTTAATCTCGCGACCTACCATACGGCTGACGAGGGTGTCACGGTCGAATTCTTTTGCCTGACGAGTATCTATATATCGCCCGTCGCGGAGCACGGTTATCGTATCACAGATGGTGAAGATCTCGTCCATTTTATGAGAGATATAGATGACGGCGATCCCCTTGGCCTTCAGGCCCGAAATCATTTCGAACAGCTTTGCAACTTCTTTGCCCGTGATCGCGGAAGTGGGCTCGTCCATGATGATGATGTTCGAGCTGTAAGATACCGCTTTGGCGATTTCCACCATCTGCATTTCTGCGACGGAAAGATTTCCCATCTTCTCATCCGGTTCGACGGAGATATCCATCTCGCCGAAAAGCCGGCGCGTCTGTTCTTTCTCTTTCCGGCTGTCGACTACTCGTGTGAGTCTGCTGTAAGGTTCGCGGCCGAGGAAAATATTCTGGCAAACCGTCATATCCCTGACGGGGTTCAACTCCTGGTGGATCATCGAAATCCCGAGCCTTATCGCCTCTCTGGGCGAGCGTATGTCCACAAGATTCCCGTTCAGATAAATCCGCCCCTCGTCCTTCTGGTGAATGCCCGCGAGGATTTTCATGAGAGTCGATTTTCCCGCGCCGTTTTCACCGGTCAACGCGTGGACCTCGCCGCGATTCACCTGCAGCTTAACGTCATCCAGTACCGGGACCCCTCCGAAGGATTTCGAGATTCCTTCCATGCGGAGGTACGGTTCCATTTGCCCGGTCGAGCTTGTGGAGAGGGGAATCGTCATTGTTCCATTACCACTGCCGCTGAGCGTGGAGGAATCTGAAACGTGCCATCGGTGGGGACCGCATCGGGATGCTCCGGAGTGGCGAGCACAAGCTTGCCTGCGTGAGGAATCTTAACGTGTGCGGTGAATGTCTTCGGGCCCTGGTTGATTACCACAACGGCTCGCTTTCCGGTCGAAGTCACGAAGACCGAATATTTATACGCACCTGCAAACGGATGCCATCCTCCGCCCTGTCCAGGCGCGTTTCCTGTAACGAAATCAGGGTATCGATACTGGAAATTAGTGGTGACGGTTGCACCCTCTGTACTTTGGTATTTCGCGTCCCAAAGATAACTTTTGTACTTTCTCCGAAGCGCATCGATTTTCTTGCCGTACGCGAGCGTCAAGGGGAAGTCGCTGAGCTTTCCTTTGAAGTTGTAAGGCTCATAACTAATGATGTACCTGTCGAGGAGGCAGAGGTTCAGCATCTCGCGGTTATCGAAGCCGATGACGGCGACCATGATGGGGAGGTGAGGAGCTATATAACGCGTGACCGGCGTGGTACCTTCGTTGACGCGTATGTATGAAAAAGGATAGTACTGCTTCAGCCAGTCCTGCGGACCTTCACCGGCGAAGAGGAAGTTCGGATTGACGGAGTCGGCCGCGGCGTGAAGCTCTCTCGCGAGCGGCTCGTCTCCGGCATAAATGTATCCGGGAGGATTGTAACCGTGTCCCGAAGCGAAATTGTATTTCACCGGACTGTGCGTCGGGACTTCATCATAGAGGAAGCCGGCCGCGCCGAGCGCAAGGACTTTCCTGAACTGTTGGACGGCAATGGCTCTGTACGCCGGATCCAGGAAATCCATGACGGCAAACGCGTGATCGTTTATGTCGGCGAGCTGAAGCGGGGTGAGATACAGATAACCTCTCTTTATATAAGGAATGCCGTAGGGATCCTTCGCTTCATATTTGTAAAGATCCTTCTTGTACCACTCGGTCGTCATGTCTGCCCATGGGAACTTGCCGAAGAGGACCATCTTGACGCCCATCGCCTGTATTTTTCGGATCGCATCGTGGAGCTGCTGCCACGTACCGAGTCCGGGGTCGGTACTCAGAGACGGATTGCCGCCGTCCTGCCCGCCTTTGTTCCATCCGACAAGCTGTATCGCGCTGATGCCGTTTTCGGCGCATGCTTTGCCGTAATTTATGAGGCTGTCGTATGCAACGGCGTAGTTCTGAACCGGGGTATTGACTTGCAGCTCCATCCATGAGTTAACGTTCTGGACCCATGCCGGCAAGTGCGGCTTCCTGAACCACGTCGCCCTCCACTTCTTGTAAATATTTACGCCCCTGTGCCACCCGCCGCGATAACACTCGACGACAACAGGCGCCAGTTTCATTTCGGTGCCCGGGTGCACGAAAACGAAATGGCACGTCCTGAATTCAAGGTGAACCGGCTTGCCTCCGATCTCATTTTCCTGCGGGACCTGGTCCGTTACGGAAGAAAGCACCCCGGGGTGTTGCTCGAAAGTAAATTGAAGGAAATAAGGCTGGTTCGGATTTTCCATCTCCACGTACACGCCTTCCTTCGGCGTCTGAATCAGGCAGAAAAGGCTCTTATCGGAATTGAAGGTCTTTGTCGGGTAAACGTCTCCCCAGTAACCGAGTTCGTTGTTGAAATATGGATATATCTCGTCGGCACCGAGGTTACCGTACCACATCGTTCTGACGACCATCGGTGTCTTTCGTGTCGGGGAGGTGAAGTCGCCGAAATAGGGATAATCGACGGTCTGGACCATCAACCTGGAATTGTTAACCACTTTGCTGCTGAAAGTCAGGACGCCGTCGTTCAGTGTCACTGTCGCGTCGAACGTAATCGGGATGATTCCGCCGTGCTGACTGAGAAGGTTTTCCCATTTCAAAACGACCTCGTGATCGGAGACCTTCCTGACTTCGACTGCGTGCTGTTTCTGTCCCAATATGAAATCATCCTGACGATGCAGGAGCGGAACGAGCATCCTGAACGACACGCCGAGATCCGGCCGCCTCTCGACGGTCCAGCCGGTGGTCTTGTCCACCATCCTGGTAAGAGCGCCCGTCTCCGAATCGAAGCCCACGAGGAGTTTCTTATCCTGAAGCACAACCTCGCGGGCAGACACGGTTTGTGCGAACAGCATCGATGCGGAGAATATGGCCGCAGCGACGGTAAACAAGCGCCTGAACGTTATCTTTAGGTCCATTTTATGCATCCTTCTTTGGGGGAAGTTGGACTATCGATCACCGGCAGCGGCGGTGTTCCGCCTTCACTTCTCCATTATAACCGCCGCAGACAGCGGAGGTATTGTAAGCACGCCGGAGGTTGGAACCGCGTCCGGGTGCTCCGGCGTCGCGACGACAAGCGGCCCGTGGTGCGCCAGGGTTACTTGTGCAGTGATAGTCTTGTCCGTTTCCATGTTTACGACGACGACAGCCCGCTTGCCTGTTTTGGTAACGAACACGGAATATCTGCAGCGGCCGTCCGATCTGACGCTGGCGCCGATCGTGTCGCGGAACTTCGCGTCCCACACATAAGCTTTGTACTTCCTTCTCAGCGCATCGACCTTCTTTCCGTAAGCGAGCGTCAGCGGAAAATCCGTGAGCTGTCCTTTGAAGTTGTAAGGCTCGTACTCGATTATATAGCGATCGAGCAAGCAGAAGTTGATCGTCATACGATCGTCGAAACCGTTGACAGCCACCATCATCGGGAGATACGGGTCGATGTATCTTTCCACGGGCGTGGAGCTTGCATTGATCCGGAAATACGAGAAGGGATAATATTGTGTCAGCCAGTCCTGCGGGCCTTCTCCGGCAAAGAGAAAATTCCGATTGACGGAATCCGCTGCCGCATGGAGCTGCTCTCCGAGTTTGACCGCTCCCGGATAGATGTAGCGCGGAGGGACGTATCCGTGGCCGGGAGCAAAATTGTAAGCGTGGTTCGGGGGCTGGACGCAGACCTCGTCGTACAGAAATCCGTCCGCGCCGAGAGCGAGAGCTTTCCGGAACTGCTCAGCGGCGATATAGCGGTATGCAGGATCGAGAAGATCCATCACCGCGAAACGATGGTTGTTGATGCCTGCAAGCTGCACGGGAGTGAGATAACTGTCCCCGCCGGACTGATATGGAATTCCGTACGGATCGGTGACGTCGAATTTGTAAAGCTCCTCCCTGTACCATTTTGTAGTAAGGTCGGCCCACGGGAATTTGTCGAACAGGATCATATGCACGCCCATCGACTGGATTTTCTCTATCGCGTCGTGCAGCTGCTGCCATGTTCCGAGTCCCGGGTCGGTGTCCATTGAAGGATTGCCGCCGTCCTGTCCTCCCTTGTTCCAGCCGACGAGCTGTATTGCGGTGACGCCGTTCTCGGCACATACCTTTCCGTACCTGACGAGCTCGTTGTAAGGGACGCGATAATTCTGAACGGGAGTATTGACCTGGAGCTGCTGCCAGGAGTTCACCTTCTCGGCCCATGCGGGGACGCGCGCAGGTTTGTACCAGGTCTTGCGCCAGCTCTTATAAATGTCAACGCCTGCATGCCAGTCGCCGCTGTAGGTCCGGACCACTACGGGGACGAGCTTCGTCGTCGAATTGGGGAGCGCGAACAGATAATGGCACATGCTGAATTCGAGATGAACCGGCTTGCCGTCTATTTCATCCGTGTCGGGAACGGCATTGTCGATGGTCGACATGACACCAGGGTGCTGCTCGAACGTATACTCCAGCATGTAAGGCGCGTCCGGGTCCATCGTTTCCACGTAGACGCCCTGTTCAGGAGCCGATCCTGCAGAAGAATGCGATTGTATCAGACAGAAAAGAGTATAGCTCGAAGCAATCATCTTGGTCGGATAAAGAACGCCCCAGTAGCCGAGCTCATTCTGGAAATCCGGATAAATCTCGTCCGAATTGAGATTGTCGTATCGCATAGAGCGGACGTTCATCCTCGAGTCACGAGTCGGCGGATTGAAATCGCCGAAGTAAGGATAAGAGACGGTCTGAACTGTGAGTTTGGAACGGTTGACGAGCGTTCCGTCAAACGTGAGGACACCGTCATTCAACTTTGCAGTTGCCGTGAAGGAGATAGGAATAATCCCGTCATGCTGGCTGAGAAGGTTCTTCCATTCGATCACCACCTCACGATTCGATATTTTATCGACTTTCACGGCGCGTTGTTTCCGACCGAGTATGAAATTATCCTGGCGATCGGGAAGGGGCACGAGCATCCTGAAAGAAATACCGAGGTCCGGTCTGCGTTCGATCGCCCAGTGCGTCGTCTTGTCAACGAGCCGCGTCAAAGCTCCAGTTTGCGAATCGAAAGCCACAAGCATCTTACTGTCCTGTAAAACGACTTCGCGTGCAAGGAGTGTCTGACACGCGAGGATGGAAGAAACAAACAGGAGGACGATTATCCTCGATGGTAATCGAAACACAAACTTCTCAATTCTTCATCGGTTGATGATGGATTCAAAATCATTCAGGCAAACGGAAGGCGGCCAAATCAGGAGGAAGTGTTCTACCTGGTGGGAGGAGGCGCGTCTTCCTGCAAACTTCCCCATTCCCGGTAGGGAGTCGACCCCAGAACAAATCTCATCGTTGCGCCGTGGGAGA
The DNA here is from genome assembly GCA_021811615.1 of Bacteroidota bacterium. Taxonomy (GTDB): domain Bacteria; phylum Bacteroidota; class Ignavibacteria; order Kryptoniales; family JAKASW01; genus JAKASW01. The sequence goes on from JAJZNW010000061.1 coordinate 125,245, forward strand.
TTTTCGAGAAATTGATCCACGGTTTGTTCCATACGCGGCCGTCAACTTCCAGGCTGTGAACATACGGACAGCCAGGAGCGGCTCCCCCGCCGATTATCGTGACCGTCCCGTTTTTCAAATGCAGGACGGCTTTCGCAAACATGGGGCTCCCGAGGACGTACATGCCTACGCCCGGCACAAGCGGGTACATGCCGAGTGCGGAAAACACGTACCATGACGACAGAGCTCCGCCGTCATCGTTGCCGGGAATGCCGCTCGGGGAGTCGGTAAACAGCTCATCCTGGATACGGCGAACCACTTCTTGAGTGAGCCAGGGCGCGCCGGCGTAATCATAAACCCACGGATCGCCTTCGCACGGCTCGTTCCCCATGAAAGCGAACGGGCTCGTATCGCCGGCGTTGAGATGGGTGAAATATTGGTTAAGCCTTTCGATAGCTCTGCTTTTTCCAGCCATGCTGGCGATAAGACCTTTCAGATCGAACGGGACCATCCATGTGTATTGCGACGCGCTTCCTTCGGTGTATCCGGCCCGCGTGTACGGAGTCACATCCTCCACCCATTGTCCGGCGGTGTCGCGCGGCTGAATGTATCCGGTGGAAGGGTCATACAACCTTTTCCAATTCCAGGCTCTGCTTATGAACTTATCGTAGTCGGATACCTTTCCGATTGCGCGCGCGAACTGCGCCAGAGCGTAATCCGCACTTTCATATTCAAGCGTGACGGAAGCCGAACCGGGGACATAACCGAGCTTGATGTACGAGGCGAGCCCTTTACGGACCACGTTGCCATCCGACATCGCTCCGACCTTATCAGCGTCCACCAGCATCGCTTTGAGGGCGGCAGAAGTATCGAAGTCTCTCGCGCCGAAAGCGTACGCGTCGGCAAGTATGATGACAGACCCGTCGCCGACCATTCCGCCGGAGTTGTGGTACGCCTGCTCCCATCTCGGCAAACCGCCGCCTCCCTGTTCCGCGTCGTTCACCAGCGATTGAGCTATATCGCTCTCTTCAGCCGGGGACAATAGAGCCATGAGAGGCGTCGTCGACCTGTAGGCGTCCCAGCCGGAAATATTTTCGTATTGGGAATGACCGCGCGGAATCTTGTGAATCTTGCCGTCCATCCCGATGTATTCCCCGTTTACATCATTGAATACACTTGGGACGAAATAGCAGTGGTAGAGAGCCGTGTAGAAGATCTGTTTCTGAGCGAAGGTTCCTCCCGTCACCACTATCTTGTTGAGAACCTTGTTCCATGCGGCGTCCGCCGATCTCCTGACAGCTTCGAAACTCCAACCCGGATCTTCGGCATTCAGATTCGCTTCCGCATTTGCGACGCTCACAAAAGAGACCGCGAGTTTCACCTCGACGCTCCGGCCAGTCGAGTTATTGAAAGAAAGTATTGCTCCGACCTTTGGTCCATCGCTGAACCTTTCGCCGTTGTTAATATCCGGACCGTTCCATGTCGCAAAGCTCTTAAATGGACGCCTGAATCGCGCCACGAAATAAATAGTGTAGAGTTCCTTCCCGCAGCCGACCATCGCCGTGGCCTGTCCACGAAGTTCGTCACTGCCGACGATGTCTATAGATGTGTTCCTCGTGGTGCCGCGGATGCTCGATCCGCCGTTGATCAACAGCGTTTCGCCGGCGTTCTTCGGGAAGATAAATCTTCCGATGCCGGTCCGCTTTGTTACCGTCAATTCCACACGCACCCCGTTGTCCAGCCGAACGCTGTAAAACCCTGGAGAGGCGGTCTCGTTTCCGTGAGAGAACGGTTCGGCATAGAAGCCGTTATCCGGCATGGGAGGAGCGGTGACGTTACCTATGAACGGCATGAACGCGAAGTCCTGCATGCAGACGCAGCCGCGCCCGCTGAAGTGACGGAGGCTGAAGCCCTTTATCATGCTGTCAGGGTAGAAATAGCCGCCGGGCAGATTGGACGGAGTGTCCGGACTCCATTGAAGCATGCCTCGCGGGAAATCCGCGCCGGGAAACACGTCGCCGGTATTACCATTGAAACCGAAACCGCTCCCGCCCGGCGACGTCCCGATGAACGGATCGACGTACTTCGTCAGCGGAAGCTCTCTCGCGGAGGCAGCGCTAATGGCCATGGCTGTCGTCATGAACAACACGCTGACAAGGAATTTCAATGAAGTGCGGTGATGGCACATCTTTAAGCTCTCGCAGCCGGCGGCACACACGGAGGAGGGTGTCGATTTCTTTGTGCGTTCGGACTCTTGCGGATTCAATTGCAGAGTAGTGTGTCTTTCCTATTTATAAGACGGAGGGGCGTCCTGCGGAGCGCTTCCCCAGCTTTTGTTCGGAGTGCTGCCGAGGTCGTACTTGATCGTGCCGCCGTTTGAAACGTCGGTGAACCTGATCCAGGGCTTGTCCAGCTTCCGGCCATTCACTTCCACATTTTGAACATAAGGAGCGTCGCCGGCGGCTCCGTTGCCCACGATAGTGATATCGCAGGTTTTCAGGTGTACCACAGCTTTCCGGAACATGGGGCTGCCGAGCACAAGTATATCTGAGCCCGGAAGTTCGGGATACATGCCGAGCGCCCCGAAGACGTACCATGAAGACATTTCGCCGAGGTCGTCGTTGCCGGGATAAGCGACAGGGTTCGAAGAAAAGAGCTGCGTCATCGCCTCGCGGACGATTTGCTGCGTCTTGTACGGCTCGCCGAAGAAATCATACTCCCACGGTGTTTCCAGGCACGGCTCGTTGCCGAGGAACGCGTATTGAGACCTGAAGCCCGCATTGAGTTGCGTGAAGAACGTATCAAGACGGGCGGCGGCTACCTTAATGCCTCCCATTTTCTCGGCAAGTCCCCTGAGATTGAAAGGCACCATCCAGACGTATTGTGCCGCGGTGCCTTCGACGTACGCCTGGTCATTGTCGTAGCTCCACGCGTTGTTCTTGAAACCAGGGGCCCACGATCCGTCGCGGCGCCGCATCTGGATGTAGCCGGTCCCGGGGTTATAGAGGTTTTTCCAGAACTGCGCGTGGTCGAGAAGCATCCGGCAGTCGGCCGTGTCGCCGAGAGCCTTCGCAAGGCGGGAGAGCGCGAAGTCGGCTGAATTGTATTCGAGCGTCATGGAAACGTTGCCGTAACCGCCCTTCTGGTTTTCCGGCACATATCCGAGTTTCAGATAATCGGAGAGGGCATCGCGCTCGAATGTCTGCGACCTCGGCGCCCTGACCTTTGGATCCGTAGCCGCCTTGAGAAGACCGGCGAATGCAGCCTTGACGTTGAAGTCTCTCGCACCGAATGCATAAAAATCGGCAATCATCGGCGCGGCCGGGTCGCCCATCATGACGCCGCTGTCCATATTCGGGACTCCCCACCTCGGGAAGGCTCCGCCCTGCCGGTAGTCGATGAGAAGTGATTGAGCCATATCGCTCGCGTGCCTCGGGGCGATCATTGCAAGGAGCTGGCACTCGCTTCTGTAGATGTCCCAGCCTGAAAAGCTCGCGTACTGGGCGCGGCCGTCTTTCGTGGTATGCACCTTCCCGTCGTAGCCCATATACTGCCCGTTCGCGTCGGAGCAGATCGTCGGGCCGAGCATCGTGTGGTACAGCATCGAGTAAAAGGTCCTGAGTTCTTCATTCGTCCCGCCCTGCACCTGTATCCTGTTCAGCCGGCGGTTCCATGTGTTCTCCGCTGCCGTCACCTCTTTGTAGAAGTCCCTGGAGGTAAACTGCGAGACCGGGCTTTCGGCTTGAATGTTCGCTTTCGCGTTCGCGACACTGACGTAGGAGATCGCGACCTTGGCGAGGAGCGTCCTCGAGCTGCCGGCATTGAAAGTGATGTAAGCACCTGATTCCTGTCCGCTGCCGTTAGTGCCGCCTTTGTCGATACGGTTGCCGCTCCATGTGCTGTACGATTTGAACGGACGATCGAATACCGCGTAGAAGTATATCGTTCCCTCTTCCATCGTTCCGCAGAACTCACCTGAAATCGCCGCGCCGCTGACGCTACGCTCGGCAGGATTAACATGAATGAACGAGAGAAATGTTCCCCTCGCGTTGCTTGCGGCGTTAACCGTCATTGTCACCGGACCGCGCCCGGGATATGTGAACCGCCCGAATCCGCTCCTTGTTGTCGTCGTCAACTGTACCCTGATGCCGTCGTCCAGCTTCACGGAGTAGTAACCCGGCTTTGCCGACTCGTTCGAGTGCGAAAAAGTCGTCGTGAACTCATAACGGCTCTTCGGTGCGACAATCTTCTGCTCGGCTGGAACTGGCATGAAGGCGAAGTTCTCGCCGTAGTAGCAGCCGGCCCCGCTCAAGTGATCGAGGCTGAAACCGTATATGGTCGAATCTTTGTAATTATATCCACCCAGCACATGGCCGTGACCGGCGTCGGGGCTCCACTGGATCATCCCGAAGGGTGCTGACGAACCTGGATAAGTGTTGCCGTCCTTTCCCGTTCCGGCAAAAGGATTAACATACCGGATCAGGTTCTCGAGCTTGTAGCTTCTGTCGCCACGGGGCTCCTGCGAAACGGTACCCGCGTGAGCGAAAGATGGAATGGCAATTATCAGTGCAATTGAAAAAGATCCAAGAAGACCAAGTGTGGACTTTGACATTAAGTTCTCCATATATGACGGCGTGTTAGTAACGGAGGGTGAGAAGGATCTTGGGGATGAGCTCTGAATCTTAGTTGACCGGAGTGACGCTCACTCCGCGGACACCACTGATGATGTCGAACACGCGATTGCCGACGTGAACGTTGAGCAGCTTTCCCTGGAAGCCGCGAGGAACGCAGTCCGGAACGATCGTCTTATTGAGGAAGTCAGGTCTGAAACCGAAGAAGCCGCGAAGGATCGTCTCGGCGAACGAGCCGCCGTTGCTGGCGTTATATGTTTGCGGTGCGGGGGCAATTCTTACACGTGAATTATCGGACCTCCGGAGAAGTTCGCGCGACTGGGAGAAGGGGCCTTCGTACGTGACGGCCGTACAATCATGGAGGAATTTCAAAGCCGTTCGGTAACGGCCGAAATCGCACATGACACGCATCGTTTCCGGCGGCCAGGAACAAAAGGCGCCCATCGGACCGTGGTCGGGACGGTTGGAAGCGGAAGCCGCAATGTCGTCCAGCGAGAGCGCTCTCATCCAACGGTCGGTGACAAGGTCACGTTTGACAAAGCTAAGCATCTGTTCGCGCACCCCCGGCGGAAGATCCTTGCCGATCGTGAGGCCGACGGTTGCGAAATCGAAAACCGAGTGGACCGGCACCCTGTTGCCGTCTTCATGGACGGTGTTCCATATACCTTTGCCCGGGACATACAGCCGCATGACGGCGGCGTATAAATGGTCCGCCTCTTTATTGAGCTTTCTCCCGACGGATTTGCTGCCGTACACATCTTCGATGGCCGCGACACGGCGCATTATCCAGACATTCACGGCGTTGAGAGAGGCCACCTCACCGACATATGTCGGTACACATTCGAGAAGATTCGATGCATCGCCGTAATCGGCGAGCGTATGCCCGGGTTTCACAAGAGTCTTCCAGTGATTCGCGATTTCGACAAGGTGGTCGAGGACAGTCTTGCCGCCGATCTTCTCATGCAGGAATGATGTATCGCCGGTGACATTGAGATAAGCGTTTATCAGGCGGAATATCGAGAGATCGTTAGCGCTGTACCACGGCCCTTCGAGCTTGCCGGTCAGATACTCCTCGGCATAGCCGTCGTAAATCCCCTTCGACAGCCAGGACTCAAGGTATTCCTTAAGCATCGCCGGATCGAGAAGCGCGAACGTGTTCGCCCACTCGCTCGTGTCCCAGAAATAGACCATCGTGCAGTTGCTCTGAGGCGAGTTGCTGACGTAGACTCTTTTAGCAACCGGGAAGCCTGTCCGAAGGATGCTGAGCAAAGAAATAACACTCATATAATACATGCGGCGCAGGTCTTTATCGGGGGTCACCAGCGTCGGAAGGTAACCCGAGAAATACTTGTTATGCGGCGTGAACATCGCGTCGAAGCGGGTCTGCCAATCTGTCTTAACCTGTGCATAAGTGCCGTTGAAATCGTCTGCCCAATCGACTGCTTCCGCGTGGACTGTCGAATCGGCGTAACCGATGGCGAGGACGTAGTTCACCGTCATTGTCTGTTTCGGATCGAGCTTCACATTCCAGATCGCTTCGCCCGAATGAGCATTGGCCTTCAGTCTGTCGGGACTTTTCTCAAAGCTGAAGCAATTGGCCAGCTGACCTTCAGAATCCTTAAGCAGCAGTGAGCGGCCGTTGTCCATTGCGACGGCATTGAACCTATCCGGCTCCTGCGGCCTCGGCACCTGCCATCCCCAGCTGGAATGCTTTGACGTGTTCGCGGTGAGGTTAATTCCGAGTTTAAAAATCTGTTCGGTGGACCCGTTGTTGGTCAGGACAAGGTGGAAGAGGAGCCCACGCTTGTCGTAAATCATTCTCACGGCCGTCTCGATTCCGATGTTGACTTCAGTTCCTTTCCTGAGCACCTGATAGGGATACCATCGAGTCCGGTCGAGCTTCGTGGGCCTGTCGCCGATAAGGAGCGAGCCTGTATTTCCGGTCATCGTAATCGGAGGAAAGCTGAGGTTATCTATCGAAAGCATTCCGCGCGAAGCTTCTGCGGAACCGTCGGCATTGTTGATCGCCGGCATCGCGAGGAGGCTCGAAGCTTCAAGCCACTTTCCCGCAAGCTCATCCACTGCCGGGACGGCACGCGGAGCGGAAAGGTCGATACTCTTTCCGAAGCAAGCGGCGGGTCCTCCCACCAAGAGAAGAGCGACGAATATTGATGGTATGGTTCGCGTAGTATTCTCCTTAATAGTTCAGATGAGGAAGCAATCGGATTCAGATAAACGAACGGCGATTTTCGCCCGCTCGCGGCAGGCAAAATCTTCGAAGCTTCATTTGGCAGCGCCCCCCTCGCCTTCCAGACCGACGGCGCCTACGATATCTCCGCCGTGATTCTTTCTCTGCTTTCCGGCCGACGCCCCTTCAATCGCCTCGCGTTCCGCAGTGAGTTTTTCGGCGACTTCGGCGAAGCTCCGTGAAGGAGGTGGAGTCATCAGGCTGACTACGATCAGAGCGATGACGCCGGGGACCGCAAGAAGAACGGCGTTATTCCATGTCGATTTGGGGAAGAAAAACATCACGATCAGTGAGACCAACGGAGTGATTATCTGAGCTGCAAGCGCGCCCTGCCATGTGGCGCGCCGCCAGAACCTCCCGAGCACTATTATTATGGCCAGCCCGCTCATCGTTACGGGAAGAAACTTTATTACAAACCCGACGATCGTACCGGCGTGCATGGCTACAATCGTGCACGCAATAAACGCCAGCGCGAGGGCGCTGCGAGCCGCGAGAAGCGGACGCTTCGGATAGCGCTTAGTCGCCAGCGGATAAATGTGGCGGACGAAGAAGGTGCTTACTGCCATGGCGTTCCCGTTGGCGCAGGAAAAGATGCCCGACGCGACGGAGACGACGACGAGTGCGGCGAGCCATGCAGGCAGGATATCCATCACGAGCCAGAGAAGCGCCTCATCCGGGACAGGAAGATGTGGATTCAGCTTGTACGCATACATTCCCGTTATTCCGATGATCGCGGAGAAGGCTATCACGATGAGTCCAGCCGTGACCATTGAGACGCGGGCTCCCTTTTCGGTACGCGCGCTGTACATGCTGAGCCTTCTCCCAGGATCCGCGAGCACGCTCAGGGCAAGCGCGGCGATGAGTCCCGCTATTTTCCAGCTGCCGTACGACTTGACGCCGAGGAACGACAGGTAAGCCGCAGGCATCGAATGAGTCAGTCCGGCGAAGCCGCCTGTGTGGTGAAGCGCCGAGTAAGTGACCACTCCGAACCCGGTCAACAGAATTGTCGCCTGCAGGAAATCGGTGTAAACTACGCTCTTGAAGCCGCCCGGAAGTGCTATGCCTGCCGTAAGCAGACCGGCAGCAATTACGGCCATCTCCGGTCGTATTCCCGTTACGGCGGCGATAACGCTCGCACCGCCCATGATCTGGACGGTGAGCCAGCAAAGCTGCGACAGGAAAAGTGTGATATTCGAAAACTCGACGACGACACGTTTCCCTTCATAATAGGAAGAGATCTCCTCGCTCAGCGTCATGAACTTGTGCCGGCGCATTACGGCAAAGATCACGCCTGCCAGCGCGGTCCCCAATCCGAGTCCGATCGGATAAGCGCTGCCTGCCCAGCCATGCTGGTACGCGAGTCCCGACGCCCCGATGATGACACCGGTCCCGATGCTCCCCGCGGTTATGTTCCCCGTGAGAACCCAAGAAGGAAGTGAGCGACCGCCGACCAGGTAGTCTGCAGGCTTTCTCACTCTTCTCATCCAGAACAGCGATACAGCCAACATCACTACGCCGTAGATCGCCAGCCCCACAATTATCGCCGCGTGCGTCGTCATACTGCTTCAGCCTCACTTTTCATCCTGGTTGATTCCTATTGTATTTATTCGAATACACCGGGGCCTGGATTCTCACAACTACTTAACTACAACTCACCAACACTTGTCGATTGATTCAAGTTTATCCATCTGAAATTTCGAACCGCTCTCCTGCGAAAACCAGAGGTAATTCGCCTTACCGTGTGATTTTCAGGATTGCAGCGGAGTACGGCGGGACATGGGCCTTATAGACATCCTTCCGAGACGATCTAACCGGAGACCAGCGTCCTTCCCATGGCCCCTTGTTCGTGATCGGGGCGCCTCCCAAAACGATGCCAGTGGTGGACAGGGCGGTTCCATCGGCAGCCATAAGATACATTACTTCGGCTTTCCCGGAAATGCCTTCGGCGTCGATCGTAACGTCAGCCTCGCGGGCCCCGCCGCCGTATTCCTTGTTTATGATCGTGACGTACAGATGATTGTTCCCTTTGACGGCATAAGCCGTCATGTTTATTCCGAAGGGATTAGATATCCTGACAGGTTCAACCTCACCGTGGCCGCCGAGATCGAATGCCTTTATGCCGTACGCCATCGGGTGAACCTGGTACTGTCCATCCTTGTCAAGGTAGAATGTACCGTTGTAACGCCATTGGGTAGTATGGAAGTTCACGCCAAGGCAACCATGGGCCGCCCACCAGTGCATATAATCGAGCGCATAAAGTGCGGTCGCATAACAGTCGCTTCCGTTCTTGACTCCGCCGCTGAAGCTGTTCGACTCGGTCATACGATAGCCGCATCCCTTCGGCAAGGCCGGTGTACCGATCGCATTGTATAGCGCGGGATAATAATACGCATCCCAATCAGGCGACAACATCCTGTCAGCCATTATTTCCGGAGTCAGATGCTGACCCTTGGCATCCTGTCCCACATAATTGTGCTGATCCACAAATTTCAGCGCACCATGATTCGGAAAATGCCATGCAGAAATGCTGTCGGCAAAGTCAACCGTCCAGGGCTTTCCGTCGTAGTAAGTATCTTTCGCGCCGGGGACGGGATAATTCGAACCGGCGTCGGGTCCGGTGAACTGCGCGCCAGGAACCGAATCGAGTATCGCAGTCGCAATCAACTTCCACTTGGCAAGATATGATGGGAAGGCCGATCCAGGGACTCCAGGCTCAGTCTCGAATATCTGAGGATCCCTGAGATGATACGAATGCCAGTCCGGCTCGTTGCCTATCGCGAAGCAGTCGACATATTTCGAGTAATGATCCCAGACATACTTCACAGTCGAGGCATCCTGACGTGCGTTCCCGTTCAACAGTCTTACTGAGTAAATAATCTTAACACCGGCCGCTTCAGCAAACCTGAAGAGCGCGTCGATATCTGCGTGAGTCGGATTGATGTTCGGCATGTCGACGGTTCCGCCGCCGATACGAAGATTCCTGATCCCGAGTTCCCTGAAAAGGTGGACCATCTCGCTGTCGTTAGAGTCGAAGAGATGCCCTTGAACACCGTTCACGTTGTCTCTCAGACTTGCGGCTTCAAAACTTTCCCCGATGAAGCCGGAAGGTATTATCGCGCCTGGGGCATGTATGTTAATAGTCAGGGTAACGGATGACTGACAGAATGCAGTCGACGAAATTATAAAAAAGGAAAGAAGGACAGCGGAAAATCTTTTGGGTATCATTGTCAGATTAATACTTCGGTATTTTTTCAAAATAAACATCGTGTTCAAACAGCAAAACGGCGGACGGAATAGCAATCCGTCCGCCGTTTCGGTACGCATTTGCTACTTGATCAACATCATCTTCTTTGTTGCCACAAAGTTACCTGCTCTGAGAATGTAGAAGTAAACACCGCTGGCATACCGATCCATGTTGAAGCTTAGATCGTAGTATCCGGCACTCTGGTGCCCGTCGACAAGCGTTGCCACTTCCTGTCCGAGGACGTCGTAGACCCTAAGCGTTACGAAGGCCGCTTTCGGAAGGTTATACTTTATTTCCGTAGAAGGGTTGAACGGGTTCGGATAATTCTGCATGAGGGCAAAAGACTTGGGCAAGTTGGCACCGCTTGCTGCGATACCGGTCGGGATTGGAGTGATGAACGACCAGATCAGCGAGAACGAGCTCGATAGGAGCGCGGTCTTCGCCTTGACCCGCCAGAAGTATTTCGTCCCGTCGGTAAGCTTGGTGCCGATCATGTTATTTATTACGAAGGCAGTGTCGCTCGACACGGTAGAGTCGACGACGATGTAGGAGAATCCGCTGTCGGATGCTATCTGGACTTCGTATGACAGTGCCGTGGGTACAGACATCCAGACGAGGGCGGTATCCGCGGCAGCCAGAGTATCACCTGTCGCCGGCCCGACAAGCATCGGAGTCGACAACAGAGACGGAATCGAAGGTAGCATGAAGAGGACTTTGACAGGTATCAGTGAATTGGAAGTAGAGTCATCTCCCAACTGGCCGGACGAGTTCGCCCCCCATGCATAGAGGGAATCATTGTTCGCTATGGCGAGGACATGGTTATGTCCTGCCGCGACATTGACGTATTGAGAGACGCCGAGCATCATGTCGGCCTTCACCAGGGAAGTAACCTTTCCAGAAGTGGTCCCGTTGCCGCTCTCGCCGTCATTGCTGTATCCGGCTTCATATATGTTTCCGTCGTTGCCCACGGCCTCGATGAAGTTTTGGCCGCAAGCTATCGCACCCCACCCTGTAACTCCGACAGGCATCGCAATTTTCGTTGGAGTCGTAAGGCTTGCGGTACCACCATTGGCGAGCTGTCCGTTTCCACCGTTGCCCCAACCGTAGAGGTTGCCGTCGTTGCCGATCGCAATCGCGTGATAGCCGCCTGCGGCGAATGCGAGCCAGCCCGAGACACCGGCAGGAAGCTCCACCATCACAAGCGTGTCGCTGTCCGTCTTCGTGCCATCGCCGAGCTGACCGTTCGCGTTGCGGCCGGTTTCAAACAACTCTCCATTGGAGCAGAGTATCGCGGTCCAGTTATTCCCGGCGTACACCTGTACCGGTTTCAGGCCGGCAGGTAATCCCATCTTCATAGGTACGCTGGCATTGGTGGTCGACGTATCGCCGAGCTGGCCGAAGTTGTTGACCCCCCAAGCATAAGCGTTTCCGTCGTTGCCTATTGCGACCGTGAAATAGACTCCGGCAGCGACATCGGTCCAGCTCTTGACGCCCGCCGGGAATGATACCATCACCGGCATGCTCGTGTCGCTCGTGGTCCCGTTTCCAAGCTGGCCGTCATTGTTCTGTCCCCACGCGTATAGCGTATCGTTGTTGCCGAGAGCGACGGTGTGCGATTGTCCGCCGGCTACCACTTTCCAGCCCGTCACTCCCATCGGAAAGGGTATCGCGCTCGCAATGGTAGCGTTGACGGTTGTACCGTTACCAAGCTGGCCGTACTGGTTGTTTCCCCACGTGAAAAGAGTGTCCATCGCGTTGATGAAGTAGGAAGAATTTGAATTTGTTTCTGCAGCCAGACGGAGACCGGAAGTCATGGGTGCTCCGGGTGTCGTGAACGACGAGATTGCAGAGTACGAACCGCTCGTGCTGGTCACCCCGACAACACGCCAGTAATACGTCGACCCAAGGGTCAGCACCGGGCCAAAGAGGCTTCGGATCGGATAGGTAGTTCCGGTCAGGCCTGCCGTATCGTAAACGATCGTCGTGAACTTGCTGTTGTCGGAAACCTGTAACTCATAAGTACTGACCCCGGAGATGCTTCCCCATGTAGCAGTGGAATCGGAAGTTGCCAACTGTGCGCCGTTCGCCGGACCGGACAAAGTCGCGGCCGAAAGATCCTGCAAGTTGACGTACACCGGAAGGGCAGCTCCGACGGTCGTCCCGTTGCCAAGTTGGCCGGCGCTGTTCAAGCCAAACGAATACATGTGGCCGTTGCTCCCAATGATCAGGCCGTGATTGTGGCCCGCCGCATAAGATGTCGCGGTCACTCCTGCGGGGAGGGTGACGACCTGCAAAGCAGTGTTATTCTTAACCATTTGGCCGTTGCCCAGTTCGCCGTCGCTTCCGTATCCCCAGCCGAAAAGTGTATCGTTGCTGGCAAGTCCCAGACAGAAGCTTGCGCCACCGGAGAAACTCTTCCAGCCTGTCGCTCCGCTCGGCAGCATCACCTTTACAAAAGTGGTACGTTGAGTCGTTGTGCCGTCTCCGACCTGACCGTTTCCGTTTGAACCGGCAGAGTAGAGATTGCCGTCGTTGCCGAGAGCATAGCTTGTGAAAGCACCAGCGCCGATCTGGGTCCATGATGTCACGCCAGCCGGGAATGGTATCCCCACCGGAGAGTGCTGGT
>JAJZNW010000141.1 GCA_021811615.1 Bacteroidota bacterium
TTCCGATCTAATAGAAACAAGACAGTTTACCTTGGCACTCACTTCAACAGCATGAGCTTCCTGATCGCCACAAATCGTTGCCCGTCCTTCCCTTCCGCGACGAGCCTGTAGAAATAGACTCCGCTGGCGAACCTGTCCATGTTAATACTCTTATCGTATCTACCCGCATCCATCATTCCATAATTCGAATATTCCACTTCTTGTCCGAGTACGTTGTATATCGACAGAGTTACGTTCGACTGTTCCTTGAGATCGAAGCGTATTGTCGTGCTCGGATTGAATGGGTTCGGATAGTTTTGATACAAGGCGTATGCAGCAGGTACATTTACCGTAACTGACATTGTGCTTAGGACTCTGACGGCGCCATTAGTTGAGACTTCCTCGATCTTGTAAGTGTAGGTCTGTCCCGAGATAACCTGGTTGTCAGTGAAGTCATAGCCTCTTCCGGTGCTGCTCGTGCCGAGGCCGCGGAGGCTGCGATCTGTCTTGTAGCTCGCAATGATTTGCCATGCATGCGTGTTCCGTGTTCCTTGTTCCTCTCTTAGAATATCAAAGCCTGCAGTATTCACTTCGGTTTGTGATTTCCACGACAAAGTCACCGCCCCTGCGTTCGACGTTGCAACGAAATCTGTAGCGGCGACCGGCAAGGAGTAATCGGTAGCCTGGACGACATTGAACGTGTAGGCAGTAATGCGGCCGATAATTGGAGAAGACTGGGCTCCCCCCATGATGGAAGTTCCCTGGCTACCGTCAGTAGCGAAGGCATAAAGGATATGGGTACCCAGTGAGAGTGAGCCCGTGGTCGCTGAATAACTCCCTCCGGAATTGGATGCCGGAAGCCACGCATTTCCCCATGTATCTACAGCGTAGTAGACATCGTCTATCGGTGGAGCCGTTGGTGTGTAGCTGCTCGAAGCCGTGAAATCGAAAGTAGGGGTCGTGCTCGCCGTAGTGTTGTTCGTCAACGGGGTAATGCTGGTATTCAGTGGAATCGACTGAAAGTTCTCTTCGCTCACGACGGTCAGGTTGTTGCTCTTCTCATTTGCCACATAAACCTTGTCAGTAGCAGGATTCACCGCTACGGCGAATGGGAGTCTCCCTGCGGACAAAGCAGTAGTGCCATTCGTGACTCCGTCAATAGCCGTGACATTGATCAGGTTCGCGACGTAAATCTTGTCTGTGGCCGGATCCAGTGCTATGGCAGATGGAGCTTCCCCTGACGGTATGAGCGTCGTGTCGTTCGTCGCGCCGTCGATGACCGTCACATTACTACTCCCCTGGTTCACAACATAGATCTTGTCCGTAACGGGGTCGACTGCGATGGCATATGGACTCGCCCCGCCTTCGACGAGCGTCGTAGCGTTCGTTGCTCCGTCGATGACTGAAATATTATTGCTGGCCTCATTGGCTACATAGATTTTGTCCGTGGTCGGGTCCACCGCAACGGCGTATGGGCTTGAGCCGACAGTCACCAGTGTTGTGTCTTCGGTCGCGCCGTCGATTACCGTGACATTATTACTCCCTTCGTTCGCAACATAGATCTTGTCTGTAACGGGGTCCACCGCGACGGCATAAGGACTGGCTCCGGCCGGAACCAACGTCGTATCATTTGTCGCGCCATCTATGACTGTAACCGTACCGGTCCCTTTGTTTGCGACATAGATTTTGTTTGTAACCGGGTTCACTGCGATGTCAAAAGGATCCCCGCCTGCCGGTACGAGCGTCGTGTCTCCGGTCGCGCCGTCGATGACCGTGACATTACTGCTGCTCGAGTTGGCGACATAGATCTTGTCGGTGACAGTGTTAACCGCGATCGCTTCCGGTGCGGTTCCGGCAGGTATCAGCGTGGTGTCATTGGTCGCACCGTCGAGTACCGTGACCGTGTTGCCGGTGTTATTCGCGACATACACTTTATCCGTGACGGGGTTCGCCGCCACGGCATACGGAAATCCACCCGCAGGCACGAGCGTTGTGTCATTCGTCGCACCGTCGATGACTGTGACATTATTGCTGCCGGGATTCGCAACATAGATTCTATCCGTGACCGGGTTCACAGCTATGGCCTGAGGGTGGGCACCGGCAGTCAACGTGTCGGTCGTATTCGTGGCGGCATCGATGACCATAACGCTGCTGTTATTGTAACCGGCAACATAAATCATGTCGGTAACAGGATCCACCGCGATGGCTGAAGGGGATGTCCCGGCGTAATCCGTCACGGTGCTGGTGCCTGTTGCCGCATTGTAGGCGGCCACAGCGTTATTGGTGTTGTACACCACATACATCATATTGGTAACGGGGTTCACAGTTATCGCATTCCCCCCTACGGATAATGTTGCCGTAGTATCGGTTGCGCCGTAGATAGCGGTAACCGTGTTGTTGCCGTCGTTTGCCACATAAACCTCGTTAGTCACCGGGTTCACAGCTATCGCTGACGGTTTGCTGCCGGCGGAGACGGTGGTTGTGGTGTCGGTAACCCCATCGATGACTGTGACATTATTGCTGCTGTAGTTGGCGACGTAGATCTTGTCCGTGACAGGGTCCACTGCAATGGCATTGGGAGAAGTTCCGGCAGTCACAAGCGTTGTGTCATTCGTAGCCCCGTCGATGACTGTGACATTATCGCTGTTGTAGTTCGCGACATAAATCTTGTCTGTGGCCGGGTCCAGTGCAATTGCAGCGGGCCCTGACCCCGAAGGTACGAGCGTCGTGTCGTTGGTCGCGCCATCGATTACTGTGACGTTGTTGCTGTTGAAGTTGGTTACGTAGATCGTATTCGTGACAGGGTCCACTGCTATTGCATTTGGAGAAGTCCCGGCAGCCACGATGGATGTGTCATTAGTGGCACCATCGATGACTGTCACTTTATTTCCACTGAAGTCGGCCACATAAATCCTGTCTGTAACGGGGTTAACCGCTATGGCGTAAGGATTTCCGGCAGCTATGGTACTTGTGACTGTCTGGGCAAAAGCGCGAGCGCCCATTGAAAGAACAATCGCAAGCATCAAAGCAACTGCTTCAGCTGCGTTCACTCTGGACTTCTGTATATTTCGTATCATGTTTCTTCCTTCGCTTTGTCGTTTAAGGCAATTACGGGATCATTCACCGCTCTTTTTACAATTTGTCGCTTGCCCGCTTTATCGCTTCTTCTATCCCGCCCAGGTCGTCCTTCAGCACGTAGCCGTCGGCGTGAACTTCATTTGCGCGGCGGCGGTATATCTTGTCGTCGAACTGCGTCACGATGATAACATGCGCCTCCGGGAAGCGTTCTTTAAGTTGTTCCACGGCAGCAATCCCATTGACCCCCCTCAACTGAATATCCATAAGTACCCAATCCGGTTTGTGCCGGCCATACGACTCGATTATCGTTTCGGCATCTTCGAATTCAAAGACATCATCGTTATCATCGGCTATCATCGCGCGTATCATCGTCCTCATTCCTTCGCTGTCATCCACGATGAAATATTTCATAAAGATCTTCCAAGAGCCAATTGAACCCAACGAAAGGAATATGGGGAGAAAGATCGGCGGAAGGATGAGCAAAGACGCACGTTTTATCGTGCGTTCACTCACGATTTAAGGAGTTGTTGAACCGGAGCGGATTTCTAATTCACGGGGTTCAGTAGGTACGGAGCCGACAGGATTCAAATCTCAGGGAGCAGGGCTTTGTTCTGAATGGCGAATTTCAGGAGAGAATTGGTGCCGGAAACGTTTAGTTTGCCGGCAATGTTAACGCGGTGATTCTCCACGGTTCGTTTACTTATGAACAGAATATCGGCAATTTCCTGGTTGGTTTTCAGAGTGGCGATGAGAGCCAGCACTTTCAATTCCATCGGTGTGAGGGTCGAGATGATAGAGGCCGGTTTGCTGCCGGATCTGTTTTTTGCAGGGAGCAATAAACCGCCGAGTTCCGGGCTGAGGTAATACTTGTCGTTAAGGACAGCGGTTACAGCGTTGACTATCTCCGTCTCGGCGGCGTCTTTCAGGACATATCCGGCGGCACCGTATTCCATAGCCTGGAGGAACATCGCCTCGTCATTGTACATAGTCAGCAGGATTATTCTGGTTTCAGTTTTCGACTTGAGCCTTCGTGTGACATTCAACCCGTTGATGCCCGGCATCTGGATGTCGAGGATAGCGACGTGAGGTCTCATCTCTTCGATCAGGCGGAGCGCTGTTTGTCCATCGCCGGCCTCTGCGAGTAGCTCCAGGTGCGGCACTTTCTCGATGAGCCTCTTCACCCCGGCCCTGAAGAGGGGATGATCGTCGGCGATTATCAGACTGGACCTTTCAACCACGTTCATATCTCCCTGTCGACCGGGACAACAAGTCTCAGAATCGTTCCGCGATCGGGACCGGTGCTGAAGGAGATCTGTCCGCCGAGAATTTGGGCGCGTTCCCGCATCCCGACTATTCCGAGGCAGCCTTCCTTCCCGTTCAGGTACTCCTCATCTATCCCCGTGCCGTCGTCCTCGATGGAGAGGACAATCCTGTCTTTGAGTTTCCTGACTACAACGGAAGCGCGATCAGCGTTCGAGTGTTTTATCACGTTATTCAGACCCTCCTGTACGATTCTGAAGAAGTTTATCTGGCTGTCGGCCGGGACAAGCCCGTCGACATTTTCGATGTCCGACACGATTTCGATATTCGTAGAGCCTGCAACTGTATCGATCACGGACTCAATTGCAAGCGTCAGTCCCAACTGGTCCAGGTGATGCGGCCGTAGATTCTGGGAGATGTCGCGGACCTCCTGTATGGAACTGGACACCACGCCGGTCACATCGTCGAACAGTGCCCTGATCTCGTCGGTTCCCGCGATGCGTTTCGCGCCGCCCAGCAGTTTGTTTTTTATGATGAGAAGATTCTGGCCGAGGCTGTCATGAAGCTCGACGGCGATGCGCCTTCTTTCATTTTCCTGGGACTCGATCAATTGCCTGGAGAACAACTGTTGACGCAGGCCATCCCTCTTCAGTCTCGAGACGCGTATGACATAGGCGATCGATCCGAGAGCGATGAGACCGATTATCAACATTCCCCTGAACCACCATGTCATCCAGAAAGGGGGAAGTACATGGATCAGCAGGCGTACTTCGCGGCCGCTCCACTTCCCCGCGCTGTTGGTGCCCCTCGCGATGAAAATATATTTTCCAGGATCGAGATTGGTGTAAGTCACACTGCGCGATGTGCCGCATCGGATGAAGCGCGGGTCGAAGCCAACCAGCCTGTATTCGTACATATTTTTCCAGGGCGCGGTGAAATCGAGGGAGGCGAATCGCAGCGACAAAACATTTTGGCGGTAGTCCAGGGCGATGCTCCTGGTTTCATGAACGGATTGGCTGAGAATTGCTGGTGTGCCTCCGACAGCGAGAGGTTTGTTGAACAGGTAAATCCCCGTAATGACGACGGGCGGATCGTAATTATCGTGCCTTTCCCTGCCGGGCCAGAACGCATCGAAGCCGTAAATTCCTCCGAAGAAGAATTCCCCTTCGGGGCTTTTGAAGTACGCGCCGGAATTGTATTCGTCTCCCTGCAGGCCGTTGGCATGCGTATAGCAGACCACCTGCCTGGAGACAGGATTGAATTTTGCCAGGCCGTTATTTGTGCTGATCCATAGGTTCCCTTCGGCGTCGCTGAGGACTCCGTAAACCACGTTGTCCGGGAGTCCGTCGGATTCAGTGAAGGAGGTGACCACTCCCGTGCGGATGTCGAGACGGGCGAGCCCCGCGCCATCGGTGCCGATCCAGAGGTAACGGGAGGGCTCCGACGGGTCCGGACATATCGACAGGGTTGCGTCCCGATCCATGTATCGCCGGAATGTTTTTGTGGTCGTGTTGAATCGCCATAACCCATTTAGTGAAGTAAGCCAGATGGAGCCGCCTGGAGGCTCGCAGACCGATGTAGGAGGCGGATCGTTGGTCGCGTCGGAAGTCTTGTTGAAATAGTAGCGTGACCAGGCGCCCGATTTGCCATTAAGCCGGTTCAAGACACCCGGAGTAACTGCCCAGATTGTACCGTGAGGGTCCAGGAAAACGGCAGAGGCGATCGAGGAAGCGAGGCTGGAAGGGTCACCCGGTCGATGACGAAAATACCTGACAGCGCCACTTCGAGGAGAGAGGGATGCAACTCCATAGTCACTGGCGAACCACAGTCTTCCGCTGGAGTCCTGGACGATGCTTCTCACCGGGTCGATCATTTTTGACTTGAACTTCCTGAAAGAATTCAGCGCAGGGTTTGCGACGAACAGCCCGCCGTAACTCCCGATCCAGAGACGCCCCCGGCTGTCCTGGAAAATGGACCGGATGCTCTCTCCGGGCCAACCGAGGCCGGACGCGGTCTTTTTCGTGAATGATTCGAAGTGTGTTGCGTTCGGGGTGTAGACGTATAACCCGTTGCCATTCGTACCGATCCAGACTGTGCCGCTTCGGTCGCACTTGATACAAATAGCGCCATCCTCGCCGCGTAGCATGAGGCGGCTTTTGTGATTCCTGAGATCGAGTCGGAAAACGCTCGCGAATGTGCCGACCCATAAGTTTCCCTGGCTGTCCTCGCATATGGACCGGATGCCGGAAAGATCGCGGTCTTCGGGCCTATCATCCCTGAAATATGGAACGAACAAGTCCTTTCGACGGTTGAAATCGAACAACCCGACATTGGTTCCCGCCCAGATTCTCCCGGTGGAGTCCTGATAGAGGGATAGTACTATGGGATTCGTTGTGCCCGGCGGAAGAAGGAAATGGTGAGACGCCAATATCATTTTGCCGTGGAGCGTTTCGAAAGAAAACACTCTGCCGGCCACGCCGGCCCAGAGTGAACCATCTTCATCCCTCAGCAAAGAGGAAACTACGTTGCTCCTGAGAGTTTTCGTGTTTGTGCTGTCCCATGTCGTCACTGAATATCTGAAGGAAATGTCGTCCCGGTTCGGCCGCACTCCTGTACGATTGCTGTCGATCGATACTTCTATGAGGCCATCGCCTGTGGTTCCGACCCAGATGTTACCGTTCGCATCTTCTGTAATCGCGTTGATGCTGTAGGATCTTTGTGACGCTTTCAATATCCGCAGAGCACGGAAATTGTCGAGGCGGGGGTCATACAAATCGAGTTGGCCATACTCCGTCCCGACCCACATTCTTCCCTTCCTATCGCGGTACAGGACAGTGACAAAATCATTTGAGAGCGAAGAGGTGTCGTGAGAACTGTGGACGAAGGCTTTGAAGTGGTAACCATCGTACCTGTCGAGACCGTCTTTCGTGCCGAACCATAGGAAACCTGAGGTATCCTGGACAATCGCGTAGATCGAGCTTTGAGATAATCCGTCGTCTGCTGTGAGGTGACGGAAATATGACCCGGATGTCTGTGCACGAGCAATGCTCAGCGGCAGAAGGACTAAGAAGAAGATGATATAGGTCCGATGATTATCTGTCAGGAGTAACATTATGCTTGTGTCGTATTTGCTAGATTCTCCGTAAAAGGGGCACAATGTGATCGCCATCGTCTCTCACAGAGTGTGCTGTGCTGCTGATAGGACCCCGAACTGCAGTCATGTCGGCAAAGACTTCATTCCCGAACATTTCTGAAGCCCAAGAGGTTCCAGCGCCTCAGACGCGGCGGCATTCAGGAAGCTTCGTCTGTGGTCGTGTTGAGGGAGATCGAGCCGGTGGAATACCTGGACAATAGCTCTGCGTGAATGAGTGAACCTGTGGGCAAGTATATTCTGTTGTGCCGCTATCCTCTAAGCATTACCCATAGCGAATGGAAGGACTGGAGGATTGGAGACGCACGTGGACTCTTCGCTTGGAAGAGTCCACGTGGGTTCATCAATGAAAAAGCCTCGGAGGGAGATCGCTCTGCCTCCGGGGCTGAACAGTCTAGGATCGGTTTAACTCATAGATCACTTCAACAACATGAGCTTCTTTATAGCCACGAAGCGCTCTCCTGTGTTGCCATTGGCTATAAGCCGATAGAAATAGACGCCGCTAGCGTATGAGCTCATGTTTATGTTTCTGCTGTACTCTCCGCCGTTCAAAGTTCCAAAATCTTCCTGGACTATTTGCTGGCCAAGTACGTTGTAGATCTCCAGACGAACGGTAGACGTCTCCTTCAGATCGAATCTTATCGTCGTAGTCGGATTAAACGGATTCGGGTAGTTCTGGTACAGGGCGTATTCTTTCGGCACAGAGGCATGTCCGCCCGCAATTCCAGTCAGGACTGCCGTCACCTCCAGCGAATCTGTTCCGTTAAGGTTGAACTCGTAACTCCCGGTATTGCTCATCTCTATCGAGCTTCCGCCATTACCCAGGTCTGAGAGACTCAGCGACACTCCCGGTGGTATGCTTTTCGGATCCCATGTCAGCTTTCCTGTCGCCTTTCCTCCGGTATAACCCACCACCATTTTCCATGGAGTCAGGCTCGACGGGTTTTGGAAGTCCGTGCTGTAGTTCGGCCCTATCACAGTTCCCCACTCAGGATGAGGAAACACGAGATACGCGTAGCCATTTCCGCTCAAAGGTGGATTCGGAGGATATGGATAATCGTAACGTGGGTCGAAACCGTCGTTCGCGCCCGTTCTTATCCCGAATTCCCCGAGGTTATCAGTCGACTTGCCTGCGCTCAAGGCCACATGCACGGTCCAATTGGTGTCAGCCACACTGGCGACTATTTCCTTATTCAGCGAAGCTGGACTCGACGCAGAAGGTGTGGCCACACTTGGAACCGGCGGGTTGAATATCAGCGTGAGGTTGCTGTCGAGAGCAGCAAACCAGTATCCTCTCCAGGATGTCATGGTGTCCGTTTGATAATATGCCTGAGTCGAAGTTCCATAGCGGTACAGTGAAGGAGAAATCCATCCGACGGCGATTGCGCTGTCGAAGTCTATAACTTCGGTTCCCTTCATGAAGCTCATCTCTCTTTTCGAGTAAAGCGAGTCGAGATACGGTATGGAAATCATATTAAACCCGGGGATCAAATTGATACCTACCCAGCCGAGGATCTGGATACCATGCGCCTTTGCCGTGTCGGGCTCTGAATTCCCAAGCCAATATCCCCTTCCCATCTCCAGAGAGTCTGCAGTGAAATAACCTTCTGTCGAGAAGCCATATGTATACGATGATGGGCCAAAAATGGTTTGCACCGATGGATAATTCGAGCTGACAGGGAAACCGACCATACTCCATCCTGCCTGATAATTGTGAGAGATCGACACATAGGGAGTACCGACTATGATTTGAAATGTACGAATCGAATCCGTTCCCGTATTGTAAGTATAAGAGGGGTTGGAAGTGATGTCTGTTATGGCGCCCGTTGTCATGTCTCTTAATGTTATGGGATATGGAAAGGGTGTGCTCCCGCTTGGATGTAGAGTGACCACCATAGCCTTGTCCTTCTGGTCGGTAGCAACTGCAAACGTCCAGACTCTAGTTGTTGATGTCAAATTAGTGTCGTGTTTGACATCCGAAAGGAAATATGGGCCCAATGCAGAACTCCAGTCGGCATGTGGGAAATAGACATAGACGTAATTGTTGACCGGCATGGGCGGTTTCGGCAAATCGAATGCACTGCTGTAGTTATTCGTTGCTGAACTATCAACCCCGGCATAACAAGTAGTATCGCTGATCGCGCCGGCCTGAGCAACGATACTTATTTTCCACGTCAAATGTGGCACGCGGACGGGATTCAAGAGATATATATCGGGTGTCACCGGCTTCAATGTGCTGTCGCTGTTCGGGAAAGCAAGAAGGCGATTGTTGGACAACGTGTCCCACCCGTCGTTATAGAACAGCGTGTCCGGACCAGCTTTGAACTTATAATCAAAACCGGCACCGACCGGGTAGCGAATAGACGCCGTTGCCTGGTACACGCTCGAGTTCGCCGCACTCGGGGTCATCAGTAAACTTTTATCCCAGCTCAACGGCGCCCAACCTCCGCGCACGCCTATCGAATCTGCTGCGGGATTGAAGCCTTGTGCGATCAATGAAGACAAGTCCGCCTGAAATACTATCTGGTGTGTCTCTACGGTGCCCGTCAAGTTAGAAAAATAAGTCAATGGCAGTGTCTGACTCGTATCCGATGTAGCAACATATTCTCTGTTAGCTGAAGACTCCCATTCCCCTCCTTGGTAGGCGTAGTCGGAAATTGAGGCCTGACCATTTGAGGTGTCGACGATCACGAACTTGTATTGAATCGTATCTCCGACGATAGCCCCATTAAGAGGTACCGTGATATTGAATATGGAATCGATCCCTATCGATTGTACCATGTTGAATTCATTCCCGACCCAATCGCTGTTGGACGGATTCACATAATGCTCGAAATTCCCGCGGACAACTACCACATCTTTGCTTGAATTGAAGTCGCCCATCGCCTTTACGACTGACATATCGACGCTGAAAATAATGTTTCTTGTTGCCGGTCCGTAAGGTGCTGCCGAGAACCAGGTTGGATCTCCCAGCGGGAGTCCATCTGTGCCGCCGGATGTCAATAGAGAATTGGAATATTTCAAATCCGTCGTTTCGGGGAGAGGCCACGTTGGGGTCCACGCAGCAGTGTTGCCGGGGACTGTTCTTTCATATGAGTAACTGTCGTTGGTCGAAAGCGCTCGCCTGATTTCGGTTATCCAGTTCAATAACCCAACCCCGTCGTTGACTGTGCCAGGAGGACTCAAGACTTCGTCGATTGAGGGGCCGAATTCCGGATTAACCTCCTGATTACCACTTTGCACGAGCCCGGGCCACCGGGACGGTGTATTAAACATTGAATCCGTTTGGGCGTTCATGAATACCGGCGTATAAAGCGAGTCCGAAGTCGCGGTATCGTTCCACGCCGTCCAGAAATTGACCAGCGAAGGCGTCCAGTAATAGTCGTTGTTTTTGACTTCGATCTTACGTGCAGCTTCCGCTGCTGCGTAATCTGATGTTCCACTTATCGCGTGTCCCAATAACGCTGCCGCTGTTACTGAATCCAGAGTATCGAGCGCGATAATGGAAGGCATTCTCTGAGGAATGTGGTCATCCCACCCATTGTTGAACTCCGTCGTGTCCTCCCCTAGTGCGTAAACGTCGTAGAAGATATTATCATCGATCTTCATGTCAGTTCCCTTCATCAACCAGAAGGGCCCCTTTGCATTCATCAAGACATCATTGTGAACAAACTCGAAGTAACCTGTCAGGCTGGTCGGTAGTACCGCGGTCATGGCAAGCCCGATCATGGTATTTCGGTCAATAATCACGGTGTCGGCATTGAAATTACCTATATCGTTTCTGCACCTGAGAAGCTCAGGCAAGTACCACGATGTTGTCCCAATGATGCCATTCCTGAAAACCGAGTTTGAAATGAAAAACTTGTCGGCGTTGCCGGAAAAACTCACCTCGTATCCGGAAATTTCATCGAAGACACAACTATCTATGGTCAAACCAACGTCGCTCGCGGAGACATAGACTCCCTGCGTGCTCCACGAAGTAACATTAGTCGTTGACGCCCCAAGCAGATAAATATTCCGAAGTGCCACATTGGATCCTGCACCCGTCACAGAAAGGAAAGTCAACGGGATTGATCCGTCAGGCAGCGTAGCCGGTTGAATAGAAGGTATCTTGCCGGTCGAAGGATTCCGGGCGCCTACGATTGACAGGCTCGAATTGGACACTATGGTTGAGTTGTATACGTATGTCGAGTCGAGAGAAACGAGAAGGTAAACGTTATGATTTCTTGAAAGTCCATTGGCTGTCGTGTCACCGTTGATGACTTGGTCAAGGGGCAACCCGGATGCATAAACCTTCATCGTATCGTTCTGAGCGTAAGCGCGCGGAGTGAAAGTCGAAATCGCTAACAAAGTCGAAATGACAAGCAAACGGAAGCCATTGTTCATGAAGCCTCATCTCCTTCCTTAGTTACTTTGTTTGGGTTGTAAACGAAGTCTGTCATGGTCTTTTGTAGGATTACTCCCCACAACCAGCCTTGAATCAGCCGCACTAACTGGCGTGTAGTCGATGCAACCATGTTTTATTCATTACAGAGAGGAGAGAATGCTGAAATTCAATGGCCAGATATTTATGGCGCAATAGAAATTCCAGTAGCGTTTGCTTCAGCCCCATTATCCATTTTGCCGATTCGGCGTCGAAGTAAAATTCTTACATCATCCGAGGATTTATTTTTCCTTCAGACCTTACCCCTTTCTCCTTGACGGGTTGCCCTTAGTTTACGGTGAAACTTCCCCAGGCCGACGTGGCACCCTCGTAGGGTCTCCCGGTCCCATCGACGTCGAACCGCTCGACTCTCCACTGGTACGTTTGTCCCGAGACCAGCTGTTGGGTTGCAGTACTGTCGAAATTGTAAACGTACGACGGGTACAGAGCAAAAGTCTGGAACCTCCGGCTTACCCAAACGCTCGCCGGAGGTTCGGCGCTTGTATCCTCGACACGAATAACGGTGTATCCACCATTGGGATTTACCCAACCGAATGTTGCGGACCCGCTTGAGACGGCGGTCCCGTTCACGGGGCTAGTCAACGTCGGTCTGTCGATCAGTTCATAGTTTATTGTGTCCGATGGAACACTATGCCCGCCATCGGAAGACACAGCCACAATGTAATAGTAATACCTGACTCCCGTCGCGGCCAGCCCGTCGACAGCCGATGTGTCGTTCAAGGCCGAAGATGAGATCACATTGAGCACCATCGTGAACTTAATAGGGTTGTTGTTCAGATCAGTTGTATCCGACCGGAAGATTTCGTATCCCGAAGCCCCGGCTGTTTGGTACCATTGCAGGAAAATACCGCCAGTATTCGGATCCTGTCTTATTCCGGTTTCCACAACCGAATCCGGCGGAGACTGCGTAAGGAATTCGGGCTTCCCGAGAGGGCTGATCATCGTCCCTTTCCCGACACATCCCTGGAGAGATACCAGAATCGCCGCGAGTAACAATGCCGACGCAATTTTCATAATTCCACATCCTGAAGATAGACTGTCATTGAATGCATTTCACACGTTTTGGGATTCCATTTGAGGCACGACTACTTAAAAATCTTATCCAGGTAAAACGAAGCGCTGACCCTGTTGACGTTCCCGAGGTCCTGCGCCAGGAAGGCATAGTCCACATGCATGAAATTCAGGTCGATGCCCGCGCCGACGGTAAGGCTCGCGGCATCCTCGCCTACCCTGAGGGAAAGCAGTCTGTTGTAGACATATTCTGCGCCGAACCGGTTGTCGCCGTACTGATCGTCTCGGTTGTACGCGAGAACGACGTCGCCGTCGAGAATCTTCACAGGCATTTGATATGAGAATCCCCACAACACGCTTCGGGGCACGACCTCATTCGTCTGAGTGTCCCACGCAATTCGAGTATCGGTTATGTCGCGGACGTTCATGCCGAAGGAAAACATTCCCGTCTTCCCGCTCTCGAAAAACGACCAGGCCGGGAACCTGATCATGAAACCGCCGTCGATGCCTACGCCCGACGCCACGTGTCCATCGAGCATTCGGTGAATCACCTTGAAATTGACGCCCACCGGAATTTCGATGGGAAGTTTCGGAAGAGACCAGCCGAGACCGAAATTGAGTCTGTACATCTTCGACAGATTCAAATAGAACGCGTCGTCGGCACTACTGAAGTATCCGAGGCCCGTCCCTGTCTTGACGAGATATTCTCTCTCAGCCGGAGAATTGTAAATGGTTAGGTCGGGTTCCGCAGGTATATTGTCGACGCTAAGCCGGACCCAATCTATCGAAATATTCAGACCCTGAAGTTTCTGTGCGTAACCGAGGAAGAAGAAATTTGCCAGCGGTGCCACCAGGGAGCCGTATTGGGAGGAATACATCATGGAGAGGATTTTCGTGTCGATCAGCGCGGTTCCCGCTGGATTATAATGGAACGCGGTACCGTCGTTTGCCAGCGAAACGTAAGCGTCTCCCATGCCGAGGCCTTTGGCTCCGACCGGGATCTCGAGGAAGCTGTTGGCGTACTTCGTCGTCTGCGCGATAGCGAGCGAGGAAAATATCAGGAGGAGAATGAGGACCTTCTTCATCTCAGTCTCGCCATCTTGCCTATGTGAACCATCGTCTTGCCTCCGCTCGTGACGCTCACCTTGTAAAAGTAAACTCCGTTTGCTACCTGGTTGCCGTAATTGTCCGTTCCGTCCCACCATGCCTCGTGATAACCCACGGAAGTCGGTGCACCGGTGCCGCCCTGGAGGAGGCCGAGTTCTTCCATCGGATTGTCGCTGGGGAATGCCATAGTCTTGACCAGTCTTCCACTGACGGTATAAATCTTTACCGACACTCGATCTATCGGCTTCCCCGATGTCACTTCGAAGGCAATGAACGTTCGGGTGGAGAACGGATCGGGGTAAGCTCCGTAGACTCTCAATGTGAAATCTGACTGGACGACAAAATCGGCAGAGACAGGGTTGGAGATATTTCCGTTTGCGTCTCTGGCAGTCACCTCGATGGTATGTGAACCATCGGTAAGTGGAAGCTGCACGGTTGCGGTAATCGAAGTCGGGTTGTTGACAGTGTCCGGGAGCGTGATAAGCGATTGGTTTATCGGCTGGCCGTCCACCTGCACGATTATGCTGCCAGTCCTCAGGTCTACCCCGTCCTGGTCGTGCATCGTCATGGAAAATACGGGATTGGGTGGCACGAAATCGCCGTCCATGAAGAACTGGTTGCCGACGGAAAGCGTGATCCTGGGCGGGGTGCGATTAGAGGAGTAAGCCGCAGTGAATGTGCCAAGTGTGTTTATGTTTGCCGATACGGTTCCATTCGCGTACCCTCCGCCGACGAGGTTCAACGTCCTGGTTCGTGGGTCGTATTCATAGAGCGCCATAGCGCTGAGTTGCGCCGCTGTGGCCGAGTCGGGATTATTGATGCGCAGCGAGATTCTATAGTTGCCGGATTTTGAATTCGACGGCGATGCAAATGTATAAAAGTAGCTTTCTCCGTTCCGGTCTTGTGCGAGCGACATAAGCGGTTGGGAATAAAGCGTGGGTGTAGCAGTGTCTACCTTGAATATTTCTCCGGGAGGCGCACCTGAAAGAGTCGCATTGGAATCGAGTGTCACTACCCCCGACTGATTCGCGATCGCGTAGTCGACGTTTACATTGTTGGAAGCGAAATTGTTGGCCGGATTCAAATCGTAGCCGTCACTCAGACTGTCGAATACAATATACATGTACAAAGTGTGGGACCCCGGCGAAAGGGTTACAGGAATGCTGACCGGTTCCCTGGAAGTAGTATCGAAGCTTACCCTCGTGGTCCCGAGATATCTGCCTGAACTTCTGCCGCCGTCGTAAAAATCGACGCGGACGTTCTTGGCTGCCGTGGAGTCCCAATCGTAAACATCGGCATCGAGTCGCATCACGCTGTCCGCCACTACTTTCATTGAAGGATTGACATTCGCGATCCCGGTTCTGGGATATGCGGAAATGTCTGCCGCACCGGGTACTACATATGAGAATTGCTGGCTGGACGCGGTGCTACCGTCCGACAGTTGAGCGCGAATTGAGCCCGAGATCGTCTCGCCGGGCTTGAGACTGTCGGAGGAAATGACGTACGCGGCAGAATATTCATCGGGCGCAGAGCTGGCCAGCGGTACATCAAGCGAGACAATAGGAGGATTGCCTGTGGATCCTCCGGCAGGATAGATTCCTCCGATGAACGCAACTGAACTGACGGCAGAACTTGTGGAACTTGCAAGCCCCTGGATGTTCAGCCGGAAGCTTATTCCGTTTGAAGTGATACCGAAGTTTCCGAGCTGGACGAATGTTCCGGACGTCGAGAGCCCCACATTGCCTGCATATTGCGCACTGCTGTTAAAAGCATAAGCTTTGACGTATGACTGCGCGGAGAGCCCTCCGTTGTAAGGGATGCTGAATGTGGCGGAACCGGAACTGTTCAGGTTGACATTCAGCTGGCTGATCACGTCGCCCGCGCTGTCGGTAAGCTGGATTTGAGCAGTGCCGGACGCCGGGCCGTTGGCGACCGTCCCTGAAACATTCTGACCGGGGACGGCATTATACGAGTTCAATCTGACGGTCAGGCTGTTTTGAGGGAGCTGGAGTACAAGCGCCGGATCGCCAATGATATTGTACTGGTTGAGCATCGTTTCCGCCTGGGGCCAGAATGGAGAGTAGGCGGCGTAGTATGCAGCCTTCGCAAGAATGACATCCGTGCCCACGCTTTGTGAGGCGTCGGATGGATTGAAGATGAGCGGGAGCAACTCGCTGTCCATGTAGTAATCATTGTACATCCATCCGAGTCCGGCAGATGCCAGCGACCCGACTGCGCCTTTGTTCTGGGCAAAGAGGAAGGTGGAACAGAGCGGGATCCCGATCTGGCCGTCGAATGCCCCGGCGAAGCAGGTCATGCTTGTAACGAATGGATATTTGCCGGAGTTGGACAGTTCGGAGACCTCGCCGTTGGTCATTATGCCGTTATCTGCCCAGATAGCGCCGCCGCCATGTCCCATATAGTTCACGAGAACGGCGCCCTGGTTGAAATCGTTGACAAGATCCGAAGTCACACCATAATACTTCGTGTCGACGGCGGGATCCTGGATGCTCGTGTAGAGACGCTTTATGAAATAACGGGGAGGGATCATTGAATTGACGACAGAATCGGCTTGAATATGGAATTCCTCTTCCTCACCTGCTATGAGGAGCGCAGTGTTTTGCCAGCCGTAATTCTTTTTGGAATAATAAGCCAGTATCTTATCTACGGCGGTTTGAACCTGGGAAACATTTGTCGCAGGGATCCTGCCGACGGCCACGTCGGGAATTGGGTCGTTGCCGTCCACGCAGGCATAAAAATTATCGCTTGCCGCAGCGCCGAACTCGTAGGTTTGCATCATCATTACGGGGATGAGATCGGCAGATTCGTTTCCGTTCTTCCAGTCCCAAGTGCCCGCGCCTACAAGAAGCACATATTGGGGAGCCACTCCCCAGTGATGGTAGGCATAAGAAATGAAAGACCGGATCGCATACGGGCTCTTAATGCCGTAGTTGAAAGCGTCGTAGACCTGTACGGCATTCACCACCATGGTTTTGACGCCGTGAGAATTGTACCACGATGCGAGCTTCGCGACCGGATTCGACGGATCGTTTTGCTTTCCGCTCACGTTATCCAACTGACGGCTGGCGATCATGATGTAGTTGGCAGAATAATCGTGGGAAGCGAGGCCCGCTCTCGGAACGACTTCGATTCTGACGGGGTTTAATTTCCCGGAGTCGCTCACTGCGATGAATTGATCGGCAGGAGACTGTACGTAAGCTTCAAAAAGGGCCGCATAGCCCTGTGCGGTTCCCTGGTTGTTAAGATATTTAATTGTGACATTCGTAATCCGGGAATCGTTCAGCCTGTAAACGGTTATGTTGGAATTTTGGAAATGTTCGATCACAAAATCATAGTAGCCCGGCTGAGCGTTGTCCGGCACCGTGAACTTGAGGTAGTCGTTGTGAGCGACGTAAAGCCGCTGGTAGTGAAGCTCCGCCCAGTTGAAGGCAAATGTACAGACGTCGACATTTCCGGAATTGGCGTCGTATATCCCGAAATTGTTGTAGCCGTTGTGGAGCACATTCTGCGGGATGTTAGCGGAAGCGCCCACGTTGACTATGTTTGTCGTCTGGTTGATCCAATTCGAGCTGAGCACATGGGTGTTGTTTATGAACAGCTCGGCCTGGTGCTCGTCGGGTATGCCGAAATGTGTAATGCCCTGGAACGCAGCCGTCAACGTTAGCGGTTGAATGCTGGTTGTGTCGGGGTAAGCGAGGAAGAAGGGCTCGGTCTCCATCTGCTGGCTCGACACCTCGGTCCAGAACCAGTGGTCCTGTCTGTCGTAAGGTTGATCCGGATCGACGGCATCGAGCCGCTCGAATACGCGGTCGACTTCCAGATGCTTGTTTTCAGTGAATGAATAATTAGCGAGGCTGACTGCGTTGCCTGCATGCCCGAGCGCGCCGTTTTCCGTGACAAGGCGCTGCGCGCGCTGGGTCGAATCCGAGGTCAGGAAATATACGTTGTCGTTGCTGAAAGGATCGAGGTACAAGTCGGGTCTTCCCTGTGAGTAGTCCACCCTGTTCGCCGTTCCGTAAAATTCGAAGTAACTGGTCTTTGTGAACGCGTTCCCGCCTGTCGTGTGAACATAAATGGGAATCTGCTTCCCGTGGTTCCAAAGGGTCATGTTTTGACTGGTGAATCCCGAGAGATTGACACCTGCCGTATCGAGCTCTTCGCCGGTGATATGATAAATGCCGTCCTTGTCCACGACAATCCTTATGTAATCGCCGGTGGGTATCGGCGCGTTGCTTTGCACCTGGTTGACGACGTTACGGGTCATTGCCCCGGAAAGATTATTGAAGGTCGAAGGGAAAGCCACGTCGGAGTTTAGCGTTACGTTGACGGTCTTGAAGTAGGTTATCTGACCTGTGGTCGAATCGTACTGGTAAGGGAGGACAATCAAAGAGAATACCTTTTCGCCGCGCATTATGCCGACTTGTCTTAGAAGCACGCCGTCGCCATCGGTAAGACTTTTGAAATTTGCCCGGGCGATTGCTTTGCTCCCTTCTGCGCTGTCTATTGCAGGCATGGCAGGGCCGCCAAGTTTAAATGTCTCGGGACCGAGACGCGTTACAGTATAGCTGACAGCTCCCCTTGAGAGAAACGGGAAGGCGACATATGGAGCGCTTCCCTTTCCTCCTGCCATCGAGATTACGCTCTCCCTGTCAGACACAACCGATATCACTTTTTTCGTCGGGGAGATCGATTGGACTCTGGTGAGTCCGTTGGTTTTTCCCGAGGCTTGTCCCTCTAAGCTCAGGAGCATAGCCAGGATCCATAGGAATCCGGGAACCAGGGAGTGTTTAAAGTACCGGAATCTCATGCGCAAGAAAATATTTCTCGGACAATAGTGTTCGGTTTGGTGGACTTGTTTAGGGCGATGTTGTGGTACCAATCCATCATTTCAAACGATATCCTCGTTTGCTACTAATGGGTTCTGATATTTGTAATCGAGAGATACTGGTGACTGTCCCCAGCCTCTTGTGTCGGGCAGCCGGAATGGAAACTACATCTTGGGCCTTCGTATCCAACTCGATGGTGTACGTTACCAAAGCACAATCCGGGAGTGTCGACTCTTCTGACTTTCTCCCTTCGCCGGGCACAGACAAAATTGCGGAGAATTCTCGGATTTCGCAAAGGACTGATGAGCACACATCTATGACCGGCAATCTCTCCTAAGGTGAAGGCAAGCGTGTAATTTCCAATCAACAGAATTCTAACCGTATGGTTTGATCTGCTTTCAAGTGCCAACATTCCGCGCGTTTGTTCAGTTCCTTCACAAGCAAACTGGTCCAATGCAATGAACGAGGCAAGTGCTCATCTCGATCGGAGGGACGAAGCATATTTCCCTCTTTCAGTTTGTCAGTGATGTTCCGGAAGTGGTCCATCTCATGAAAGCGCGGAAAGCGGCGTCATCTATCGTAGCCAGGCTCTGATGATTTCGCACCGGCGGAGGTCGAGGGTTCTCTTCGCTCGCAGGTTACTTACGTTCGGGAGACAAGATAATCATCATAGAATGTATTGGCAAATCTGGAATACAAGTCATCGCGTCGGCCAGAATTGCGGACCATAAGGGGGCATACTCGATGCAAGAAATTCATTGAGGCATTGGTGATCACGGCTATCTTGATCCCGAAAGGCTTTAGCTTTTCAATGGTTGCGCCAATGTTGATGTCGAGCGAAGGCTCTCCATCCGGGACGAAGGTGAGATAATCGATACTTTGATTCGCTATTCGCAACTCGTCAATCCCCGCCTCTGCCCGACGATAGATTTCAGCTGGCGTAAAAAACTCCCTGCGTTTGATCATCAGTGAGTTGGTGAGCCCGATCTGGCAATAGACGCAGGAATAACTGCATATCTTGGGGGGTATGCTGTTGATCCCGAGGCTACTTCCGAGTCTGCGCGAAGGTATCGGGCCAAACAACAAGTCAACACCGCGTCTTACTTCGTCGGCTTTGCCATGCTTAGATTTGTCAGCTGAGATATCCACGTTCAATCATATGCAAGGCGTGCTGTTTGATCCTTCAGGGATGGCTCTATTAGATTCTGCCACTCTTCGCTGTTCCAGGTACCAATTTGTTTGTGAAGCAGATAATACTTCTCAGGTATTGGGTGGTTTGGTGATCTTCGCCTTGGGCGACTCGTACTCCTTCACCTGTTCAAGCAGGTAGGAATAGTCCATATAGCCTTGTAAGCCTGCTTCCACATCTCCTCCAGTAAGTATGAGAATATCATACTTTCTGGAGAAAGACAAATTCGAACGGGTGCAGCATTTCCGAGCACTTCCAATCCGACTTTCGAGGGCTCGTCTTATGCCATATTGTTCGCTGTACGTTTCGAAGTGTTCAAATCTGTGCCCTTTTGTTCAGTATGCTGGATGTAGTAAACAAAACAGAAGGAGAAATGTGGCAACGGTAGTCAAGAAGGAACCTGGAGTTCACCTGCAACTTCAATATCATCTGCTTCAAAAAGGTCAAAGCGCGCGAGCTGCTTGGTTTCGAGAATCCGCCGTACTTCTCCAGGGTATTCAAAAAAGAAGTCGGTGTCAGCCCGAAGTAGCATAAGAATAACCTTCTGAATTAGTTCAAGGGTCATCCCGCATTCATTCAAGCGGGCAGTAAATGCCGCGCCTCCGTTTTGGGTAGTGTGCCATTATCATTGACCAGGAAATTCCCCGAACTCTTTTTCTACCGCGAGAACGCTATGAAGGCGCAAGACCGCAAAGGAATTGAATTTGTTCTTCGAGCACTTCATGTATCCTTTGCGTCCATGGCGGTTGAATTTGAACTGACACATTACCCCGTTTTGAGGTCGCTTGTTCGCAATGAGGCCTTTTTCCCTGCAGCCGCTTAGTTCACTCGTCCATTTTATCTATTTTTAACACGTCATGAATGCCCCGACTGTTTCAAGGAAAGAAGGTCCGCTACCGATCGGTGTCGGCTCGGCTCTGCTGGCTGCGCTCCTCTTCGGCGTGAGCACTCCGTTTGCCAAGCTTTTGCTGGGCAACGTGTCTCCCGTACTTCTTGCCGCTCTCTTCTATCTGGGGTCCGGAGTAGGCCTGTCCTTTCTTTATCTTGTCCGCCGAAGACGTACGAAAGCGGAAGCACCGATAGCAAGAAAAGACATACCGTGGCTGGCGGCGGCATCGTTCTTCGGGGGCATCCTCGGCCCAGTGCTTCTGATGATAGGGTTAAGCACAACGACTGCTTCAAGCGCCTCACTTCTGCTTAACATGGAATCTGTCTTCACGGTAGCACTTGCATGGTTCATATTCCGAGAGAATTTCGACCGGCGCATCGCGATCGGAATGGTCTTCATTCTCGCCGGAGGTGTACTCCTCTCCTTTCACGGCAGCAAAGGAACGACATTATCCTCAGGTTCAATCGCCGTCGTTGCCGCCTGCCTCTGCTGGGGAATCGACAACAACTTCACACAGAAAGTATCGGCAAGCGACCCGGTGCAGATTGCGGCAATCAAAGGTATTGCGGCGGGAAGCGCAAATCTTGTTATCGCGGTCTTGTTGGGCGCGACACTCCCGCCGATAATTTCCATAGCTGCCTCGATGCTGGTGGGCTTCTTCTGCTACGGCATCAGTCTCGTCATGTTCGTCTTTGCACTGAGGCGGGTCGGGACGGCACGTACCAGCGCCTACTTCTCGCTCGCTCCGTTCATTGGAGCGACAGTCTCCATATTCCTTTTACGCGAATTTCCACGCGCGTCATTACTTTTCGCCGCGTTGTTCATGGGCACGGGGGTGTGGCTCCATCTCACGGAACGGCATTCGCATGAACACATTCATGAAGCGATCACGCACAGCCATCGGCATGTCCACGACGAGCACCACCAGCATGAGCACGACGGAGATATCGACCAGGCTGAGCCTCATTCACATGAACACACACACGGAGCGATTACACATACCCATCCGCATTACCCCGACATACATCACAGACATCCGCATTGAAGCGATAAGGCGAATACACAACCGGCAATTGACATTCCTGCAACGACCGCTTAACGTTGACAGGATTACTAACTTCATCGAGTTCGGGTTTTTAGACAGGAGCGCAGCACATCATGTTAGAGAGAAATCATCTCCTCACAGTTCTCGTTTCCCTTCTGGTCCTGGGGTTTCAAACCATTCCGTCGTATTGCGCTGCCCGCCAGGGTTTGAAAACGACACCAATAGTCCGGAAGCTCAAGCTCCAGATGGTTGGTGAAGTTCCGCTGCCCGGCGGTACTTCCCGCTTCGATTACCAGACCATAGACGGGATTCACAGGAGGCTATTCATCTCCCACATGGGTGCAAATGTGATGACCGTTTATGATCTCGACTCGAACAAAGTTGTCGGCAACGTAAGAGACATCCCGAGGCCGACGGGAATCTTAGCAGTCCCGGAACTGAACAGGGTTTATGTCTCGGCGAGTGCGGCAAACAGGATCTATGTAATCGATGAAACGTCGCTGAAAATCATCGCGACGGTGCCGACAGGCTCCTTCCCCGACGGAATAGCGTACGATCCTGAAATGAAGAGAGTTTTCGTCTCATGCGAGTTCGGCAGCATCGTTACTGTATTCGATGCGCTGAACGACAGGGTCATCACGAATATTCGTATGGGAGGGCATGTCGGGAACACGCATTTCGATCCTGTTTCAAAGATGATTTATTCGACAGTACAGACCCTCAGTGCGTTGGTTGAGATCGACCCGAAGACGCTGGAAATTGTCGCCCGCTATCATCTGCAAGGATGCGGGGGGCCGCACGGGTTCTATATCATCAACCACCCGCACTATGCATTCATTACCGGGGAGGACAATGCAAGCTATGTCGTCTTCGACCTGTCGACGAAGAGAGTCATTGCGCGCGGGAAAGTCGGCGACGGGCCGGATGTTATCGCTTACGACAGCACGTATCATCGGCTCTATGTGGGTTCGGAAAGCGGAGTGGTTTCCGCCTTCGACGTAAAAGATGAGACTGTCAGGGAAATAGGAAATGGATTCCTGGCCGCGCACGCTCACTCAGTCAGCGTCGATGAAAAGACACACCGCGTCTACTTTCCCCTTCAGGATGAGGCAGGAAGAGCGGTACTGCAGATATGGAAAGAGAATTGACCGGGACGGTTGATACTGATCGCAGAAGCGTCGTGAAGATTCCGGTCAGGCAAGTCACCCGGCCTTCCCATTCGGGCCAACCTCCTGTCTTGAAGCATGATCAGCACTGTACCGAGTACTGCGGCAACAATGAGGCCGATGTATTATATCCCGAACTAAGGAAACATCAAAGTACGGCTGAAGAGAAGATGCGAGCAGCAAGTCTAAAGAGAAGTATTGAGATCAACGGCATCCGCGAGAAATTGGCGCCGCGGACAGGATTTGGAGCTGGCGATTACAAGTAATATCGATTTGTGAGACTTTTTACGGACGATAGCTCCGGATCGAGATAGTGTTCCGATATCGATCATGTGAGACTCACCGGTTTCTTTGGACGGGCACTGTCGTTTGAACCTGCCATGTTTCCGGAGAGCGGCACTTGCCAGAAGCATTAACTTCTCGCACGATCATGCGAGATTCACGGAATTTTAGCAAGCACGAGATGCGCTACGCACACATTAGACATCCGTAGATCCGATGATGAACGGCTCTCCGTCAATTCATGAATTGCTCTGATCGAGTCGATCTCCTCTCAAATGGATGCCGTCTTCACAGAACTGAACAATCTTGCAGACCAACTCCCCCAGTACGACCTTCTTCGCAGCCTTGAAGGTATCTCCGACAATACCGCAGCTTTGTTCCTCGGAGAAGTCCGCGATATCCAACGGTTCACACATTACAAGCAGCTTGAAAAGTCAGCCGGTTACAACCTGCGTCTGAGTCAGTCCGGTCAGTTAGTCGGCGCAAGACACATCTCCCACATCGGCAATAGACGCCTTGTGTGGCTTCTGTTCACTATGACAAAGGAACCCCTTTAGCATCAGTCATCTGTTGTAATACAAACTATCGCTTCTGCGATTTCGAATTTCGTTCTTCCGTACCGTCCCAGAAACGGATAATTAGATCCGTTTCCAGAAAGGTGGATGGCCCATTAAATATGGCCGGCCGCACTGGATACTTGACTATGTCAAGTACTGTGGGTATGTTTTGCATATGAAAAACGACGACGAACTCATCGCGAAAATGAGAGGCTTCAACCGCTTCTATACGAATTTCATAGGAGTAGTCGACCGGCACATACTCGATTCCCCGCATTCACTGACAGAGGCGCGCGTGCTCTACGAAATCAGCCATATGGAGGATTGTTCCGCCAGGAAAATAATGGCACACTTAGAGATAGATGAGGGGTATCTTAGCCGAATGATCGCGCGGTTTACGAGGAGAGGCCTGGTGAAAAGAAGCCGCTCAAAACACGACGCCAGAAGGAGCATAATTGTCTTGACTGAAAAAGGGAAAAAGGAATTCGCGAAACTCGACAGAAGTTCGAGCGAGTCAATTTCCAGAGCCGTTGGTAAGCTTTCTGACGAGGAGTTTCATGAGCTGGTCGACTTAATGGACCGCATACAGGCACTCTTGTCGAAAGGGTGACACTCCAACGAAGTTCACCTCAGTTAACCCGGAAAGGAGACCGTTTAGGATGAAGGATGAAGTAGAATTGGCGGAGATTAAGATTCGCACGGATCTGCGTCCCGGCGATATCGGGTATGTTATTCACATGCACGGCAAACTGTACGGGCACGAGTACGGTTACGGGATCCAATTCGAGAATTACGTCGCTGAGGGTCTTAGCGAATTCTACCGGCAGTATGATCCCCAAACCAGCCGCGTTTGGATATGCGAACATGACGGAACAATTGTCGGATTTCTACTCCTGATGAATCGAGGAGACTCGGCACAGCTAAGATATTTTCTGGTCGATCCGGCATTCAGAGGGGTAGGCCTCGGTTCCAAACTAATCAATCTCTACATCCACTTCCTTAAAGACTGCGGATACAAGAAATCATATCTGTGGACCACTCACGAACTGACTGCTGCGGCGTTTCTTTATAAGCGGGCGGGATTTAGACTGACGCAGGAAAAAGATTCCGTCGCGTTCGGCAAGCCAGTGAGGGAGCAGAGGTACGATCTTATCCTTTCTTAACGGAGGGAGAGTGTACATCTCCCCGTCTCCTCACCGTTAGCGAAGGGAAAACATCGCGAGATACTCTGACGCGATCGTAAGCAGCGTGCGCGGGAGTGATGGTTCCGAACTGAAGTAGTTCCTTCCGGTGTCGTCTAAGTCTTGCAGATAATTAGAAATGAAGGGCCCCTGCGGTAATGTCAAGAGTCATGTGTAAATTTTTTGAGGATTGGCAAATTACTTTTGCCGAATGGCGCACTTCTCCAGTTTGCTTCCATCTTGTATGCGACGAAGCCGAGGATTACGTAAGAGGATCTTTCACTGGATAGTATCTCCATGGGTCGGGTTCGTCGCTTGAACTCTTTGTTGACGCGCTCGATGATGTTCGTGGTTCGTAAACTTACCCACTCCTCTTCCGGGAAATCGTAGAACGTAAGACATGATTGAATGCTGCGCTTGAGCGAAGCAACTCCGCTGGGAATGATGCCATCGTACTTCTCAACAAACTCCTCGTATCTCTCAGTTGCCGTTTTCCTATCAGTGGCGTAGAAGATGTCGCGGAGCGAGTCGGTCACTTCCTGGTGAAGCGCCTTCGGTGCTTTCGTTGTAACATTACGCATCACGTGCACGATGCATCTCTGAACTTTCGCCTTTTGAAATTCCTCACAGAATATTTTCTCAAGCCCTTGCAGCCCGTCTGAGCGCCTTGCGCCATCCCGACATATAAATAGTTGTGACGGGACATGATACCGAGTTTTACATCGGATGCTTCAAGTCCTCGTTGCTCAAGGTCTTTGAATATTTCACGCCATGTAGTGGCGGAGTCTTTATCACCCTGCTGGATGTTCAGGAAAACTCTCTGTTTCGTGGACGTTACTCCGATCACAACAAGCATGGGTATCCTCTTGATTTCCATCTGTGTCGTGCCGTCTACCACCTTTTTGACTCTAATTTTGAAGAAAACGCCGTCCATCAAAGGATTATGCGCCATACCCTCTTCAATTTTCACACTAAATTACACTACCTTCGCGAGAGCTCTAACCTCATTGACTCACAAAAAAGGTAACCGTGGCGGAGTCGCAAGGAAGTCGTTACCTCATAATCTAGGTAACCGAAACAGGAGGGTATTATCCGCGGGATCGATAGGGTGGGAAATCGAGGGAAACCGGAGTACGCTACTGGACCATCGTCCGTTAGTATATCGGATGTATCTGGGTGATACGACGATTGCGGCAAACGGAGGGAATTTTGTGGGCCCTGAGGGACTTGAACCCCCGACCCGCTGATTATGAGTCAGCTGCTCTAACCAACTGAGCTAAGGGCCCGTGCGTCTAAAGGCAAGTTGAATGGATACCTTAATGCAACGACAAAAGATAATAGGTTCGACGTAATTCTTCAACAGTTGGAATCGGTTGATGTGCGCAGCGAGGATTTACACAAATGTGGCAAACGGTATATCAGATTAAATAGTCAACGAACATCCGTCCCTCCATCTCCGGAGTTCCAGTGTCAACGGGTTTTCACTTCTTTACCGTCACCGAGTCACGATATCTCTCTTCCACCGTTCCGTACGAGCTCGATTTCGCCCATATTGAATTCCGGCGCAGCTTCCATCTTAGTCACCGCATAAGCTCCCATTAAATTTGCCGTCTCGAGTATCTCCTCATCGCTCCTTCCCTCTTTAAGGGCACTGAGAAGCCCCGCCAGAAAAGCATCTCCGGCACCGACACTGCTCCGAACGTTTACTCTAAATCCGGGATGGCGTACCCATCGGCCGTCATGCCACAGGCTTCCTCCGTCCGGTCCCATCGAGATGCAGACCAGGTTACACGAGAAAGTCTTCGCGATGGCCTCTGCAGCTTCGCGGTCGTTGTCCGGCAGATTGAACCACCGCATTAATACTTTCATCTCTGAGGAATTCACTTTTACTATGTCTGCCGAAAGCAAAAGCTCTTCGGTGATTTCTTTTGAAATCGCCCCCGGGCGAATGTTAATATCCAGCACCTTGGTAGGTGCCGATTTCAGAAGGGCTCTTAGCGATTCCCTGCTACTTCGGTTTCTGCAAGCAAGTGTACCGAACACAAACATTTCCGCTTTACTCACTTCTAGTACCAGTTTCTCATCGATCGAAATACAGTCCCACGCCGCCGGTTCCACGATTTTATATGAAGGGTTCCATTCCCGATCGAAAGTCACCTCAACGAAGCCGGTCGGGAGGCTCTCGTCGATTCCTACGAATTCCGTCGCCATTCCTTCAATGCTGAGCCGCCTCAATATTTCCCGTCCGAGTACGTCGTCCCCCACTCTGCTTATTATCAGACTGTCAATGCCGAGCTGATGCAGATCGTGAGCTACGTTGAATGGGGCACCGCCGAGAAATAGGCCGGCGGGCATGGAGTCCCAGAGTATCTCTCCGAAACATATAATTTTGCGTTCTGCCATGCGAGCAATTTAGCAACTTAG
Source organism: Bacteroidota bacterium (assembly GCA_021811615.1). GTDB lineage: Bacteria > Bacteroidota > Ignavibacteria > Kryptoniales > JAKASW01 > JAKASW01. The sequence goes on from JAJZNW010000141.1 coordinate 27,611, forward strand.
TCTGAAATTCAAATCGCCGGAATGCAATAGAATCTCACAGCGGCGCAGCGTCATACAGTTGGGGTTTACAGAGACTTGCGTCGATGTTCTCGAATCTAAATTCGCGATTCGAGGGCCGATATACGCAATTCGATAGAGAGGGCTTCCTTAATGCAGATAGAAAATGAGCGCTCCGAGCCCGAAGAGGAAACAATAAGCGGCGAAAGGTGTCAGACGTCTGTTCTCGGTTTTGAAGTAGGCCGTGAGGAATTTCACAGAAAGGAACGAGAACAGTGCCGCGCAAAGTCCGCCGGCAAGAGACACGCCCATTGCCGAGAAGTTGCCGGACGCCAGCAGCTTCGGGAGCTCAAGTGCTGCGGCGGCGGCTATGATCGGCGTTGAAAGCAGGAAAGAGAACCTTACAGCGTCTTCGTGTGAGAGGCCCACCAACAGCGAACCGGCTATCGTGGACCCAGTCCTCGAAAAGCCCGGCATCAGAGCGAGCACCTGCATTACCCCTACTTTGAATCCCTGCCACCAGGACATTTTGGCTATTCGCTGGTCGCTGCTTGCCGCATCGCTCAAGGGAGCCTTTCGTCGAAGCAGCTCGGCACCGAAAAGCAGTACGCCGTTTAGAGCAAGGAAAATCGCCGCGAAATATCCCGACAGAAGCTGTACCCTTATGAAGTGCTTGAAGAGGAGTCCGACCAGTCCAGCCGGTATTGTGCCGATGATAAGAAGCCAAGCGACTCTCGCGTCCACGTCATCGGCGCCTACACCCTTCTGCTTCACTGAGCGGAAAAATCCCGAGACGATACGCACCCAGTCTTTCCAGAAAAAGAGAAGGAGGACTATTGCAGTTGCCGTGTGAGTGGCGACAAGGAACATGAGAAAGAAAGGGCTTTTCTGGTCGAGCTTCCACCCAAGGAGCTGAGGAATTATAACGCTGTGGCCGAGGCTCGAAATGGGAAAGAGCTCGGTGACGCCCTGCAGAATTCCAAGCACAATGCCCTGGATGTAAGTCAACATGGATAAACCCTCAAATAATTATTGGTACGTTAGTTCCACGATACGAGTGTCATGGTGTCACACTCGGGCACTCTCATTCAATATATCTGATGGTACCGGAATTACAATACACTCCGGAGGGGAAAAGAAATGCCGGGATCAGAGTATATCCTCCCGGCAAGAGAACTACTAAAGTGCGAGGCTGGCCGGATTCTCCAGTATCTTCCTGAGTGTCTGCATGAACTTTGCGGCAAGGGCGCCGTCTACGACACGATGATCGGAAGAAAGTGTCATCCTCATTCGCTTCCCAATCTTGATCTGTCCATTCTCGACGACCGGCTTGTCCACTATGCTCCCGATTGCGAGTATGGCAGCCTCTGGCGGATTAATGATCGCCGTGAATTCATCGACGCCGAACATTCCAAGGTTACTAACGGTGAAGGTGCTCCCTGAATATTCTTCGGGTTTAAGCTTCCTTGAACGTGCGCGAGCAGCAAGGTCCTTGGACTCTATTGAAATGTCACGTATTCCCTTCTTGTCGGCGTCCCGGATGACTGGAGTGATTAGGCCATCTTCCAAAGCGACCGCCACACCGATATGAACGTCGCCGAACATCCTGATCTTGTCCTGCATGAACGTTGCGTTCACCTCTGGATGTTTCTGAAGTGCAACCGCACACGCTTTGACGATAATGTCGTTGAAACTGGTTTTGTTTTCCTCGTCGAAAGCGTTCAGCGAGTCCCGGAATGAAATAGCGTTCTCCATGGCGACTTCAACCGTCACGAAAAAGTGCGGCGCCTCAACGTTGCTCTGGCTGAGACGCTTTGCTATGGCTTCCCGCATCATGGAGAGTGGCTCGTCGTGATATTCGCCGGATGAAACCCCGGTTCGTCTTGAACCCGGGCCGGGGACGAATGACTCGATATCCCTCTTTACGATCCTTCCGGCCGTGCCGGATCCCGTGACGGCAGAAAGATCTATTCCCTTGTCGCTCGCCAGTCTCTTCGCGAGCGGCGAAGCTTTGAGCCTGCCGTTTCCTTTGTTTGGAGCCGCAGGTTCCGGGGCGGGTGGAGTTGCAACCTCTGCCGGCGCAGTGTGTGCTCCGAGGTTAGATGCCGCAGCAGGTGGTTTCGCCTTGACTTCTTCCTTCGGCGCTGACGGAGTGGGAGCTCCGCTGGTGATAGTCGATATGTCTTCGCCGGCGTCACCTAGGATACCGATCAGTCCTCCGATCGGGACCCTGTCCCCCTCTTTCGCGACAATCTTCAGAAGCGTTCCTTCATCGTAAGCCTCCATGTCCATGTTGGCTTTATCGGTCTCTACTTCCGCGAGTACGTCGCCCGGTGAAACTTTATCGCCTTCCTTTTTCAGCCATTTAATTATTCTGCCCGTATCCATCGTGTCGCTCAGCTTGGGCATCTGGATCTTAATTGCCATCAGTAAAACCTCACTTTTTGTAGAGCACGCTGTTGGCAGCGTTCAGGATTTTTTCGATTGTGGGAAGAGCGTTATGCTCGAGAATCTTGTTATATGGCATCGGGACGTCTTCGGCGGTTACCAGACCGACAGGCGCGTCGAGATAGTCGAATGCCTTGGAGGAAATCCGATAGCCTATTTCGCTGGCTACGCTGGCGAACGGCCAGGCCTCGGAGACGACGATGCAGCGATTTGTCTTTTTGACGCTTTCTATCATCGGCTCGTCGTCGAGAGGTCGCACCGTCATCGGGTCCACAACTTCCGCTTCGATTCCATCCGAAGAGAGGGACTTTGCTGCCTCCATCGCAAGGTTTACCATCTTGCCGTACGCGATGATTGTGATGTCTTTGCCTTCGCGCTTCACGTCAGTCTTCCCCAAGGGAATCGTGTACTCGCCTTCAGGGACCTCCCCCTTCAAACCGTACATCACTTCGCTTTCCATAAATATCACCGGGTTGTCGTCGCGGATTGCGGATTTCAGCAGCCCCTTGGCGTCCTTCGGCGTTCCAGGTACCACAACTTTGAGACCCGGTATGTGGGCGAAAATACTTTCAAGCGCCTGCGAGTGTGTGGCTGCAAGCTGGTGCGCAGGACCGTTCGGTCCCCGGATGACTAGAGGAACCTTAAGCTGTCCTCCCGACATATGGCGCATCTTTGCCGCGTTGTTGATGATCTGGTCGATGGCCACGAGAGAAAAATTGAATGTCATGACTTCGACGATGGGCCGAAGTCCGACCATAGCCGCACCTACGCCCAGCCCCGTGAAACCGGATTCCGAAATTGGAGCGTCGATAACCCGCTGCTCACCGAATTTCTGAAGAAGGCCCTGGGTCACTTTGTAAGCACCCTGGTATTTTGCGACTTCCTCGCCTACTATGAAAATGGAATCGTCGCGTTCCATCTCCTCCGCGATTGCTTGATTTATTGCTTCTCTGAAAGATAATTCTGGCATCTATTGAGACTCCTATTGAACGTAAATGTCGTCATACATTGATTCGAGCGGAGGTTCGGGGCTGTTTTCAGCGAACTCCACGCATTCCGCGACCGTCTGCTTCACTTCCTCGTCGACGCGGTCTATTTCTTTTTGCGTCGCGATCTTCTCATCGAGAAGGAACTTCTTCATCTGCTCCAGAGGATCCCGGCGCTTCTCTTCCTCGATCTCCTGCTTCGTCCTGTAGATGGAGTCCGGATCGGACATCGAGTGCCCGCGATAGCGATAGGTCCGCACCTCGAGAAGAGTCGGGAGGCTCAGCTCACGGGCTTTCTTTGCAGCTTCCTTAACGGCGTCGTAAACCGCAAAGACATTCATTCCATCCGCCACCATCCCCTCAATACCGTACGCGGAGCCGCGTTTCGAAAGTTCGGTTACGGCTGATGCTCTTTCGACTGCCGTGCCCATGCCGTACATGTTGTTCTCGACAATGTAGACTACAGGAAGCTTCCACAGGCCGGCGAGGTTCAGCGCCTCGTGAAAAGCGCCCTGGTTCATCGCCGCGTCTCCGAGATACGTGAGACATACGGCGTCTTCCTTCCTGTACTTCGCCTTGAACGCGATGCCGGTCCCGAGCGGCACCTGCGCGCCGACGATTGCGTGACCGCCGAGCATTTTCCTTTCGGCATCGAAGAAGTGCATCGATCCGCCTTTCCCCTTGCTGGAGCCTGTATATTTCCCGAAGAGCTCCGCCATGAGAATCCTCGGATCGGTACCGCGCGCGATCGCATGACCGTGATCGCGGTATGCCGTGATGATGTAATCTTCCTTGTGAATGGCGGCAATCGAACCTACCGCCACGGCTTCCTGACCGATGTAAAGATGAAGAAAACCTCCGATCTTCTGCTGGCTATATGCTTTCGCTGCCGATTCTTCGAAACGCCTGATCAGTACCATTGTGTGGTACATTTCTACCAATTTATTTCTACCTAAGCTGAGATATTCTTCCGTATTGGTTTGCACAGCGTAGTCACTCATCTATTCTGTTCTCCTTGTTGAGACGCGTGTGGCGTCTTTGCATTTAGATTACTATTTGTTCGTCGGCATGGTACGAACTTCGAACCAGAGGTCCTGATTCTACGTATTTGAATCCCATCTCTAACCCGTTCTTCCTGTACATAGCGAACTCGTCCGGTGTGACGTAGCGATCGATCGGAAGATGTTCCTTCGTGGGCTGAAGGTATTGTCCGACGGTAAGGATATCCACGTCGGACCTTCGCATATCCTTCATTACCTCGATGATTTCCTCCGGCTTCTCCCCGATCCCGACCATCACGCCGGTCTTTGTCACCAGACCGTGTTCTTTGAAATAATTCAAAACTTCCAGCGACCGCTCGTATTTCGCCTGCGGCCGTACGACGCTGTACAGGCGAGGGACTGTCTCGAGATTGTGATTGAGAATGTCCGGCGCCGCATCGACCACGATGTCCATCGCCAACTTGTCGCCCTTGAAATCAGGTATGAGTACTTCAATTCTGCACTTCGGATCGCGTATCCTTATCTGCCTGATCGTCTCGGCGAATATCGACGCGCCTCCGTCATTGAGTTCGTCGCGGTTAACCGATGTTATGACCACGTGCTTGAGTTTCATCGATGCGACCGCATCGGCGACGCGTCTCGGTTCATCCGTGTCGAGGACGGTCGGCCTGCCGGTCTTAACCGCGCAGAATCCGCAGCTTCTTGTGCAGACATCTCCGAGAATCATGAATGTGGCCGTCCCTCGTCCCCAGCATTCGCCGAGGTTCGGGCAGCGCGCTTCTTCGCAGACGGTGTGCAGCTCTTTCCCTCTCATGAGGTGCAGCAACTTAGTGTAATTCTCGCCGTAAGGGAGCTTCGCCCTTATCCATTCCGGTCTCCGCGGCTGAGGCTTTTCTTTCTCCAGTATTTTCCCGCTTATATCTATCATGGCTAAAACATCTTTTCTGTTTCAAAGTTTTCAAGGTAATACACGATCTTCTCGAGAAATCGCCCTCCGAGCGCGCCGTCGACAAGACGGTGATCGAACGAAAGGGTGAGGAATCCCATCTGCCTTATCGCGATGGCGTCGTTAATGACCACAGGTCTCTTCTTTACGGCGCCGACCCCGAGGATCGCCACGTTCGGCTGGTTGATTATCGGCGTACCCATCAGGTTGCCGAAGACACCGTAGTTCGTTATTGAAAACGTCGAACCTATGGTATCTTCGCCGGTAAGCCGCTTCGTTCTCGCGCGCTTCGCCAGATCGTAGATCGCTCTCGCGAGGCCGGTAACACTCTTTTCGTCAGCCCCTTTCACGACCGGAACCAGGAGCCCGGTAGTCTCGATGGCGACCGCAATTCCTATGTTGACGTAATTGTGACGTACGACGGCATTGTCACCGACGCTGCTGTTTACCAGCGGAAAATCTTTCAAAGCGCGCACACTCGCGTGCGCGATGAAAGGCATATACGTGAGCTTGAAGCCTTCGTTCTTCTCGAACTCCTTCCCCTTGTCGGAGATGAAGCCTGCAATTCTCGTCATGTCCACTTCCGTTATGGCCGCAACATGGACGGATGTGTCGCGGCTGGCCACCATATGGTCCATGATGCGCTGCCGCATGTTGTCTATCGGGATGACCTGGTCGCGATTGGCATCGTAGCTCGTCTGCACCGAAACGGGACCGGGCTCCCTCTGGGCGGGGATCCGCGATACTTTTCCCGTGGTGGTACGGTTTTCGATGTATCTTTTTATGTCTTCCTTTGTGACCCTTCCGCCTGCACCGCTTCCGTCGACAGAGGTGAGCTCATCGACCGATATGCCTTCCGCCTTGGCCATGCTCCTCACTAGCGGGGAATAGAATCTGTCGCCGTTCTTGCCGGGAGCCGGCGCCTTTGTTGCGGCGCGCCCTGAAATGTGCTCCCTGCTGCTTTCTGCTTCCACGTCGGTACCGGCCGAAACTGATTCAGCAGTCTCTACGCGCGATATGTCCGTCTCGATGAATGCGATCACCGAACCGACTGACACCGTTTCCTGTTCCTGCGTGATGATTTTCGAGAGGATGCCGGCAGCCGAAGAAGGGATCTCCGTGTCCACCTTGTCGGTGCTTATCTCGAGCAGGACCTCGTCGCGCTCAATTTTATCTCCCGCTTTCTTGTGCCACTTTACGATCTTCCCTTCCGTTATGCTCTCGCCCATTTTCGGCATCAAAACTTCGACCTGCATCTTTTCCCCTCCTTAGTAGGCTGCCAATTCTTCGAGGACTTTCAGAATCTTCGCTTCACTGGGAAGTACCGCCTGTTCGAGAGGCGGGCAGTAAGGGACGGGGGAATCGTTCGCCGTGATCCTGCGGATGGGAGCGTCGAGATATTCGAACGCCTTTTCCGCGACAATGCTTGAAAGCTCCGCGGCAAATCCGCTCGTCCTGGTGTCTTCACTGACTACGAGCACTCTGTTCGTCTTTTTCAAACTCTGAATAATGCTCTCTTCGTCGAGAGGCACGAGTGTGCGCAGGTCGATGACTTCAACCTCTACACCGCGCTCCGCCATTTTCTTCGCGGCATTCAGCGCAAAGTAGACCATCGCACCGTAAGTAATCACCGAGATATCCTTCCCTTCACGACGAACAGCCGCCTTTCCGAAAGGAACGAGATAATCCGCGTCAGGCTCCGGGCTCATCGCATAGCTCTGGCGGTATAGTCCCTTGTGTTCCAGGAACATGACCGGATCTTCGAGCCTTATCGCAGTTTTCAGAAGACCCTTCGCATCGCCGGACGTGGAAGGATAAGCTATGTATAGTCCGGGACAATGGCTGAAGATGCTCTCGATATTCTGGCTGTGGTAGTGTCCACCGTGGATATAGCCGCCGACGGGAACCCTGATCACCATGGCGCTGGACCAGTTATTGTTCGAGCGGTATCTCATCATGGCCACTTCGTTCCTGATCTGCATCATCGCTGGAAATATGTAATCGCCGAATTGGATTTCTACCACCGGTTTGAAGCCCCGGACCGCCGCACCGAACGCCGCGCCGATTATGCTCGCTTCGGCAAGCTGCGAGTTGAAAACTCTTTCGCGGCCGAATTTCGTCGAGAGCCCCTTCGTTGCGGTGAATACTCCTCCCTTCCTGTCCTCTACGTCTTCTCCCCAGACCATCACCCTGGGATCTCTCAGCATCTCCTCGTGAAGAGCATGGTTGATGGCATCCACCATCACGATCGGCTTGCCGGAAGGGATGCTTTTCTCGAACTCGAAACTCGAATACTTCGCCGGATCGGCGTAAACATGATCTGTTACGCTGGCAATGTCGGGCAGCGGGCGTGATTCCGCCCAATCCGCCGCATCGTCGACCCTTCTCTTCACTTCCTTCTGGATCGAATCGACTTCATCGCTTGTCAAAATCTTCCCGCCGGTGAGAATATTCTCCATCACGCGGAGAGGATCCCTGGCATGGTCTCTCTCCAATTCATCCTTCGGACGATATTTCCTGTCGTCGTCTGAGGAGGAGTGCGAAAGAAGGCGGACGACATCTGCTACGATGACGCTCGGTCCGTCTCCCCGCCGGGCGCGCTCAATGGCTTCCTTTGAAACCGAATAACTCCTGATGAAATCCGTCCCGTCTACTTTGTACCTCGCCAGGTTGGCGTAGCCCTGTACGATCTCGTAAACGGATCCCCCTGCGGTCTGTTGCCATTCGGGAACACTGATCGCATAATGGTTGTCTTCGATACAGAACACCACTGGAAGTTTTTCGCGCGATGCCCAGTTGAGCGCTTCTGCAAACTCGCCTTCGCTCGTCGCGCCCTCGCCCGAAGAAACGTAAACTACCTGTCCCTTATTTTCACGCACACATCCGAGCGCAGTACCGACAGCCTGCAAATACTGAGTCCCTGTGGGACTCGACTGGGTCGGGACGTTCAGCGCAGGCTTGCCGTAGTGGCCCGGCATCTGCCTGCCCCCTGTCATTATGTCTTCGGCGCGGTGAAGCTGCGCGAGCATTATCTCTTCCGGGGTGAACCCGAGACCGATCGCGAACGCAAGCCCGCGGTAGTATGGATATGCCCAGTCGTGGCCGGGCTTTAGGTTCATGGCACAAGCCACCTGGACGGCTTCGTGTCCTGACCCTCCGATGTGAAAGAAGGCTTTCCCCTGTTTCAGCAGGGCGAGTTCTTTCTCGTCGAGCCTTCTTGCGAGGAGCATCAATTTATATGAAGAAACAAGCTGTTCATGAGTCAGAGGACCGGGAAACGCTTCAATGGTAAGGGTGTCTTTTCCGTTCGAGTGTCGGTTGCTGCCGGTGTTTGCGGCCTGCTTGGTCTCGTTGCCCGATTGGTTCTTATGTCCTTCCGGCTTAAGTGGAGGCATGTTCATTCTCCATCCTGCCTTCGCCTGCACGAAGCGGAGACCCCGTGAGCGATGGCTCTATATGATATCGTTCAATGAACTGTTCGAAGCTCGCGGGTTCTACCTCTGTTTGAAATACTCCCGCAAGCTCTCGTGCTATCACTCCCTTGACGCCAGATACATCGATGGGACGTTCGAGGACCTGTGATAGCGACGTGACTCCTTTGTGAAAAATACCGCATGGTATGATCCGTCCGAAATAGGAAAGATCCGTGTTTACGTTGAATGCAAATCCGTGCATCGTAACCCAATGACTTACCTTGACTCCGATCGCGCAGATTTTTTCCCCCGAAACCCAGACGCCGGTGTAATCAGGTTCCCTGTAGGACTCAACCGAATAGCGCTTCAGGGTCCTTATTATCACTTCTTCGAGATCGCGAAGGTACCTGTGTATGTCGCGGTAATATCCGTTGAGATCGATTATGGGATAGCAGACTATCTGTCCCGGACCGTGATAAGTAATGTCACCGCCGCGGTCGATCCTGAAGAGCGCTATCTCTTTTTCACGGAGTTCACTCTCGGAGGCGAGAAGATGATCGTCGCCCCCGGACTTGCCTATCGTGTAGGTGTTGTTATGCTCGGTGAAAATGAAGGTGTCCGGGATTTTTCCCTCGATTCTCTCCGCGAGGAGATACTTCTGAAGGTCCCAGGCGTACGCATAATCTGTCCTGCCTATGTCGATCAGTGTCGATCTCTTCAACTTCGCTCAAATATCTATTGCGTGACCGAGCGCGTCTTCCGCCGCTTCCATCACCGATTCGCTCAGCGTTGGGTGAGCGTGAACTGTCCGGATGATCTCGTGCGGCGTCGTCTCCAGCTTCTTGGCAACGCCCAGTTCTGCAATCAATTCCGTAGCGCCGTGCCCGATGATGTGCGCACCGAGCAGCTCGCCGTATTTTGCGTCAAAAATGAGTTTCACGAAGCCGACAGCCTCGTTTGTTGCAATTGCTTTTCCATTAGCTGTGAACGGAAAGCGTCCAATCTTAGTTTCATATCCGAGCTCTTTTGCCTTTGCCTCGGTGAAGCCGATGCTTGCCACCTGGGGCTGGCAGTATGTGCACCCGGGTATGCTGTTGTAATCGAGCACCTCTGTCTCGACGCCCGCGATTCCTTCAACACATCTGATGCCTTCCGCGGAAGCGACATGCGCCAGCCACGGGGCTCCAATCACATCTCCGATCGCGTAGACAGCGGGAACGCCCGTCTTGTAGTCGGTCTTGTCCACTTTCACCCACGACTTCTCTGTCTGAACTCCTATCTGTTCCAGGCCGATGCCGTCCGAGTTACCCTGGATCCCGATTGCAACAAGCGCGATGTCTCCCTTAAGTGTCTGCGAACCTTTCTTGTTGGCGACCTTCACCTGCACACCGCTCCCGACAGTGGCAGCGGACTCCACCTTCGTGTCGGTCATGATCTCGATTCCCTGCTTCTTGAACTCCCTTTCAAGCTGAGCGGTCACCTCGGCATCCTCGATGGGGAGTAAATTCGGCATCATCTCGATCAGGGTTACTTTAGAGCCGAACGCGTTGTAGAAATACGCGAACTCCGCACCGATCGCTCCCGCACCGATGATTATCATTTCCTTCGGAATCGCCTCAAGGATCATGGCCTCGGTGCTCGTTATCACTTTCTTCCTGTCGATCTTGATGCCCGGTAGTTCTCGCGGACGTGCTCCAGTGGAAATTATGATATTCTTCCCCTCGACCTGCGCTACTTCTTTTCCGTACGAGTCGAGTACCGACAATTTGTTATTTGAAATGAACTTTCCGAACCCGCTTACTTTCTCGATCTTATTCTTTTTGAACAAATATTCGACGCCGTTTGAAAGCCTGTTCGCGGCATCCCGGCTGCGTTTGATGACCTTCTTGAAATCTACCACCAGATTATCGTAGCTGATACCGTACTCTTTCGATTCTTTAAAATTCCACATCACCTCTGCGCTCTTCAGGAGTGCCTTCGACGGGATACATCCCCAGTTCAGGCATATGCCTCCAAGTTTGTCGCGCTCGACACAGCCGACCTTCATTCCTAGTTGCGCAGCTCTGATAGCGGCAACATAACCACCTGGACCGCCGCCGAGAACCACAAGATCATATTTTTTTAGTTCAGCCATTTTCTCTCCTGAGACTTTTGGAAGAGCTCACCGTGTTACGGTGTGCCCGGATAGAAAAAGAATTCTTAAGAAGTTTGGTCCTTAGGAACCTCTTTCCAGAGTATTTTCGATTGAATTCACTGTAACTGCTAAAAAATATAACAGAAATAGGCACTTTAAATCAAATTCGGAGCTCTGGCATTTCATCCGACTCTGGTCACCGCGATTGAACTTTGACTAAACAAATAATGTTTACTTTCTCAACAGGTCGGCGAGAACTACCTTTCACGACATTCGATTAACTATTTGATCATAAACCAAAGAAGTTTTCAATGTTCATAGAGGACTCAATAAATCAGGACTCCGGATCCAGACTCTTGTACATTTCCCTTCTGGCCGCGGCGATCGGAATAGGTACCGGTCTTATCATGTACGTCCTGTACCATCTTATAGCGCTCATAACGAACCTTGTATTCTACCACAAGGTTTCTTTCCTCTTTGTAAGTGAAGTGAACACCCGTATCGGCGTCCTGGCGGTACTGATGCCTGTCGTGGGAGGCATCCTTGTCGGATTCATGTCGAAATACGGAACGTCGGAAATACAGGGACACGGACTCCCCGAGGCGCTTGAGGCGGTAATCTCGAAGGAAAGTAAGATCTCCGGGAAGGTGGCTTTGTGGAAACCGCTCTCGGCAGCAATTGTAATCGGTACCGGTGGACCTTTCGGCGCCGAAGGCCCGATCATCCAGACCGGTGGCGCGGTGGGCTCCTTCATCGGCCAGCTTATGAAAACTACCGAATCGGAAAGGAGGATTCTTCTTGCGTGCGGATCCGCTGCCGGTTTGGCTGCCACGTTCGGCACCCCGATTTCCGGAGTCATCATGGCGATCGAAATCCTTCTCTTCGAGTTTCGTACCAGGTCGTTCATTCCCCTTGTCATAGCAACGAGCCTGGCGACCACGGTCAGAAACGCGCTGATGCCATCGAACGTCATGTTTCCCATCGGGTCGATGAGATTCGGTCTCCCTGGGGATCTCCCATACTATATCGCCCTGGGGATCATTTGCGGACTTGTGGCTGTCTTTTTCATAAAGGTTCTCTATTGGACCGAGGATCAGTTTGAGAAGCTTCACCTCAGTCCATATGTCCTTCCCTCAATCGGTGCCCTGGGAGTTGGTGTACTCGGTTTTTTTGTTCCGAGGATTTTCGGACCGGGATACGACACGATCGGGGCGATACTACAGAATCAATTCGTCCTCTCCTTCCTCCTGGTAATCCTACTGTCTAAGTTTCTGGCGCTGATCCTTTCACTCGGTACCAGAACATCCGGCGGCCTTCTCGCCCCGGTCTTCATGATAGGAGCTGCGGTTGGCGGCGTCTTTGCGATGCTTGTTAACCGTATAATCCCCGGAGCAAACCTTTCACCCGGGGCCTTTGCGCTTGTCGGCATGGGTGCAGTCTTCGGCGCTTCGGTGAGGTCCACTTTTGCATTCATCATATTCCCCCTTGAAATAACGCACAATTTCAATTCTGTACTCCCTCTAATGATCGTCGGAGTGGTCGCATCGGGCGTAGCATACGTGCTTTACAGGAACTCAGTCGTGACCGAGAAACTTGCGCGGCGAGGATTCCTGATACCGCAGGATTATGAAGCCGACATTTTCAAACGGGTCCCCGTGTCGGAGGTGATGGATCCCGTCGTTCCCACTGTCAACTCTGATTTGAAGGTTCGCGAGCTTTGGGAGAGGATTCAGCGCGGCGATGCGGAAGCGAGCCGTCATCAGGCTCTTCCGATCGTGGATGAGAAGGGACAGCTTGTCGGGATCATAACCCACGGAGATGCGCGGAGGGCCGTTGAAAAAGGTGACGCCGAGTGCACAGTCCTCCAGGCGGGGAGCAAGGAACTGGTCCTGGCCTTTGCAGGCGAGTCGCTATATGAAGCCGTCGTAAGAATGCTGAAGCACGACATCGGGCGGCTTCCGGTCGTCAGGAGGGACGATGTCCACAAAGTCATCGGGTATCTGGGAAGGACACAGGCCATTTCCGCGCGTTTGAAGAAACTCGCGGAGGACGGGATCATTCCGCACGAAGTCGCGGAAGAACGCCTCAACAGGAACAAAAGACCGGGAAACGGAGAATTCGCCGTTCACAAACAGGGTGGAGATAACTGACCTGAGAGGAAGCGCGGCCCATCGGCGGGGCTAACTTCACTCCACAACTTTCAACCTTATCCGGAATGTCGATCCTTTGCCGGGCTTGCTGTCTTTAAGGTATATTTGTCCTTCATGGTACGACTCGATTATGCGCCTTGCGAGACTCAGGCCGAGTCCCCACCCTCTCTTCTTTGTCGAGTACCCGGGCCGGAATATGTCTCGGCGGAATTTCATGTCTATCCCTTTCCCGGTATCTGAGACATCTATGGCAAGATACTGCTCGTCCCGCGATAGGTTGACGACTATCTTCCCATTCTTATCTTCGATCGCGTCCAGGGCGTTCTTTATCAGGTTCTCGATCACCCATTCGAAAAGCTCGGCGTTGAACATGGCACATAATGTCCTGTCGCCGGTAAGGACAAGGTCGACCTTCTTTCCTGTCTGTGGGATCCGCTTCCCGAAGTAGGCGAAGACGTTTTCTACGATATCGCTTGCCCTCATCTTGCGCAATTCAGGGAGCGAACCGATCTTGGAAAACCGCATCGCGACTTTGTTCAGCCTTCCGATGTCCTGTTCCATATCGCCGATGATCTCGTTCTTGCGCTCGACGTCCATGTCGGATTTCAGGATTTCCATCCATCCCATCAGGCTCGAGAGCGGGGTCCCGAGCTGGTGCGCGGTCTCTCTCGCCATCCCGACCCAGATGTTTGACTGCTCGCTTCTCTTCAAATAGCTGAATGCGATATAGCCGATAAGAATGAAGAGCGCGGCTATCCCGAACTCGACATACGGCACCACCCTCAGTTGAGTCACCATCCCCGATTCACCGTAATGGACATAGTTCAGCACCACATTTCCGAGCGAAACCTTGATCGGCCGATTCTCCTTGTCCATTTCCTTGATTAGTCCTACAAGGTATTTATGCTGGCGCTCCAGCGACATCGTAGTGTCCAGATTGATATTCCTAATGCTGCGCGAGTAAGGCTGAAGGGGCTCGTTGTGCCTGTCGGTAAGTATCATCGGAAAGTCTATCGACCCGAGAACGTCGTCGAAAATGAAGCTGTAGTCCTGGGACGTCGACTCATCGCTCGCAAGGTATTGGAGTGATTCGGCGTACAGGTGTGCAGTGTGTTTTTCACGCACAATCAACTTGCGAACGATCGATTGAGTATAGAACAGCGTTCCCGCCGCGATGAGTATCGCGATTACCAGGAGACCTGCTTTAAGATTGACCGATGAAGGATTCGATGAAGGCATCTTTCATGAGTATAATCCCGTGAGATGGGAGTTTCAAGAGAAACCAGATGACGATCGGATTGAGTCCGCGTCGGAAGTGCAGAGGATAGAACTCGGAGACTTGGCGTCGTCCATGAAGCAGGGATCGTCGATCGTGCGACCCGGCGATCCAAACATCAATCTCTAACGGTCGGAGCGGTCGCAATCAGAAGCTGCCGCTTCAATGCCATCTCGACTGCCCTTCTGCCGCTTATCGGCGGTGCGACGCCCACTTTCATATTGCTCAGACCTGCCGCAACGAATGAGCCTGGATCGATGTTCCCGCAAATCAAAGTGCGTGCACCGGACTCAGCTGCTTTCTTGAGGACGTATGAAGAATCGGTTTCTATCGTATTGGATATTATTTCAAAATGATCCAGCCAGTCGTCGTAAAACAAGTAGTATGGTGCCTCGAGAAAATTCGGGCTCACACTGTCCTCGATACTCATTCCTTCGGATGCGATAAGGTACTTCACTATCTCCCTCCTTGAAAAATCACTCAAGGTAATTCGGTCATTGCCAATGCGGTCTTTCGGCTAAAGACGATTCCTCCAGCCTTATTATTCGGAACAAAATCCGGTTTCAGTATGGTTCGATTCCGATATTTCCGGGCGCTTTTTTTGTCGATCTGTCCCGTTGCAGTATAGTTCCGCCCTATTTCCTTGATTGAGGGCGCTGAAATCACTAAATTTTAGGCGATTTAGAGCATTCAAACGTTCATGACAAGAGAACTCACACAGAGAGAAAAGGAAGTTCTGCGGGAGGTAGTTCATTATTTCATATTGACTGCCAATCCGGTCGCGTCCAAGTTTCTCTCATCCAGACACGGCGCGGGACTGAGTTCTGCGACGATACGGCATGTTATGGCACAGCTGGAGGAATTCGGCTTCCTGAACCATCCTCACACCTCGGCAGGCAGAGTTCCGACCGACAAGGGTTACAGGTTCTACCTCGACTCGTTGATTTCACTCGACAGTCTTGCGGAGGAAGAGACAAGCAGGATAAGCGAGGGATTGAACGGCTCGATGGAGTCGGGCGAACTACTCAGCGAGGCCTCCAGGCTCCTCGGCAAAGTGTCGAAACAACTTAGCCTCGTGTCGGCTCCCTATCTCGGGGACGCGGTTCTTACCAAGATCGAGCTGGTGTCGCTGAATTCGAAGAAGATACTCGTCGTGATTTCGTTGGAGACAGGTCTGATCAAAACGATAGTACTCGAGGTAGAAAGTGAAGTCGACCAGAATAAGCTGGCCAAAATTAACTCGCTTCTAACTGAGCGGCTGTCGGGCCTGAAACTTTCTGAGATAAGGGGGACCATACTCGAAAGGGTCGGCGACTACTCGGACGAGGAGCTGATAGGAAGGTTTACCAGCATGAGCGACAGGATTTTTGCCCCGATGCCGGAGACTGATAAAGTCCACATCGGGATGCCCCAGGATTTGCTCACGCATCCGGAGTTTGAACTCCCTGAAAACCTGAAAGGCATTCTCGAGATTCTCGGAGATGAGAACGTGATACTTCATATTCTCGAGAAAGGCGAACGAACCGATCAAATAATGGTTAAGATAGGCACAGAGAACGAGGATGCAAAATTGAAGGAGTACAGCTTGATAACGGCAAAATACGAGGTCGGCGGAGTGAGCGGTACTGTCGGAGTGGTAGGTCCGAGAAGGATGCAGTATTCGCGTCTCATCCCTCTCGTGGATTTCGTGGCGAAAGTCATATCAAGCAAATTAACATCGTAGGTAAGTAAATGTCAGACGGACTGACAGATCGAAAAAACAAGCACGAGAAAGAATTGTCGGAAATGGACGAGCAGAAAGAAAAAGAAGAACAGACAACAGTGCCTGAACCAAATTCCGGCGAAACTGTCACCGAAACCGGAAAGGAAGCCGGCCGGATTGAGAGCGACATCGACAAGTTGCGGTCCCAGCTAGAAGAGTCGACCAGCCAGATGAATGCTTACAGGGACCAGCTGCTCAGGCTCGCGGCTGAATTCGAGAATTTCAGGAAACGGACTGAGGCCGAGAAGGCCGAGTTCGTGAAGTATTCTCACGAGAAGATAGTTAAGGACCTTCTCCCTATCGTGGACGATTTCGAGAGAGCCCTCTCCAACGGGAAAAAGAACACCGACTTCGACTCTTTCTACAAAGGCGTCGAGATGATATACCAGAAAATCCAGAAGGTCTTCGAAGAAAAGGGAGTGAAACCGATCGATTCGCTCGGGAAGGAATTCGATGTCGCGTACCACGACGTTTTAATGCAGATGCAGAAGCCGGGCGTTCCTCCACACACGGTGATAGAAGAAGTCGAACGAGGATACACGCTCCATGGGAAGGTGATCAAACATGCAAAAGTGATCGTCGCTGCGGACCAGCCTCCGGAATCATCGGACAAAGACGAAGCTCGCGCCGGATCGAAGAACTGAACAATCACAAGGATTTAAATGCCAAAAAGAGATTACTACGAAGTACTCGGAATACAGAAGACAGCTTCGCTTGACGAAGTGAAAAAAGCGTACCGCAAGCTCGCGATGCAGTACCATCCCGACAGGAATCCAGGCAACAAGGAAGCGGAAGAGAAATTCAAGGAAGCGACAGAAGCATACGAGGTGCTGAGCGACCAGGACAAACGTTCCCGCTATGACCGGTTCGGACATGAAGGCGTAAGGCAGGGAGCGGATTTCCACGATTGGGCGAATACGAACCCGAACGATATCTTCAGCGTCTTCAACGACATATTCGGCGGAGGATTCGGGGGCTCGATATTCGACGACTTCTTCGGGGGGTCGGCAAGGACCCGCCAGCGTACGGGATCCTCCGGCGGCGAACGCGGCGGTGACCTGAAGATTTCTGCCAAACTCACGCTCGAAGAAATCAGCACCGGCGTTGAAAAGAAGGTCAAAATCAAGCGTCAGGAAAAATGCCAGACCTGCAACGGGAGCGGCGCCAAATCCGGCTCAGGATCTTCCAACTGCCCCACCTGCGGCGGGACCGGCGAGATTAGGAGAGCCACTCGGACTATGTTCGGACAATTCGTGAACATAGTTCAGTGCACCACGTGTGGGGGCTCCGGGAAAATCATCAAAGATCCCTGCCCTACCTGCGGAGGAGCCGGGCGCGTCAACGGCGAATCGACTCTTAAGGTCAAAATACCTGCCGGCGTTGGAGACGGCAACTATCTGACCTTGCGCGGTGAAGGAAATGCCGGAAGAAGAGGCGGACCTGCCGGAGATCTCATCGTCGTGATCGAAGAGGTACAGCATCAACACTTCAAGCGCGACGGTGACGACATCATCTATGAGCTGGACCTGAGCTTTCCCGAGGCAGCGCTGGGAAGCGAAATAGAGGTCCCGACACTGACGGGGAGAGCAAAACTCAAGATCGAACCCGGAATCCAATCCGGCAAGATTTTGCGAATGCGAGAGAAAGGTCTGCCACACTTGAACGGCTACGGAAAAGGCGATCAACTTGTAGCGATCAACATTTTTACGCCCACGAAGCTCAGCAGCAAAGACAAAGAGCTGCTGAAGGATCTCGCCAAATCCGCAGGCCTGAAACCACCGTCACGTAACGGCTCCTCATCGAAATAAACTATGCGTCCGGCGAAGAGCACAATTGAAGACAGTCAGGCCTGAACCGCCAGGATTGTTTTTCGCTTCCGTTGTGAGTTGAGACGCCTGGCCGGTCGTATTTAGTCTTGCACATGTCTTTCAGTATCACCATCTTCGATGAGCCGTGCCAGCTTCAATCGAGTCTGTCCCTTCGGTAGTGACTCATTTTAATCCCGAAGGGATGGAATTATTGTAGAAATGTCAAGATGTAAAATCTGTGAACCCGGTACGGGTGACATTTTCCATGAGACACCGTTATTTCATATGATAATGTCATCCCTTCGGGATTTGATAATGGCTGGGAAATGGATTCTATAATAATATCACCGCTTCGCGGTTGATGTTTATGCAAAATGAGTCACTGCCGTCCCTTCGGTTGATTATTGAAGGGACTTTCCTAATATTCAACGTGACGGAATATGCTGCAGAAGATCACCAGGAAAGTTCAGGAGAATCTCGGACTTACCGGGAACGAGAGCGCGGTAATACTTTTCCTCGCCTTAGGTCTGATCGTTGGAGGAACTGCGAAGCTTCTGAGTCTTGACGGACCGGCTTCCCATTATGATTTCACTCAGACTGACTCCTTCTTTGTCGAGGCATCATCAAAGATCGATTCGATACTTGCCGCCGAAGAGGACACCTCAGCTAATGCGAAAAGGGACCGCTCTTTCGGGTCGAAGCTCGCCGTCTTCCCTGTCGACATAAACTCGGCGGACATCACTGAACTGACGGCCATCCCCGGCATCGGGAAAGTGATCGCTCAAAGAATTGTCGATTACAGGAACATACATGGGAAGTTTAACAAGGTTGAGGAATTGAGGAACGTGAAGGGGATCGGTGAAAAGAAATTCGCCAGGATCAGACAACATGTGAAAGCGGGTTGAATGAAACAGTACAGAATAGTTCTCGGGATTGAGCTTGGACTCGATTTCATCCGCATCGCCGAAGTGGAACACCGGGAAGGTGAGTTTTTCCTTTCGAAAGTTGCCGAACGTAAAATAGAAAGCATTCAGGCGGACGAACTCGTAAAAACCCTTTCCCTTCTCATGAAGGAAGAGACGATTATGAGCCGAATAGCGTCCGTGGCGATCGATACCCGTATGACGTCTCGAGATACTATCGACATCGATCCCGACCTCGGATCTGACGACGTGGCAAGCTTCCTCAGAGCCGAAATAGATTTTCACAACAGGTTCACAGGAAAATCGTATATCCCGGCGTACGAGATCACAAAGTCCCGTATCGATCCGTACCGGGAAGTCTTCTACGCGGCGCTGGAAAAGGGACTCCTTTTTACATTGAGAGATACCTGCACGAGATGCGGTCTCGAGCTTCAGTTCGTCGACCTCGACCACTCCTGCAGCGAGCTGGCCATCAACAAGCTCGTTCGCGATGTCGGGAATTACACTCTGATCACGGTCAAAGAAGGGCAGGTAGAGGCGAGCCTGTGCTCGAAAGGCGAGAGGATAATTTACAAGTATATCATGTATTCCGGAGAGCCATTCTATTTCATCACGAAAGCCGCTCAGGATCTCGATTTCAGGGGAAAGATCGACTCGGATAAGATATTCTTAACCGGCAGTGCGGCAGACTCTTTTCTTATCGACCTCCTGCGGAACAATGTCGACGAGAGGTATGAGCTTCTCAATCCCCCGGAGCGGATGCAGCTGTCGAGCATAGCCTCTGAGAACAAAGAGCTTGCCGAGCACCCGCATCGATACTCGCACGCGATCGGTGCGGCGCTTAAGTAAAGTATGCGAATCACCGGAGGCGCTTTGAGAAGCAGGAAGCTTCTCTCAATTGAATCCGACAAACTCAGGCCGGCAACCGACAGGTTGCGGGAAACCATGTTCGACATACTTGCAAACATGATCGACCTTGAGGGATCCCGGGCGCTTGATTTGTATGCCGGCACAGGGAGTGTCGGATTTGAGACAATAAGCCGGGGAGCAGGCCTGGTAGTCTTTGTGGAATCAGACCGGCGCATAGCGTCACTGATCGAAAAGAACGCCGAATCGCTCGGCGTAAGAACTCAATGCCTCGTTCGCGTCATGAAAGCTGAGAAATATGTTGAAGCTGCCGATCAGACTTTCGATATTGCCTATGTCGATCCACCTTATGCATTCAACAGCCGGACGCATGAAGTGATCGAGGCGATCCTCCGCCGTAAAATTGTTGAGCCCGACGGAATCATTTGCGTCGAACATACGAAGATTTACGCACCCCCTGCCGCGAGACTGATCAGGCAGAAGATGTTCGGTGAGACGATATTATCCTTTATAAACCCGGAGTAAGAATGTCCAAATCTGGATCTTCGGAAAGAATTGCAATTTATCCCGGAACATTCGACCCCGTCACGAACGGGCATGTGGATGTTGCCAAACGAGCGGCAGAGCTGTTCGACAAGGTGATAGTCTGCGTCGCAGTGAACACACTGAAGGCTCCGCTGTTCACCGGCGAGGAGCGCGTTGAGATGATACGCGAATCGGTGAAGGATATCAGGAACATCGAGGTGGACGAGTTCAACGGTCTTCTTGTCGACTATGCAAGAAGGATGGAGGCGCGCGCGATCGTCAGAGGATTACGGGCCGTTTCGGATTTCGAATATGAATTCCAAATGGCCCTCACCAACCGGAAGCTGTGCGCAGATATCGATACCGTCTTCCTTATGCCGCACGAGAATTACACTTACCTTAACAGCACGATCGTCCGTGAAATAGCGAGATTCGGTGGCGACGTCGGCGAATTCGTTCCGCCGCATGTGAAGCTCCGGCTCCTAAAGAAATTCAGAACCTAAAGAACCATTAGCAGAAGGATACACCATTAATGAAATCGCTTTCTCAAAAAGTCGATAAGATAGAAGAGTCGCAAACCATCGCCATGACCACTCTCGCCAAGAAACTTCGCGCTGAGGGCAAAAACGTGATCAGTCTCAGCGCAGGTGAGCCCGATTTTCCGACGCCGGAGAATATCAAGCAAGCTGCAATCAAAGCGATACAGGATAACTTTACGAAGTATACCCAGAATGAAGGGATACCGGAGCTGCGCGAAGCCGTCGCGGAGAAATTCCGCTCCGACAACGGTATCGATGTTAAAGCCTCGAACATCCTCGTGTCCAATGGAGGCAAGCATTCCCTCTTCAACGCCCTCCAGGCGATCCTGAATCCGGGCGACGAGGTAATAGTCCCCGCGCCCTATTGGGTTAGTTTCCCTGAGATGGTGAAGCTCGCTGATGGAACCCCCGTCATAATGAAGACGAAGGAGGAGAATGGATTCACCTTCGATGCGTCCGACGTAGAACCGCTTCTAACCCCGAGGACGAAAGCAATTATCATAAATACCCCGTCGAACCCGTCCGGCGCAGTCATCGGAGAGGAGTCACTCCGGAGCGTCGCGAGACTCGCCAGGGAAAAAGATTTCTATATAATCTCCGACGAGATTTATGAAAAAATCATATACGACGGAAATAAACATTTTTCCATCGGGTCGATAGACGAAGTGAGGGATCGCGTCATTACATCCAGCGGGGTTTCAAAAGCGTACTCGATGACCGGATGGCGCATCGGCTTCATCGCCGCGAACGATGAAATCATCAAGCGTGCGGCGAAGATACAGAGCCAGATGACCTCGAACGCCTCCTCCATCTCACAGGCTGCTGCTCTGGAAGCTCTTCGCGGCCCTCAAACAGATATAGAGAAGATGCGCGCGGCTTTCGAGAAACGGCGGGACGTTATGCTTATGAAGCTCTCGCAGATAGATGGCATTACGGTAAAGAAACCCGGCGGAGCTTTTTACTTCTTCCCTTCCGTAAAAGGGCTGATCGGCAGGACATACAACGGTAAATCATTGACAGGATCATCGGACGTCGCCCACTTCATCCTGTCGGAAGCACAGGTGGCTCTCGTACCGGGTGGAGCATTCGGCTCGGACGAGAACATTCGACTGTCCTACGCTTACTCCGAAAAAGAATTAACAGAGGCAGCAGACAGAATTGCCGCTGCCGTTGCCGGGCTCAAATGATGATTCCGGTATTACGGCTCAAGAATAAGGAAGAGAAGCGGATCCTCGCCGGACATCTTTGGGTGTTCAGCAACGAGATCGGAAGTATCGAAGGAACTCCCGGCGTGGGCAACATCGTGGAAGTCAGGAGCGCGAGGAACGTCCTCCTCGGCTTCGGCTTTTACAACCCGGGGACTCTGATAGCGGTCCGGATAATTTCAAAGGAGTTCGTCGAGCCTGATTTGAAGTTCTTCGCCGATCGGCTGAGTTCGGCCATGAGGCTTCGCCGGCGGCTCTTCTCTTCCAATTTTTACCGCCTGGTGTACGGTGAAAGTGATTTTCTGCCCGGACTCGTTGTGGACAGGTTCGACTCGCTCTTCAGCGTCCAGATATTATCTGCCGGTATGGAAATGAGGAAAGACCTCATCTACCAGGCTATTAAAGATGTATTCTCTCCGAGTGCTATTTATGAAAGGAATGAGAGCCAGACAAGAACGCTCGAAGGGCTTCAACAGGGGAAGTCCATCGTCTACGGAGAAGAGAAGAGTGCGGATTACGACGAAGATGGTGTCGTGTTCCGTATTAACCCCTACCGCGGACAGAAGACAGGATTCTATTTCGATCAGCGGCTCAACAGGATCTTTTCGCGCAGGTTCGCGGAAGGAGCGAAGGTGCTCGACCTTTACTCAAATGAGGGGGGCTTCGCACTGAACCTTTCCAGATCGGGAGCCTCTTCCGTGAAAGCGATCGATGCATCCGGGGAGGTAATTGAATCCCTCGCGGCGAACGCTGAGTTGAACTCCCTGAAAAATGTCGAAATGGAAGCGTCAGATGCAGATGTCTACATGAAAAAGGCCATAGCGTCAGGAGAAAAATATGACGTAGTGGTCTGCGACCCTCCGAGCTTCACAAGGAACCGAAAGAGCGTTCCGGCCGCAAAGGCAGCGTACCGAAAGCTACACGAACAGGTGTTCCAAATCCTTAATCATGAAGGGATACTCTTAACGGCCTCCTGTTCGCATCACATTTTCCGCGAAACCTTTGAGGAAGTCATATCGTCGGCGGCAGGTAGAACAGGCCGGACATTGCAGCTTCTCCATCGCGCGGGCGCATCACCGGATCATCCCGTTTTGCCTTCTATGCCCGAGACGGAATACCTTAAGTTCAATGCTTATCGTGTGATCTGACGAAGGAACTTACGACGGCAGGAGTTCCGTTATTCGAGAAGCCCCGTCACTGCATCTAAAAGGAAAATTATCGATATTCGGATGTCTATTATATTTTGTCAGGACCAAAAAATATGCACAAGAAAATAGTCCTTCTCGTGATTCTCGCAGCCTCTCCGGCATTTGCACAACAATCATTCGACACATCGTCACCCGACACCCAGTATACATACATGCCGATGAAGTATCTCCCGCCCGACACGACCCTAAAGCATCACGCGCTCGGACTGGATCTGATGATAGGCAACAGCGGATTCGGTTTTGGAGTCTTCTACAGGCAGACGATCGTGGGAAATCTTTCATGGATGGCGACGTTCGCGATATCTGAAGCGAAAGCTCCGAACGAAGTTTCTTATTATGATCCATTCACCGGCCAGAAGTTCGTGCCAGGAAAAATAAACCAGCTTTGGGTCGTACCGGTGATGGTCGGACTTCAATACAGGCTTTTCAGGAATGAGCTCACAAATTCATTCAGGCCATATATATTTGCGGGAGTCGGCCCAAACGAAATTTTCGCTGCACCATACGATCAGCCCCTGTCTTATAGTTTCTCACACGGTCGCGGATACTTCGGCGGAGGCGGATACTTCGGCATCGGGGCGTATTTCGGCAGCGACCCGAACAGCCTTATAGGTGTGAGCCTGAGATACTACGTCCTCCCGATGGCGCACGGCATCGAAAGCATGCAGAACGAACCGATGGCGAATTTCAATTCGTTCTTCATCGCGTTCAATATCGCGACTCAATACTAAAAGCGGGCTGGAAGTATCCCCGGGCAAAGTCCCGGTCACATCTGGAACGGGGATATATCGGGTGGCATTGCCTCTGCGGCTGAATTTGAAAAACCTAATCAGGCCGCACCACAACTTCGTTAGGCGGATTAACCCCCGATTACCTTTTTCAATGCTGCACCGGTGCGCGATTCCTTCACGCGCATAATGTCTTCCGGCGTGCCGGCCGCGACCAGTTTTCCCCCCTCTTCCCCGGCTTCCGGCCCGAGATCGATCACGTAGTCGGCGCATTTGATCACGTCAAGGTTATGCTCGACAACGATTATGCTGTTTCCCTTGTCACGAAGTTCGAACAGGACATCCATGAGTTTAGAGATCTCTTCGAAGTGCAAACCGGTGGTCGGTTCATCCAGGATGAAAAGTACCTCGGTCTCGCTGCTCCCCGATAGGAATGTGGATACCTTCAGCCTCTGGGCTTCTCCGCCCGATAGAGTGGATAATCTCTGTCCCAGCTTCAGGTAGCTCAGCCCGACGCGCTCAAGGAGGTTAAGCGGTTTCACTACATCCTTTCGGTCGGCAAAGAACTCGAGAGCTTCGGCGACCGTCATGTCGAGGACCTCGGCGATGTTCATCCCCCGGTATTTGACTTCGAGTGCTTCGCTGCTGTACCTCTTCCCTCGACATACTTCGCAATCGAGCGTAACGTCGGCGAGGAACTGCATCTCTACAACCTGTATCCCCTCACCGCTGCAGGCTTCGCACCTTCCACCCCATTCCACGTTGAATGAGAAATAGCTCGGAGACAGTCCTCTTTCTCGTGCCAGCGGAGTGTTTGCGAATAAGCTCCTGATAGGATCGAATACTCCGCTGTATGTCGCCACATTCGATCGAGAAATCCTTCCCACCGAACTCTGATCTATCATCTCGACGGAATCCGGGTAATAATCGAAGGTGAGCCCCTTCGCCTTGTTGGTCGAAATGGATACGTTCTCCCTCGATTCCGCTCCAGACGAATTGGCAGCGTGGTCCTTGATGGCTTCGTAGAGGACATCGTATACGAGCGTACTCTTGCCCGAGCCGCTGACTCCCGTTATGCAGACAAAAGAGTAAAGCGGAATATCTGCGTCGAGTCCCGACATGTTATGTACGGTCGCCCCCTTTATATGGATAAACTTGTCAGCAGGCTTCCGGCGCTTCGGGAGCGGTATTTCGAGATCGCCTCGAAGATATTTTCCCGTAATGGAATTTTGGGAGGAGACCAGCCCGTTGTAAGAACCGGCGAACATGACCTCCCCGCCCAATGCGCCCGACCCGGGGCCGAGGTCGATGATGTAATCAGCGTTCTTCATCATTTCGGCGTCGTGCTCAACCACAATCACCGTGTTGTTGTACGCTTTCAGGTTCCGAAGTATGGATACGAGCCTGTCCATGTCTCTCGGATGAAGTCCGATGCTCGGCTCGTCCAGCACGTATGTGGTTGCAACCAGCGTGGATGCGAGACTTGTCGCCAGATTTACGCGCTGAGCTTCGCCGCCGGACAGCGTGGACGATAGTCGGTCGAGCGTCAGGTAACCGAGTCCGATTTCGAACAGGTATCCTATTCGCTTCCTGATTTCGTCCAGGACCTGGCCCGCGATCACTGCGTTCTCCCCTTCAAGTTTTACAAGCTCGAAAAATTTTCGAGCCCGGGAAACCGTCATGCTCACGACCCCGCCGATGGTCTGCCCATCGATCTCGACAGAGAGAGCCTCCGGCCGCAGCCTTGCACCTCTGCAATTGGGACAAGTTACATATCCCCGGTACTTGTCAAGAAAATACCTCACCGAGAATGAGTGTGATTTCTTCTCCAGGTGTTTTACAAAACCGCGTACCCCGATGAAGTTCTTATCTCCCCCGATAAGGAAGTCCCACTCCGTTTTGGTCAGGTCCTTCACCGGTACATCGAGACGTATCCTGCCCGCTGAAGCGGCTTTCAAGAGTGATCGGCGGTATATGTCGAACGCCGGAGCGGCGATCAAACTTATCCCTCCATGAAGTATGCTTAAGTAAGGATTTGCGATTGTCTTCTGCCAGTCGTATCCGACCACCGTACCGAATCCCTGGCATTCAGGACACGCCCCATACGGGTTGTTGAAGGAAAAAAGACGGGGCTCAGGCTCAAGATAAGAGGAGCCGCAGACAGAGCACTCAAAGCTGCTGGAGAACTTTCGAATGGCCCCGGTATCGGCATCGCAAATGTAAATTTTCCCTCCGCCGTTGGCAAACCCCTGCTCACACGCTTCAACCACTCTTTCCGTATACCCTTCACTTCCAGCAACGATCCTGTCTGCCAAAACTAAAAGCGTGCCTGAATCGGGGACAGCGGAAACGTTTGAGTCTATTAGTTCAGTGGGCGTCTCGAGCACCGCGAACCGGTAAAATCCCCGGCGCCTGAGATCACCAACCGCCTTCGCGGCGTCATTGACTTTCAAATCAAAGAAGATGTACAGCCTCTTGCCGCTAAACGTCTTATCGATTTCTTTGAGTATCAATTCTGGCGAGTACTTGAATACCGGGCCATGTCCCTTTGTGCAGAAAACCGTGCCCGCACGCCCAAAGAGAAGCCGGAGGTAGTCGTATATCTCGGTCATGGTTGCGACAGTGGACCTCGGGTTTCGACTGAGACGTCTCTGCTCTATTGCGACAGTAGGCGATATCCCGTGTATGGCGTCTAAATCCGGCTTTTCCATCCTTTCCAGGAATTGGCGAACGTATGCGGACAGGCTCTCTATATACCTTCTCTGCCCCTCGGCGTAAATCGTATCGAAAGCAAGGCTCGATTTGCCGCTGCCCGACGGACCTGTCACTACCGTAATCTTACCCTTGGGTATTGTAACGTTGATATTCTTCAGATTATGCGTGCGAACCCCTTCAAGGACTAGTTCTTCTGCCGCGTGAGGCTTCGTGTTCTTATGTGTAGTCGCGATTCTTGTCAAAGGTAAGGGACTCCTTTTCCCGTTTTCAGATAACAAGTTAACATGCGGACGACAATCTTTCGCCGATTAATCTCATAGCCGACTGATGCACGGACATCCGAAGAAGATAAAACCGGGAAGTCATCGGCGGCAGCTTCACGAAACTTGAAAGCCATGTTACCGAAAAGTATATTTTTCAAGTGAAATTAAGGAACCCGTCATTCTCGTTACGCACACGGATAACGGCGGTAGTCGTGCTGATCCTCTTCGCCGCGGGGATACTCATAACCTACTTCAACTCGATTGCGACTGAGAAGATGCTTTTTCGAGACGCGGAGAACAGCGCGCAGTTCATCGCCGCCGAGTTCAACGTCGCGACCGCAGCATCACCCAAAGTGGATATCTCTACCCTTGCTGCAAATGCGAGACTCGCCCTCCGTCTGCTGCCGGAATCCGAGTTCATAGGATTTTTCAGGCAAGTCAGCCCGGATTCCATCAGGCTCATAGCCTTCGCAGGGAGGCACCCCGAAGGGCAGGAATTCGCCTACGTAAAGCGAATCTTGAGCAGCGGCCATACGAGCCGGGGACAAGTCTCTTCGATCAGGTATGGCAACTCACTTTACTCGTATTCCCTGCTCTTACAGGGTAACGACCAGATCTGGGGGTATGCTATCACGAAGATTACGCTGAGTAGAGTAAGACAGACTGTGCGGCGGAATCAGGCCACGGGAGCCGCCATTACGCTGGCTGTTAGTGTGTTTGCTTCAATTCTTTTACTCGTAGCCTTCCGAGTGACCTTCCTGAGACCTTTCGGAGAACTCGAGAAGGCCATGCGTTACGCGGCCGGCGGGAACATGGACTCTCGTCTTTACATCACTTCAGGGACTGAGTTCCGGACCCTGTCGGCAATTTACAACGAGATGATGATAGAACTTCAGAAAGCTCACGACATCATCAAGTCCGAGGTGAAGCGCCAGGAGGAGTCGGCGATCAAGCTTCAGAAGGAAATCGAAATAGCTACCGAAGCGTTGAGGCAGAAGAGTGACGAGGTAATTTCTATGCAGGAGAAACTCAGGCTCTTCGAATCACAGGCTTCCCTGGGCAAAGTCGCTTCCAAACTTGCCCACGAACTCGGCAGTCCCCTGAATGCCATCTACACTTCCGTCCAGCTCCTCCTTGAGAACGATATACCGGGGCTCGAGAAAAATAAGCTCAGAGTCATACACAGGCAGGTGGAGACGATGATAGGAATCATCAATCGGTCGCTCCAGTCCCGGAAAATTGCAATGCCGGCTAAGCAGCGAATCGCGGTTTCCAATCTGGTGGAAGAGACGCGCGCGGTGATGGAGCCCAAGTTGCGCGATAAGTCGGTTACGCTCGAAGTACGAATGGAAAATCCGAGAGACGTGTTCGAGGCGGACCCGGTACAGATCCAGCAGGTCCTCATAAATCTCATGAACAATTCCATAGACGCGATTGAGTCGAGGAAGGACCGTAGCACAAGAGGCATCATCGCGCTGGAAACGTCCCACGATAGTGACTTTGAATTTGAGAACATAAGGTTTGATATTTCAGACAACGGCGGCGGAGTTCCGCAGGACGTCGTACGCCTGTTGTTCAATGATTTCATCAACAGCAAGAAACCGAACGGAAATGGCATCGGTCTTGTCATATGCAAGGAGATTGTCGACAGACACGGTGGCAGAATATTTCTTTCGAACACATCGGAACATGGCTCAACATTCTCAATAGTATTACCTACGCAAAGCAGAGATGAAGGACAAAATCGCAGTAATTGACGACCACGCGGACTCACTCGAGATACTCCGTGAAGCGCTGTCACCCGCATACCAGGTCGAGACTTTTTCAGATCCGACGGTTGCCCTATCGAGAATCAAGACCGGAGGATTCTCCGCGGTTGTGACTGACGTTATGATGCCGGAACTCAACGGTGTCGAGCTTATGAACAGACTCCTTCAGGCATCTCCCTCGCTCCCCGTCATACTAATTACAGCGTTTGGAACATTGGAGGCGGCGGCAAACACGATAAAGGACGGAGCCTTCGACTACTTAAGCAAGCCGCTCAATCTTAACGAGATACGGCTCGTCGTGTCGAATGCCGTCTCGCACTTCCGGGCCGCCCAGGGGGTCGAAGAAAAAGCGGGACTTCCGAAGCAGGAGCCAAACGTATCGAATGTTGTCGGCAAGAGCGAAAAAATGCTCAGGGTGTTTAAGATCATCGGAAGAGCGGCACCTACTAATTCCAGCATACTCATCCAGGGCGAAAGCGGGACCGGAAAGGAGATCGTCGCCCGGTCAATCCACCTGAATAGCCCTCGATCCGAAAAACCGTTCATACCAATCAACGTAGCCGCCATTCCGGAACAACTACTTGAAGCCGAACTGTTCGGACACGAAAAAGGAGCATTCACCGGCGCTCTATTTGCAAGAGACGGACTCTTCACAGAGGCCGAGGGAGGGACTCTTTTCCTGGACGAGGTCGGTGAAATTCCCCTCCTCCTCCAACCGAAGCTCCTCAGGGTTCTCCAGGAGCATGAAGTCCGCAGGATCGGCAGCAGCGTTTCCAAAATTGTCGACGTCAGAATAATAGCGGCGACAAACAGAAATCTCGATGAACTCGTGAGCGAGCGGCAGTTCCGCGAAGATCTGTTCTACAGGCTGAGCGTCATCAAGATCGAACTTCCACCTTTGCGCGAGAGGAAAGAAGACATCCCCCTCCTCGTCGACTTTTTCATCAAAAAGTACAATGCACAGCACAATAAACAAGTGACGGGTATATCTGGAGAATTACTCGATCAGATATACAGTCTCGACTGGCCCGGAAATGTCAGGGAGCTGGAGAACTTCGTCGACAGGGCCGTCGCTCTTGCAACAGGCCCGGTTCTGGCGCCAGGCGACACCGAGCTTCCATCCTCCAGAAAACCTGGCGATAAGTGGACCGAACATCTCCCGGCGAACTTGACGCTCGAGGAATTAGAGACGGAATACATAAATCACATTCTCAATCTCTGCGGCGACAATTACATTACAGCATCGGAAATTCTAGGGATCAACAAAAGCACACTCTACAGGAAATTAGGCCGACCCAGGAAATGAAGTACTCCCCCGCCAAATTTGGACTGAAGATTCTTCTCCTGGTCTTCGCAATCTCACCATGTCTTTACGCGCGCGAAACCCCTTCACAGCGTCTCCTGAAGCGCGAGATCAGTTACATGATAGCGAAGAGCAATTCTCCGGGAACGCAAAAAGCGATCGAAGTCTATTCTCGCAAGCAGAAACGCACCTTATACAGCGCCAATGCCGGACTTCTACTTCTTCCGGCAAGCAACCTTAAGATAGTAACCACATCTTTTGCCCTAAATAGTCTCGGGAAGGATTATCTTTTCACCACTCCGTTTGACTTTGCAGGCGTGCAAAGAGGAGACAGTCTGGTTGGCGACCTCGTTGTCGTCGGAATGGGCGATCCCATAATTCGGATGAACGATCTGGACTCCGCTGCTAAGGCAATAGAAGCGACCGGCATTACCACCGTTACGGGTAATCTTGTCGTCGACATCTCGAAATTTGATTCTCTCGAATGGGGAGCAGGATGGATGTGGGACGATGAGCCGCAACCGTATGCGATGTTTATCGGGCCGGCAGAACTTCAGCACGATGTTGTCGACGTTAACGTCTCACTAAACCAATCAGGAACAGCTCTTGACGTTACGACTTATCCGGAGACCTCCTTCATAAAAGTGGAGAACCTGGCTCAACCGGGTGAGCTGGATACGATCAATGTAACGCGCGACATGATCAGGGGCGTTAATACTATTGTTGTGACGGGGACTTACACTAGTTCATTTTCTCCGGCAACCTACCAATTCTCTGTAAGGCACCCTGCCCACTATTTCGGGACTGTGCTGCGGGAACTTCTCGAGAAACACGGCGTGAGAGTGCTCGGACATTTGAAGGTTACCCGGTCCTATTCCGACCATTCGCCTCGCGTCCAGGTGTTTACTTTGATACACGGCATCGACACCGTTATTACCTATATCAATCATGTGTCCGATAATTTGGGCGCCGAATGCCTCCTGCGGGCGGTTCCCATGGCGACTGCCGGAGAGATTGGAAGCGCCGAGAATGGTATCGCTCTCGAAAAGGATTTCCTGGAAATTTGCGGAGTAGACACGACGCAGTACTATATCGTCGACGGCTCAGGGGTATCTCATTATAATCTTATTGCTCCGAATGCTATCGTACATGTCCTCCGGTACGATCTCGATCGACCGTACAAAGACATCTTCATTAACAGTCTTCCTATTGCTGGCGAGACCGGCACTCTTCAGGAAAGGATGACCCAGAGTTACGTGAAGGGGTTGGTCCACGCCAAAACCGGGTCCTTGCTTGATGTGAGAACTCTCTCGGGTTATGTATTCATCCCGCATGACACGCTTGTGTTTTCAATGATGATGGAGAACATCGCGTGGAATGCCGATTCCATGAGAGCCCTTCAGGACAGCATATGTACGCTGCTAACACAATACAGTCCCAACGTAAGGACCTTTGTGAACAACCTGAGACGGCGCAGGATCGGTACGTTTGGAATTATCCGTCATGGGAGGAGGACTCCGGTAAGGCGTGAGCCGAGGAAAGAACCCTCGCGGTCCGAAAAGACGAGCTTTCTAATTCACAACGGAGATTCAGGCGTGAAAGGTGATGCTGGTGATATGCGCGGGGTGAACTGCAGCGGGTGGTACGAGCCGAAGATACTCGAGCAAATCAAGTCAACCAGAACGTTGCGTCTTGATTTGCAACCTTGTTTCTGAACGATCGATTTCAATTTGCTTATTGATGCACTCGTTGCAGAAATGCCGGCTCAACCTTCAACCCTTTTCACACCCAGTCGAGCCCGGAAGTCCTTGATCAAAGGATAGACATACACGTCTTTCACG
>JAJZNW010000059.1 GCA_021811615.1 Bacteroidota bacterium
ATCGTCATCCCTTCGTTACGAGACGGGCCAAAATTAGCCCCCCGAATCGGGCAACCATAGCCGGCGCTTCAAAGGATCGTCCGCTCTCTGACAATCAGCTTCCCTAATCTCCTATTGCATCGCTTGACGATAAGAATTTTTGATGGATTGTTCCGACCACATTTATAGAGCATCGGTTTCCAGCGTCGCCCTAGTACGTAGGAAGATATTTCTGAAGTTCCCAGGGAGTCACTTCCATCCTGTAGTCTTCCCACTCGAGCCGCTTTGCACTTATGAAGCGGTCGAAAATATGAGCGCCGAGTGCGTCTCGAACCACGATGTCCTTCTCAAGCTCATCGATCGCTTCGTCGAGTGAGCCCGGCAGCAGGTTCAGGGACGAACCGTGTTGGGAATCGGCCATTAGATACACGTTCTCTTCCGTCGCGTCGGGCACTTGGAGCTCCCTTCTTATACCGTCGAGACCCGCGGCAAGCATCACTGCGAAAGCGAGATAAGGATTGCAGCTCGGATCAGGACATCGCAATTCCAATCTCGTAGACTCATGGGTATGAGCCCTCGGGATCCTGATCAGCGCGGAACGGTTAATCCTTCCCCAGCTGACGTAGACGGGCGCTTCGTATCCGGACACTAATCTCTTGTAGGAGTTCACGAGCGGCGCTAAGATGGCACACATTCCGCGCGCATGGGCCAGCTGCCCGGCAATGAAATGTTTCGCCACCTTTGAAAGCCCGTGCGAGTCGCCGGGATCGGAAAAAGCGTTCTTCCCGTTCGCTTTATATGTCAGACTCTGATGGACATGCATACCGCTCCCGCTTATACCGCGAATGGGCTTCGGCATGAATGTCGCGTACAATCCCTTCTGCTGTGCCATGATCTTCACGAGGACCCGGAATGTTACTGCGTTGTCGGCAGTCTTAAGCGCGTCCGAATATCTGAAATCTATCTCATGCTGACCGGTGGCGACCTCGTGATGCATTGCTTCGGCATCTATACCGAACGACGTCAGCGCTCCTGTCACCTGTCGCCACAGCCCTGTCGCCACCATGTCGGCAGGCTGATCGAAATAGCCCGACATGTCCTGCGGCCGCGGAGGGACCAGTCCACCTTCCGCCGAAGGTTTCAGGAGAAAGAACTCGAGTTCAGGCCCGGTATTGTAGACGTATCCCATTTTGTCGGCCTCCGCGACGACGCGTCCGAGCTGCGCGCGTGGATCGCCGACAAAAGGCTGACCGTCCGGAGTGTACACGTTGCAAATCAGTCTCGCGGTGGTCTCCTCACCCGAAAGCCACGGCAGCAACGCAAATGTCGACACGTCCGGCACGAGATACATGTCGCTCTCGGCAATCCGCGCAAAACCCTCGATTGAAGAACCATCAAACCAAATCCCATGGTTTAACGTGGAAGCAAGCTCTGACGTCGGGATGGTCACATTCTTCACCGCACCCCCCACGTCTGTGAATTGAAGGTCAATGTATCTGACCCCCTTATCCTTGACTAGTCCGAGGAGTTTGTCTGCATCTATGTTTTTTATAAGATCTGTCATTTGTGAATTGCCTGAAGGACTAATGCGATAGCGATGATTGCAGCGAGAAGCAGGATGCCTGAAGCGACGGCTTTGAACCCGGACGACTTCCAGAAAGGAGTCCGGGACCCACCTGAAGGTTTTCGATCGAGTATTGAAAGATCGACAGCACCCGGGTTATCAATGTCGTTCATGAATTCGTGAAGGTTCGCATAGCGTTCTTCAGGCTCGCGCTCGAGACACTTCGCCGCCACCGCGGCCAATTGCGGCGATACTCCCGGCTGTACGCGGTCCAGGCGCGGGATCGCTCCCTTGAGATGCTGTGCCATCACAGCCAGGTTATTGTCCCCGGTAAACGGAGGCGCACCTGCAAGAAGTTCGTAGAGCATCGTTCCGACAGCATAGATATCGGTCCGCTGATCGCCCCGGTGGCCCTCGATCTGTTCCGGCGCCATGTAATCCGGAGTGCCCGCAGCGCTGCTCAGATTAGCATAGGTTACGCGGTGGGCGGCCTTTGTCAGCGCTAATCCAAAATCCAGGATTACCGGCTGACCATCCGATGTAATGAGGATGTTCTCCGGCTTCAGGTCCCTGTGTATAATTCCGTGATCGTGGCAATGAGCCAGTCCATCGGCAATCTTCCTGATGAGTCCCACTGCTTCCTCCTGAGGAAGCGGCGCAGACTTTCGTATCAGGTCGCGCATCGACTCGCCGTCCACCAGCTCGGTGACAAGATACGGCGTATTGTTGTAGGTACCTGAGCCGAGGCCTCGTTGAATCGCCGGATGACTCAGCGTGCGCATTACTTCCAGCTCACGCTGAAATCTCTCATACTGTGCCGGATCCCCGATGGACATGACGTCGGGAACCTTCAGGACAATTTCCCTTCCGGCAAGCAGGTCGTAAGCACGGTAAATATCGCTCATGCCACCCCTGGCAATATGAGCCCGAATCTGAAAGTGATCGAACTGGTCACCTATCTGCAGCATTCAGGAACCCGACATTGTGGTATTTGATAAATTTCGTTGGAATGATAAGCGCGAGACGCACCATACTCCCGATAAATTTCTTTGAATCCAATAATTCTACTCAAGAATTCGCTCAAATGCAACGAATTGAAAGGATATACTGCCGTAGAATTCCTTCTTCAATTTCTTGAACCTCCTTTTCGAAGAATCCATAATCGTATTTACGTGCCCGGTCATCAGTCATTTCGTGAACTCCATTTCTCCGGCAGACCGCCTCACCCGTACCTTCACAGGCCGCTTCCGAAGAGAATCACAGAGAGAGAAAGGTGGACGTCCATCTCGTCCGCCAAACCTCCCTCTGTGTCCTCCGCGGAAAGCTTGGGAGAAAGCAGCTTTCTACAGTCACAACCGTACAGACATAACTTTGATATCCGTCTCATCGAACTTACTGCTACATGCCACACTCTTTTCGAATTCCTAACGCTTCAACTTCCGGAAAAATCGGGAGAGCGACTTATCGCTGCCAGGCGCGGCTGTTGTTTTTCCCGCGACAAGGCGCCTGAAATGGAGCGCGACAATGGATAAATTATCATCGCTGTCCCGGTCCATGGCCGTCAGAAAGACTCGGTGGCAGAGATCTTCGAGATCATGCGACAAATTCGCGAGTTCACCGAATTCTTCATCCTGGATAACGGACCAGACGCCGTCCGTGCAGAGTATAACCTTGTCGCCGTCCTGCACCTGAATCTTGAAAACATCAGGCTGAACAAAAAGCTCGAGGCCGAGGCACCTGTTCAATACAGACCGCTGGCTGTGTGTTCGAAGTTTGGTTGGAGACAGCACCTTCATCCGCACTAGCTCGGCGACACGAGTGTGGTCGTTTGTCAGACATCTTGTCCTTCCTTCTCTGACAAGGTAGGCGCGCGAATCTCCGACATGCCCGACATAAAGACTACACCCGATAACACCGACTGCAGTGAGCGTCGTTCCCATCCTCCCAGCACCGAGAACGTGCGCGGTCTGGTACACGCTCAGATTGGCATTCTGAATGGCGACACGGAACCTCTGTAGCGGAGATACTCCATTCGCCGCGTAATAAGTGTCCAA
>JAJZNW010000018.1 GCA_021811615.1 Bacteroidota bacterium
TGGCTTACCAACTCGGGCCTTCAAGCTGAGATGACAGAGGCGACCTTCCGCTTTTCCAGGATCCGATTCCGTTAGCTTAGACCTCATTTCGGGTACGGGCAGGTTACCACCGCATTCAATCCCTCCTTCGCTTGTGCGCAATTGTCCGGCTCCTGCTAAGTTCCCACGACCGTCTCGCCTATGATTTTTGACACAGCGAAATAGATCCCGACTGGAGTTGTACCGGGAAATTCCGACAATCCTACTGCGAAGTTCCGCGTAGGTTCAAAATTGCTGCGAAACAGAGGAATTTTGACGGTGGAAGCAACGTCAGATGTGGTATCTGACCTTTTGCGGTCTCTACCGTCTTCATTTTCCAGGTAACCAGGAAGATAAAAATGACAGCCGCCGAAAGCTATCCAGAACCGCTTCTAACTCCCGAGGGAGAGGTTTACAAGACTCTGTTCGAGAACAGTCCGCTTCCAATGTGGATATATGATCTCGAAACTCTTCGTTTCATGGAAGTAAACGATGCCGCCATACACAGGTACGGCTACTCTCGTTCTGAATTTCTCAGCATGACTACGAACGATTTGCGTCCATCGGAGGAGCACGCGGCAGCGGAGGGAGGCGCCGATGCCGGACCGGTGATCAGAGAATGGCGTGGATGGCGACACCGGCTGAAAAATGGGGAGACAATAGAAGTTGAGATTACAACCCAGGGGCTGAGATATAAGGGGCGGAGAGCAGCGTTTGTAATTATCAGCGGTCTTACGGAGCGTAAGGAACTCAGATCGAATGCAGCAGAAGACGGGCGATTCAGAAAAGTGTTCGAGAATGCCGCTGCAGCAATGGTCCTCCTCGATCCGGAAAGCGGTCGAGTAGTAGAGGCGAATCGGTCGGCAGTCTCGTTTTACGGGTATTCGCCTGAGAAGATGTCGGAGCTCAATTATTCCGAGATCGTGGTTGGCACTGAACCCGGTTCGACTGCCGCACTTACAGAATTCATTTCGGCGGTTTCGGGGAAGAGAATGAAGTCGCTGCAACGCTTCGCGGGGGGCCAGGAACTGGAGGTATATGCTGAAGGAACCGAGATCTCACTTGGTGAACAAAGACTCCTCTGCCTGACAATCAGCAAAGCAAAAGACGAGCCTGCGGGCGCGGATGACCAGTCAGGTATTTCTGCTGAAGACAGTGTTCCGAGGGAACTGTTGGAACTTGCACCGTCAGGCTACTATCGCGCATCGGCGGATGGCTCAATCGAGGATGTGAATAGCGAATTTGCCGCGATGCTTGGATACTCGAAAGAAGAACTTCTATCCGGCAGTTACGAGAAGCCGATTTATGTCTCACCGCGCGAGGTGAAATCACCGGATGAAATTTCCGCGAATAACTCGGGCACCGAAGTCTATAAGATGAGAAAGAAGGACGGCGAAGAGATAACGGTCGAAGATAACTTCCGATACTTTCCTTCAAGCTTAGACGGCGCCATACATCGGGAAGGATTCTGCCGCGAGATGACTCAGGAAAGCGGTGTCGCGGAAACCGGGACGGGGTACGAATCGATCCTGATGGACTCGTCTGATCTTATTCTGATTATCAGGAAACCGGATTACATGATTGTAGAGGCAAACAAAGCGGCAGAATCGATATTCGGCTTGTCACACGAAGGGCTGCTCGGCCGGACCATTTTCGATTTGAGTGCGGGAGGGAAATCCGATGCCCTGACGAGACAGCTTGAGGAGGTCGACGGTAACGGAGCGGTTTTCGAGAACATATTCACTCGCGGCGGCGGCTCTCCGTTTCCGGTGGAGATGAAGGCGCAGCTCATGCGTGTCAAGGGGACGGAATTGCTTGTGGTCACGGCCAGGGACGACCAGGAAAGGAAGCAGGCGGAGTCCGTTCTCAGGCAAAGCGAAGAGAAATACAGGACGATATTCGAGAAATCGCCGGTGGGAATACTCCGCTTCGATTCGCGCGGTGTAATCACTGAGTGCAACGAGAGTCTTGCTTCGATAATGTCATCGCCGCGCGAGTCGATCATCGGACTCAAACTTCTCGACCTTCCTAACAAGGATCTCGCGGCTACGATCCGAAAGGTGCTGGATGGCAAGCTTGCATCTCATGAGGGTGAATATCGTTCATTTACTGCAGGCAGAGCCATACATGTTAGGGCAACCTTCACTCCCATAGCATCGCCGGCGGATCTTCCATCGGGGGGGATAGCGATTTTCGAAGATATTTCGGAACGTGGAAAGGTTGAGAACGCCTTACGCGCAAGTGAGAAGCGTTACCGTCTCCTGTATGAAAGCTCTCCGGTCCCGTACCATCTTCTCGATACGGAATGGAAGATTGCCGATGTAAATGCGAGCTGGATGGATCTTCTCGGGTATTCCAGAGGCGAAGTTGTCGGAAAGGACTTCATCGAATTCGTATCCCGCGATTATGCAGCCAAAATGAAAGAGGCGCTCGATTCTTTCCGGTCCACCGGAGTGCTGGGTAACGTCGAAGTCGACGTCATGCACAAGAAGGGGGAAAAATTCACGGTCGCAATTGAGGGGAGGATCATCCGTGAGCCCGACGGAAGAATAAGCCAATCGCAATTCATGCTGTACGACATCACCGAGCGAAAGATGGCGGAGAAGGCGCTCAAGGAGAGCGAAGAAAAATTCAGAAATCTCGCCGAATCCGCTTCGTCCGCTATCTTCATGTATCAGAACAACAAAATCTGTTATGTCAATGCAGCGTGCATTAACATAACCGGTTACGATTCGACGGAACTCCTGAGGATGAACTTCTGGGACATCGTCCACCCTGACTTCAGAGATCTTGTCAAGGAACTCGGTATGGCGAGGCAGAGAGGGGAACCGGTACCGAATCATTTCGAGCTCAAGATAGTGACAAAATCGGGGGAGGTCCGGTGGATCGACTTCACGGCGGCTACCGCGAGCTACAAAGGAGAACTCGCAGTTCTGGGCACTGCCTACGATGTTACAGAAAGGAAGAGTTCGCGGAATAGGCTCGAAGAAAGCGAGGAACAAAGAAGGCTTCTCGTAGAGAAATCGCCCGATCTTATTATGATCTTAACCGAGGGAAAGATCGTCTATCTCAATCCTTCTGCATTGAAGTTTCTTGAGGCGGATTCACAGGGACAGCTTGTCGGGAAGGCGTTGAAGGACGTGGCGGACCAGGATTCGCTCACGAGGCTGACATTGGCGATGAATGACGTAAAGAAATCCACTGAACCCGTTGAGCTGCACGGCGAGAGACTTCAAAGCCTGTCCGGGAAAAGGACGACTTTCGACGTTACGGCCGCCTCTGTCACTTATCTCGGTAAGCGATCTATCCAGCTCGTCGGCAGGATGACGTCGCTTTCCGAATCGACAATACAGAATCTTAATCTGGAGTCCCAGGCGCTGAAGGTCGTGCCCGACTCGATCGTTGTTACCGACAAGCTGGGCAAAATCCTGTGGGCGAACAACGCCTTCCAGACTTTATCAGGCTACTCCATTTCGGAGCTCAATGGCCGCGATATGTTCGGCCTCATCGTTTCTTCCGAGAGATCCGGCAAGGCTTTGGACGGAATTCGCCGGACCGTTCTCGATGGCAACGCATGGCATGACCAGATCACCTGCCGCCGAAAAGATTCGACCTTGTGTACCGAGGACGTGATGATCACGCCGGTGCGCGACGAAGAAGGATCGATGTCGCATCTGGTCTGGGTGCAGCAGGACAGCATGATGCGCAAGATGTTCGAGGAACAGCTCCTTCGCGCAAAGAAGCTCGAGGGCATCGGCCAGCTCGTCAGCTCTGTGGTCCATGACTACAACAATATCCTCGGTGTGATACTTGGCCACGGGGAACTTCTCCGGAAGACGCTGAAAGAGGAGGGGTCTGCAAGAGTATCGCTTGAGGCAATTCTCAACGCGACGAGGAAGGGGACCGACCTCGCCAGACAGCTCCTCGACTTCGGTGAAGAGGGAGCAGTCACGACGAGGGCGGTTGACGTCAACAAAGTCATCAAAAGCATGGAGGATATGTTTCTTAAGACGATCGGTGAAAAGATTGGCCTGGATATCATTCCACTTAAGGATTTGTGGCTGGCTCACGTCGACCCGATCCACCTTTATGAGATGCTGATCAATCTCGCTACAAATGCGAGGGATGCGATCGTCGAAGGGCCCGGAACGCTCATGATAAAGACTTCCAACGTCGTCGTCGACGAGAATTTCGTCGCAACTCACCCCGGATTTACAGCGGGGGAGTACGTAATGATAACTTTCTCCGACAACGGCATGGGAATGGACAAGCAGATCCAGGAGAGGATTTTCGAACCATTCTTCACAACGAAAGACGAGGAGCACTCGCCCGGGCTCGGACTGGCGGCCGTTTATGGTATGGTGAAGAGGAACGGAGGCGGGATCACAGTAAGGAGCAATCCCGGTGATGGAACGACGTTCTGTATTTACCTCCCGCGTTTCGATGCCGAGACAAGCGGGAATCTAGATGAAGCCATACCGGCCGAAAGACTCCGCTCTGACAAGACGA
Source organism: Bacteroidota bacterium (assembly GCA_021811615.1). GTDB lineage: Bacteria > Bacteroidota > Ignavibacteria > Kryptoniales > JAKASW01 > JAKASW01. The sequence continues at coordinate 4,528 of JAJZNW010000018.1, forward strand.
TTCTCGTCGTCGAAGACCAGACGGACCTGCTAGGGGTTGTCAAGCATGACCTTGAAGAATATGGTTATAGGGTCCTTTCCGCCCCCGGACCCGAGGAGGCGCTGGACATCTGCGAAGAATATCCGGGTGAGATCGATTTGCTCCTCAGCGATGTGATACTTCCCGGAATAAACGGCAGGGAGCTGTCCGAGAAGGTTGCAGACATACGACACGATATAAAGACGCTCTTCATGTCCGGGTACAGCTCGGGAACTCTGAAGGTCGAGCGAATCATCGACGACAAGTCGCATTTCCTTCAGAAGCCATTTACTGCGTATGAACTCGGCAGAAAATTGTTCGGGGTTCTTAACGGCTGAACCCGTCACCCTAACCCGTTTGCGGCTTGGTGCGGTCTCTGTAGTCGTTTTGCCTCGCGTGATCGTCTCTTCGATTCGGTACAGCTATACTTGTGCCTTATGAGAGAAGAAGTATGTATATTTGTACCACTCAGGCGTGTTTCCGTAACAGGACTATCATATCCGTCCGGATTTCCCAGCCCAAAGGCCGGTCATATTCGCGGGCTTACAGTCTTTCCAGAAGTGCGGGGGCTGATAAATCTGGTCACGGACTAACAAAAAGACAGGAGATGCAATATGAAAAACTCTATTATTGCTTTGAGCATGATGTTCCTTCTCGGTTTCGGGACTGTGCCCAACGCCCAAACCGTGAAGTCTGATTACAAGGTAATGAGAAAGATCCACCTCCCGGGTGAAACATGGTGGGATTATCCATCGATAGATCCATCCACCGGGAGGTTGTTCGTATCACGGGGGACGATGGTACAGGTCGTCAACATCACAACCGGCAAGCTGGCCGGCGTTATTCCGAATACAGATGGAGTCCACGGGATCGCATTGGCGGAGGACCTTAACAAAGGTTTTGTCAGCGATGGAGCCGATTCTTCCGTCACCGTATTCAATCTGAAGACGCTAAGAGTCGTCGCCAGGATACCTGTTACCGGCAGGGATCCCGATGCAATCCTTTACGATCCCTTTACGCACAGAGTATTTACGTGCAACGGCGAGACGTCCAACTCGACTGTTATCGACGCAAAGACGGACAAGGTTATCGGCACCATCAGGCTCTCCGGCAGGCCTGAGTTTTCCGCGACTGACGGGAAAGGGAGAATTTACATCAACATCGAAGACAAGAGCCTGATTGACGAGATTAACCCGGTGACCTTGAAGATCATGAACGTCTGGCCGCTCGCACCCGGTGAACATCCAAGCGGACTCGCCATCGATGCAGTTCACCATGTCCTTTTCTCGGTATGCCATAATAAACTGATGATCATAATGGACGCGCTCGACGGGAAGGTCATCGCGGCTCTGCCGATAGGCGGGCGTGTAGACGGCGCCGCTTACGATCCGGCACTGCAGCGTGCCTATAGCTCGAACGGTGAAGGAACACTTACGATTGTGCAGCGGGAAAAGGACGGCTCCTATAGGGTGCTGGAAGATTTGCCCACACAGTTCGGAGCGCGCACCATAGCCCTGGATACGGAGACTCATCGCCTATTTCTTCCGACGGCGAAATTCGGTCCGCGGCCGAAACCTTCCGCTGCAAACCCTCATGCGTTTCCCAAGATGATCGAGAACTCCTTCGTAGTATTAGAAGTAGCGCCGGTGAGGTAAGAGGGGAGAGGCACGGTCAGTCCCACGGAGCAAAGAAAGAGAGACGCAGAGAAGTCACTCCATCATTCGACGCGTCGTTCCAGGTGGACGGCGCGGGACCTCGTGTGACGAATGTCCCGGGCTTCGGAAACGCGGGTATACATTAGAGCGTAACCGCCCGGTTACTGGGCTATCGATTCTACGGCATTCATTAAGACGAGCGCCTGACATTTGCGCGAAACCGCAAGGCGGTTTTGTTCACAACAGCCGTTTGTTTCAACGAAAGACGCGGAAACGCCAACTGAGCGGATACCCTGAAGCCAAGAGCAGCTGTTTGAAAAAACCGCCGGTGTCGATAACTTTCCTTCACTCATTCTTGCACTCCAACTATTTCGGAATCGTTATGTCCAAGGCAGATGCTCAGATCAATCGAACAAAGACCGCACGACAGATAGAAATACTGTCTTTAGTCGAAAAGAACCCGGGCGTTTACGCAGTAGTGGATCTCTGCGAAAAGTTCTCCGTCGAGACCGCAACGCTTCAACGCGACCTTCGCGAACTTCGCGAGATGGGCTTCGACATTCACAGTTCCAAAAACTACCTCTCGCTTCTCCGTCCGCTTTCGGAATCCGACTACCGGGCGCTTCTTTCTATATACCTGACTTCCGTCGGAGGGATCATCAGTTTTCCGAAGAATATTTCGCTGACCGTGAAGCAGCTTGAGGAGAGGACGCTGCAGACTTTCACTGCTCTGGTCGCTGCGATTGAACGGCGTGAAAGGATCGAGGTCAGCTACATCAGGCACCAAGATTCCAGACTTATGAAGTACGCCCTTGAGCCTTACGACATCATACCCGGCAACAAAGATTGGAGGCTCATCGCGATGTCCGGGGGAATCTTCAAGCAATTTATTGTGGGTGGGATCAGGGAAATCGAGATGACAGGAAAGCACTTTGCCCGCTCGGATGGCTATTCCGCGGTTAATTATTATGCGAGAAGTTTCGGCTTCTTCAGCGGCTCCAATGTGTTTGATGTCGAGTTGGAATTCGACAGCAAAGTTGCGAATGTGATCGCCAACCGAACCTGGAGCGAGGAACAGGAGCTTACCAGGAAAGCCGACGGAAGCTTAGTCCTTGAGATGAAGGTGAATTCCATTGAAGAAGTAGGAAGCTGGGTGCTGTCCTGGGGCGGTGACGTGAAAATAATCAAGCCGGCCGCTTTGAGAGAATATGTCCTGTCGAAGGCGCTTGGAATCGTCGAAAAAAACGGGTCAGAGTGAGGGAGCAGCAGGGAGGAAGGAAAGAAGAAAAAAGAAAGAAAGGAGGAAGGAAAAGGGGAAATTATTATCATTTGATGATACGATTTCGCCTGTCATTAGGGGTTATATATCCATTGCAAAATGGAGAAAGAAGAAATGACAGGATATCACGGATTTATACAGAGCATTATCAGGCGAGGCCGGGATGCTTACCAGGTGACCCTTGGAATCTATCCCGAAAACGAAGGGGATCTCAGAATTGAAAATGAAGCTCAACTGCGGGGTAATCTTTTCCTCTACAGAGCCGATATAGCTATTGAAGACAACCGGACTATCCTGTTTCCGGATCGCGAACTGAGCAAATGCATAGACGCTTACTACGGTTCCGAAGACGCGGATCTCGCAGCGGAAGGACTGGAGAAGCAAAAGACGGTCGGGAGGATCGCCGCGGCTATCTGCCGGGAGGTGAGCCATCAGCTCCTGGACCGGAGAGTGGCGAGAGCGATATGATGCCGAATGCAAATGTATACGACCACAATAAGCAGGAGAAACGGTAAAATGGAAAACTACCAGGGTATAGTGCAAAACGTCGTATTGATAGGCGAAGGGGAATACAGGGTGACGTTCAAGGCTTACAACGGGAAGGATATCGATACGGCCCTTTGGGAAAACGAAGACGTCCCTTACGAGCTTTACTCGTTAATAGCGAGACGAAGAGATCGGGATTTCGCGTTCATTGCCGAGGGGAGACTCACCGACTGTATAAGTGTCCGCCGTGAGAACAGCTCCGTCGAGACTGTCCCGCGTGACGAGGTGGACAAGTGGAAAATCGGTGAGATAGCAAACGGCATTGTCTCGTCTCTCGCCGACAGCGGCATGTTCGAGCCCTGGGAATCCGACCGCGAAGAATAAGCCATCGCTCTTCTGTATAAAACGCAGCCCTTGCCGGGTCTTTTGTCGACTGCACGGTCTTCTTGAAGGCCAGGTCCTTGTGACCACCGGCCGGTGACTCCGTCAAATCGAAACCCCCACCACTGAAACGCGGATGGATACTCAGTGAACCTTACGAGGAATCCTTCCGGTCTTATCGCCGTACTTGTCATAATCAATTCATCGAATTTCATATTGGAGACAACATCGGCCGGGGCATACTTTTCGCGTCACGCTTTTTCTTGAAAGTCACGGCTTCCGGCTTGTATATTCACACTTAGGAATCATTCCCTATCGTAATCCCTGAAGATCGAGGCTTGATTCTAATCTGTTGAACGGTATGCAATCGTTAATTCGCTGAAGGGCAAGTAATGGAATTCTTATCGAATCTGGTAATCGAAACAATTCGGCTCCTGGGATACCCGGGCGTTTTTATTCTCATGACACTCGAGAGCGTTAATATCCCGATACCTTCTGAAGTAGTGATGCCCTTCTCCGGATTTCTGGCGCTTCAGGGGACGTTCAACTTCTGGGCAGTCGCTTTTGCGGGAACGCTGGGAAATGTCGCAGGGTCGCTTCTCTCATATTACCTGGCCGAGTGGATTGTCAGCATAAGAAACAAGTACAGATTTCTTCGAGTCATTTTGTCTGAGAAGCATCTTGAGAAGACCAATGAGTGGTTCAGGAAGTACGGGGCCTTCTCGATATTTTTCGGAAGGGTTGTCCCGGTCATCAGGACTTTCATCTCGCTCCCCGCAGGCATCGGTAAGATGAATGTTGTGAAGTTCACTTCACTTACGCTTCTGGGATCGCTGATCTGGTCTGTGTTCCTTACATACGTAGGTCTCTTCCTCGGGAGCAACTGGGATACGATAGGCTCCTATTTCCGGCAGGCGGATTATGTTATCGTGGCACTCCTCGTAATTGGAGTTCTCTACTTCGTACTGAAAAGGAAAAAAAGTCAGGCGCTGGAGTAATCCCGGCGGCCGTCAACGATATTCCCTCATACTCTCGATTGTTCGGTCGTCCGGCGGCAGGGTGGCACACCTGTGTCAGGGAAGAGCATGCGACCGAAGATATGCGAAATTCGTCGGGCGTGAATCTCCCTGCAGCATCCTTGCATCGTCTTTTTCGGACTTTATTGGTGCTGTTCCCGGCATGGCATATGCAGAATCATTTCCGAAAGTGAGATTAAAGTGGAGTTCCGATGAAAAGAATCGCGGTTTTGACAAGCGGTGGGGATGCTCCCGGGATGAATGCCGCCATCAGGGCGGTAGTGCGCGTGGGCATTGAGGCAAAGATGGACGTTTACGGCGTGAACCGCGGATACGCCGGACTCGTCGGAGGAAATTTCGTTCAGCTCCGCGCGCGTGACGTGAGCGGTATCCTGGAGAAGGGAGGCTCTTTCCTGCAAAGCGCTCGCTGTCCGGAGTTCAAGACAGAGGAAGGGCAAATGAAGGCGCTTCATATGCTCCGTGAGTATGGAATAGACGGGCTGGTGGTCATTGGAGGGAACGGTTCTCAGACGGGCTCGTACGCACTTTCCAAGCGCGGTTTCCCCGTGGTGGGGATTGCATCCACCATAGACAACGATCTTTACGGATCCGATATTACTATCGGAGTCGATACGGCACTCAACGTAATCCTTGAAGCGATCGACCGGCTTAAGATTACCGCCTCCTCTCACGAGCGCGCGTTCGTCATCGAGGTGATGGGACGCGATTGCGGATACCTGGCTCTGATGGCCGGGATAGCCGGCGGCGCCGAGGCTGTCATAATTCCTGAAGTCGAAACAGATCCCGAACTTGTGGCGGACGAGATCCGGAGCGCTTACGAACGCGGTAAGAACCATGCTCTTGTCGTCGTCGCCGAAGGGGCGAAGTACAATGCGACCAAGCTCGCTTCATATTTCAGCGACAACCATGAGCGATTGGGATTCGAGCTGAGAGTCACGATCCTTGGGCACGTGCAGCGTGGTGGTACACCGGGGGCGTTCGACAGGATACTTGCATCGCGGCTTGGAGAAGCGGCGGTCGACGCTTTGGTCGACGGCGAGACAGGCGTGCTCGTCGGATTGGCAAACGATCAGATCGTCAGAACGCCGCTCGAGGTGGTGAACAGCCGGAAGAAGGCACTCGACCCGCGCGTCGTCAAACTGGCTGCGGTCCTCGCAAAGTAGTCGGTACACATTTCATCACCCGCAACCCAGATCGGGAAAGCCAATTGAGCGGAGAGGAGGTCTCCGCCCAACCGTCACCTTTTCGCCAACTGAGCGTAGAGCTTCGCAGTGTTAAACTGTGATCCATTGAAGAAATAGTCGACAGGGTTGAGATGTACTCCGTTTTTTCTGACCTCGTAATGAAGGTGCGGCCCGGTAGACAGTCCCGTATCCCCGCTAAGTGCGATGACCTGACCCCTGGTTACCTTCTGACCCGCTTTGACCAGAGGCCTCGACAGGTGGCCGAACAACGTCGAATATCCAAAGCCGTTGTCGATCACTACCACGTTGCCGTATCCACCACGTCTTCCGACATAATCCACCACTCCTGCTCCGGTCGCATGAACATGTGTCCCTACTTCGGCCTCGATATCTATGCCTTCATGCATCAGGTAAACGTGAAGTATGGGATGGAACCGCATCCCGAACCCGTCGCTTATTATGCCGTTCCTGATCGGATCGATTGCCGGTATGTGCCGGAATAGTTGCTGGTTTGTCCTGTACTTCGTTAGAATATCGGAGTAACTGTGTTCCTGAAGATTGGCTTCCCGTTGCAGTACGGCCAGCGATTTCATCGCACCGGATATCAGTGAATTTGCTCCCGGAGAAACACCAAAGTCGGTGTTCATCTTCACGCCGCCGACGGATACCTCCTTCACTCCGGCAGAGAGTCGCGGAAGGTTGACGCTCGTCCGCAACTGATCGTCGCTTGATCTCAGTCGATTCATCACTGACGCAAACTCCGAGAGTTTGCCGTTGAGTGATACCAGCTGCGCTCTCAGGACTTTGTTCTCGTTTGATATGTTGTCTGCCCGCAACTCCTGCAGTCCAAGAGGATCGACACCGAAGAAACCGGCCAACATTGTGCCGAGTGAGGAGAGGAAGAGAACGACGAGTGTGATCGCTGCGAGCCGCGACCACTTGATCGGCTCGTAGCTTACTCGCGATTCAGAAAAGTAGTAGATTTTTTGCATCGGCTCTCCTTTTCTAATCGATCAATGTTTGTGCCGGCATTGATTTCATGAGACCTTGCTCACGCACGGTCCAGGCAATCGAGATTGCGAGCGAATTTTGCGTTTCATTGAAATGATTTCCACGACATTATGTTTGGCATATGTAAGAATTACTAAGCGAAGGTAATTGTTACATCCGACCCTTTTAGACAACCCTGCCGCAAACCAGGATTGATATCGATAGACCTTGGTGCCCTTGAGTTTACGCATCCCAAATCTATGCCTATGGCCGGACAGGCGCAAGTGCCCAACGCGCGGGTGAGCTCTGCATCACACCGGTCGAGCACGAGCTTGTGCTCTGGCAAACGGCAGGTGTTAGAGAAATCCTGGCGCCGAAAATGGATGTCCCGAGAAGGGAAAGTTACGAAATCCCGACATGCTCATTACGAATTGTCTACAAGATATTGCCTGCAGCAGAAAGATCGGCCTCTTGTTGCTTTTCCAGCCGAGGTATCCTATAATCATCACGTCAGGTGTGCCGGCAGGGGGGCTGTCGTTAAAAAAGTCGATGATTTGCTCTCTCGCGTTCCGGTCTCGTCAAGTTACGTAATTCACAATATGACGAAAGGGGAAGTGGCAAAACAATGAAGACGCTTTCTGTTTATATTCTGTCGGCGGGACTGATAGTCCTGATCCTGACTGCGTTCTCAGGCAAAGATAAGATGGCACAACCGGAGCCCAAATACAAAAACCCGAATAGTCCTATCGAACAGCGGGTCGAGGATCTGCTCGACAGGATGACACTCATAGAGAAAATCGCGATGCTGGGGGGAACCGGATTCACGACGACGCCAATCCCTAGACTCGGGATCCCGGCCCTGAAAATGAGCGACGGTCCCTTAGGAGTCAGATGGGGAAAATCTACCGCCTTCCCAGCCGGTACGTGTATGGCAGCGAGCTGGGATACTTCCATGATGTATCGAGTCGGCGAAGCAATCGCCGAGGAAGTGAAAGGGAAAGGGAGAGACGAGATACTCGGCCCGTGCGTAAATATAGCCAGACTTCCGATGGGAGGAAGGACTTTTGAAGCTTACGGTGAGGATCCGTACCTGGTATCCAGGCTGGCGGTGAGCTATATCGAAGGTGTTCAAAGCAAGGGGGTGGCGGCGACGGTTAAGCATTATGCCGCAAATAACCAGGAATACCAGCGTATGTTCGTCGATGCGAGGATCGATGAACGCGCCCTCAACGAGATTTACCTCCCCGCATTCAAAGCTGCTGTTGAAGAGGCTCATGTTCTCACCGTGATGGCCGCGTACAACAAGGTTAATGGAAGATATTGTACCGAAAATGGTTATCTCCTGAACACAAAGCTAAAACACGACTGGGGATTCAAAGGAATTGTGATGTCGGACTGGGGAGCAGTGCACAGTTCGCTGCCGGTCATGGAGGGGGGAATGGATCTCGAGATGCCCACGGGGAAATACCTGAACGACAGCACGCTCCTCCCGGCGATCAAGAGCGGCGAACTCAAAGAGAGCGTTATCGATGACAAGGTGAAGAGAATCCTCCGGGTCATGTTCAAGCTTGGACTTTTCGACCGCACAAGGACGGAAAACCCATCGATGGTCAATACACGGGAGCACCGGCAGATTGCGTACCGCGCCGCGGTTGAAGGAATAACATTGCTAAAGAATGAAGGAAACATACTCCCCCTGTTCGCGGCACAAGTGAAATCTATCGCCGTGATAGGACCGAACGCCGCAGTTGCGAGAACAACCGGCGGCGGGAGCGCGATGGTCGATCCGATTTATTCGGTGAGTCCGCTCGAAGCTCTCCGGAAGAAGCTCGGAAGAAAAGTCAAGATAAATTTCGCCCAAGGTGTACAACTTGGCGGTGACATCTCGCCGATCGAAGGAAAGTACTTCTATCTTCCCGGGAAAGCCGCAGAAGGATTGCAGGCGGAATACTTTGCCGGGAATGACTTCAGCGGCAAGCCGAAGGTGGCGAGGATAGACAAGGGTATTGATTTCAATTGGAATGGCGAATCGCCTGCGGAAGGCGTGCCGGGTCAGAATTTCTCCGTCAGGTGGATGGGCCGGCTGAAGGCGCCGGGGTCCGCCGACTATGTGTTTGATCTTTCGAGCGACGATGGCTCACGTCTTTATCTCGACAGCAAACTCGTTATCGATAACTGGGGCCAGCATGGTTTTGAGGCTCGCTCGTACAAGATGCACATGCAGAAGGGGAAGTTTTACGATATCAGGGTCGATTACTTCCAGGCGGGAGGAGGATCGGGGGTGAAGCTTGGAATGCGCGAGAGCGGGAACGCTCTCATAAGGAAAGCCGTCGCGGCGGCAAAGAAGTCGGATGTGGCGATTCTCTTTGTAGGTACCTCAAGCTACTATGAGACCGAAGGGGGCGACCGGGATAGTCTCGGACTACCCGAAGACCAGGATGCGCTCATCGAACAGGTTGCGAAGGCAAATAAGAATACAGTCGTCGTGATGATAACCGGCGCACCGGTAACCATGAATAGGTGGGTCAACAATGTGCCGGGACTGATTCAGGCTTGGTTTGGCGGAGACGAGTCGGGGAATGCGATAGCAGATGTATTGCTCGGCAAGCATGATCCATCGGGCAGGTTACCGATGACATTTCCCGTAAGATGGTCGGATTGCTCAGCTTACGGTTCCTACAAGCATCGAGACAGCGTGTCGGATTACAGCGACGGCATATTTGTGGGATACAGGTGGTTCGACAAACACAAAATCAAACCTTTATTCCCCTTCGGCTTCGGCCTGTCGTACACGAGGTTCAGTTACAGCGGGTTGAGGATCACCCAGTTGGGCGACACATACGATGTGACATTCAAAGTAAAGAACGACGGAAAAACTGCGGGCGTGGAAATACCCCAGCTCTATGTCCACGATCCAGACACCATGGCGGATGCCCCGGTGAAAGAGCTGAAGGGATTTGACCGTATCTCACTTAAACCGGGCGAGACAAAATATATGAAGTTCACTCTTGCCGGAAGCGATTTTGCCCATTACGATGCAGCGAAGGGGAAATGGGTCACACATTCTGGGAGGTATGATGTGTTAATCGGAAGTTCCAGCAGGGATATACGACTTCGAGGTGCGTTGAAGATCTGAGTATCAATTCCTCGATTGTGAAATCCCGCAAACGAGCACAAATTCGCTGTCCGCGATGCTTGCTATTTAAGACCATGATAGATAAACTTCTTCACAAAAACCGAAGAGCGTCCCTTTAAGCCACAGCTGGCGTAGTTCATTTTGAAGGGAAATCGGAGTGGACGGAAATGGTTCTAAGGAGATAGGGGAGGACAAGACGTTGATGAGGATTGCCCGCAGCTCTGTGCGGTCAATTCTCAACGGAACATACGAGAGTGCAGAAATCAATGCACTGGTGAAAGTTTGCCATGCACTGGCCGTCCCGTATGTCAGACGAAGACTCAGCGGCGATGTGGTGCTAAGAAGAACACTTGAGCTTAACATCGGCGATTTTGCATTCGACTGCCTCGCCGACCTTTTTGCTTTTGCAGCCTCGGGAGAGTTTCCTCACTTTCAGGCCTACTTTGCGGCGTATCCTCCCGAAGGTCTCACCGACGAGGAGGTGCTGGTACACCTGAGAAGACTCGTCTTCTCGCACGTCAACCAGGGTATCTTCAGGCTTTATAACGAAGTCGACCCGTCACTCGGCAAGGTCATACGCAACATAAAGCTTGCTCTCCAGCAATTCGACAGCCTTGTCCTGATCGCAAGATTCGGCGTGCCATGCCTGGCGCCGGCAGAAGGGGACCGGATGCTGCAAAGCAGGAGCATCGAGATCGAAGAGCTCGAAACGGGCCTGAGAAGCTATATCCGCGGTAAGTCGAATATTCCATTCATGTTGGGCAAACTTGCTCTATTTCTTCACGAATCTCGAGACGTTTGCCGCGTTATTCCGCTCACCAACGCCGCCATAGTGTTCCGTTCGATTTACTCCACTAACTTCGGTGACGAGGCATACTCCTCTTCAATTGAAGAAAATTTAGATGTATCCAATCTACATGAGATAGTGCATGAAGCAGTAGAGGATGTTCGCAAGCGTATGTCCCCGCAATATCTGAAGAGGAAGAAGATACGGCCATCGCTTCTGGATATTTATTTCAGGGTTATCGAAGAAAGGATGAAACTTACTTTCTCCGGAGATGGTTCTGAGAGTGGGCTAAAGGAACTTCTGGGTCGACACTTAAATGGGATGACTGACATTGATTACAGATCGAAACATCGAAGCAGACTCGAATATCTTTCGAGGATGGCGGGTAAGGAAGTGGCACGGAGACTGAACATGAAATGAGCTTTCAGCGGGATATATGAAGTGGAAGGAACATCCATAGAGTGGTACACATAGATGAACATACTCTTGAACTTCTGGCCCTCGGCGACGCGAGCACCAGGAAAAAGGAGAAACAAATAAGGAAGCATCTCGCGGAATGCTCCGGATGCGCGGCGATGTATTTGGAGATAACGAGATTCTACGAGGATGTCCGGGAGGAGAATGAGTCGGAAACTCCCGCTTTAGAGTCTCTGACGAGACGATCCCTCGTCAGGAAGCGGGATGAGCTGGAGCCGTACTTTGCAAAGCCTGATTTGGAACCTGTATCCTACACGGAGGTCAGAGTGCCGACGGTATGGAGAAGAATTAACAGGTTCAGGCATGAGCACCCGGTGAAAACGACTCTCACGATGATTGCTTTCACAGCTGCACTCTCGATAGGAGCGGGGTTTATGTCGAGAGTAGTTGGCCGGATTCCGAGTCCTGCCTACGTTCATCTTAACGTTGCCAAAGGGGCGATGGAGGTGTTCAGCAAAAACAATCGACCGCTGTGGTCTATTCCCGCTTCCGGCCTGAATTCCATCGAGTATAATATTGCGAGTTTGGGCTCGTCGTATTGGCAATTTTGCGACCTGAATTCGGATGGACAAAACGAGATAGTTACCGTGATACCGGGCCTTGGAGCTTCGACGACCAACTCTCCGGTTCTGCATATTTTCGGTCCGAGGGGAGATTTGAGGCTGGAAGCGAAAATTAACCCGGGGGTAATCTCTTACTCCGGCGTCATGTACCCGCAGGATTTCCAGCCGATGAATCTTGCTTTGATCAATTCCCCCAGAGGACGAGGCAAAGAGTTTCTCGTCGGTATTACAAACGGCCATTCTCCGTACTGCGAGGTCAAGCTGGACACGCAGGGCCGAGTTCTGGGAGAGTACTGGCATTTCGGAAATCTCATCGGGATGTCTCCGGTTACTCTCGCGGATGGAAAAAGATACGTGGCCCTAATGGGGGAGAATGATGTGAATGATCGCACAACCGGTTCGTACCCGGTCATAGTGATCCTGGATCCAAGCAGACTAGTTGGTATAACCGAGTCTGCCGTTACGCCCGGTTTTGGATTTCAATTGTCCCTGGCCGAGGTCTATTATGTCAGGCTTCCTAACTGCGACATGAACTACGCCCTCAAGGCGTATATGTTTGTGCATGACCTTACCGGCGAAACGAGAAGTACGCTGGACTTCAGCTTGGCGAGCAGCCAATCGAGTGTGAGCAGGGATGGCAGCACCCCTTCCTTCGATGTCTCCTTTTCAAAAGGCATGAGGGTCTTGTCGTACAGCGCTTCGAATGTCTCGGTCACTTTGCACGCCGCCATGGAGAAGCAGGGTCTGGTGACCGGTGAATTGGACCAGACTTATTTGGATAGGTTGAAGAATGAAGTCAGATACTGGAACGGTAACGAGTGGGTGAAGACGCCGACCCCGATAATACATCGAGCAATTGAACGACAGAGTGTTTCCTTAGGGAAGCAGAAATGAGATTATGATTAACAAGGTCTTAGGTGCTGTTTTAGCTATGAGACTTCTGGTGCAATCGATATCCGGAGAAGCTACGGTAACAGATAAGCATCGTTGAATGTAAGGCGCCTGACTTTTCCGGCTACGGATCTGTTTCGATAACATGGAGAAGCCTCGGAAATTCTCTTATTATGAACAGGTAAAATAACATGTTTGAGATCTGCAATAGCAAGGGGTTTTTTGTAACGTTTCCCAATGGGGTCACATTGTCGACTCAATTTGGCGGCGGAGACTATTGCATGAATTTTGACGATCCGGTGGAGCGGCATTCGGACGGCAAGCAGTGCGTTGATGCCGAGATTGCCGTTGTCGATGAAGCGGGCAACTGGAGGACCAAAGAGGTTATGGCCCTCGCAGGTGAACCTGAGCCGACCGACAATTTCGTGGGGCACGTTACAGTTGATGTCTGCTGCAAGGTAGTGGAGGCGTGCAGGAAGATTCCTGCTGACACTTTGTGAAGAAGAGAAAAGCGAATCTGAAATGGGCGTGACGGTCACGCTTCGCGATTGACTGGGATTTGTGTTTCTCCGCTTGACTCATTCCTTCACGTTTTGTAGTATGGTACAGAAATCGTGGCAGTCTGTCAGGGGCTGGCCAAATTCATCTTGCAGATATATAAAACGCGTGGCAGATTTCAGCGCGCTGGAGTAATTGCAACGACTCTAAATAGAGTGCTTCCCTGCATGATTTGGGCTTTGGATTGAAGGTCCGTCAGGTGTGCGCAGGGGTTGGATCAATCTGAACAAACGAGATTCATTTAACACAACGGGCTGTGTGCGAATTGAAGTCGTTTTTCTACTTCTTATTAATTGCGGGCGCCGTTCTCTCGCTATTTCTTGGAGGCTGCGAGAAAAAACGGCTGAATCCACTGGATCCGGAAAGCTCGGCTTTTGAGGCGCCAGGCTTGGCCTTCGTATCCGCACCTGATAATTATGCCGTCCTGACTGCCGACAGCGTCGAATTCGCCTGGACCGGCAACTCACCTGTAAACATCTATTCGTACTCCCTCACTAATGTCGTCACTGGTGACGTATACTACATTTCATCAGGATGGGTGAGCGATTCATCTGCAGTATTCTCTCACCTCGATGATGGGGCGTACAGGTTCGAAATAACGGCGAGGTACATAGGGCTGGACACAGCGACCAAATATGAGAAAAGTTTTTCGGTTCGGACCGAAAACGCTCCAGCGATGGTGTTCGTAAGAAAATATACGACCCAACCTGCCGGGGGGCTGTTCGAAATTGACGTCTGTGGAGAGGGATTGCTACAATTTATGGCTGGAGATATCTCGTTGAGTTATGATCCGGGAGTGTTCAGCCTCGTTGGCGTGGCCGACGGGAATCTGAAAGATTCGTCGAACGTCAGTCAGTACACACTATTCGCCTATGGTGGTACAGATCCCGTTACAGCCGCGAACAAAGACGGCACTTTGAATCTGTCGACGATGTTCCTTGCCAAATCAAGTGGGGGTAATGCGGCAGTCGGCGGGACCGGGTCGATCATCAGGCTGATCTTCAAGGCGAGATCGGTTGGAGTAAGTTCACTGAGTTTCATTTACGCCGACCTGCGGGACGCAAACGGTGATAGCCTGGCCTTTCGGACCGCAGGACCTGCGACAGTCAACGTAACAGAGGGCAAATGAGAGGACTTATGCCTGAAAATTCCGGATGTGTCAGATTGACGGGAGCCGCGGGATATTCTCTCTTCGATGTGTCTTTGTCATTTCCGAGACGCCTCGCCGCATATGCTTTTCTGCTTGTCGTAATTTCTTCCTGGCTGATTGTCATATCGGATGTCAATCCGGTTTTTGCACAGGAGAGGGGGATCGGGCTGTTGCCTGCTAATCATCCGAGGTATTCGGAGTTTTACAATCACTCCTATGCACTCGTAGTGGGGATCGACAGCTATCCGTCAGTACCGAAATTGCGGTACGCCACAAACGATGCGAGGAGTTTTACGAGCTTGCTCGAGAGTCAGTTCGGCTTTGACGCGAAAAATGTGACGACCCTTCTCGACAGCGGTGCGACCCGGAAGAACATAATGCTCGCATTTGACAGGCTTAGGCGCAATGCGCAGAAGGACGACAGGGTCCTGGTATTCTTCGCGGGCCACGGCGAGACTATACAAATGCCGGATGGACGGCAGAAGGGATATATACTTCCTTATGATGTGGACACGCAGGATCTCATAACCACGGCGATCTCCACGGACCAGCTCAATGAAATAAGTCAGCTGATGCCTGCCAAGCATTTGTTCTACATAATGGATGCGTGTTACGGAGGGCTTATCTTCTCGAGAGCAGCCCCGCTATCCCCGTCGGCAACTGATTATCTGGAAGTTTTGTCATCACGCTCGGCCCGCAAGGCGTTAACCGCCGGCGGACAGGATCAGACCGTTCAGGACAATGGACCTGGAGGGCACAGCGTCTTCACATATTATCTCGTGACTGGTCTGCAGTCCGGGGCGGCGGACCTGAATGGAGACGGGATGATCACGAGTGCTGAGCTTGATTCGTACATAGCACCCAGAGTCACAGCAGAGACAAACCGCGCTCAGACTCCTGAGTATGGTATCCTAGGGGGAGACACTGGCGGCGATTTCGTCTTCATACCCGACAATACGGCCCCGGCCGATCTTGCGCAGGTTACTTTCGGCTCGGACCCGTCTGGAGCTACCCTTTCGATCGACGGCAAGCCCGCGGGCGCGACTCCCATCACCCTCCCGCTCTCGCCATCGAAACACCTGATAACTATTACTAAGCCCGGCTTCGTCACGAGAAGCGATTCTGTCGTTGTCGCAATGAGCGGGCTTAACAACTTCAGCTATTCCCTGAACGCCGTCCAGATTCCGGTGACACTTGATGTAAACGTAGACAGTGCGCAAGTCTTTGTCGATGCAAAGCAGGTGGCTCAGATTCCCGGGCAGACGGGAAGGATTATGATTCCCGTCGGTACGCATACTATAGAATTGCGAAAAGATAAATATGCGAGCGCGAGCTCGACGATCGATTTCATCGAAGGGGGAAAGTATAATCTTCCTTTCGTGCTTGACCGCGCATTCACGACGCTTGCAGTGAATGTGGATCCCGACAGTGCCGCGATTTATATAGACGGTTCGTTGAGGCTCCTCAGTTCGGGATCCGTAGATGTGAAGATAGGGGCACACGAGATCACAGTCGAGAAAGAAGGCTATGAAACCTATGAGAGACAGCTGATCGCAGAGGGAAGTAAAGGATCTGTCCGAATCGACCTCGCGCCGATTGTCGAGCGGCTCAGGTTATCGACCAACCCCTCCGGTGCGGTCATAACGGTCGATGAAATGCCGAATGCGCTTACTCCCGCGACTCTTGAGCTTGGGTACGGTCGGCATGAGATTAAGATCGAGAAACCGCATTATAAACCCGTGGCCATGAACGAGAACGTCGCGACCAGTATGTCGACCAGCAAGAGCGTGGATCTCGTCTTGTCAACTCAGGGCGTTGCCGGCGAGATAATCAGGATGAGGTCTTCTTCGATCACGTCCCTGCGTTGGTCTAACGTAACTTTGACTGCTCTTTCGGGAATCGCTGCCATCGTGCTGGCGTCGCGCGCCTCGGCGATGTACCAGAGCTACATGAACGCAAAAGAGCTTTACGAAATTAACGGTACCTGGGACCGTTACCGGTTCTATTCGACCGCGAGGAATTTTGCCATTGGTGCGACTGCTCTTTTCGGGTTGGCGACGGTATATTCGATTTTCAGAGGTGTCGACCGCAGCGCCGCATACCGGGAGGCTTCCGATCTCGACGCACACGGGGTGACTTTCAGCAGTTTCGATGGAGTCGACGACTATTTCAATTCCATCGGTCCCGTGATAGCCGATCTATCGACAGGTTTGGGGAGGACTCCACTCCCGGGGGGGATGCTGAGCATGGATTTGCAGCCGTTCGGGTTGACGATGAACCTGCCGCTGGGCGGAGGGACGTCGCTTAGAATCGGAGGGGCCTACTACCAGGTGATTCCTGAAGTCGACAAGACAGCACAGGGACTTCGTGTCGGTGACCCCATCACTTACAGAGCCGACCTGGCAGGTATGAACTTCGGTCTGGGAATAACGATAGCTAAGGTCAGGCTTTCGGGGGATTATATTTTCCTTTTCGATCCAAAGCAGCAGCCGCTTAATCCGCTCATGCCGTCGTCGTTAATCGATGTTTCAGTGGAAGGGGAAATAATTCCGTCCATCTACGCGGGGTTGAGCGTGACCGCGTTTCAAAGCAAGAGGCTGTGGGGAATAGAGTACGAACCGTACACGGATTCTCCCATTTACTATATATCTCCGTCCGGGGTGCTCGTGTACCCGAATTTGGTGATGGGAATAGAATTATGACCCGGTGACGGCAGATATCCGGAATTCGATCATCATGGTGCAGGACATGATCAATACATTTGAATTAATGAAATCCCGCCGCGCGCCGGGCAACCGTCGGCGGCTAGCGACCCTTCTCTTGTTCGGTCTCTCTTTCCTATGGGCCCAGGTTTTGACCGCTCAAACTGCTTTGCCCGACCTCGTGCCCACTTCTGTTAGTTTGAGTCAAAACTCTGTTTCTCCAGGATTTTATATATCTGTGAGTGTTACGATCGCGAATCAGGGCACAGCTACGGCGGGAGCGACAACTACGACCCTTCGCCTGAACACTTCTGCGACTACGACGAGCGCCACCGATACCAGGCTTACCGACATTCCGACTCCCTCGATCAATGCCGGCGGAAGTACGACAGTGACTGCGTCCGTACTAATGCCGTCTGGTACCGCCATAGGTGCCTATTATATCTGGGCTGTTGCCGATAACTACAGCGCGATAACGCAGAGCAACGTATCCAACGACTACGGACACTCGGCGGTAATGTCGGTTGTTCCCCCGCCGTCGCCGCCCACGCTGCTATCGCCTTCAAATGGTACCACGGGTGTCTCCACAACACCTTCGTTCTCATGGTCGACATCCAGTGGCGCAAGCCTATATGTGCTCGTAGTCGCGACGGACGCGAGCTTCAGCAATATCATTCTAACGCAATCCACCGGATCGTCGACATCGTACAGTGGAGTATCGCTTGCCAGCAACACCACTTACTACTGGAGAGTGACGGCTTCGAATTCTAATGGGGCGAGTACCACATCAGTTTCGAGTTTCACGACCGCACAGGCGACCCCGCCGGTGCCCGTTCTCTCTTGGCCATCTAACGGATCGTCCGGGCAGGCGGTTGGCTTCACTTTCAGCTGGTCGGGATCCAGCGGTGCGACCTCGTATGGCCTGCAAGTATCGACGGATCCGAGCTTCGGAAGCTACGTCCTGAATACATCCGGCATACCCACGAATGCTTACACAATCTCCGGATTAACGTACAGCTCGACGTATTACTGGAGGGTCAACGCATCCAACAGCGGCGGCACGAGTTCCTGGTCGGGCGCGTGGAATTTCACTACCGTTCCCCCTACGCCGGCACCTCCGACGTTGTCGTCACCGTCCGCCGGGACAACCAACGTCTCTGTTTCGCCTACTCTCAGCTGGATTGCACCCTCGGGTACTGTTGCATGGTACTGGCTCGAAGTTTCCACCGACCCCGGCTTCACCAGCTCGTTCGTTGTCAATTACGAGGGAGTGTATTCCACGAATTACGCACTTGGCGGGCTTTCGAACTCCACTACATACTACTGGCGGGTGGCCGCTTCGAACGGGTATGGAGGGGGGATAGGTGCCTGGTCAACTACCGGCTACTTCACGACTATTCCAGGTGCGCCGACTGCATCCACAAGTGCCGCCACCAATATCACATCTTCGGCTGCATCCCTGAACGGCGTAGTGAATCCCAATGGTGCGAGCACCTCATACTATTTTCAATATGGGACTACCACCAGTTACGGAAATGTGTCATCCACAGGCAGCGCCGGATCGGCCAGCGCGGGGTTATCGGTGAGTGCGACGGTGACGGGACTCGCTGCGGCCACTACGTACCACTCCCGCATTGTTGCGACAAGCATTGGAGGGACAGCCTATGGAGGTGATATGACTTTCTCAACTCTCTCCGGTCCCCCCGCCGCGCCACAGAGCCTCGCCGCAATTGCCGGGAGCGGAGAAGCGATTCTGACGTGGCACAAGAATTCGGAAGCCGATTTGCTGCGGTACAGAATCTACTATAGCACGATATCCGGCGCCGAAATGTTGTTGGATTCCACCCTCTCAGGGGCAAACGATACAACATCGGTGATTTCAAATCTTGTAAACGGAAAGACCTACTATTTCAAGGTTACTGCGGTTAACAGCAGCGCTCTTGAGAGCCAGTTCAGCAACGAAGTCTCGGTCCAACCCTCGCGCCTGAATTCCCTGGGAGAGTATAATCCTGACAGCAGCACAGTACTCCTTCTGCACATGGATGAGACATCCGGAAATTTCGTGGGTGATGCGAGCGGCAGCAACAGGAACGGCATATCTTACGGGGATGGCATAGCGTCTGGAAAGTTTGGTCAGGCCCGATCCATCTCTGTCTCCGCTTCCGATTCAGGAATAGTCATCGACAGTCCGCTCGGTGTGTCCGAGGGAGCGCCAGTAACCCTGGAGGCGTGGGTAAAGATCAGTCAATACGGTAATGCTGCTACCTTTCTTGTATCTAACAGCGACTACCAGCTCAACCTGGGATCGTTTGGAAGTTCAGGTTATCTCCAGATGTTTAGAAAATCCGGTAGTTCGTGGGTGTTCGCTCAGTCAACTGTACCAGTACCTCTCAACTTGTGGACTCACGTCGCCGGCGAGTGGGACGGAAGTTCCTTTTCCCTATGGATCAACGGTCAGAATGTCCCGTTCAATATCACCACGAACGCGTACTCGTACACAGGGGGGAGCAGAATTGCCAGCTCATTTGGAAACACGGTCACCCCAACCAGCACATCTATCGAGGATGAAGTCAGGATATCCGCCCGCGCTCGTCTCCCGCAGGAGTTTAATCTTCAGCTAACGCCGTTGGATCTCGCCGCAAATTGTGACGGCAATAAGGTGACAATCACATGGCAGAATGGCGGCGGTGCTGCTCCCCTTCTTGGGTACAGAGTCTACAGGGGGACCGACTCGACGAATGTGTCGCTCATAGACTCGACGACCAACACAGCCGTCTCGGATGAACTCCCAGGGAGCGGGAAATTTTATTACAGGATTTCCGCTGTGGATTCAAGCGGCTTCGAAAGCGGGAAGAGCTACGCCGCGAGTGTCGTAAGTTTTCCTGATGTGCTTCCTAGCGCAAGCTGGAGCCGGAAGATCAGCGGTACGAACAGCAACTTAAGGGGCATCGCATTCATAGACTCCAACAGAGGAGTTGCGGTAGGTGAGGGAGGGGCCATTGTCAGGACTACGAATGGAGGGACAGTCTGGACACAAGTGACTGGAGTGACCACTTCAAACCTGTCAGCCGTAACCGACGTAGCCGATACTTTCTGGGCCTGCGGCGACGGAGGGACTCTGATCAAAAGCACTGATGGTGGTGCAAGCTGGGTACCGGCCACTTCCGGGGTGACCGTCAGCCTGAATGACATTTCGTTCGTGGACAACGATACGGGGTGGGTGGCTCAGGGTGACGGCGACGGCTGGCTCAAGACTACCGATGGCGGAAGGAACTGGTCGTTTAGCAGTACAGGAGCGGGCTGGTGGATGAAGAGATTGAGAAGTGCGGATGGAAGGAATCTTATTTTTACGGGAGACGGACCGACCGTTTTGAGATCGACAAATGGCGGCAGGTCCTGGAACAATATGCCGACTTCGCTAGGTGGAAACCCGTCAGTAACGGGGTTGTTCCTGGTCGACTCCCGAGATGCCTGGGCAACCGGCGGGAACTACGGCTCCGGTAACGGCTTCATAATCAGGAGTGACGATTCCGGATCGACCTGGCAGCAAGTCGTTTCGTCCGCTGCAAACCATTACTCCAACGTGGCCTTCGTCTCTCCGAAGGTCGGTTATGTCATTGGATGGGGCGGAACGCTCTTGGAGACCGGTGATAGCGGCATCTCCTGGGCCACAAGCAATTCGACCACACATAATAATCTATCAGGAATTGCCGCTGTCGGTCCAAACGTATGGATCGTCGGGGACAGTGGGACTATCCTGGAGTCAAGTCAGCGTCCGACGGCCCCGAGGAATCTTGCGGCCGTTGCCGGGAACGGCCTGGTGACTCTAACATGGAACAAAAATACTGAGCCGGATATTCTCAGATACCGTTTATACCGCGGGACGATATCGGGCGGTGAAACTCTTGTGGACTCCACAACCACCGGGATTTATGACACAAGCCGTGTCGAGAGTGGATTAATCAACGGAACCACATATTACTTCTACGTCACGGCAGTCGATAGCGCGGGGCTTGAAAGCGTCCATAGCAACGAAGTTTCTGCTATTCCTCCCGGGTTGCC
Source organism: Bacteroidota bacterium (assembly GCA_021811615.1). GTDB lineage: Bacteria > Bacteroidota > Ignavibacteria > Kryptoniales > JAKASW01 > JAKASW01. The sequence continues at coordinate 25,884 of JAJZNW010000018.1, forward strand.
GGTCGCTCCAGTACTTGTTTATCCTGGTCAGGGCCTGACGGCTGTCAACACGCCCGCGGTTCTTAGGTGGCATCCTGCTCCGGGAGCAGTCAGTTATGAAGTAGAAGTCTCGTCCGATTCGTCGTTCAATAGTATCGCATACGACTTCCAATCCCTGACCGATACCTCCGTCGTTATTCAAACCCTGAAGGAATTTTCCGATTACTATTGGAGGACAATGTCGTCCAATTCTTCAGGCTCAAGTGAGTGGTCTCCAACCTGGAAATTTACTTCCGGAGTTCCATCGAAAACGAACGTTGCACTGGCCTCGAGAGGCGCCGTTGCGAGTGCGATAAGCGAGGGAACATATAACGGAGTAACTCAATACGCTTCGCACGCCATTGACGGTGACAGCACGACCATTTGGGCAGATGAGTGGAGTATGCCGGCGTGGCTCCTTGTGAAATTCGATTCTACCTACACGATAAGTACGTTAGGATTTTGGATCACTGACGACAGCCAGCATGTCTCCCTGAGTCTCTCACCTGACAGTATTAGCTGGACAACGGTGGTAAGTCCAAGGTGGTCGCAAAACAAGGAAGGAAGTACGACTCCGGTACATGAACTTTTCCAGATATCCGATACAAAAGCGAAGTATATCAGGATGAATTTCGACTCTACTTTTGCACCGTCGGGTCATATATTCCAGGCGATCCTCAGCGAACTTGAGGCGTATTCGACACAGCCTGCCGTTGCTTCTCTTCCCAGGCCGATACTTGTTTCACCAGCAAACGGCTCCAACGGAGTGGCAGGCAGTATGATCCTTACCTGGAGGGATGACTCCGGCGCAACGAGCTACCGAATCCAGCTGGCATATGATTCCACAATAACGACTATTCTTCTTGACACGAGTATCGTCGCGGGTACCTCGGTTTCGATCCAACACTTGCTCAATCTGAAACAGTATTACTGGCGTGTGAGTGCAACCGGTCCGACGGGAACCAGCCAGTGGTCGGATGTCTGGAGTTTTGCCACAGGCCTGACTCCTCCGATTGTCTCTGTGACAGAAGTGCATTCCACATCGGTGACTCTTTCGTGGCCGAGTGTAGGCGGTGCGTCAAAGTACTATATCTATTTCGGACTGGACAGCAGTAAGGTTTCTAAAATCGACTCGACGAACGGCACATCATACACAATGATCGCACTTTCGGGAGGCACCCCGTACTTGTTTGCAGTATCCTCTGCCGCCGGCCCGGGCGTCGAAAGTGAAACAAGTATGCCCATAAGAGTGACAACGAGACTTTCTCCACCGGAGGTAAGAGTTACGCCCGCGAAAGGTCCTTCTATGAACATTTCATGGTATGCCGTCCCCGGTGCGGTATCCTATTCAGTCTTTCGAAGCGTCGACGGGAAAATGTATTCAGGCATCGCGTCCGCCACCGGCGCCGCGTTCTCCGATTTGTCGGTAAAGTCCGCAAAAAGATACTGGTACTTCGTGCTTGCGGTCGGCCCCGGCGGGGAAGCGGGCGATACCAGCAACACGGTCGACACATTATCTTATCCCTCGACACCCGGTTACCTGACGGCTTCTGAAATCACGGATTGGCAGGTCAGTCTCTCCTGGGCGGCGGATTCGGGAATCATTTCCGGCTACCGGATATACCGGAGTTCCGACAGCACTAACTACACCATCATCGGTTCCACGATAAAACCGAGTTTCTCTGATACCGGACTTGTAGCCTTGACATCCTATCTGTATAAGGTAAGTGCAATAAATACGGACAGCATGGAAAGCGACGGCTCGACTCCTTTCGCCGTGACGACACCTCGGGCGGCACCGAGAATCGTAAGCTTTTTCAAATCCACAAGTGCAGCACGGGATTCGATCGTTTTCGCAGATAGCTGCTACGTCCCTCCGGGCGACACGGCAAAGTTCCGCTTCCTCTATTCGCTTGACAATGGCAGGACTTACGATACAGCACGCGCGGTCACTTCGAGCAAGACTTCGGCGGCCGAGAGTTTTACCGACCTGGTTTCATGGAGTTCAAGAATCGACGCTCCCGGTGCCGAGTCAGACTCGACAGTGTTCAGGGCCGTCCCTTACTCGCGGTATGGAGATGGCACTTCTCGTCAGACTCTTGATTTCCTCCTCGACAATGCTGCACCGAGATTCCGAGGTATCGATTCGGCAGCCGCCGGAGACAATAAAGTGACATTGTCCTGGAACCGGGCGAAAGACTTGAGCTCTCATTTGTGGTATCTGGTATATGTATCGGAGACACCCGGTATGGAGAATCTTAACAAGGCCGATTCCGTTACTCCCGACACGAGTCTGACATTCGGCAACATGAAGAATTTCCAAAGATACTTTTTCATTGTCCGGGCCCGGGACTCCGTTGGAAACGTCGATACTAACAGAGTTGAACTCTCTGCCGTCCCACAAGCGCTCTCTGCTTTGACTTCGATAAGCGGACCTGCGGCCCCGCAGGATGGAGACATCAGGATTAATTATGACGTTAATGTTTCGCCCCAGGACACGATAAGACTAGATTGCTATTTCAGCTCAGACAGTGGGCGTACGTTCATCAAGGCCGCCGGGGTATCGGGCAGGCTTTCGGGTATTACTCATTCGACGACGGATTCCTTGATTTGGAATAGCCGGGCGGATTTCCATCTGGAATCGCGCGGCGTGCTGTTCAAGATCATACCAGTCGGGCTTGCTGGAGCGGGTGCTTCCGCGGTGACGGACACGTTTACAGTCGATAATAAGCCGCCAGTTTTCGGTGGCATCTCTGCGATAAGCGCCGGAGCGAACTCTCTGATTTTGAGCTGGAGGCGGGGAATTGACCTGAGCTCGCCTCTGCAATACTACGTCTATGCCTCCAGTCTGAGTAAGGCGGAAAACTTCAGTGTGCCATCCCGAGTTGTATCCGATACCTCGACAGTAATCGGGCAACTTGATAATTTCCGGATGTATTACTTTATCGTAAGAGCCAGAGATGCACTGGGCAACATAGACAGCAACGCCAACGAACTCAGCGGGGTCCCGGTTGCCATCCCTGTCGTGACTCATCTCGAAGCTCCGGCATCGCCTTCAAGTGGAGACATCCCGATCTCTTACAGCGTATCCGTCCCAAGCCAGGACAGCGCTTCTCTTAATTGCTACTTCAGTTCCGACAGCGGGAAGACTTATCGGACTACCGCAAGCATCGCCGGTCAGATAACAGCTATCGGTGTCAATAAATCCGATACGTTGGTTTGGCACAGCTCTAAAGACTATCGCGGTGAATCCCGAAGCGTTAGATTCAAAATAATCCCGGTGGGAAGAGGCGGAACAGGAAACAGCGTATCGACCGGATCATTTACGGTAGATAACCAGCCACCGGGTTTCATCGGGGTCGCATCCCAGGAGTTTGTCAGATGGAGCTCCGAGAGGATAATTCTTAACCGAGCAACCGACATGAGTGAGCCTGTGAGCTACGGCTTCTATCTGCAGAAAGGGGACACATTCAATCTCGCGAAGCCGGATACCGTTGTAACATCCGATTCGCTGCTCCTTCATGGTCTGCCTGCACTGACATCCGAAACCTATATCGTGAGAGCTACAGATTCGCTCGGTAACCAGGACACAAACACGGTTGAAAACACGTTCAGCACTCCCGCTATCGGAGGTTTCACAGGCGGCAGCACTATCGGGACTGCCGATCTCGGAGAGTACATAAATGCCTGGAGCAACGGTGCAACTTCAGATGCCGACCTTGCGCCGTTCACCGGCTCATTTCCGCATATCACGGTCGTCGGAGACAATAGACTGAACGCCAACGATCTTGTGGTCTTTGCCAAGATGTGGGATTATTCCCTGAATGCGAACATGTTGAAGCGCGACGGTTCATCGCCGTCCGTCGACGCGACATTACCCAGGCCGGTGCCGTTGAGATTGAATGTAAACAAGTCCACCAGAATGGCCGATCTTACACTCTCTCCGGGTGTCGGCACCACGCTGATGTCTTGCGGTGTTAGGATTTATTATGGCACGCTCCATACCCCAAAGGGGGGAAAGGTGACAGTCGACTCTGTGTTCTTCGCCGACGGGGGACTGACACTGACGTTCAATGACACCGTAAACAAAGTGATCTATCTGGACTACGGGAAGGTGGGGGGATACGGAGTCGGTCCGACGCCCGCCACGTTTGTCAGATTAAATGTGCCTGAGTTCGGGTCCAAGGATTCGATGTCGATTTCGCTTGTCGGGTACGATTCGAATATGGACCGGGTTATTGCCAATGCATACGCGGTGGAAGTGAGGAACATCCCGACAACATTCAACCTTTATCAGAATTATCCAAATCCGTTTAACCCGACCACGACGATTCAGTTCGACCTCCCGAAGGCCGAGAGGGTCACGGTGACGATATACAACATACTCGGGCAGCGAGTGACAACCGTGGTGGACAAGCCTTATGATGCGGGAACATATACGGTGCTTTTCAACGCCGGACGCTACGCGAGCGGTGCATATTTCTGTGTCATGCAGGCCGGAAAATACCGGAGCGTGAAAAAAATGATGTTAATAAAATGAGTGAGGGCTGAGAGATCGATTTGATGTCACGAGTGAGTTGCGTTCAGGTTTTGCTGATCATGTCGTTTTGCCTGCCTGCCATCGCTGCTGGCGGTCAGCCGGGTTGGGTCACAACTAAACAGGATATCAGATATCCCGATCAGTTATATATCCTTGGAGTCGGAGTCGCGTCGGTAGGGGACGATAGATCTGAGGCGATAAAGAAATCCGGGAATGAGGCGTTTGCAGACATCGCCAAACAGTTGAGGGCTAACATATCGGATGTGTCTGCTACCAGGACGATCGAGGTGGCCTATGAGAAGGGCGGTTCCGGCGTCTCAAGCGAGATGAGAGCCGATTTGCAGGTATCCACCGACTTGAATCTCGGCGGTCTAAAAATCGTGGACAGCTATTACGACAAGAGCAACCGGATATTTTACTCGCTTGCTGTCCTCGACCGTCAGCTTGTAGGATCTGAATTCAAAGAGAAACTGGTTGCGTACCATGATGATTTCGAGAGATTCCTCGCTCAATTATCGCGCGAGCGGCATTCCGGGTCGCCAGTCGCCATCGCGTCTGCGCTATCAGGGGCGTACAAATCTTCAGGCAGGTACAACTCCATCCTGCCGGTTTACAACTACATTTCCGCACCTCTTCTTGAAACCGATTCATCATGGAACATGCCGGGGACTCTCGCGACAGCTTACCTGGATCAAACGGCAAACGAGCTGATAAGGAGTATTTCAATATCGAAGACAAGCGGTGAAGATCAACTCGTGAATCTCAACGTACATTTGAAGCCGCTGGTCGTTCGTGTTGAATACAAGGATAGTTCGGGGATCGAACATCCGGCGGAAGGATTCAAGATCGATTTCATGTTTGTCAATGGAATCGGGAAAACAAGCAGTGAATCCACAACGAACGATTCCGGGATCGCTGAATGTCAGGTCTATTCTCTGACTCCTTATGCCAGTACATTTTATCAGATCCGCGCGCAAGTAGACTTTTCCGCTTACTATTGCGGGACCGCGAAGGAGCCTTCCCCATGGGACAAGTTTCTCGAGTCGAATGCGATAAGCGCCAGTTTCTCACTTGTCAAGAGCAAGCTTACCCTCGATGACCGGCTTCGCCAGTTAGTCATGGATCTCACAAGGTCGCTGAATCAGGCGGGACAAACTGTTTGTGTGTCGAGGATCGACTACCAGGGAAAGATACCCGGCGAACTATCGGAGTACCTGAGACAACATGTCGAGTCGGCGTTAAGGCAAAACTCGGAGCTCCGGCTTGTTATGCCGCCGATAGTGGGAAAAGGAAATGGCACCATGCGGGATGCAGGCGAAGCCGGACCTCTTATGTCTTCTGCCGCGAAGTCCGGGATCAGGTTTGTGATTGCAGGCTCTTACTGGCAGAAGAGTGACGGCACCGAACTTGACTTGAACGCGATCGACCCGTCCTCGGATGTCATTGCAGCCAGCTCGAGCATAACGATCGCGGGCAACATACTGCCAAATGCTTCGCTGGTACCGGACAACTACGACTCAACGAGGGACGATCCCATCATTGCGAATCAGAAGTCCGGTGACGATCTCAAAGTCAACCTTTGGGTGAACCGTCCGGATGGAGTCTACCACGATGGCGATACGTTGTCGATTCTCCTCTCGGTAAACAAGGAGGCATACGTCGAGCTCGTGTATGTAGACGCTTCAGGAAGAAGTCTTATGATCTTTCCGAATACATACGAATGGAACAACCGGCTTTCCGCAGACCGGATTTACGAGATTCCCGACGCTGGGAGTGTCGGTGTGCTTAGAGTTGAGCCGCCTTTTGGCCGCGAGATAATAAAGGCTTATGCAAGCGAGACGCCTTTCCCCATCCCAACCGGAACGAAATTCCGTGGTCTTGTCGTCCTAAACTCGATACAGGACTTTCAGTCCGCTGCAAGGGGAATAGGACTCGTGTCGAAGGGATACAGGGAGAGCTCCGTCGTGATTTCTACATTCGCAGCCCTAAAACAAAATAAGAGCAAGTAATTTGAACTAAATGGAGGTGGGTATGGTTAATCGTAGTCTTGTCTTAACGCTGTTCGTCGCACTACCGTTGTTTGTTTTCGGCTGCAGTTCAAGTCGAGGGCTTCAATCAGCCAATAGCGGTGATGTTCCCGATTGGTATTTGAACGTACCTCAGGATCCGAATTTCCTCTACGCGGCGAACAGCCAGGTATCACAGGATATGCAGATGGCGACAGACAAGGCGATATCGGCTGGACGCGCCGAAATAGGGAGACAGATCGAAGTCCGCATACAAGGCTTGCAGAAGAGGTTCGCTGAAGAAACGGGGACCGGAAACGATGCACAGCTTCTGCAAATGTTCACGCAGGCCGAGAAAAATGTAGTATCGACAACGCTTAACGGAAGTCGAGTCAAATACCAGAAGATCATGAGGGATGGAACTCTGTGGCGCTCGTACGTCCTTATCGAGTATCCTATCGGCGCTGCCAATGAGGCGCTGATGAAACAGATCGAGAGCAACAACGAAATGTACACTCGATTCAGGGCTACGCAGGCTTTCAAGGAACTTGACGACTCCGTAAAGAACCACGAAAAATAGAACCCTCGAAGGGGGTTAGCTCCCCCTCTCGTTGAGCTTGACGCGACCGGTATTTATATTCTGTCTCAAGTCGCCTCAAACTATTCCGGGAGATTATCGAATGAAGATCGGCGGGACGGGAGTTTTCATGACGTTGTCGATATTTGTCTTACTCCAACTGTCGGCAAGTGGTCTTCTGCTCGCAGCGCAGCCGGATCCCGTGGCAAATCCGGAGGCTGTTGTCCTCGACGGAAATGCAAGGTTCACCGTCTTGACTCCGGAACTCATCCGCATGGAATGGTCCCGGGATGCGCGGTTTGTCGATTCGCCTTCGCTCGTCTTCATTAACAGGCGTTTACCGGTCCCGAAGTATCGAGTCCTGAGAGAAGAAGGTTGGCTACTGATTAGGACATCGAATCTTCTTCTCCGGTACAGGACAGGCTCGGGCGAATTTAACCGGGATAACTTACGGATTGAATTCGAACTCGATGGGAAGAAAGTCATTTGGCATCCCGGCGAGAAAGATACCACTAATCTGTTCGGTACTATCAGAACCCTGGACGGTGTGAAGGGAGCTACCGCGCTTGCTCCCGGACTCCTCTCCCGGGGTGGATGGACCCTGGTAGACGACAGCCGCCGTCCACTCTTTGACGATTCAAATTGGAAATGGGCCGTTAACAGATCACCGGATGAGGCACAGGATTGGTACTTCTTCGGTTACGGCCATGATTATGTGAAAGAGCTGGGCGACTACGTGAAGATAGCGGGACGCATCCCGATGCCGCCGCGGTTCGCCTTCGGTGCGTGGTGGTCGAGATACTGGGCATACACGGATGAGGAGTTGAAAGGCCTTGTGGACCAGTTCCACAATCACAACGTTCCGCTGGACGTGCTTGTCGTCGATATGGATTGGCACCAGACATTCGATTTGAGATGGTCGAGGCATCTACTCGACCAGGCGGGCCAGCTGAAAGGATGGACGGGATATACTTGGAACAGGATCCTTTTCCCTGATCCTCCGGAATTTTTAAAATGGTGCCACGAGAAAGGGCTTAAGGTTGTCCTGAACCTTCACCCGGCTTCAGGGATTCAGCCCTGGGAACAGTGCTATCCGGCGATGGCAAGGGCGATGGGAGTAAATCCTGCGACGAGAAAGTACATCCCCTTCGATCCCACCGACAAGAAATTTGCGGAGAACTATTTTAGGCTTGTGCTCGGTCCTCTCGAGAAGGAGGGCGTAAACTTCTGGTGGATAGACTGGCAGCAATGGGACACGACGAAGATACACGATCTTAATCCGACGTGGTGGCTGAACTATACATTTTATACGAACATGGAAAGGGAAGGCAAGGTAAGGCCTCTGATACTTGCGCGCTGGGGGGGTCTGGGGTCGCACAGATATGAAATAGGATTTTCCGGGGACGTTATCACCGATTGGTCTTCGCTCCGTTTCCAGCCCTACTTCACTGCGACTGCGGCAAATGTCGGCTTCGGATACTGGAGCCACGACATAGGAGGACACATACCTGGTACGGTCTCGCCGGAGCTTTTTACCCGCTGGGTTCAGTGGGGAGCTCTCAGTCCGATCCTGCGAACGCACACCACTCGCAATGCGGAAGCGGAGAGAAGGATTTGGGCGTACCCCTATCCTTACGCAAGAGCGATGCGTGAAGCTTTTCTGCTCAGATACAGACTACTCCCGTATATTTACACCGCATCCCGTAGAGCTTATGATACCGGTGTTTCGATGATCCACCCGCTATACTATGAGTATCCGGAAACGGATGACGCCTACGATTTCGGCGACGAGTATTTCTTCGGAAAGGACATTATCGTCGCCCCCGTGGTGAATCCGATGTCCCAGGACTCGCTTCTCGCGGAGGAGAATGTCTGGATCCCGCCGGGCACATGGATAGAGTGGAACAGCGGTGACCGGCTTCATGGACCAGCAGTCATGACGCGTCATTATTCTCTGGACGATATCCCTATCTTTGTCAGGTCCGGGTCGATAATCCCGATGCAGACGCTCAGTCAAACGGCCGACATAGAAAATGTCGACCCGCTCGTCCTCCGGATTTTTCCGGACAGAGACGGGGCCACCGATGTGTATGAAGATGAGGGCAACTCACAAGGCTACCGCGACGGGCGATTCAGCCGCACTGAAGTCAGCTATCGCATAACTGACGGCCGATTCGTTCACATTCATATTGATCCTGCCGTCGGGACGTATTCAGGGATGAAGAAAAGCCGAAAGTATGTTGTCGAGATCATGAATGTCCTGCCGCCAGAGAGAGTGACATGCAATGGGAAAAACATCGCTTTCGGTAGGGAGGGCTGGAACTATGATGGTGACAAACTGGAAGCGGTGATAAGGACCGGCGATTTCCCGGTCCGTGGTGCGGTGAACATAACGGTCGAGTTTTCTGAATCCGCAGGAACGAAACAGCTCGAAGGGGTGCGAGGGAAGATCGAGCGCTTCAAGGAGGCTATGAGCATACTGAATCATCTCTGGCCGCAAGATTGGTCGCCGGATATCCTTATCGGGGCGGCTCAGACAGGCGATTTTCTCACGCTTTATCCTGACTCAGCCGCGTCGCATCTGAAAGAATTCCGGTCTCTGGTCCCGAAACTGCGAGGTGCCATATTGAAACTCTCCGGCGACAAGACTGTGATCCGACAGGCACTGAACCACCTCGCCGGTGTGCTGCCGCCGGAGGACAAGGCGGCACATTGAGAAATAGGGCCCGACTCAGTTTTGACAGCGAAAGTGAGTCGCCCCGGTCAATCTTAACCTCTATTCCGCGTGTGGGGGAACGGCATCCTTTCCAGTTGTGTTTTGGTACAGAGTTAGGTAGCTTCGAAAGAGAGGTCCATGCTGCGTTGGTTTCCCGTCGGCACGTGAGGAGAGTTGCTCGCTCCACTCGCCATTAAGGTCACCGGCCGATCAGTCTAAGCGATACTTCACTTCAAACACTACAAGCACGAAAGGGAGAACTTTGGAATCGGAAACTCGAAACTTGTGGGGCGATCGGGACTGCAATTCTCACTTCAGATCGAACAAGACATCATTCACCGCATATTCCGTTCTGGTTTTGGCACTGGCGTTCGTTGCGTTCGCGTCCTTGGCGGCCCAGACGATACCACAGAGTGATTACTCTGCCATGCGGTGGAGACTGGTCGGTCCGTTCCGCGCCGGTCGTGCTCTTGCCGCCGCCGGTGTTCCGGGGAATCCATATACATTCTACTTTGGGTCGGTCGACGGCGGTATATGGAAAACTACGAATGCCGCGCTCACCTGGAAAGAAATTTCAGACGGGCAAATGAATCCTTCGGTAGGTGCACTCGCGATAGCACCATCCGATCCTAAAGTCATCTATGTCGGCACGGGAGAGGCCGACATGCGGTCCGACATGACCACGGGAGACGGGGTATACAGATCGACCGACGGCGGACTTACCTGGAAGCATGTCGGGCTCAAGGATACCCAGCACATCGGGAAAATTCTTATCGACCCGCACAATCCGGATCTGGTGCTCGTAGCTGCTCTCGGCCATGCCTACAATGCAAACACCGAAAGGGGTGTCTTCAGGACCACAGATGGTGGAAAGACATGGGACAAGGTCCTTTATAAGGGGCCCGATGTCGGTGCAATCGATCTTGCCTGGGATCCCGACGATCCTTCGGTGGTCTATTCGACTATGTGGCACGCGCGCCGGCCACCGTGGAGTCAGTATCCTCCTGACCAGGGGCCCGGAGGAGGTCTTTACAAGTCTACCGACGAAGGAAAGACGTGGACCGAGCTCGAAGGTAATGGACTTCCGCCCAAGCCGTACGGCCGAATCGGAGTGTCGGTTGCCACAGGTTCCGCCGGGATGAACGTTTACGCACTTGTGAGTTCATTGAAATCCGGATCGGGCCTTTACCATTCTACAAACGGTGGTGAAACCTGGACGCTTACAAGCAACGATCCTCGAATCGTAACAAGGATGTGGTACTTCGGCAGGGTGTTTGTCGATCCGCAAAACGCACAGATCATATATGTCCCGAATCGGTCCATATTGCGATCTACCGACGGAGGAAAAACCTTCCGAGCGATAAAAGGATCACCAGGTGGCGACGACTATCACTATCTTTGGATTGATCCCACGGACGATCATCGAATGATCGTGGCCTCAGACCAGGGAGTCGTCGCGAGCTTCGACGACGGCAAGACATGGAGCAGCTGGTACAACCAACCCACTGCGCAAATGTATCATGTTGCAGTGGACAATCGTTTCCCTTACAGGATCTACGGCTGCCAGCAGGATGCCGGTTCGGTTTGCATAAAGAGCAGGAGCGATTACGGGTCAATCACGTTCAGAGACTGGCACCCGGTGGGCGCCGGCGAGTCGGGCTATATCGCTCCCGATCCTCTGAACCCGAATATAGTCTATGGCGGCGACACTTATGGTGCGGTATACAGGTTCAATATGGTCACCGGCCAGTCGCAGGTGGTTTCTCCGTCTCCGCTCGCAGAGTTCTCAACTCCGGCACCTGATCGGAAATACCGCTTCACATGGACGTCACCCATAGTTTTCGATAAAATCAATCCCCACATACTCTACCTGGGGGCACAGGTCCTGTTGAAAACCGACGACGGAGGAATTCACTGGAAGGCGATCAGTCCTGATCTCACACAGGCCGGACTTAGAATAAAAAGCGCAGATACATCACACGTGGGGTGGGGAGTAATATACACAGTAGCGCCATCTCCTCTCCGCGCAGGACTAATCTGGGTAGGTTCGGACGACGGTCTGATTCACCTGACTACCGACGGCGGGCGGCACTGGAAAAACGTGACTCCGAAGGGACTGACTCCCTGGAGTAAGATAAGCCTGATCGAGGCATCGCCCTTCGAAGCCGGCGAGGCATACGCGGCTGTCGACCGCCGCAGGCTCGGCGATATGGCCCCGTATATTTACAGGACAACCGATTTTGGAAGGACGTGGACTCTGACCGTCGCAGGAATCGGACCGACTTCTTACGTCCATGTCGTCAGAGCCGATCACAAACGCAAGGGGCTCCTGTATGCTGGTACGGAAAACGGAGTATATGTCTCTTTCAACGACGGCAACAGCTGGCAGCCGCTCCAGCTGAATCTTCCTGTCGCTTCGATCCGCGATCTGGCAGTTCATGACAACGATCTAATTGCCGCCACACACGGAAGGTCGTTTTGGGTACTGGATGATATTACACCGCTCCAGCAACTGACCCGGAAAGTGGTTGACAAGGGCGCATATCTCTTCAAACCTGAAACAGCCGTAAGGATTCGCCGGAGTATAAATAAGGATACACCGCTTCCTCCGGAAATTCCTCAGGGCAAAAATCCTCCTGCTGGCGCGATACTCGATTACTGTCTGAAAACCGCGCCTTCCGGCCCCGTAACGCTTGACATCTTTGACGATGCCGGGAATCTCGTGAATCATTTCACCAGCGATGCGACTGCTCCAAAGCCGGAGAGCCCTCCTTATTTCATGAATGCCTGGCTTCCGAAGTTTAAACCACTTACCGCACATGCAGGTCTTAACCGTTTCGTGTGGGACCTCCGTTACAGCTCTCCGCCGGCGTCTGGTTATCGATACAGCATGGCCGTCGCAAACCTTCACAGTGCCAGGGTGCCGCAGGGGCCGCTCGTCTTACCGGGAACATATAAAGTGGAGCTCAACGTCGGAGGGCGGACATATTCACGCCTTTTGAAAGTTGTGATGGATCCGAGGGTGCACGTAACAGATCTCGTGTTGCGGAATCAACTCACTATGGCTATAGATGTGTGGAACGGTATGTCCGATGCCTTTGCACTAGCGACCTCCATGGACACGTTGCAGGCTCAAATCCAAATGATTGACTCCCGGACAAAGCCGGAAACCGAAGCGAGGAGCCTTCTGGCGGAGCTTGGCGGCAGACTTTCGAAGATTCAGAGCTCGATGAAGACCGGTGAGCTTGGCGGACTGGAAGGTGATATAATGAGTGCTGATCGTGAACCGACGCAACAAATGAGGCAAGCTTACCGGATGTTGATTGAAAATCTGAGGGTGGCGGAGAGAGCGTGGGGGATATTGAAGGTAGGGACTGTCCCCGAGGTAAACCGAGTGCTCAGAAGTACAGGGCTTCCACCACTACGCCTCATTGAACTCATGGAACGTCATCTATCTCTTCCACGGGGCGCGTAGCTGAAGCGGTCAATTCTGACAAGCCGCTAATTGAGTGGCCGCCTTTGTCACGCCCGGGTTCTTCTACCCGGGCGTAGTCTTTTTGTGGTGTGCCGGCAAAAATCGGGCGGGATTTATCGGTATCTGCGTGGCGAATTTTAGAACATTCTCCGGCTTGATTTTCACTCCCAGTCGTTTGAAATTCTATGCAACGCGTGATGGAAAAGAAACGAGTCGCTTTCGAGAGTCTGGGCTGCAAGCTTAACTATGCCGAGACAGTTCAAATAGAAAAGGAGTTCATAAGCCGCGGCTTCGAGGTCGTGGATCCCTCCAGGTCTGCCGATGTGTTTGTGATAAACACATGCACGGTTACTCAAAGTGCCGACAGTGATTGCAGGCAGATCGTGCGGCGTGTGCTGCGCGGTTCTCCCGAAGCTTTCGTCGTCGTGACCGGGTGTTACGCTCAGGGCAAACCCGAAGAGGTTGCAGGGATAGAAGGCGTGGACCTCGTGCTGGGGGCAAGGGAGAAATTCCATATTTTCGAATACGCCGACGGTTTTTCCAAGCGGACCGGAAGTAAGGACAGCACGCGGGCAAACTATCATGGACATGTCTTCGTTTCATCGATAGAAGATGTGAGTGAATTTGGATACGCCGATTCCGCTGTGGAGGGTGCAAGGACACGGGCTTTCCTCAAAGTGCAGGACGGCTGCGACTACAACTGTTCTTATTGCACAATCCCAAAAGTCCGGGGGGTAAGCCGAAGTCCGTCGATCGAATTTCTCGTAGAACAGGCGCGCAGGATTGCCGGGGCCGGCTTCAAGGAAGTCGTCCTCAGCGGAGTTAATGTGGGAGATTTCGGCTCAAAACAAAACGGTTCGCTCCTCGAATTGTTGAAGTCCCTCGAGCAGGTTGAAGGGATCGATCGGTTCAGGATAAGCTCCATAGAACCTAATCTCCTCACGGAGCAAGTCATAAGGTTTGTCGCCTCATCATCGAGATTCTGTAAGCATTTCCATGTCCCACTCCAGAACGGCGCCGATGAAATCTTGAGAAGAATGCGCCGCCGGTACAATACCGGCCAATACAGGGATGTGGTCAGTCTCGTGAAGGAGCTTATGCCGGATGCCGGGATAGGTGCGGATGTAATTGTCGGCTTCCCCGGCGAGACAAACGAGATATTCGAAAAAGGTATGTCGTTCATCGAAAGCCTTCCCCTTAGTTACCTTCATGTGTTCTCGTATTCCGAGCGCCCTGGCACCGCGTCTTCGGAACTTGGCGGGAATGTGGATCCTCGCGTGAAGAGAAAGAGGAGCGAAATTCTCAGGATGATATCGACGAGGAAACGTTACGAATTCAATCGAAGGTACGTGGGTAAAGTGATGAAAGTCCTTGCCGAGGACGATGTGAAGGTAGGTAAGATGTACGGCTTTACGTCTAATTATGTACGAGTCGAAATGGATGCAAACCCGCTGCATGTTAACGAAATCTCCGACGTGCTCATAACAGGTGTAAGCGATAACACAGCAATTGGACAGGTAATTTTATGAAGAGAAAGAGGGCACTGAGCCGGAAATCCGAAATTCAAGCTGGAGATTCGGCATGCCGAACTCACGGCGGAACAATTCTTTTGAGACATGTCTACAGCCTTCTTCCTGTCGCTCTCACCATTTCGATGCTGCTACTGTCGGGGACCGGTTCGGCCTTCTCTCAATCCAGATTGCAGCTCGGGTCCAGGCTGCTCAACGGCGTGAATGGTAATGTCCTTTCCGAGCAGAATATCCCGGATCGAAAGTCTCCGGCCCTCGCGGCTTTTGCTTCATTTGTGGTTCCCGGTTTGGGAGAATTGTATGCTGGGAAGTACGACATAGGAAAGTACTCTACGATAGCCGAAGTATCCCTTTGGGCCGTATACACCGGCATCGAGATGTATTCCAACCAGGTCAGAAACGATGCGATCAATTACGCGAGGGTATACTCCGGTGCAGACGTTCAAGGGAAGCCGAGTCAGTTCTTCGTAGACATCGGGAATTTCCTGAATACAGAAGATTACAATATCAAGAAGATCCACGACGGCACTTACGGGCTGATTTACAGCGGAGCCTCGTATCAGTGGCAATGGCAATCCGACGCCGACCGCGCGAAGTTCAAGAATATGAGAGTGAAGGCTGACGCGTATCTCAACTACGGACGTTATACTCTGGCCGTTATATTCCTGAATCACCTCGTGAGCGCGATCGATGCGGCTCGTCTGGTGGCTAACTTCAACGCATCCGCTGCTACTTCACTCGACAATTCACCGCAAACTCAGGGGATCTATCTGAAACTGGCCGCCGGATTCTAGAAGGGACAGCGGTGCAAGCGGGTGAAGGGGAGCAACGGTGAAAGGGGGAAGGGGAGAGTTGGAGAAAGGGGGAAAGGAGTATGGGAGAGAGGATTAGCAGTTACAAAGAACTGCACGTCTATCGGAATGCCATGGAAGCCGCAATGGAGATATTTGAATTAACGAAAAGTTTTCCTGTAGAGGAGAAATATTCACTGGTTGATCAAATTCGACGATGCTCCAGATCAGTATGCGCTAACCTCAGTGAAGCGTGGCGGAAACGCCGCTACAAGGCCGCGTTTATTTCAAAGCTCAGTGACTCAGAAACAGAGGCCGCTGAAGTACAGGTCTGGCTCGAATTTGCTTTGAGATGCAAGTGCATTGACGAGACAACCGATAAGAAATTCGATGCGGCTTATGACCAGATAATCGGCCAAATTGTTAAAATGATCGATGAAGCCGATAAATGGTTGATCCGAAAAAAGTGATCCCGAAATATTCTTCACCGTATCACCGTTTCTCCGTTTCGCTCATTCCTCCGATAACGTAAACCGTACTTCCGTGAGAAACATCGCACTCCTTCTCGAATATGATGGCACAGCCTACGGCGGCTGGCAGGTGCAAAAAAACAGCAGCAGCATCCAGGGTGCGATCGAGGGGACTCTTTCACGCCTGCTTCAGGAAAAGATAAAGCTTGTTGGAGCAGGGCGGACAGATGCGGGTGTGCACGCTCGAGGACAGGTCGCCAACTTCAACACTGAATCCGGATGGAATCTCGACAGACTGACTTATGCCTTGAACGGCACCCTGCCCGTGGATATTGCCGTCCGAGCTGCGGCTGAGGTATCTCAAGATTTTCATGCGCGGTATTCAGCTGTTTCGCGCCGTTATTCATACAGGATAGTATCTGGAAAGACCGCCATCGACAGAGATCATACTGCATTCTTTCCGTTCGATCTCTCCATCGATGCGATGAATCTCGCCGCTTCACGGTTGCTTGGTGAGAAGGACTTCAGGTCGTTTTCAAAATACGCCGACGAGCAGCGGAGTCTCATCTGTAACGTGACGAAGGCAGAGTGGAGGATCGAAGGCGAAGAACGGGAAACGGAGAACGGAGAACGGACGACAGAATCCGTGTTGCGTGTTCCGCGTTCCGTGTTTTGTTTCAAGATTGAGGCTAACAGGTTTCTTCACGGAATGGTGAGAGCAATAGTAGGTACGCTGATCGATGTGGGGCGGGGTAGACTGAGTCTCGATGCGTTCGAATACATCGTGGCTTCCCGGGACAGGAAAGCCGCATCGATGTCCGCACCGGCGCGGGGGCTGTTCCTTGAGGAAGTCAGTTACCCTGAGATTCCGGTCTGGAAGGGCTGTGTAAGAAAGTAACACCCAGCAAGTCGGCTATTCCACAGGCGAGTCCGGTCCCTTCTCTCCTCTGTACCATTATCCTTTTCGGCTGTTCCCTTTTTTTCACGGGTGCGTTACATCACGGTAATTTTTGCGATGGATAGGAAATTCTTTCTTCCAAGGTACTGGAGATAGGAGCAATTTAGGCCGATATATAAGGAAAAAGCCGGTCCGGATTACCGGCATCCAGCTTGCATGTATAGAAGCGCCATGCTGATGAAGGGCTCTCATTGGAGGGCGGAAACTTGACTTTGTTGGAATGTGCCGTTAATATTCCCGCGAGGCATGACGTTATAGAGTTTCGTTATCAACGTCCCCTAAAAACTAAAAGGAGGTAAGTATGGGACAGCAACAACTTCTGCTAATTGTTCTTGGAGTCATTATTGTCGGTATCGCAATAGCGGTAGGAATATCGATGTTCAAGAGCAATGCACAAAGCTCGAATCGTGATCAGGTCATCAACGACCTCAACAACCTCGCTGCAAAGGCGCAGCAGTATTACCGCAAACCCATCGCAATGGCGGGTGGTGGACAGAATTTCTCCCAATTCTGGCTCGTCCCGGCTGACACCGGCAACGCGAACGGCAGTTATATGATAAGCACTACTGCACCGACCGCAGGTCAGTACAATACTTTCACGAACTCGACCGGCACGGTCGCTGATTCCATCACCGGCGGGGATGTCCAGACGATTTATATTTACGGCTTGGGTACTGAGCTCGGAAATGACGGTACGAATAAAGTCGAAGCATGCGCTACCGTGACCCAGAACGGCATCACCACAAAAGTACTCAATTAATTTTAATCTTTGGAAGTCAGATGGGCAGTAGTTCCCTAACATGATGGACTTGCTGCCCTCTAACTTCTTCTTCAAATGAGGAGGGCGAAGAGTTGCCGGATGGGCACAGGAAACGTTTAGAGCTTCACTTCTGCTAACGTTTTCGACCTTCACCCGGCATTCGCAAGGGAAGCCTCCTGCAAGAGAGTTCTTTGAAAAGGCTGAATGGAGAAGGCGAATCTCCTCAGTTCCCCTCAGTAAGGGGAAAGGGTTAGACTTTCTGAGGAAATGGATGTAAATTTCGAGTGATATGAGTGAAACTTTCCGCCTGGTTATTGATTTAGTGAAACGAGGCGAAGTGAAGGTTTCCGATCATGGTTACGACGAAATGGCAAGCGATGACATTCTGGTGAGGGATATTCTCGAAGGCGCGGAAGAAGCGATCGTCGTAGAAGATTATCCGGACTACCCGAAAGGTCCGTCGGTGCTTGTATTAGAGAAAGACCACGACCATGCACCCATCCACGTTGTATGGGGGATCCCAAGAGGCTTCTCATCTCCTGCCGTAGTCGTTACTGCTTATCGACCCGATGCCTCGAAATGGACGCATGATTTTCTTAGGAGATTGACATGAATAAAAAAAGGCACACCAAACTGATTCATGAAGGCAAGTACGTGGCTGAAGTCGAAGTCGAACTTGTTGAAACGAATCAGAGCTGGTCACCATATCTGTCTCTTGAAGATGCCTAT
The DNA here is from genome assembly GCA_021811615.1 of Bacteroidota bacterium. Lineage (GTDB taxonomy): Bacteria > Bacteroidota > Ignavibacteria > Kryptoniales > JAKASW01 > JAKASW01. The sequence goes on from JAJZNW010000018.1 coordinate 44,453, forward strand.
AAACTCGATGAGGTTCGCGAAGCTTTGAGACGTGGCGACCTGCACAGCGCTATGCAGAAATCGCGGGTGTACGAGCTTACCCCTGTCACAAGCAAGTGAAAAAAATCCAACGGCAAGACGCCGTCGTCTTGACTGAAGTGCCGCGATCCTGCAAAGCGGTTTATTTACGGTAAGTCTGCCCTCGGGCTGTCTTTCTTTCTCCGTTCTCCCTTTTCTACTTCCCGGATGGGAAGCGTATTGTGGTTTGATGTTCAAATAAGAAAGTCAAAATCGAGGAGGGCGAAGAGTTGCCGGAATTCAGATTCCAGGGGGTGAAGCCGGGCGGCAGGGCTGTTCAAGGAGTCGTCTCGGCAGAAACCCGCGCACAGGCAAAGAAGTTAGTCTCCGATCTGTCTGCGAAAAGTCAATTCAAACTAACCAACCTTCAGGCCCGAGCTACTTACATCTACAGGGCCCGCCGCAACGGCGAGAAGCCGATTACGGGTGAGCAGAAGGCGTTCACGAAGCAGGAAGTCGAGCAGGCCCTCCAGCGCCTTGACTACAAGGTGTTGTCGGTGCAGAAGAAGCTGCTTGACTTCAAAGCTAAGCCGCCCGCGGCGGAGGTGGTGACTTTCGTTCGAGTCAGCGCCGACCTTCTTCGGGAGAAACTTCCCTTCAACGAGATACTTCAACTCCTGACAAACGACATCGAGAACAAAACCCTCAGGGATACTGTCAGGGAGATCAATAATGATCTGAAGCAGGGTAGGGACAGCGAGCAGGCTTTTGTGAAGCACGAGAAGGTCCTCGGCAAGTTTGCCTCTCACATGCTGGGCCTCGCCGCGAAAAGCGGTAACATGGCCGAGATATATGAGAGCACTGCGAAGTTTCTGGAGCGGCAGGCGGAATTCAAAAAGAATTTGAAAAGCGCGCTGATCATGCCGGCCGTTACGATGTTTGTCCTGTTCATCGCCGTTATCTATTACGTGGCTTATATCTTTCCTGCGACGGCTGAGCTTTTTGCGAAACTCGGTCAGGTCCCGCCGATGACGGCGGCGACGTTGAAGCTGAGCCACTTCCTCACACAAAATTTCTGGTGGATGGGACTGATCGTCGTGGCCTTTTCGATATTCTTCGCCCGTTTTGCGACCACGGAGAAGGGCCGGTTCTACATGGACAAGTATATGATTAAGATTCCCGCCATAGGCAGCCTTCTTCACAAGACCAGCATCGAGATATTCTGCAGAGTCTTTTACGCGATGTACAGCGGTTCCGGAGAGAATATCGACGTCATAAAGCTCGCATCCGAGGCGTGCGGAAATAAGTACATGGAACACCAGATCAAATCAGTTGCCATTCCCATGATGGTCACGCAGGGAAAAGGGTTGACGGAATCTCTCGCGGCGACCGGGGTGTTCAGCGAGACCGCGATCAACAGGTTTCACAGCGGAGCCGAGACCGGAACTGTCCGCAACACTGCTCTCCAGCTTGCGAACTATTATGAAAAGGAAACCGGTTACAAGCTGAAGAACGCCATCGACTTCATACAGGTAATCATATCAATGATTATCATGGTCGTTATGATAGCGCTTACTATAGTCTCCTCCGAGTCGGCACTTATCAGCCCGACTATGCCTGGACAGGGATGAGTAAACGATGCCCGAAATCGATATAAGTGATAAGCTGGGCTACACACTTCTCAAGAAGGGGATTATCGACTACGAGACCCTGGAACTGGCAATAAAGAAAAAGGAAGCCGAGGATTCCAAAACAAGGCGCACGCTGGCACAGATACTCGTTTCCGATTTCAATGTCGAGCATGACCTTGTATTCCGTGAGGTAGCCAACTTATATGGCTTTCGTGAAATTTATCTTGCCGATGAAGTCATAGACGGGGAAAGAGTCGATTTCATAAAGAAGCTTGTAGAGTCCGGCGACAACCTCAGGGACGAAATCATCAACGCGAAGATGCTCCCGCTGAAGTTCGACGAGGCGAGACCGGATAAGCTTATCATTGTCGCGGCGGATCCGACCAACAAGGAAATCCCCAGACTTGCCCGCAGTTTTGCCGCGAAGCGCTATGAGGTCGCTTACGTCAGGCTGAAAGATCTTCAGGGACTGATAGACAAAGTGTTTCCTCCGGAAAATGAATTTCTGAAGGTCCTTTCAAATTCGACTCAGGACGAGCTGGGGGAAATCAGCAGCGGGGAAGAAGAAGGCATTGATGAGCAGCAGCTCGAAGCGGAAATCAACAAGAGTGTCCTCATCAACCTCGTCGAGGGAATGCTGGTCGAAGCGGTGCGCAGGGGCGCATCCGATATCCACGTCGTTCCGCGTGACGGCAACAGGACCGATATCCATTTCCGCATAGATGGCGACTTGAGGTTATGGTACACTCAGGATGGAGTGCTCCCCGAGGCTGTATCTGCGGTCATCAAGGACAGGTCCAAGGGCGCCGACAGGTTTGAGCGCGAGGCCGGACAGGACGCGTTCATTCAGCGGAAAGTCGACGACCACTGGATTCGATTCCGCGTATCCATCCTTCCGATGGTGGCCAGCGAATTCAGACACAAGTTCGAGTCTGTCGTCATCCGCGTGCTCGACGACAGGAAGGTTATCACCGACCTGGAAAAGCTGGGCCTGCAGGGACCGGCCAGGGAAGGGTTCTACAAGGCTATCAGCAAACCTCAGGGCATGGTAATACTCACGGGACCTACCGGCAGCGGTAAATCGACAACCCTCGTCGCCGCACTTTACCAGGTCATCGACCCAACCGTCAACGTCCTTACGGTCGAAGATCCTGTCGAGTATATAATAAACGGCGCACGTCAGCTGAGGATCGGACCGAAGATGAACTTCGAGCAGGCGATCAGGTCGATTCTCAGGCATGACCCGGACATAGTGCTCGTGGGAGAAATTCGCGACAAGGAGACTGCCGAAATCGCGGTCAAGCTTGCTAACACGGGTCACCTTACTTTTTCCACGCTTCATACGAACGACGCGCCGAGCGCTGTGGCAAGGTTGTATAAGATGGGGATCGAACCTTTCTTGCTTGCAAGTGCTGTGAACATAATAGTCGCCCAGCGGCTGATCCGTACCCTCTGTGCCAACTGTAAGCAGCCATTGAGCAAAGACGAGATAGACCATGATGCATATCTGCGATTCGGATTCACAGAAGAAGAACTTAAGAACTCGACTCTCTATAAAGCCGTAGGATGCGAGAAATGCAGCGGGACTGGTTACAAAGGAAGGGCTGCCATCCATGAGGCCCTTTACTTCTCGAAAGAAATCAAGCACATCATCATGAATGCGGGTGAGAATATCAATGAAGACGATATTCGCATCCAGGCAACTAAGGACGGTATGTGGACGTTGCGCCGCGCCGGAATCCATCGTGTACTTGAAGGAGCTTCGACGATGGAAGAAGTAGCGGCGACGACGACCGAAGATTGAGGTTCATCCTTTGGATTTCCCGATCCCGGTCAATAGAAAATCAAGATAAGACTGGAGAGCTAATTGGAAGCTGTACAGGCGAACGACTCCTCGCCGGTTAGAGGATTACTAAAACAACTCTCTTCACAGGTATCAGAACTTGTGAGGGGATTGGAGCGACACATATTCATTGGAAACATAGTAACTAATCTTCCCGATGATCAGCGCATCGACATCAGAAACTATTTCAACGCATTCCTTTCCAAGATGCAGGATAACAACGCGTCGGACATAGATCTCGGCGGTTTCGGCTCAAGGGGGAAAATATGGTACAGGATTTTCGGCGCAAAGCAGCCCGATGAATCCTGGGGGACATTTTCGGCCGAGGAAGCCAGCCTCCTTATTCAGAACATAATGACGGAACGACAGCGCCAATTCCTGTACGACAAGCGTAACCTGGATTTCTCATACATGTTTAATGAAGGCGACAGGATATTCCGATTCCGTGCCGACGCCTACTTCGATCTTGAGGAGCTCGCATTGAACATGCGTGCCGTGAATGAGCAAGTCCGTCCTATAGCCGACCTCGTTCTGCATCCGAACGTGCTGAATATTCTCAACCTTGCCCACACTAAGGAAGGGCTGATACTTGTTACCGGTATCACCGGATCGGGCAAGAGCTCGACTTTAGACTCCATCATCGACATGAACAACCATGCCGTGGACGGCGATATTGTGATAATCGGATCTCCTATTGAATACGTTCATATTTCCGATAAATGTATTGTACGCCACAGAGAGGTTGGGAGAGACACGCTCTCTTTCAAAGATGGTGCAGTCGAAGCGTTAAGGCAGGATCCGGATATAGTCATGATCGCCGAAATGCGCGATGCCGACACAATCATGACCGCCCTCGAGATTACCGATAGCGGACATAAGGTCTTTTCGACACTGCACACGGCATCGGCCGTCGAGAGCATAGACAGGATCGTTGCAGAAATGCCTCCGAACGAACAGGAGCGCGTCTGGCAGCGTATCGCGGATGTTTTGAAGTGTGTCGTTTCCCAGAAGCTTGTGCCGAGCCTCGACGGTAAACGTGTCCTTGCAAAGGAAGTCCTCGTCGCGACCCCTTCCGTCAGGGCGGCCATCAAGAACAAGAACGCAAGCGAAATCTACCAGATGATCTCCGAAGGTGCGGAACTTGGAATGGTTACGATGGAACAGGATCTCAAGAGGCTCTACAAGCAGCGGAGAATCTCGAAGGAGAATACTCTTAATTACGCAAACAACAAACGAAGAATGGAACAGCTCCTTGCCGGAGGAGCCCTTTGATTTGCAATTTGATAAATACTGCCGGGATCCTTCTCTTACGTGAAGTGGAATTAAACTAGGAGTGCGACATGGCTTCCAATGATGCCATAGGACTGTACGTCGACGGAGTTGACCTAAAAGTAGCGCACGTGGCTCGACGCGGGCGAAAGATCATATTGCTCGATCTTTTCAATTCAAAGCTCGTTCAGAAGCTGGAGGTCGGAGCTCCCGTCGCCGCGGGGATCGGATTCGACTCTTCCGCCGAGACGATCGACCTCACCCAGCCGACCCCCCAGGATGAGACGGGCGAGGAACTGACGAACTCGGCTGTCGTGACCGAAGTGTTCAACAGGTACAAGAAGAAGAAACCGTTGGCGCTCTCGATCGGAGAGCCTTATGTGTTCTACCATCCTATTGAGGTCCAGGGAAAGCTTAACCGTGACAAGGTAGTGACTCGTATCGTCGAAGAGCTCCAGGCCACACGCGCCGGTATCACGAAGGACCAGGTAAGGCTTTTGTCAAGCACTTCCGAGACGAGCTTCGTCGGTGTTGTGAGCGAACAGGATGTTCCAATCCTCGATCTGGTGATGAGTGCCAAGCCGTTTCTAGGGCCTCGGATGCCGAAGATAAAATTCGTGGAAAGCAGCGATATAGCTCTTGTCAATCTTGTTAAGACAAACTATCCGCTCAGGGATGACGAAATCACTGTCATCGTGTACGTAGGCGTGGAATACACCAGACTCATTTTCATGCGCGGCAGAAGTCTTTTCAACATTGCCCCGATAATCAGTGAAGGCGCGGATTCTTTCAGCGTACAAAATACGATCTACAGCAGGATCCTTCTTGGCCAGGACAACCTGAGCCTTCCCAGGATCGATCAGGTTATCCTCTGCGGCGAATGCAAGAATTTCGACATAAAGGGATTCCTCTCTTCACTTCTCGTCGGCGCGGAAGTCGACTATCTTCAGCTTCGTCGCATAGACGATTCGCAGCTCCCTGCAGGCGGCGCGGATCTGATACCTCAATACGCCGTGCCGATTGCAACCGCGACACGCGCGGCGGTCGGGAAATCGAAGACCTATTACGAAGTCGACATGACTCCGGAGAGGATCCGGCAAAGCCAGAAGACCTTTAAACTTGCATGGCACGGGTTGCTCCTCGCCGTTCTGGTGTTCGGTTCTACGTTCTTCTTTACGTACACTTACGCCTCAAACGAGAACGATCTTTCCAGGATCAGGTCAGATGTTGCAGGGAAGCAGGTTCAGGCCGTAGAGGTGGCCAGCCTAAAATCCCAGATCAGCACGGTTCAGTCGCAGTTTAGTAAGTACTCTACAGCCATATCGATCCTGAATACCCTTACTCCAAACACCGAAAGGTGGTCGGCGCTCATGGGATCCCTTGCGAACTCGGTAGAGAACGTTGGCGGCATTTGGCTGACAGATGTCCACCAGGAGAAGGACGGTATCTATTATGTGGAAGGATTGTCGGTATATCGCGACCGGATACCGCGATTTGCCGAAAGGTATCCGGGTTCGATTCTGAAAAAAGTCACTGTGGCCGAAATCCGCGGAAAGACGGTCTATGACTTTCAGATCGACTTAAACTATCCGGGAAAGTGAGGATCAGGTGAGATGTCTTACGCATTAAGAAATACGATAGTCCTCGCGGCATTTCTCGCGATAATTTTCACCGTGGGGTTCTACCTGACGAAGGTGGTACAGCCGGGAGAAAAGAAGAAACTTCAAACGGAGATAGTCTCGCTTGATAGGACGATTGCCGAGCGGCCCGGACTGGAGTCCCAGCTGAAAGATTCGAAGCAGAAGCTCGCGGAGATGAAACAACGGTATGAGAAAAGATTCAAAGTCATTCCGGCGAGCGATACTACGGCGTTGACCTACGCCTACTTAAATCGAGTCATGAATTCGAGCGGCCTCGTGAAGTTCGACATGCTCTACCAGGGACCTACCTCGGAGAAGCAGTACGGTTACAATACATACAACTTGAAAGGTGAAACCTCCTACGGCAACCTGTATAGGTTCATCTGGTATCTTGAGCATGCCAGGATGTTGTACAAGGTAGAAGACCTGACTCTGACGGGACATGAAATACGGAACGACTCGACCGGCCAGGCGGAGTTGATTATTCCTTTCACGATGAATCTCCGCGCATATTATTCGACGGCGGCAGGAGTGTCCTCCGGCCTGACGGGAAGCGATCCGACTTTCAACAAGAGAGTCGACATTGGACTTGATTTCCTGCGTCCTCTCATTTCCTCCGAGCCTCCGCCGAACGTAAGAGGGCTCGTAGATGTGCAGAGGTCGGAGCTCCGCGCCGTAATGCCCGACAAGATCTTCATTGTCGACCAGAAAGGTGAGGGGCATATTCTTAAGGTTGGTGACGAGGTGTACCTCGGGTATCTCACAAGCATAATCCCCTCAAAGAACGAGGCGGAGTTCACTCTCAACGAAGGTGGGATCATCCAGCGCGTCGACATGAAAGTAAGATTTGGACAATAGAAGAGGAAAGTGATGAAAAAGACTATTTTGTTTCTCGTTGTCGCTCTTTTCTGTGGTTTTGATGTGAAGGCACAAACACAGGATTACCCGCCGCAGTTGCGACATGATTATGTCTCGCCGCAACAGATAGTGACTATCGCGTCAAATACCCCGTTCAATCAGGCGATCACCATCCTCGACAGCTACAGCAACAAGTTTTTGAAGAAGATAATCATCGATCCTGAAAACCGGACCAATCCCATCGGTGTGAATATCGACAGGATGCAATGGCTCGACGCTTTTGAGTCGATCTTGAGGGCCAATAATCTGTGGTACAAAGAATACAACAGTTACATTCAGATCGTACCGTCCGGACAGCAGCAGGTTGTAGAAAAGGCGGGTGGCGCGCCCGCACAGGCTGCATTACCTCCGGGTACTCCTACCTTGAACAGTAGGGAAGTCAATATACAGGCGGTGTTTTTCGAAGCTGATTTGACGAAGCTGGACCAACGCGGCATCAATCTGAATTTCATTCTGACAGGTGCATGGAACGGTATCACCAGTATCCCGAGCGCGAATTTGCCTTCAGGAGCAGCTGCAGTTCCGCCTAACGTCGGAATCAATGCTGCAAATGTCGGCGACTTCACAATGAGTGGTCAGTATAATTATTCGTTCGGTACGATAGGCGCTATTTTCGGACTACTTCAATCTGAGGACCTCGGCAAGATTCTCGCAAGCCCGGAGATTACGGTGAGATCCGGAGAGTCCGGCCACATTCAGGTCGGCGTCAACTTTTTTGTGACCACCAAAGACTTTGCCGGGAATACGGTTCAGACCATGGAGAACGCCGGTATCATAGTAACGGCGACGCCGACCGTCTATAGTCAGGACAGTATCGATTTTGTAAGTTTGAATCTGGATCTCACGAACAGTTCTCTTGGCGGCAGCAGTACGACTGGCCAGATCATTAACACGGAGCAGGCTAATACAAAAGTTCTTCTCCTGAATGGTGAACAGACCACTATCGGCGGGCTCTACAGCACTACACGGACGACCCACAGGGAGGGCATTCCGGTGCTGAAAGATCTGCCATGGTGGGTGCTGGGACTGCGGTATTTGACCGGCTCTCAGATCGTCAATGTGCAGACCAAGGAACTGATCATATTGATTAAGGCGAATATTCTTCCGACATTAAGGGAACGTTTTGATACGTTAAAGGAGTATGGTCCGAAGCCTAATAGGACGGTGGAGGAGCATCTTCTCCAGCTTGAGAGAAAGATCAGGCAATACGACCCGACTATAGGAAAGTGAGCATCTTAATGTCGAAACCCAAGGTACTTGTTGTTGATGACGAGGAGGCACTCAGGTTCTTGCTCGCAAGCGAGCTTGAAGCTGAAGCCTTCGAAGTTCAGAGTGCAGGAGACGGTGACGAGGCGATCGACCTCGTTCGGGGTCTGACCGAACGTGGCGAACGATTCGATATCGTTCTCCTGGACATCAAGATGCCAAGGGTCGACGGATTTGAGGTCCTGAAGTATGTGAAGGGCAATGCTCCGGAGACGAAAGTGATCATGTTGACGGCGTATGCAGACGTCAAGAATGCGATTGAATCGCTTCGTCTCGGAGCATCGGATTTTGTGAGCAAGCCCTACGACCTGGACGACATACTTACTTCCATCAATCGGGCCCTGGGGAAGTAGGAAGAATATTTGAGGCCGCTTGGGCGCGGCAACCTTATCCGTCTGTAGTTCGAGGTACCTGAGGCTAAACAAGCCAACAGGTTTTTAAGTGGTATGCAATAGTTCTTTCGATACTCATAGAAAACGCAGTTCTGGGAGGCTTGATATGAAAGTACAATTCCACACGTATGTGCTTCTTGCACTCATTGCGGCTCTTTCAATTAGCGGCTGCAAAAACAACCTTGTATCGACTGGTGCGCCTGTAACGGCGGTCGTTACCGGGCTTGTCGTTGGCTCCTCGTCACCGAGCCCGCTGGCGGGCGTTACTGTCGTCTTGACGCATGGCGGAAGTATGGATTCTGTCCTGACGGGGAGCGATGGGATATTTCAGTTCATTCTCGATGTGCCTGACACTATAAATGGCGTCGACATAACATTGACCATTCGCAAGACCGGCTATATCACGAAGTCTATTTCCTCCAAGATCAAGGGAGACCAGAGCTTCCCTGTTGGGCTGGATATTGACCCATCGGCTTATTCGATCGTGACGGGCACGGTCCGTGACAGTTCCAGTTCATATCCACTTGGAGGAGCCAGCGTCCTTGTCTCGCTCCCTGCAAATTCCAGCATCGCCTCGAAGTTCCTGGGGCACGTCAGTGCCCGCCGCTATTCCGTCTCATCTTTTATTGTCGACTCGACAACGACCCGTCTCGACGGATCTTTCTCTATGAACATCAATTTGTTCGATCTCGACTCGATCACGGCGACGATGATCATTAGCAAGCCTGGTTTCCTGACCTACCAGAAGACCCATACCTTCACACGAGGCGCAAACAATTTCGGGACGGTTCCACTGGCGATAGACAATAGCCAATCTTTCGGTCACATCACAGGTCGGGTCACAGACAGCCAAACTTCACTCCCATTGACAAACGTCATGGTTGTGATGACAACATCGGTGAAAACCGACACCGTGATGACTCTTGCGGATGGCAGCTATTCCTTCGACCTGAATCTCCAGGGCTTGTCTTCTGCAGCAGGTACTCTTCTTTTCAGGCTCAACAGTTATGAGGATTCCAACGAACAGTTCGCGGTCAACGCGGGGCAGACGCTGACTAAGAACGTCACATTGACCGCACAGCAGACCGTGGTAGGTGGAGACAGTTCTTCGGCCAGGGGAGTGGCGAGATCGTTCGCTCTTATCAGCGCTGAGCCGACTGAAATTGCAGTAGATGGCGTGGGTGGGGCCGAATCCAGCACACTTACATGGCAAGTGCTCGACAGCCTTGGACTCCCGATAGATATCATGCATCAGGACACCGTGTACTTCCAGCTCACCGGCGCTCCGGTCCAGGGTGGGGCTTACGTAACCCCTTCATTGGCGCTGACGGACGGCGCAGGGAGAGTCTCCACCAAAGTGCATGCTGGCACAGTGGCCGGTCCTATACAAGTGATGGCCTGGCTGAAGCGAGAACCAACCGGTGAAATAGTCCAGGCCAGCCCCGTTCTCCTGATTGAGGACGGTGGATTTCCGGATCAGGCCCATTTCTCTTTCGGCGTCGGGAAGCTCAACTTCGCCGGATATGACTGGGTTGGAAGGACCGATAATATCCTGGTACAGGCTGGTGACAAGTACGGCAACCCGGTACATCCCAACACCGCGATCTATTTCACCTCGACGGGTGGGGGTATTACGACTGCGCCGGGATATACGAATTCGACCGGGCAGGCTTCCGCGACGCTCTACAGCGGTGATCCGCTGCCGAGAGTGTACGGGCTGGATTCCACACTTTATGGGAGCGGCACCGGGTATGGTTGGGTGAAGGCGGTTACACAAGGCGAGAACGGCGCCGTCATCTCGGACAGTGCCCTCGTGCTTTTCTCGGCGAGCTCGCCGAGAATTCTTTTCAACGCGGGTTCCAGTCAAATGACAGGCGATACGATCCACAGCGGCGGTTCAATTAGTATTCCGGTGACAATATCGGACAGGTTCGGCAATCCTCTGGAGTCCGGGACTACTATAGCTGTCAGCGTTAAGGTCCCTCCGCAGCCTTCAAACTCAAATGCAAGCTGGAGCGTCGACGCGGGTGGTAATCTTCCAACTGTATTGGCGGACTTCCTGACGCGGGGCCCGCTTCGTACGGATTTCGTACTGACCCTTTCGGGGAGCGAAATCGGGACGAGCCAGCCCGTGGCATTTACTGCTACTATAACGGTGAGCGGCCCGAACGGGACTGCAAGTAATTCAGTAACCGGGACATTGCTTCCATAAGTTCTGGGCCGGTGTGTGCCACCTTACCGGATTCTACTTGTACTGCAGGGCGGGCGAGCGGCCCGTCCTGCGCTCGTTCTCTTGGCTCGAAATAAGTCCAGAAGTTGCCCGCGTTGATATCTCGGCGCTGATCGCAGGTCTTGGAAGATCCGCACAGGGCTCGGGACGATCGGATGAAATCCTAATTGGGTTCTGGATGAAGTGATAAAAAAAGGGGATGCGAACGTTGTGGCCCGCATCCCCTTTGTTGAGCGTTGGCTTGGAGGGAAACTCTTCTTACTTCCCGCCGGATCCGTCGGAAAGAAAAACCATTTTACGGGTTACGCTGTAGACTCCAGCATATAATTTGTACAAGTATATGCCTGACTCGACCGGCTTGCCGCTGTCATCGCAGCCGTCCCAATCGACGGAGTGCGATCCGGATTCCAATTTCGTGTCTATGAGCGTTCTAATGAGCGCGCCGCCCACATCGTAAATCATGAGCTTCGTTTCGGAAGTGCTCGGGATGCTGAAGTCCAGCCTCGTCCGACCGCTGAAGGGATTAGGGTCGTTCTGCTCGAGGGTTAGGGATTCGTCTTCGGCCTGATCATTGGAAATAGTATAGCCGATCTCTGAAATTCCCCCAGAACGGGACGTCGCGTAAACAGCGGAGACATCAAACTCCTGATCGCTTTCACGAGGTATTTTTATGATGGTGCCGTTCCCGGGGGGGATCCCTTTTCCGTCGATATCCAGAAATACAAACGTCACCACATTATCCTGAAAGTTGATGTAGTTATTCAGGTGCTGGACTCTTGCGGCGAGTTCCGGCGCCTTGAAAGAGAACTTCCTGTCGTATACGACCTCGAATCGCAAGGCCGCGATTGTTTCCTCGTTGGTAAGCCTGACGTCTATCTCGGAACTGCTTGCGATGAACCTCAGGCTCGTGTTCCGGATAGATCCCTGGACCGCAGTAGCGGGGACGCTCTCCAGTCTCCGATCTGCAAATCCGGGGTGCCCGGCGATATTCAGACTCTCAGCGCTCGTTTGCGTCATCTCAGTCGACGTCCCATTTAAGTGTCATACTCTAATTGTTGTCAATAGCTATGCCGAAATTCTGTGGTAAGTCACTCGCAGAAAATTCCCGCTAAACATTCGTCTTGTGGAGTTGTCGACAAGTGATGATGCAGGACGATAACGGGCGGGGAGGTAAGATTTACAGAGGAGAGGAAAATCTTACTTTCACAGATCGCAACAATCGAAAAAATACTTCAAATACATTTCGGAAAAGCTTGACTTTGCATCGCCCAGGCTATATATTTTATAGCTTTGAACGACAATCGGTCGTAAGAGTTTTAAAAAGTCTGAGTTTGAAACCGCCCTCTGAGCATCGGGGGCGATTTTTTTCGCCTCGATCATTTGATTGGAGGCAAGTTCTTTGGCAAGTCTGTGCACAGCGAGAAGTCAATTCGATTTAAAGGTTCAGCCTTGACACACAAAAATGTCAGGCAAACTCAAGGTTGTTTTTTTACAACGGAGAGTTTGATCCTGGCTCAGGACGAACGCTGGCGGCGTGCCTAACACATGCAAGTCGAGGGGTTACGGTTTAGCAATAGATCGTAATCACTGGCGCACGGGTGCGTAACACGTAGGCAATATGCCTTCAGGACCGGGATAACTCCGAGAAATCGGGACTAATACCGGGCGATGCAGCGGCACCGCATGGTGACAGTTGTTAAACCCCGCAAGGGGGCCTGAAGATTAGCCTGCGCCCTATCAGGTAGTTGGTGAGGTAACGGCTCACCAAGCCTACGACGGGTAGCTGGTCTGAGAGGATGATCAGCCACACTGGAACTGAGACACGGTCCAGACTCCTACGGGAGGCAGCAGTGAGGAATATTGCTCAATGCCCGGAAGGGTGAAGCAGCGACGCCGCGTGAGGGATGAAGGCCCTATGGGTTGTAAACCTCTGTAGGGAGGGAATAAAATCCCGTTTTACGGGACTGACGGTACCTCCAAAGTAAGCCCCGGCCAACTACGTGCCAGCAGCCGCGGTAATACGTAGGGGGCGAGCGTTGTCCGGAATCACTGGGTGTAAAGGGTCTGCAAGCGGACTGGCAAGTCAGAGGTGAAATCCTGCAGCTCAACTGCAGAACTGCCTTTGAAACTGCTGGTCTTGAGTTCGGGAGAGGATGGCGGAATTCCTGGTGTAGCGGTGAAATGCGTAGATATCAGGAAGAACACCGGTGGTGAAGACGGCCATCTGGACCGATACTGACGCCCGGAGACGAAAGCGTGGGTAGCAAACAGGATTAGATACCCTGGTAGTCCACGCCCTAAACTATGGGTACTAGGTGTTCCCGTTTAACGGGGGTGCCGTAGCTAACGCATTAAGTACCTCACCTGGGGAGTACGATCGCAAGGTTGAAACTCAAAGGAATTGACGGGGGCCCGCACAAGCAGTGGAGCATGTGGTTTAATTCGATGCAACGCGAAGAACCTTACCTGGGCTTGAAAGGCCAGTAGTAGGATCCTGAAAGGGAAACGACTCGTAAAGCCGAGAGCTGGTACAGGTGCTGCATGGCTGTCGTCAGCTCGTGCCGTGAGGTGTTAGGTTAAGTCCTGCAACGAGCGCAACCCCTGCCATTAGTTGCCATCAGGT
>JAJZNW010000096.1 GCA_021811615.1 Bacteroidota bacterium
GAGGTTTTCCTTTATTATTTTCAGCGTGCGTTTGGACAAGTTGATGGACATCGGCACGAGATTGAGATCGTTCCGTACAAGCGTGATATCCGCGGCTTCCGCCGCTATATCGGTACCCGTTGCCATCGCGATACCGAGGTCTGCCTGCGCTAACGCAGGCGCATCGTTAATCCCGTCGCCGACAAATGCGACCACTTCGCCCGAATCCTGCAATTCCTTTATCGCTGCGTATTTGCCATCCGGCAGGACATTTGAGAAATATTTGTCCACCCCTATCTGACCAGCTATACGTCTTGCCGCATCTTCCCCGTCTCCGGTAAGAAGTATCACCTTCAAGCCGAGCTTCTTCACTTGTCTGACGGTCTCCACTGCGCCGTCCCTCAGATAATCGCTGACAAGAATAGCCCCGAGGAGCTTCTCCCCTCGCGATACGTACAAAACTGTCGCCGCAAGCTCCTTGGTACGCAATTCAACTTTGCCGGCAGCGGAGTCGGCGGATTCTGGACCGGTCAACTCTTTCACAAACTCAAGCTTCCCCACCCTGACGATAGAGCCGCCGTTGGAATCCCGCAAGTTGAGCTCGACGCCTTTCCCGGCGTAGCTCCTGAATGCAGAACTCACGCTCGGAGAGACGGTCAGCCCACGGTGCTTCACTTCATCGACGACCGCTTTTGCTATCGGATGTTCCGAGTTAACTTCGGCATAGGCTGCAAGTCTAAGAAGTTCGTCTTCCGAAACGCTGTCCAGCAAGATGGTATCCACGACTCTCATTTCGCCTGCGGTCACCGTACCGGTCTTGTCGAAGACGACACTGGTAACTTTCCTTGCCTGTTCAAGCGACTCGCTGCTTCGGACAAGGACGCCCATCTCGGCGCCGCGCCCGGTGCCGACCATTATGGCAGTTGGAGTAGCCAGACCAAGCGCACAAGGGCATGCAATAATCAAAACAGCCACAAAAGCCATCAGCGAATGTACAAGGACGGGAGAAGGGCCCACCAGCGCCCAAAGAGCCGCGCTCACGAGAGCCGCCACTATCACAGACGGAACGAAGATGGAAGCTACTTTGTCGGCAAGTCTCTGAACCGGAGGCTTTGATGTCTGTGCCTCTTCTACGAGAGATGCGATGCGCGTTACGAAGCTTTCTTTCCCTATCTTCTCGGCTTTGATGGTCATAACGCCGTCCAGGCATACAGTACCACCCAGGACAGCGCTCCCAACCGTACGTTCTACAGGGATGCTCTCGCCCGTAAGCATCGATTCGTCAACCATCGAAAAACCTTCTATCACTTTTCCATCGACGGGAATGCGTTCGCCGGGTCTGACCCTGAGCGAGCTTCCCACCTGTACTGCTGTCAAGGGGACTTCCACTTCAGCTCCATCGATCAGCATTCGGGCTACCGCAGGCTGGAGGGCCATTAGCTTTCTCACCGCCTCGGAAGATTTCCATTTCGCCCTCGCCTCAAGAATCTTCCCGAGAAGTATAAGCACGATAATGACCGCGCTGGTATCGAAGTAAGTCTGAGGAGCGCTCCCGGCAGCTGAAAACACGCCGGGCCAGATCGTAGCAACCGAGCTGTAGAGGAAGGCGGATGCAGTGCCTACCGCGACTAAGGTATTCATGTCCGCTGTTTTGTGCTTCAATGCCGACCAGAAGCCCTTAAAGAAACGACCGCCTACATAAGACATCACGGGTATCGTCAGGAGCATCAGAACAAAATCCCTGGTCGGACCTGGAACCCCATTGACGAATGGAAATAACTCCGGCATACTCCCGACAAGTATCGGAACGGCAAGCGCAACGCCGACGATGAACTTACGCCAGAGTCCGCGATACTCTTTCTCACGCGCTTCGGCCTCGGCCTTGAGCGCGTCGACTTCATCGGCCGTATCGATGATCTTGTACCCGACATCTTCAACGGCTGTACGAAGCGCGTCTACTGTTACCTTTTCGGGTTCGATTTCCACAGTAGCAGACTCGGTCGCGAGGTTTACTACAGCAGAACCCACTCCTTCCACACCTTTCAGGGCGTTTTCGACCCGGAGCACACAGCTCGCGCAGGTCATTCCCTGAACAGGAAGGGTCAGCTTTATTCTTCCCTTCTTTCCATTCTCAAATACATTAGAATCACTTTCCATTTCCTTCACCTAACTTCCTTTGGAGCACCACCTTAACATCGCCAAGTGCGGCTTCTTCAACGTCATTCGTCGCCAGTACAACAATCCTGTCCTTCCTATACTGTTCGATGACGGAGAGCACCATATCGGTTCCGGCAACATCGAGATTCGCGGTCGGCTCATCGAGTACGAGAACATCGGGTTCATGAATAAGGGCGGCCGCATATTTCAGTCTCTGCTTCATTCCCGACGAGAACCCTTTGAGTTCATCGTTCCTTCTATTAAACAATCCAACACTGTCAAGAATTTCAAGTGCCCTTTCTTCGGCAGTTTTCGGCAGTCTTCGAGCCTTTATCTCTATCTTGAGGTTTTCGAGTGCGGTGAATTCGCCGTAAAGCTCAAGATATGGTGAGACCATCCCGATATGCTTGTAGACTTTCTCACGGCTGATCTTCACCTCGCCGTTAGATAGGGCAACTTCACCGCCTGTGGGTGTCAAAACACCGCAGATTATCTTCGATACTGTCGATTTGCCACTCCCATTCGGCCCGGTAATCGATAGTACCTGACCAGACTTCGCTTCGAACGTAAGTTCCTTGAAAACGACACGTCTATTGAAGACCTTCCTCAGGCCCACCGCGCTTAGAATCATCGACTCCTCACAACTGCTATCTTTCCCGTTACACTCTTGGATCCATCGCTTACTACATAAATATAAATACCGCTCCCCACTTTTCTCCCATCGGCAGCCTCACCATCCCAAACGAAATAGCTTCCCCTCAGGTAGTGGACTATCTGCGCATCACCCACTACTCTGTCAATCAAATCACCGGAAATATCATAAATCCAAAGACTTGCGCCATTAGTTACAAGAAAAGGATATGGTATCTTAAGCTCCTCAATGGACGGATTAAATGGCTGAGGGAACACCAGGTCCTGCGCTGCGACGAGTGCTTGACCCGAAACAAATGGAACCAAAGACCAATTCGTGAAACTTGAAACATCGAAAAAGAGGCAATATCCTCCGGAGAGCTGCTTCACACAATTGCTCCCGCCTTTAGATATGCCAACGGAGAATGGGAATTCTGTCGTATCGGCACTCACGGCTGCTGCGAAGTTGACGTTTGAGACTGCCAGGCCCACCGTATCGGGACCATCGTTAACCTGAAAGAAATGCTCCGTCAGAGACAGCGCTACTCCTGAAAAAGTAACGCCGCTGTTTGTCAAGACCCCCGATCCTTCGATTCCTGCCATCGGGTACGCAGACGCCGAGGGGTATGAGGCCACACTAAACTCATTTGCAAGCGACGCTCTGTAGCCGGTGAAGTAGTTCCATTCCGAGAAGAGCTGAAAGGCAGCAGATGGAGAGACACCATCCGATTTGAAGGCGGCCTCTATTGCAGGCATTACTTGCTCATGAGACAGGTTCTGCCAGATAGCCTTCATCAGCTGCACGCCATAGGCATGCTGGACGAAGATCCCGAAGACACATCTTTCATATCCTGCAAAATCGGTCGGATTGTACGAATTGAAGGGCTTTGCGCTGATATTATCGAAGAAGTTCGGCAGGTACTGATAATAATCCTTGACATTCGGATAGACCACCTGCTCCATCCATGTCGAGGTCAATTCATAAAACCAGAGGTCATTCAGCCACACGCCGTAATCGCCCACCTGTATCGCATGGTTGAACTCGTGCGCGATGGTCACCTCGATCGCCGGGATCCCTTGAGTGTAAGTAGACTCGAACTCGTTCCTAATGACGGTCCAGGTAGCGTAAGTAGGGTTCACACGCTGAATGATCGGGTGTGCAGAGTTCCAGTCTGTGTAGCCGTACTCGCCGAGAGGGAGTCCTTCGATATAGATGTCGTACTCGTTTCCTCCGCCTGCTCCGCTATCCGAAGGCGGAGGCGGAAAGCCGAGCGAATCCACTTCGACGTAGTAAACGTAGTCGCATATCTTTGCTACACTATCGGCGAAGGCAAAAGCGCTTCCCGGTTCGGCCTGCCCATTAGAATTATATAACACGGGTTCATTGACCCCGGAGGTATCAAAGTGTATCCTGAATTCTCCCGAAGGGCTCACGATGCTGGTGTCCTCACTCGGTCTCGTCTGCATGATGGATTTTATGGCCGGATCGGCTCCCGGGAGGCTTAGATAGTGTCCAATAATGTGAAAGCCGCACATGTTGTAGTGGTTCTTATCATAAGCTTCAAAGACCCGGTTCATTTCGACAGCACGGTTGGACATTCCTTTGACAACTGCGACAGGTACGATGGCAAGGATCAGGGCGGCAATCCTAAAAGAAGTGAACCGAGACATATGCCTGGGCGCGGTTGAGGAAATAAATGGTTTTCATTTCGGGGGACAAAGCTATCCCGGCCGGATCTTCGCTCACCCGCCAGGCTTTTATGAATTGCATTCGACCGTTCGCAACGAGGTATAGAAAGACGGCTTTGCTCGTGCGATTAACAAACGTAAGGTAATAAGTTGAATCGCTCTGGGGAGTCAACTCCAGACTCCCAAAATCGGTCGAATCAAAAGGAGCAGAAGCGAGTCCGGTTATTGAGAATCCGCTAACGGACCCTGAAACCAAAGAATAGAGAGTCAGTGTGTCTTTTCCCTGGACGGCGAGCAATGGGAAGCCTCTTCCGGAGTTGTCAAAGAACCTTGCCCCTTGCGCTGGAAGATTCACGATGGAGGTCCCGTTAGACTTCAGCGACGTGCACGCAAGTCGAATCGTGTCTGCAGACAACTTCCAAATACGAAGGAATTCGAGAGACGGAGTAATCGTCAATGCTGACGCCAAATAACGGCCCGTGTCATTTACAGAATAGTCATGCTCGAGGAATTCGTCCTTTCCTCTTATCGCTGTGAAATATGAAATTGCAACCGAGCCGTCGGGTGTAAAGCGATACGCCGCGGCAATCGATGCGGAGTCGGCTTCCGCTTCAGCTGCCATCGCAAATGGTGGGAACGCCGTCTCGACTCTCATCTCCGTAACGGCCCCTCCCTTTCGCCCGACCTCGTATAGGCTGAGCATGTCCGCGTCGGTGTATGAGGTCAAGATGTATGGAAGGCTGTCAGACAGTGCCATCGCTCTCCTAAGCGTCCCACCGGACTCCCAGTCGACTGAAGATACAGCATCGAACGGGCGGAGTCCTGTCGAGTATTTTGCCGACATTCTGCCCGAGCTCGTCGCAGTGACCAGGTAATTTGAACTATCCTTTCCACAGACAGCCACATAAGTCGCATTAGCGCCAACCGGAGCAAGCCTGCCCTTGTAGCTATCGAATGGCATAGCACTCTTGAAGACTTTTATGCATTCTTGGGAAGCGCTCGAGGCCACAAGATCGGCTCTGATCCTGTTCCTGAAGTAGAAGGGTAAAATGTTGTCATACGATACTCCGGCACCAAGCACACCCGAATATCTGAAGCGCCGGGAAATGGGATCATACGTATAGAGCATGATCTCCCCGGTGGATCGGCTGAGTGCTGCTATATCCATCGTGCCGTCGCCGGTAAAGTCTGCAATCGCAAATTTGGAGACAGGTGCCGCCGTTTTTATCGATTGCCTGAGAAAGAAGCGGCCGAAACCGTCTCCTTCAAATATATCGATCTGCTGGAGGCGAGTGTATCCAACGACGATGTCGGGATAACCGTTGCCATTCAAATCCGCCACTGAGAGTGCCGACGGCTCAGCTTTGAGTTGAAATGAAACCGGCTGTGTAAACGTCCCGTCTCCGCGGCCGTAGAAAATAAGAAGTTTCCTGTTTACCCAATCCAAAGCAGCAATGTCTGGGACCAGATCGCCGTTGAAGTCGGTAAATGCGATGTCGCTGAAGGGAACGTTCCCGAGCGGACCGGGCATCGGCTGCACGGATTTGAAACTACCGTTACCGAGATTTTTTTCTATCGACACGCCGAGTGAGAACTTCCCGAAACCGACAAGATCGAGTTTTCCGGAAGTTTCCATGTCCGATGCCCGCACACTTGTGCAGTACGGGTCTACGGTGGCCTTTGCCGAGATTTCCGGCTGGCCGGCACTATCGAATGAAACCAAAGCGACGTAATTCGGTTTCATCAACACTGCGAGCTTCGCGAAACCTTCCTTATGGCCGACGCTGTCCACGACAACCACCTTCCCACTCGATATCGCAATCGGCGTGTCCGGCAGAATCACTACATTTTTCAGGACCAGGTTCTCGAGTGAGTCTGGCACGAAGAAGTAAATTGCCTTCTCCGATTTGCATATGGCAGCGATACATTTCGGTCCGAAGAAATCGCCTTCGACCATTTCACCGAGCGGAGCGATAGTAGGTTGGATCTCCACCGACTTGAAGACAGGAGTGTAGGCTTGTTCCCGGCTCGACTCAGTGAAGGCAGCGACAATAAGAAGCGCAAGAAGCAGTCTTTTGACAAACTTGATTTCGTTGACGCCGGCAATGTAATTCATTGTCTCAAGGGTCACCCCTCTTTGTTGGCCCCTTTTTCCGACCATAATCTCTTTGTTTCTTCTCTATGCTTGAGACGCTGCTCTCTCCTGAAGAGCGCCTGCTCGTAGCGGCGGACTTCATCCGGCGTCTCAGGTATGACCTGTGCGGACTTCACGGGCTTGCGGTCGCTGTCGATGCTGACGAAAGTCAGGAATGCAGAATTGGAGTGTCGGCGCTCGCCGGTCAGCGAATTCTCAGAGAAGACTTTCACACCGACCTCCATCGATGTATTGAATACCCTGTTCACGCTGGCCTTCAGCGTAACGAGCTCACCAAGCCTGATCGGCTGAAGGAAACTTATTTCATCTACCGCCGCAGTCACACAAACATGGTTTGAATGCCTGGTCGCAGACATCGCCGCAGCTATGTCGATCCAGTGCATGAGCCTCCCGCCGAGGAGGTTTCCTAATTGGTTAGTGTCGTTCGGGAGAACAAGCTCGACCATCTCAACCTGTGAGGCCTTCACAGGCTTCGATGCGGAGACATCATCGGCAGGCTTCAAACATGCACCTCGTCTTTCGCACTTCCAACCGCAGACGTGTTCAGTATCAATTCAGACTGTCCGCTTTTGCCGGACTGACACGTAATTCGCGAGCAAGGTCATTCGCCTCAGCTACCAAAGATGAATGGGGGAACGAGTCGTAGAAGTGCCGCAAAGCGATGCGGGCTTCAGCGTCCCGGTGGCGTTTTATCAGAGCCTTCACTTTCCCGATAGACGCTTTGTCTGCAACGTTGGAGTCGTGGTATTTCTCAAGAATGACATCGTAGTACACCACAGCAGCCCGGTAATAGCCGAGGATCGTGTAGAGCTTAGCGATCTCCAGGTTTTTCAAGGCCAGCTTGTCCCGCAGAAGAGTTATTTCGTGTTCGGCCTTAGAAACGAGCGGACTTTCCGGGTAATAATCGATGAAACTCTGAAAGGCTTCGATGGCCTTTTTGGTGTTGGCCTGGTCAAGTTGCACTCGCGGTGAAAGTTCCTTGTAGCACTCGGCGATTCGAAATCGCGCTTCAGGAACAAGCCTGGACGACGGGTAATTGTGTGTGACATTGCTGAATTCGAAAGCGGCAGTCAAATACTCGTCAGTCTTGTAATACGTTTCGGCGAGATAGAACTGAGCGCTGTCCGCATAAGCGCTCGCCGGATATTGTTTGACGACAATATTGAACTCTTCCCTGGCCTTCTCATATTTCTTGCTGCTCAGAAGGTCGAGTCCTTCATAGAACGTGGCGCCGGCGCCCTGAACAATCACTTGCTGAGTCGATGTGCAAGCCGCCAGAATAAGCGCCAGCGTCCAGACTCCGAGTGCGGCCACAAGCCATTTAAATCTCATTCAAGTTCCTCTCAATGTGAAAAAAAGGTAAACGATTACGGCTGCCGACGCAACGAATAACACCGGCTGAAACACCGTGTCCAGAAAAGCAGTCGATTCAATCCGCCCGTGAAGGAAGCTGTATGAGCCGGCTTCAAGTTTCGGAATCTCGCTCTCTGAGACCGTGTCCTTGAAGGACAATGTCAACGATTTCGCGAACACAACTCTCCCGCCATCGGAAATCTCGGCATCATACTCGGACCGTATAGACCGGAGAACGTCGGAAGCTCCGAAGATGTGCGACTTGACGGGAGCGGAGTAGCTCACCTCCATCAGCGGAACGCCCACTCTTACTACCGGCAAATTGGCCGAGTCTTCCAGGACAGTAAACTTGTCATTCAGGAGGCGCTCGAGAAGATTCTGCCTCACGAACCTGTCGGTGCTCCTCGAACCGCTTTCGAGCACCAGCGACGTCACGTTGTCGTTTCTGAGCTCAGACACGATCTTAGCCGCCAAGGTGTCTGCTTGCCGCCCGAATACATCAAGGTTAGTCGGTCTCCCTCTCGCAGAGCCATCGCCCGATGCGAGGAACAGGATTAGCGTCATAGTACCAAGCACGGGCTGATATCTCATCAGGCATAAATTCCGCGAACTTTGAGCGTCTTGGCAACTTTATCTATCGCGAGGATATACGCTCCGAGGCGCATCGATACGTTGTACTTCTCGGCTGTATGGAACACGTTGTTGAATGCGTCGTGCATCATGCGCTCCAGCCTTCGGTTAACTCTATCGAGCGTCCAGAAATAGCCCTGACGATCCTGCACCCATTCAAAGTAACTCACGGTAACGCCGCCGGAGTTTGCGAGTATGTCGGGGACAACGAGCACGCCGTTGGCATCGAGAATCGGGTCTGCCTTTGCCGTCGTAGGACCGTTAGCTCCTTCTACGATGATCTTTGCTTTTATCTTGCCTGCGTTCTTCGCGGTTATCTGGTCTTCCTTCGCAGCAGGTACGAGCACGTCGACTTCCAGTTCGAGAACATCCTCGTTGGATATCGAATCGCCGATTCCACTCCCTTCGAGTGTCCTGTGTTTCTGTATCCAATCCATCGCCTTCGCGATATCGATTCCGGCCTTGTTGTAATAACCGCCGCTGACGTCGCTGACAGCAATCACTCTGATTCCCTGTTCACTGAGCAGTTTGGCTGAGATAGAACCTACATTGCCGAAGCCCTGGACTGCACACTTGGACTGCTTTGGGGAAATTCCCTTCCTGGCCATCGCCGCGAGAGTAGCGACCATCACACCTCGCCCGGTCGCCTCGCGTCTCCCGAGGGAGCCGCCTATGATCAGCGGCTTGCCGGTAACGACAGCGTTCTCCGTCCTGCGAACGTGCATGCTGTATGTATCCATGATCCATGCCATGATCTGCTCATTGGTGTTCATGTCGGGGGCCGGTATGTCCTTATCGGGTCCGAACACATCGAGCATGTTCGCAGTAAATCTCCGCGTGATTTTCTCGAGTTCCACCGGGGTGAGCCGCGTAGGATCGCACTTCACTCCCCCTTTTGCGCCGCCGAAAGGGATGTTTGCTATGGCGCACTTCCAGGTCATCCATGCAGCGAGGGCTTTGATTTCGTCGACAGTCAAATCCGGGGCATAACGTATGCCGCCCTTTGATGGTCCAAGAGCATCGTTGTGAATTATCCGGTAGCCCTCGAATACCTCTATCTCACCGTTGTCCATCTGGATCGGGATGGAAACCGTTACCTGTTTGACGGGAGTCTTGAGATATTCATAAACGCCTCTTTCCAGTTCAAGCAGTTCTGCTGCAACATCGAACCGTTCCATCATCGATTCAAAGGGATTTTCCTTATCAAGAATCGGTGCCGGTTCTTTGTAGGTGACCGCGTCCATAATTCTCCTGTGTTTTAGTAGAGATTTTTCCCTTTTGCCAGAGCTTCCAGCCTGGCGATACGTTCCTCTGTTGGAGGATGCGTACTGAACAATTTAGCAAACCTCTGCGCTGTAAGCGGGTTCACTATGAATAAATGCGCTGTCGATGGCTGCGCCTGCATCGGTATTTGCTTCGCGCCATTCTCGAGTTTTCTCAAGGCACTTGCAAGCGAAAGGGGTTTCGTCGAAAGTTTGGCGCCTCCTTCGTCGGCCTTGTATTCACGCGATCGCGATACGGCCATCTGTATCAGCATGGCAGCCAACGGGGCCACGATTATTACGAACAGTTCTCCGAATAGAGAAGAGTCTTCATCCCTGCCTCTCCCACCTCCTCCGAAGAAAAACAGAGACCAGCTCAACATCTGGGCAAGGTATGCAATCGCTCCCGCGAAAGTGGCTACTATTGTCGAAGTGAGTATATCGCGGTGAATAACATGGGACAACTCATGACCGATTACGGCTTCAAGTTCATCTTCGTTTACGATTCGCATTATCCCTTCAGTAACGGCCACGGCTGCATGTTGCGGATTACGCCCCGTGGCAAAAGCGTTCGGTGTTTCAGTCGGGATAATATAAAGTTTCGGCATTGGAATATTGGCCCGGGTCGCGAGGCGATGGACCATAGCATATAGCTGCGGTGCTTCAGCCTCCGTCACCTGCTTTGCATGATAGCTGGCTAAAACCATCTTGTCGGAAAACCAATAGGCAAAGAAATTCATTACCACACTGAACAGTAATGCGTACGTGAGTCCGGTCTTACCACCTATCATTTCCCCTATGAAAAGGAACAACACCATCATCAGAGTCATGAGGAACACCGTTTTCATAGTATTCTTCATATCTTTCAAATCCTCCTTTAACGGAATAATTTATCATGGCCCTTTAGGACTTGCAAGGCAGTGGCAGGCCCCCTAAGCGGCTATAGACTGGCTAATTGCAGGAATCAGTTAAACCCTGCGCCCTATTACCTGTATCCGAGTTCTTTCAAATGTGACACGACGAGAGCGGGATTTTCGTCGAGAAAATGCCTGGCAAAGAGTCTCGCCCTCTCAACCTCGGTTGGCATTATCTCCGACGTGACCTGATCCTCATCGAAGAGCTTTCCGGTTGCGATATTATCTCCATGCGGAGAAATGATCTCGGATCCCCCCCAGAAATTCACTCCGTCCTCGAATCCCACCCTGTTCACGAATGCAAGGTAGACGCTCAGGAGCCTGGCGAAGCTCCGGTGCTGTTCGCTATTGACGACGTGACCTGAATGAGTCTCCGCTCCTCCGGAAAGCCTTGTGGGACTTGCTGCGGCACCGATGATGAGCTTCGCGCCCTGCTCGGCCAGCAAATACGGAAGCGAAATGTGCCACAGGTCCTCGCATATCAGAAGACCGATCCGGCCAAATCTTGTATCGAACGCTTCGACTTTGTTGCCGGGAAGAAAATATCGCTGCTCCTCAAACAGCCCATACGTCGGGAGATACACTTTGTAGTGGACGTGCCTGAGCTCTCCATTCTCAAAATACAATAGAGCGTTTCTCATCCCACCGGCAGCGTCACGAATGATCGTGCCGGCGGCAACGGAAATCTTCCTGCTCAGGGATTTGAGCGGATCGAAGAATTTGTCTTCCGCATCGAGGACGAGCTCGGCATTCAAATCACGCACGGAGTAACCGGTGAGGCTCAACTCCGGGAACACAACGATGTCTGAGCCGATTTTCTGAGCTTGCTCGGCGAGATCGAGATGACGTTCAAGATTCCATTTAATATCCCCGAGACGCGGTCGCATCTGGGCGAGCGTCAGCTTGAACTTATCCAACCGCTTATTCCTCTATGACGTCGTTCGGAAGCTCGTGAGGGTTCGAAGCTGACGGCGGAACCTTGCTTTCGAGTATTTCGCCTACCTCAGCGAGCGATGTTTTCAAGCCGTGGTGGAAGTTGCTCTTCGAGAAATGTTCAGAAAGTTTTCCCGCGAGGTTCTCCCAAAAATCTTCGGGGATCACCTTTATGATTCCGTGGTCCGCGAGAAGCTCGAACTTTCTTTCGCCGACTAGTATGAAAACAAGTATTCCGGTTCCCGCTTTTGTCCTCGACATTCTGAGAGCCCTGAACTCACGCTCGGCCACCTGCCGAACGTTGAGCTTACGTTCACTCCAGTGCCTGCGGTGTCTTACGACGACTCTTATCTCTGCCGCGGTCTTCTTCTCGATCTCGGCGATCTGATTGCTGAGCTCCTTAAGCTCGTTCTTCGTGAGTATTTTTTTCATAGTCCTTAGTTCAGGCTTTTGTTGCACGCGGGTGCAATTCTCTTCAGCTTTTCTACCAGCTCGGCAAATTTCTCAGGCCGCAGCGACTGTCTACCATCCGAAAGCGCCTTCTCGGGATGCGGGTGCACCTCCACCATCAATCCATCGGCCCCGGCGGCAACCGAGGCAAGTGCCATCGGTACCACAAGCTCCCAACTTCCCGTGCCATGACTCGGATCGACAATAATCGGAAGATGAGAAAGCTGCTTAACAAGAGGAACCGCGTTGAGATCCAGTGTGTTCCGGGTGTAAGTTTCGAATGTCCTAATCCCCCGCTCGCAAAGCACGATGTTGTAATTCCCCTGCGATGCGATATACTCTGCCGCCATCAGCCACTCTTCGATCGTCGCGGCCAGACCGCGCTTGAGAAGCACCGGCTTTCTGAGGCGTCCTACCGCTTCGAGGAGTGAAAAGTTATGCATGTTACGGGCACCGATCTGAAGCATGTCCGAATACTCGCTCACGAGGTTGAGAGTTTCAGTATCCTTGACTTCCGTGATTACACTCAATCCGAACTTATCGGCGGCTTCGCGGAGGTACTTCAGCCCCTCTTCCTTCAACCCCTGGAACGCATAGGGAGAGGTGCGCGGTTTGTATGCACCGCCACGGAGTATCTGCGCTCCCTGCGACTTCACAAACTCCGCGATTTCCAGTATCTGCGCACGGCTCTCGACGGAACATGGACCGGCCATGACGGCAAGTTCCTTTCCACCGATCGAGGCGTTCGGAAGCTTGACGACGGTATCCTCAGGCTTTACGTCCCGGCTTACGAGCTTATAGGGCTTGCTGACCGGGATGCATTCGGACACGCCGGGGAGATTGGCAAACAGTGTCGGATCCACGGCGCCCTTGTTCCCGGTGATTCCTATCGCAATCCTGAGCGCTCCGGGTATCTCGTGCGGCGTCCATCCCATAGATCTGATCTTGTCCTCGACAATCTCGATCTGTTCGTCCGTCGCGGCCTTGTCCATTATTATTAGCATGACAGGATATTCATAATTTTAGATTCTCAATTCTGGGTTACCAGCTTCCGCTCGCTCCACCGCCGCCGAAGCCGCCGCCTCCGCCGCTGAAGCCGCCAAATCCGCCTCCGCCGCCGAAACCACCACCACCGAAGCCGCCTCCACCACCGCCGCCGAAGCCGCCGAGCCCACCCAGGATGGTCGGCAATATCAGCCATCCGAAACCGGCTCCGCCCGACGATGCGGAATACCTTCGATTACCGAAGAGCAGCGGCAACAGGAAGACGATACCGAAGAATATCAGCGGAAGCAAGTTCGCATTACTCCTGTGTTTGACGGGCTTCGCATGGAACGTTCCGCCAATCAGTGACTGCAGTGCGACAATCCCTTTACTGATACCCTGGTAGTATTGGTCCTTCTTGAATTCGGGTATCACAATCTCATTCAATATATAACTCGAATAAGCGTCAGTGACCACCGGCTCGAGTCCGTAACCTACTTCGAACCTCGCCTTATGATCGCCGACATCCACGGTGAATAACAAGCCGTTGTCCTTGCCCTTCTGGCCGATCTTGTTCTTCGTAGCGACCGCCATGGAGTAATCAAACAGGTCTCCCTGCGGAACCGACTTGACGGTCAGTACAACAATCTGATTGGATGTAGAGTCCTGGTATGCGGCCAGCATCTGATCCAAAGCCGCGATCTGGCTTTGAGTAAGGATACCGGCGTCATCCGTCACGAACTGCGTCAGCGTGGGGACTTTCGACGACTCGAAAAGTTTCGCTTGCGCAAACGATACTCCGGAGAGAGTTAGAACGATCAGGAAGGCGGCAGACGCTTTCCTCAAGACATTTTGATGATGCATCTTAGAACTTCACTTTCGGTGCTTTAGCAGCAGCCTGAACCGATTCGAAGTAAGGCCGCGTGTGGTATCCGCTCGCGGACGCGACGATCGATCCCGGCATTTCCTGTACTAGTGTATTGTAGCTCTGGACCGCCTCATTGAAACGCATTCTGGCCACAGCAATCCTGTTCTCCGTTCCCTCAAGTTGAGATTGAAGCGCCAGGAAGTTTTGATCCGATTTCAAATTAGGGTAAGCCACGGTGATGGCTAGCAGTCTCGACAAAGCGTTCCCGAGACCGGTCTGAGCCTCCTCGAATCTCTTAAATTCCTGTGGGTTGTCTATGACGTTCGAAGGGAGCGTCATACTCACCTTGCCGATATTTGCCTGAGCTTCGGCCACTTTATCGAATACATCTGACTCGTGCTTTGCATATCCCTTAACAGTCGCGACAAGATTCGGAATAAGATCATATCTGCGCTGATACTGGGTCTGAACTTCTCCCCAGGCCTGCTTGACGTTTTGGTCGTACGCCACGAGCTTGTTATACGTGCCAAACCACCATCCCACGATTGCAAGCCCGACAAGGATAATGAAGCCCAATATCGAAAACGCAATAATCGCTCCTCGCGACATAAAAGTGCTCCTTTTGTTTAGCCCAATTTAGATAAGGGTGCTCTCAAACTCAAGATTAATAGCTGGTACACTGCGTCAAACTTCCGCCGCAACCCGAAGTCTACAGTATCCAAATACTCCAATCTTCCATTATTCCAATCTTCCATTATTCCAACATTCCAATCTTCCCTTATTCCAACATTCCATTATTCCAATCTTCCATTATTCCAACATTCCAATCTTCCAAACATTCCCGTCTTCCATTCCTCCTTCACTCCGGCATTCCGTACTCGTTCTGCCTCCTTGTATAATCGCCCCACGACTTTTAATTTCATAAAAAAGAGAAGGTTGAATGCCCGAGAAACTCATTTTTGAATTATCGCACAAGGGGCGAAAGGGCTACACCCTGCCCCGGATCGACGTCCCCGGACTTTCAGAGAAACTGATCCCGGAAAAACTCATGCGCAAGGAGGCTGCCGAACTTCCCGAAGTGAGCGAGAACGAAGTGGTACGGCATTTCGTTAGGCTGTCGAACATGAATTACCATATCGACAAGGGATTTTACCCGCTCGGTTCCTGCACGATGAAGTACAACCCGAAGGTCAACGAGAAGACATCGGCGATGGCAGGCAATGCCGACGTTCATCCGCTCGCACCTCAGGAGGCGGTACAAGGCGCGCTTGAGCTTATGTACAATCTCGCCGAACTCCTGCGGGAGATTTCCGGCATGACTGCGGTTTCGCTTCAACCCGCCGCGGGTGCTCAAGGCGAGCTGACTGGCATTATGCTTATCAGGAAATATCACGAGTCGAAGGGAAAAGTCAGGAGCAAGATACTCGTTCCCGACTCCGC
Source organism: Bacteroidota bacterium (assembly GCA_021811615.1). GTDB lineage: Bacteria > Bacteroidota > Ignavibacteria > Kryptoniales > JAKASW01 > JAKASW01. The sequence goes on from JAJZNW010000096.1 coordinate 15,445, forward strand.
GCACGGGACCAACCCTGCGAGCGTTGCGATAAGCGGGTACAAGGCCGTAAGCATCAAGTCCAACGAGAACGGGACCGTCGACCTCGATGACCTCAAGCAGCACCTCGACGATGAAGTGGCGGGCATGATGCTTACCAATCCGAATACGCTCGGCATATTTGAGACCGACATCGTCAAGATCAGCAGGATGGTACATGACGTCGGCGGTTTGCTTTATATGGACGGCGCTAACCTGAATGCGATCGTCGGACTGGTCAGGCCGGGCGACATGGGCTTCGACGTCGTACACATCAACCTTCACAAGACATTTTCGACACCGCACGGCGGGGGCGGACCCGGCTCCGGACCGGTAGCCGTCAACGACAAGCTGAAAGAATTTTTGCCGGTACCGGTAATCGAGAAGCTGAACGACAGGTTCGTACTCAATTACAATAAGCCGGGCACGATCGGAAAAATACATTCCTTCTTCGGAAACTTCGGGATGCACGTCCGCGCATATACTTATATACTTTCTCACGGCCCTGACGGTCTGAGAGGAAACAGCGTAAACGCAGTCATAAACGCGAACTACCTCCTTAGCAAGCTGCGCAATGCCTTCGTTCTTCCGTACAAAGCGAGGCCGATGCACGAGTTTGTCCTCTCGGCAGACAGACAGAAAGAGCGGGGCGTGAAAACGCTCGATATCGCCAAGCGGATCCTCGACTATGGCTACCACGCGCCGACGATCTACTTCCCTCTTATTGTACACGAAGCCCTGATGATCGAGCCTACCGAAACGGAGACGAAGGAGACACTGGACGCATTCGCCGACGCACTCCTGAAGATCGACGAAGAGACTAAATCAAATCCGGAAGTCGTCACATCCGCGCCGGCGACCGCGCCCGTGCGCAGGCTCGACGATGCTTACGCCGCGCGCAAGGTCAATATCTGCTTTAAAGAATGACCCCATCGCTGACAGTCGACGAAGACGACGAGATACGCCGGATACTGAAAGATACGAGGACCATTGCTGTTGTAGGAGCCTCGGCCGACCCATCGCGGGACAGCAACCTGATCTCGCAGTTCCTAATGCGCGTGGGATACGATGTTATCCCGGTAAACCCCAAATACGCAGAAGTCCTCGGGAGAAAGTGCTATCCGACCGTCGCGAGCATCGGCAGGCAGGTGGATATCGTCGACGTATTCCGCCGCAGCGAGTTTATGGAAGAGACTGTCAGGGATGCCTTAGAGGCAAAAGCTGCCGTGCTCTGGATGCAGCTCGGAATCGAGAACGAGAACGCGGCGCGTACCGCGGCAGACGGAGGCTTGCAGGTAGTCATGAACCGGTGCATCATGGTGGAACACCGGAGGCTTATCAGGTCATAGCCTCTTAGCGGGATTTCAAAAGTAGAAGTTCATAAAAATTCCAAGGCAGCTTCGGGACCCCATACCTTTCGCGTGATAATTTCAAGTTCAGCCTTTTGACGCGTGACCTCGTAGAGTAGGACAATAGTGCAGTGATGTGCAGACTCTGTGAGCCCATTCAGTGTCTCTCCTTTCGGGTGAGTGTCCCGCTCAAGCAAGTCATCATCCTGTTATCCTATTGAACCCTCGTCAAACC
>JAJZNW010000127.1 GCA_021811615.1 Bacteroidota bacterium
TTTCACAAATTTTGCCATGGCCTAACCTCTTATTTAGCCTCCTCTGTGAATGTAGGTTAAACCAATCTATTAAATGCTAAGCCTATTTGCTTGCAGCCCAAATAATTAGGTTGACGCCTATGCGCAAAAGCGGGATGATCCCGACAAAGGTCGGGACAGCAAAGTGAGCTGGGGAAGGCGGCTGACAAATGTGGTTGGAATGAGAGAGGAAGACAGAGAGTAAGGGAGATGACGCGGAAAAGTTCGATAAGAGAAATACCCATAAGTCAACGACCGAGGAGACTGGCTGACTGGCTCAATCCAACGGGTGCAAGGAAGGTTCACTCATTAATGGACAAGGTTTATAAGCGAAAGAACTTGGAGATGGCCTGGGAGAAAATTCGGCGGAACCGCGGTGCAGGAGGAGTAGATGATCAGAGCATCGAGGAATTTGAGGAAGTACTCGATGAGCAACTTGAGAGACTCCAAAGGGAGATTGAGAATGACAGCTACACTCCGCAAGCGGTACGACAACAACTGATACCCAAGCCTGGCCAGCCGGGTAGGTATCGTGCGCTGGGCATCCCGACGATCTATGATCGGGTGTGCCAGCAAGCGCTGCTGAACCGACTGGAGCCGATCTTCGAGCCTGTATTCGATGACGCGTGCTTCGGATATCGGGCAGGTAGATCGAGTAAGGATTCACTGCGCAAAGTCTGGCGGGAGTTAAGCAGTGGTTATGAATGGATCGTAGATGCAGATTTGAAGGATTTCTTCGGGTCTGTGGATCACGAGAAACTAATGACCCTGGTGGCCCAGAGGATTGCAGATAGCCGTGTATTGCGACTAATCGAGAGCATGCTTAAGGCTGGCTGCATGACGAAGGGGAGCTGGCAACCGACAGAGCAGGGAACACCTCAAGGTGGGGTGATTTCCCCGCTGCTCAGTAACATTCTTCTGACACCGTTTGATCGGGAGATGCGACGGCGAGGATATGAGCTTACGCGGTACGCTGATGACTGGGTCGTGACGTGCCGTAGTTTGGCAGAAGCGAAGAGAGCGTTGGCCACTGCGGAGCGGATCCTTGGAAAGTTGGGTGTTGCACTAAACAAGGAAAAGACTCGGATAGTGCACATTCGGAATGGCTTTGAGTTCCTTGGGTATAAAATCAAAAGAGGCAAACGTCCACTGAAGTTGGCAGCCGACAAGGTACGAAGCGGAGCCAACACAGGGGATTTGTATGCCTATCCCCGAGAAAAGTCCATTGAATATTTCAAGGAGCAGATACGAAAGCTGACTCGTCGGAAAGCACCTGTAACCACACAGGAGTTGATCGAGCAGATCAATCCGATCATCCGCGGATGGGGACGGTATTACTGCAAAGCCCATGTCCGCAAGCTTTTCAACCGACTCGACAGATGGATCGTGCGACGAGTCTGGTCGCACCGCTATAAACGTTGGCGTTGCTGTGGCTGGAAGACGTTGCCCGAACACAAGTTATATGGAGAGTTGGGGCTTAGTAATCTTATCTCACTCATACCTTCACTGGCGCGACCATGTTAAAGCACCTTTGTGAAAGCCCAGTGCGGGAGAACCGCACGCTGGGTTTGAGCGGCGGACGGAGGTCAGCCCTTAGGAAGGGCGCCTCCTCCGACCCGACACTTCACCGGATTTGCACCTTCCGAATACAGGTAGGCCCGGATTTATATGACCTCCATCATCTCCCTCTCCTGCATTGTTGCAATCCTTGAGAAATCCATTTAAATTCTTCCATTGATTCAGTGGGAAACTGGCGGCACCGTGGGCGGAGTCGTGGCACGCTTCTTGGATTCACCGAAGGCTTTCCCGTTATTTCGGCATTTTTACTTAGTCTATAGATTTAGTCTTTTTCTTTGGAGAGCGACTGAAGAAAGGTTGCCGAACTGTGCAAGCACCAAAGGGACATAGGTGGGTTTGTGGAACCTCATGCCTTTTCCTGTTATTTGTGACAATCGCAGGTGTCGCGCCTGTGTATTCCCAACCCGACACGTCGAGAGTCGAAGCGACGGGAAGGTGCTATAGCACCAACGTGACTCCCGAAGAGGGCTGGCTGCGGGCTCGCCAGGATGCGGAGGCAAATGCGATCAGAAAAGCTCTCGGCATCACCGTCAACGCGAGTACTTTCCAGGCGACTTCCGAAACAATGCAGGGCGGAAAGTCCGCGGACTTCCTGAGCCTGTTCACCGAGCTCAACACAACTACAACCTCGGGAAGAATTGTCGACGAAAGTATCCTCGACTCCACCCTGGCCACAGAAAGTAATGTCCCCGTTTACTCGGTTACGATTCAGGCTACGGTAGCCAGCGACAAGGGCGAACCGGACCCGGGGTTTGAAGTAGGAGTCCATCTTGACAAAGACGTGTATTATGACAGGGGCGACATCGACCGGAACGACGCGGTTCATTTCTCAATCAACGCAAGTCAGAACTGCTACCTATACATATTCGATATCATGGCGAACGACTCCGTCTTGCTCCTGATGCCCAATGCTTACTTCTCCGATAACTCATACACGGTGTCTGAAGGGGCGGAAGGGTTCGCGAGGAAACTTGCGAAGTTGCCATTTCAACTCAGAGTCGGTCTCCCGCCGAAGAAGGACATTACCACAGAGATGATTTACGTCGTGGCGCTGAAGAAGAAGATCGATTTCTATTCTCCCCACCCGACTCAAGAATCTTTCGGAATAATCCCGACATATCAAAGTGCATTCGTCGATCTTCAGAAATGGCTTGTCAGAATCCCACGGGATATGAGAACATCCGGTTCGGCAACTTTCATCATTAAGAGGATGCAATGACAGTGAGATTCCTGCTGGCGGCCTGTTTAACTACGACAGCTTTCTTTGCAGCGGGCTGTTATACCTCTTTCGGAGCGACGGAGAATTCCGCACCGGCAGACGAGTTTTCTGTATCGAACGTGTACTACGCGATGAAGGACAGCGACGTGGTGGTACATTACAACCTGGCTGGACCGGCCGATAAACCGTATGAAGTACGATTGGTTTTGAAAAGACAGACTCAGCCTTTCTTTAAGATGATGCCTATAGATGTCTCAGGTGACGTCGGCACAGATGTCCATCCCGGCCGGAACAAAACAATCGTATGGCAAATGTATAGAGATGTCCCCTATGGGCTCGACGGCGATGACTTTTATTTTGAGGTGAGCGTGACCAGACTGGGCGAAAAAAAGAGCGGGACTTCCTGGCTCCTTTACGTGGGCGGAGCGATAGTCGGCGGGGCTGCGGCAGTGTACTTTGGTACCGACTTGTTCCATAAGTCCAGCGGCAGCTCTATCCCCTCACCCCCTTTAAGGCCGCAATGAATTGGAGATGCTAAGATGAAGAAGGTGTTATTCGTGTGTCTCATGTTTTCTGTTCAGATCGTATCTGCGCAGACTATAGTCGGGAAGAGCCAGGTAGGATCATTACAACCGACAACTACGCTCCACACGGATTCATTACGGAGTGTCAACATTAGCGGTACGAACCAGGTCAATGCATATACTCCATTCCTAACCGCCGCCGTCGCTTTTATCGATTCGACAGGCAACAACACGCTTAGCGCTGACGGAAATGCGGAAGTTCTTGTAACTCTCAAGAACATTGGAGGAAAGCCGGCACGGGATTGCAGGATTGAGCTCGTCCCATCCGTTAAGAATCTTGACTTATACATAGCCGATCCTCCTGCCATTGACGCGATCCTTCCGAACCAGCAGGTGAACGAGCGAATATTCCTCAAAGCGTCGCATTATATATCGACAGGCAGAGTCGAGTTCACGCTCAAAGTGCTCGAGAAGAACGGTTTCGATTTAGACCCTGAGAAGGTTCTTGTGGTGCCGACGTTAGCTTTCCAGCCTCCAAGAGTCGAACTCGCCGATTACGGCGTGCAGGACCCTAACAGGACGGGAAAAATTCAGAGGCGCGAGATTGTGACGGTAACGCTCCGACTGCAAAACAAGGGTGCGAACACCAGTTATGGTACTACCGCACTGGTTACCCTAGGCCCGAATGTCCTCCCTATTCAGGTCGACTCAGTGTATAACCTTGGCGATCTCAAGCCCGGTGCGTACAAGGACATAAACGCTACTATAGTTACCAACGACAGGGCCACCGAAGTCAGCATGGATATTGCTGTAAATGATAGCAGGGGAGAAGACTCATATAACAAGACGCTCGAACTTCCCTTCGACACGCCGCAGAAGAAAGTTCAGGAGATAGTTCTAGCCGCAAATAAAACCGGTGAGCCTGCAATACCGAATGTCGCCGATCTTAAACTCGATATCGGAGAGAACATACCGGTTGCGGGAACAGAAAAGGCCAACGCAATAGCGGTGATAATCGGAAACAAGGACTACAGCTCCGCGCCGGAAGTGGATTATGCATTCAATGATGCGGCGATAATGAAACGATACGTCGTCACTGCGATGGGATTCAGGCCGGGGAACATCATTTATCTTCAAGACGCTACACAAGGGGACCTGATCCGGGTGTTTGGAAATGAGACGAACTATAAGGGACAGTTGTACGATTATGTCAGGAAAGGGCTGAGCCAGGTCTTCATTTACTACAGCGGCCATGGCGCGCCGGATCCCAATTCCAAGGAAGGATACATTGTACCCGTTGACTGCGATCCGAGCCATGTCGTATTGAATGGCTATTCCCTCAAGACGCTTTATTCCAATCTTGATAAGATAGACCAGGAAAAACAGCTGAAGCACGTGACCGTCGTTCTCGACGCCTGCTTCTCAGGTGCTGCCGTGAATGGTACTCTTCTTGCCAACGTAAGCCCGATATACATTACAGTGGACAAAGATGTCATGGCTTCGCCGAACGCCACAATCATAACAAGTGCGACAGGGGACCAGGTAAGTGGCTGGTACAATGACAAGCGGCAGAGTCTGTTTACATATTTCTTCCTCAAGGGTCTCCAGGGAGGGGCCGACTACCAACACGACAGCACGATTACCGCGAAGGAACTATACGAATTCACAGCCGACGAGGTGAACGGAGTGCCATATTGGTCTCGACGCTTAAACGGCAGGACGCAAACGCCGACTTTTTATGGGAGTGATTGGGTGGTGTATTCAGGCAAAGCAGGGAAGTAGATAGGGGAGAATACGAGGCATAATGGTTACGGAGTCTGGAAATGGGAATGCGTATTGATTTTGTGAACGATTTGAACATTCGGAGCTCCGGTACAACTCGTGATCCTGCATTCCTTCGCAGGGTAGAATGGACCTGTGCAAACGGACGCTGGCGATGTGCCCCGTATGTCTTTAAGGAGGGAGGCATGAACTTGATTGAGAAAGCTGGTGACGAACAGGGAGAAATTACAAAGTCGAATTGAGCGGGTGAAAACTTGAAATGAAACAAATACTTTTTCTGCTGACTGTATTCGCATTTTCCGTGTCGATTTCATACGCCGCCGGCCACAATATGATCATGGCTCAATCATCTGCTGCAGGTACACCGCAGCCCGGCATATCTTCGAGATTTAGGGGGGAACCAATACAAAGACCGGATCCTTTTGCTGTCGCCTATAACGGAAATCTGTTGGCGCCGTCGAGCGCAAATTTCTGGGTACAGACAAATGTGCCGTTCGGTGGATATGTAAAAGCCCTCGTGGTAAACTCTTCAGGATACATCTTTGCCGGGACTTATGGTGCGGGTGTCTACTTATCGACCGATGGCGGGACGAGTTGGTCACCGATTAATAACGGACTAACCGATCTCAACATTTATTCTCTTATTATTAACTCATCGGGTTACATTTTCGCCGGATCGGATAGTGTGGTTTATTTATCGACAGACAATGGAGTAAGCTGGACGACCGTGAATAATGGTTTGCCAAGTACGGCTGTTAATTGTTTCGCCATTAACTCATCCGGTTATGTATTCGCTGGTACTAATGGTGGTGTCTATTTCTCGACAAATAATGGAACAAATTGGACCGCGGCAAATAGTGGTTGGACAGGAGGTGCGGTTTTTGCACTCGCTATCAATTCGGCAGGCGATATGTTTGCGGCGGGAGCTGCTGGCGATGTTTATTTGTCGACAAATAATGGAACAAGTTGGACAGCCGACTACAATGGGTTACCAAACAATACTATCTATTCGCTCGCTATAACACCATCAGGCAACATTTTCGCAGGGACTAACGGTGCCTGCGTGTACCTTTCAACAAACAACGGAACAAGCTGGACATCGGTTAGTGCCGGGTTGCCAAATACGGAGGTCTTCGCACTCGCTGTTAACTCGTCTGGTTACCTCTTTGCTGGTGTTTATGGTTACGGTGTGTACTTGTCCACCGATAACGGAACCACTTGGTCATCTGTAAATAGCGGCTTAGCAAATACGAATCTTCGTGCACTTGCGATCAACTCCTGGGGCTACATTTTCGCAGGAACTTATGGTGGAGTATATTTGTCACCGAACAATGGAACAAGTTGGGGCGCGGCAAACAATGGATTGCCAAACGCTGAAGTCACCTCTCTTTCTGTCAACGCGTCGGGTTATATCTTCGCCGGAGTTTATGGCTACGGCGTTTACTATTCGACGGATAATGGGACAGCATGGTCGCAAGTAAATAGTGGACTGACAAACACTGACGTTAATTCAATTGCTATCGACTCATCTGGATACATTTTCGCAGTAACCAATGGCGGCGGGGTTTTCCGATCTGCTTATACTACCGTGAGCCCGGCGGTTTCCACTCCGCCAGTTGCGCCGGTCCTTACAAGTCCGGCAAATGGAGCCGCAGGCGTTTCAGTCACTCCAAGTCTTTCATGGAATGCAGTGGGAGGGGCGACTACTTACGGACTGCAGGTGTCAACAGACCCGAACTTCGGGACGTACAAGGTAAATCAGACGGGGATAACTGGGACGAGTTATACAGCGAGTGGTTTATCGAATGGAGTAAGATACTACTGGAGGGTGAATGCCGCAAACGCCGGCGGGACTAGCGCATGGACGACTGCATGGAATTTCACAGTGTCGTCATCCGCGCCGGCACCGCCATCTTCGCCCGTACTCCTCAGCCCGGTGAACCACGCAGTCGGCCAGCCGACCTCCCTTACGCTGAGTTGGACAAACGAAGCCGGGGCCACCGGGTACCAATGCCAGGTCTCAAGCGATTCGCTCTTCGCGACGAACGTAATAGTCAACGACTCATCCTTGATTGACTCAACGGCCAGCATCGCCAACCTTGCAAACAGCACAACCTACTACTGGCGCGTACGTGCATATAACGGGGGCGGCTTGAGCTCCTTCTCGGCGGTCGATACGTTCTCGACAATTGCCCAGGCCCCGGGCGTGCCGATGCTTATCACCCCTGTCAACAACGGTACAAATCAGCCGGCGACAGACACACTTCGTTGCGGCAGCGTCTCCGGGGCTTCGGGTTACAACTGGCAGGTGTCCACGACTCTTTCTTTCGCAACTTTCGTCGTGAATGATTCGACATCGGATACTACGAAGATTGTAACTCTGACTGCGGGCACGAAATATTACTGGCAGGTCCGGGCGATCAATTCAGGTGGTGCCAGTGCATTTGCGGGGCCGGATTCGTTCACCGTGGCAGCAGTTCCGCCCCCGCCGGTTCTTATGGGGCCGCTAAACGGTGCGACAGGACTGGCAAACCGGGACACACTCACCTGGAGCCCTTCGACCGGTGCTGTAAGCTATAGGCTGCAGGTGTCGAAGGATTCTGTGTTCGCAACTGCCGCCCTGGATTCGTCTGGGATCGTAAAAACATCACTTGTTGTCGACAGCTTGTCGGCGGGCACAACCTATTATTGGCGGGTGGACGCGAGCAGTGCAAGCGGAATCAGCGGATGGTCGGCGGCCCGGCATTTCACTACGGCTGCGGGGAGCGGGCTTGCGTTGACTTTTCAAGTCAATATGGGCGTGCAGATGCAGCTTGGATATTTCAATCCTGCAACAGACTCCGTCCTGGTTAGGGGCAATTTTGAATATTTTGTCGGACAACAAGACTGGTCCGGCGACTACTTTGTCCTGACGAGATCTAGTCTCAACGACTCTTTGTATTCGGGCACCTGGACCTTCCCCGAATCAACGGCAGGTGATACGATTCTGTTCAAGTATTTATTCAAGACCCCTTCGGATACCGGTGCTGCTGGAGCTACATGGGAAATCGGTTCGAATCGTGTTTATGTGTTTGGCCCACTAGCCAAACAGTCGGTGCCGCTGGATTACTTCGATGGCCGTAGCACTGCAGGCGTGACGCACAACATAACATTTGTCGCCGATATGAGCGCGTTGATAGCAGAAGGATTTTCGGACTCCACCGATTCCATATTTGTCAGGGGAGATGTCTCCCCTCTCAACTGGATGCCGGGGATTCGAATGAGCAAAGATCCGGCAAACCTGAACCAATACATCCTTAAGGTGCCGTTTACTCTTCCAGTTGGCGACACGATACAATGGAAGTTCTGGGTCGGCGGTTCACATCAATACACAAACCAAGGATGGGAAGTGCCGACGGGGGGAACAATACTCGATAATGACCGGGTGACATTGTTTCCAACGCAGGATACGGTCCTGTCGTCCTACCGACCCGGAGCGAGCATAATGCCCGTCCCTGCGGTGCCGATTCTTGCTGCACCTTTAGACGGCGCGGTAAATCAACCGACGACTTTGACCTTACAGTGGCAAGACCCCTTTTCAAAGGCCTCTCGCGTCACCATGGGGAAGAACAGAAAGCTGCTGGAGACGACCCAAACCAGTCTCTCTTATCAGGTGGACATCTCCACCGACTCCACGTTTGCAGGAGGAGTCTTTACTAACACAGTCACCGACACATCATTGACGGTCGGTGGTCTGTCCAACGCAGTGACATATTATTGGCGGGTAAACGCGAGCGATTCAGCAGGAAGTGGTCCATGGTCGAATGTGTGGAGCTTCAGGACGATAGCCACTCCAACTCAGCCGCCCTCGCCGCCCGTGCTTTTCAGTCCGGCGAACGGAGCTGTCGATGTCTCAGCGAATCCCACATTGGCATGGAATCCCTATGCCGGAGCAGTTTATTATGAAATACAACTCTTTACCGATACCACGACTACCGGTGCAGACAGCGGGGTAGTTTTGGATAAGTACCCCCTTGACCCGTCGTGCACCTTCGCGGGTTTGTCGGGAGCTGTAACTTACTTCTGGCGTGTCAGTGCAATAGTCAGCGGAGGTCTGAGCGTCTGGTCAGGTATCTGGCAATTCACGACCAAGGCAGGTCCCCCTTCGGTACCGACACTGGCTACTCCCGCAAACGGCGCGACGGGAGTACCGACATATCCCGTATTGTCATGGAACACATCACCGGGAACGACTGCATACAGACTGCAGATCTCTGTCGACTCCACGTTTCCCTCTGCGATTTTCGACACCACCGGTTTAACAGACACATCGGTCACGGCAAGGGATCTGTCGTATAAGAGTACATATTATTGGCGGGTCAACGCGACCAACGCATGGGGAACAAGCGGCTGGTCGTCAGTGAAAGAGTTCACGACAGCCGGTTTGTCTGTACCGACCCTTGCCTTTCCTCCGAACACATCATCCGGAATGGGAACTAGTCTTGTTCTTGAATGGTCGTGGGACTCTTCAGTAGGCAACACACATTGTGAACTCCAGGTTGCGATTGACACGAGTTTTGCGACGATGGCTCTCGATGGAGAAAATATCAGCGGTTATTCCATGCCCCTCAAGGGCTTAAACCAGGGAACAACCTATTATTGGCGTGTGAGATCAATGAACTCCATTGATTCGAGTGCCTGGTCGCCTGTCTGGAGCTTCACCACCTTCACTTACCCATCTTCGATTTCGCTTGCGGAGTACTATACACCTCCGGTTTCAATCAATCAGACCGATTATGAAATCATCGGTCTTCCCGGGAAGGTCAACGTTCCGCTGTCCAGCGTTATGACAGGAACACAGGGAAAAGACTGGAATGTCTACTGGGACAACGGGGCGAATCAGAGTTATTATGTCGAATATGATGGTTCTTCCACATTCGATTTCACTCCCGGGAAAGCGTTCTGGATTCTGAGCAAGAATCCCTTTGACGTTACGAGCGCTCTTTCGACAGTTCCAATCGATACCGGTGATTGTTACGCAATACCGCTTCACGGTGGATGGAACCTGATTTCCGATCCTTTCGAGAAGAACATCAACTGGTCGGATGTCGCCGCCATCAACGGGACTACCAGCCCTCTCTGGGCATTTTCGAACGGATCATGGTCTCAGTCTTTGACACTGGAACCATACCAGGGCTATTACTTTTACGATGCCACCGGACTCTCCAGTCTTCGCGTCCCGTATGTTTACAGTCCCGCTCCCGCCGCAATGAAGAGCGCGGCAAAATCGGCGGCTCAAAAGAATCCTACCGTGATTGCAACGTTACTGAATGGGTCCCAGGAAACATCCTCTGTGACAGTGGGCTTGCGAACCACTCCCGGAAAGCCCGACGTTTTCTATCCGCCCGGCGGCTTTGAACAGGCAGGAATGTGTGTCATCGATTCGAGCGTCGGTACGGAGTGGAAAGACCTGGCGTGCGATTACGTCGACTCGGTCGGGAGCGGCCGTCAATTCGATTTCTACGTGTCGAACAAGACAGGAAAGAACCTCGATCTTCGCTTCGACGTCGGGAACGGTCTCGCGGGTTATGAGGTGTATCTTGTCGATAAGGACCTCAGCAGGTCGTACAATCTGAACGATACGAGCGGGGTCGTGATACCTTCCTACAATAAGGTGAAGAACTTCGCAATTCTGATCGGAGACGAGTCGTTCGTCAATGGAAAACTTGCCGAACTGATCCCGCACGAATTCGTGCTTTACCAGAATTATCCGAACCCGTTCAACCCGGTTACCGTCATCAGATTCGAAATTCCGTCGACCGAGCGTGTAAGATTGACGATCTACGATGTGCTCGGAAGGCGCGTGGCGACGCTTATGAACCATGAACTGTCGCCGGGTTACTATGAAGTCCCGTTCGATGGAAGCCGCTACGCAAGCGGTGTGTACTTTTACCGGGTCGTCGCGGGGAATTCGTCGCAGGTGAAAAAAATGATGCTTTTGAAATGATAATTTTTTTCTTACTAACACATTAAAGGAGATCGAAATGAAAAAGTGGATACTGCTTCTAATCCCGATTTTGGGTGCCGCAATCATCGGTTGCGGAGGCTCGCAATCCCTGCAATCTGCTGGAACAGGAGACATACCAGACTGGTACACCAACGTTCCACAAGATCCAAACTATCTTTTCGCCGCTAACTCCCAAACATCTCAGGACATGCAACTGGCCACGGATAAGGCAACCGAAGCAGCGCGTGCAGACATAGGAAGACAGCTGCAGGTGAAAATTGAAGGCTTGCAGAAGCGATTTTCTGAAGAGACTGGCGCCGGCAGCGACGCGCAACTCCTTCAAATGTTCACGCAAGCAGAGAAGACCGTGGTGGACGAGACGCTCAGCGGCAGCAAAGTGAAGAATCAGAAGATTGTTAGAGACGGGAATCTCTGGCGTTCTTATGTCCTTGTCGAATATCCGATAGGTGCTGCGAACGAAGCGCTCATGCAGCAGATAAAGAATAACAACCAGATGTACACTAGGTTCAGAGCCTCCCAGACCTTCAAGGAGCTGCAGGATGAAGTCGACAAGTACGAAAAGTACAAGCATGAGCAGTCTCAGCCTCCGGCGCAGCAGCAACCGCAACAGTAAAGGTAAGAACAGGTAATTGCTGCAGAAAATGAAGTCCCTGAGGAAGCTTGACCAGAACCGCCAAGGCGAACACCAACGTGTACCACTTTTTCATATGTCTTTATTATACCACAATGAAGTTCCTCTCGAGCACTCCTCCATTCGGAGGATAAACTCCGGCCGCTCGGGAGGCGGTAGAAATAAGGTTGCAAAAATTATATAAATGTGGCATAATATAAAAAGTAGGGTGTGAAAATTACACCTAAACAAATCAAAAAGAAATGACGGTTGTCATGAAGACAATCAAGGTAATAATAGCAATGTTTTTCCTCGTTCTCGGGATTGCCTTCGGGCAATCTTCCGATACCAAGAGGATTGCGCTCACGGCATCGGAGAAGATAGATGTCGGCTTCGGCGGTCCCCTGGATCAAGTTTATTCCGTCATCCAGGACAGTGCCGGCGATTGGTATATCAGTGGAGTGTATGCCCCCTATTATCGTCCCGGCTTTCATGCGGCCGTCGAAAAGCTTTCGCCAACCGGAAAACTCATCTGGCGGACACTTTTCGGGGATACTTTATCGCAGGCAGGCGAGATGGTATATGACAAAGCTACCAACAGTGTTTTTGTGGCATGCATGAACGGCATTCCCGGAGACTCGAATGCTATAGCGGGATTTGACGGCAGCGACGGACATAAAATTTGGGAGGTCCCAAAGGGGGCTGGCTTATTCTATAGCCTCATCACGTGGCAAGGATACCTCTTGGCACTCCAGGAGGGAACGGATGCAACACTCTTCTTACTCGACAAATCGGACGGGTCAGTAGTCAGTGACTTCCCGGTCAGCACCTACGCCACAGGATATATAAAAATGAGAACGCTGGGGGATTCGCTCTGGGTGTTTGCCCAGGAGTTTGCAGCAGTCTTCTCATTGCCGTCGGGCCAGTTGCTCTGGAAGATGAATAATCCCTGCGATGCAACATTGCCTGCCGGAACCCGTGGCACCGTCGATTCTAATGGCAATGCTTATATCACGACGTCGGATGTGAATAAGCAAAACGCCTTGACCCATTATGTGGCCGTAAAACTCTCACCGAGTGGAACAAAGCTGTGGAGAAACCAATGGTATGGATGGCCGGACTCGAATGCGGCGGACGGCCTCAACCAGAAAAACTTCGTTATGGGCATAACAGTCGATGAGTCATTGGGGATCGCCGCTGTCTTCGGGGTAGTCCAGAGGGCGGGCACGAAATGGCCCGATTCCCCCTGGGGATCGGCCTATACCGTCCTTCTCAGCATGGAGTCGGGGGACACGCTCCTGACGAGTAAGATGAACGACGATTGGGATGACAGCATCGCGGGCACGTATTGGAATGACGGGTTCTTTAACCAGAAGAACCAATTGATCCTTCTTGGTTTTGCGAGCCCCGATTACGGTGTTCCGGCAAACCCCAATATCCATATTCCAGAACACAACTTCATCAAGGTATTCAACATTGATGGAGTTGATGCGGTTCGTCCTGAGCCGCAGAGCGCCCCGAACACCTTTGCGCTCTCCCAGAACTATCCGAATCCCTTCAACCCGACAACGCAAATTAACTATTCAGTGTCACAGAGTGGTTACGTGACGCTGAAAGTGTACAATACTCTTGGACAGGAAGTGGCAACGCTTTTCTCTGGCACGCAACATCCAGGGAATTACGTTGCTACCTTTGACGGCAGCCGATTCGCAAGTGGTCTATACTTCTACCGCCTGCAAGCCGACAAGGCATTCCTCACCAAGAAAATGCTCTTGATGAAGTAGTTTCAAAAGACCCGTGTGCTTTGCACCTCCGGGTCTTTTCTTTTTTCATGTCTCGAAACAATCTGAGGGCTGACTATGCTCTGCATATGCCAGCCTTCTTTCTTTTGAACCGTCCTCCTGTGCTACAAATTCAACGATCGCATATTTTGTAGCACTGCTTCTTCGCCCACCCTCGCCATTGGTTCACTTTGTGCGATCGCACATGTTATACCAATCCTCAAAATCTCCCATACGGGAAAAAGTGAGGCGCTACGGTGAACGGTAGCGGCGTCAATCGTTGCCATTGATTTTTCTCCACACCAACGCTTGCACGGGGTATTTCGGACGCTTCCTCTTCCCCGACCTCTGGTCATGACTATACTGTCGATGGACGCTGTTTTTTCCGCCTGAAAACTGAACACTTTTCCGTGTGAAAATTGCACACCTATAGAGTCTAACTTTCCTCTCAGAGAGTACAGGAAAATGGACAATCTGAGAGGAGCAAAGATAGGTGATAGCAATGGAAGACTGGGTAACAATAAAGAACCTGAGGGCAAAGAACCCTGATATGAGCCTCCGGGAGATCGGGAGGCTCGTTGGGGTAAGTCCAAACACCGTAAAGAGCGCATTGTCGCGTGAAGCACTGCTCGACGAGTCCGACAGACTCGACGGAGTCTGGCGACCGGAGTACCAGAGGGTTATAAGGGAGAACCCGAAGATCTTGCCGTTCAAGGAAGTAATCTTCGAGATGGTAAACGTGAAGGGGTTCAAAGGGTCAAGGATATTCGAAGAGATAAGGTCCAAGGGATACACCGGGGGAAAGACGGCCTTATACTCGCACCTGAGAACAGTAAAGATAGAAGCCGAGAAACATTACACTCCATACGAGACCGGTCCGGGCGAGCAATCGCAGTTCGACTGGAGTCCGTACACGGTCGTCATCGGCGGAATACTTACGAAGGTAATAGTCTTCTCCTATGTCAACGGCTTCAGCCGGTATCAGGTGTTCGAGGTGTCACTCTCCGAAGACCAGGGAGCGGTATTCGATGCATTGGAGGAAAGCTTCATGACATCAGGCGGCGTACCACAAAGACTTCAGACCGACAACGCCAGAGTGTTCGTCAAGAACCCTTCGAAGAACAATTTTCAGTGGAACGAACGGTATCTTAATTTCTGCGGACACTACGGCTTTGAGCCTACGAGATCGCTGCCGAGACATCCCTGGAGCAAAGGCAAGGTAGAGAAGCCGTTCCGGTATCTCGAAGACCACTTCATAGCCGGGAGTTCCTTCGAAGACTTTGGAGATCTGCAAAGAAGACTCAAGGACTTCGAGCACGGGGTGAACACCAGGATACACTCAACTATCAAGACGACTCCTGAAGAACTCGTTGCCAAAGACCGGGAGGCGTTCTCTCCTCTTCCGGACTCGCGATATGTGGGCATAAAGGAGGAAATCCGAAAAGTCAGTTTCGATTGTCTCCTGTCGTTTGGTGGGAGCAGGTACTCTGCTCCATGGATGTTTGCCGGTAAGCAGGTCTGGGTGAAAGTGGCAAGGGGATACTACCTTGAGATTTACTCCCAGACCAACCGCCTCGTCGCGCGGCATAAGCTGTCGATGCAAAAAGGGGCTATTGTGATTGAAAAGACACATTATCGGGGAAATAATCGCATGGATGGGAGCTTTGAGAGGCTGAGCGAACTGTTCAGGAAAGACTTCCCCGGTAAGGAACTCTTCCTCGAAAAGCTTCGGGCACAGAAGCGGATAAACAGCCATCGCCATCTCTTCCAGTTCCTCGAGCTGGCGAAGGTCTATGACAAAGAGGACATGGAAAGTGCCATTAATATTTGCCTCGAGTACAACGTTTTCAATGCGAACTTCATCGCCGGCTTCCTGGAGAAGAACTACAGGCCAGCTAAACTCACTGATGCCGATCTTGCGGTTGGTCACAACCTGTCTTTAAATCTAACTCAGGGTCAATCCGTCGTCCGCAGCCTCGGCGAATACCAATTAACCGAAGAAACGAAAGGAGAATAGCAGTAATGGAACAGACTCAAACCGACAACTACCTGAAGATGCTCTCTCTTCACCGCATCAGGGAGATATACATCAAGGAGGCCGAGAATGCAGCCAATACGAACCTCAGCTATCAGGAGTATCTTCACCGGCTCGTGGAACAACAGGTTCTCTCCAAGATCGAACGCTCCATTAACAGGAAGACTCAACTCGCATGCTTCCCGCAGATAAAGCGGCTTGAGGAGTTCGACTTCTCTTTCCAGCCGAAGATCAACGAGAAGCTCATACGTGAACTGGCCACGCTGGAGTTCATGAACGACTCCAAGAACATACTCTTCATCGGTGCTCCCGGTGTAGGAAAGACTCATCTTGCCATCAGCATCGGCATCAAGGCAACGCAGGCTCGCAAGCGTGTCTTGTTCTATACCGCCGAGCAACTTACCCAGCAGCTCGCCGCAGCCGAAGTATCCGGCCGCCTAGCAAAGATGCTCGACCTCATGACGAGAATCGACCTCCTCATCATCGACGAGCTTGGGTATTTATCCCTCACCAGGCAAACAGCGAAGCTCTTCTTCCAGCTAATCTCCAAAAGGTATGAGAGAGGATCCGTTATCGTCACCTCCAACAAACCGTTCGAGCAATGGGGAGAGATCTTCAACGACGATGTCGTGGCTGCTGCGATCCTCGATCGCCTGCTCCACCACTCCTATCCGTTCCTCATCAACGGAAAGAGCTTCCGTTTGAAAACCATCAACAAATAGGTATCTTCAACTGTGCAATTTTCCGCGGAATTTTGTGCAACTTTCGGACGAAATCAATACGCTGAAAGCATTGCAGATACCTGTCGCGCAGGAGGCCACAGGCCTTATCCCTTGACACTGTGCGTAACGCCGAAATCCCGCAATGCATGGTGGATTTTCGCTTATCGCTTATCGACGCCACGACAAACTTACTTAAGCTTATTGATTTCGATAGGTAAAAT
>JAJZNW010000023.1 GCA_021811615.1 Bacteroidota bacterium
CGACGACATCACTAAGAAAGTTGGAGCAGTATGTTAGTATACACGCCGCACACGACATCGTCCATCATAATGGAGATTCCGCGATCCCGCCTGTCGAAATAATTCGCGGGAAACGGTTTGAAGATATCCAACAACCTGAAGATAACGAACGCCATCAGCGCGAGAAGGAGGCGCTGGGGAAGAAAGAGGAGAGAAATCCAAACGGCTACTATTTCATCTATGACCACCCTGGAGGGGTCATGTCCGTAAGCTTTCTCCATCCTATCGGCTGCCTGTGTTCCCGCTGCGAAGAAGAGAATGATCGCGGGCAGCATTACGAAAGTGTTGTGGAATCCCGGGATGAAGTAGATGAGGAGTGCGAGCATGGAACCGACAGTTCCGGGTGCAAAGGGTGACAACCCGGTACCGAGTCCTGTAGATATCAGCTTGTCAAGAAAAGTCGGGCCGCCCGTAATCGCGGCGCGCGCGGCGCTTCCCTGTTCAGTTTCTCCAGTTACGGAGTCACTCCGATTGTGTTCTTCCACTGAATGCCCGTAGCGAGGAGTAAAGTATCCTGAAGTTTCCGATTATATACTGGAGGCCTGTACCGAACGTGATTATCGTGATAACCAGCATGGAGTAATAGACTACATTCCGGTCGAGCACGACGCTGGAAACCGCCTGGAAACCCGGGAGAGTATCTTTCAGTACCGTTGCGAGGAGGATTGCATAAATGAAAACCATCTGAGCGAAGGTCTTCACCTTTGCGCTGAAGTTCGTGTGCAACGTCCTACCGCGCAGTTCTGCGAACGAACGGAGCAGCGTGATCGAGATATCGCGGATGACGATCACCCATACCATCCACCACTCGACGAGGCCGAGCCAGGCGAATGCTACGAAGGCAGCGGAAGTGAGAATCTTATCGGCGAGCGGATCGAGGAAGATTCCCCATCTCGACACGGTTCCGAACTTTCTTGCTACCCAGCCGTCATACCAATCCGTCAGCGCAGCGACAGCAAACACCAGCACCGATACTTGCTTGAAAATCAGCCGCTCGCTGATGAACAGCACGACGAATATCGGCGTAAGAAGCATTCTAAGAATAGTCAGCTGGTTTGGTACGGTCATCTTGCCACAATTTAAGTGTGATTGAATTGGAGGTCAAGTCCGTGGATGCGTATGTAATGTCCTGGTCCGAAGCCGTCCCGGCGCCTGCGTTCCTGCCTGCACGAAGCGGGAAGCAGTTACCAGGCAGGAGCTTGGGAACGAGAATCGGAATCGGACGTCTTGCTAATGCCGGAAACCCTTTCGGGTTTCAAGCTCCTGGCAGGCGTCGGTTTCGAACCGATGCCGCCAGGCTGGACCGGCGAGCCGTTCCCAGCCGGGAACTCGGGGACAAGAAGCCCCGAGTGATCACCTTTCCCGATTTTCAATTTCATTCCCTCAGTGATTGAACGCGCGACGCGGCTGTCTTACGATAAATCAGTCCGACGGTCCCTATGAATTCACTCAATGGCGCTCGCGATCCGTTCTTCTATATAATTAAGGCCATGATACTTTGAAGCAGCTAAGCAATTGAATTTTAGCCCTGTACGGAATATTTTGAGGAAATGACTGACAAAATCCTTTCGCTCTCAAAGAAAATCCTCCCGGATGTAATTAAAATCAGGCGGGCGCTCCACGAGCGGCCCGAACTTGCATTCGAGGAGGTTGCCACAGGCAAATTCATCGCTTCTGAGCTGACGCGGCTCGGAATAAAAGTCCGGCGCGGTATCGGCAAAACCGGGCTGGTTGGAATTCTAAATGGCAGCGGAAAGTCTGGAGTCGTCGGACTCCGTGCCGATATGGATGCACTTCCGATAACAGAAGAGACAGGCTTGAGCTTCGCCAGCCGGAACAGAGGCGTCATGCACGCGTGCGGTCACGATTCGCACATGGCGATGCTTTTAGGAGCGGCGAAGATTTTGTCCGGGTTGAAGGACGAACTACCAGGCACGGTGAAATTCATCTTTCAGCCGAGCGAGGAGAAAAATCCCGGCGGCGCGCCCGCGATGATCAGGGACGGCGCCCTTGCCGATCCGAAGGTCGACGCGATTTTCGGCCAGCACATAACGACCGATCTCCCCACCGGAAAACTCGGCTTCAGACCGGGCCCGCTCATGGCATCCGCCGACGAAATTTATAT
This sequence comes from Bacteroidota bacterium, assembly GCA_021811615.1. Taxonomy (GTDB): domain Bacteria; phylum Bacteroidota; class Ignavibacteria; order Kryptoniales; family JAKASW01; genus JAKASW01. The sequence goes on from JAJZNW010000023.1 coordinate 2,165, forward strand.
AACGGTGTTCGGCCGGGGCGGACATGGAGCGAAGCCCCACAACGCCGTCGACCCCATCGTCATCAGCGCCCAGATCGTACTCGAGCTTCAGACGGTGATCAGCCGCATGAAAGATCCGCTCGAGCCTTCGGTCCTCACAATCGGCTCGATACATGGCGGCACGGCGACAAACATCATCCCCGATTCCGTCAAACTGTCAGGGACGCTCAGGACCATGAACGAGGAATGGCGAAAGAGAGCCCTGGTTCTGATAGAAAAGACTGCCGTCCAATGTGCGCGCGGTTTCGGCGGGGACTGCAAAGTCGAAGTAAGCCACGGTTATCCGGTTTTGGTGAATTCGGAAGACGAGACTAGCCTTGCGTATGAGTCGGCGTCGGCCCTCTTTGGCAGAGCCGCGGCAAAGATCGTCCCTCCTCAGATGGGAGCGGAAGATTTCGCCTACTATCTGCAGAAGGTGCCGGGAAGCTTCTGGTGGATCGGAGCGGCAAACAAGGCAATAGGCGCGACGGCATCCATTCATAGCGCCCGGTTCAAGATCGACGAAGCCGCATTTACGTACGGAGCCGCGCAGCTTGCGTCCGTAGCGATTGAATACCTAAGAAGGATAGACGCAGCCGGAAGGAAGCGTGGACTCCGCCGTTAAGGAAGGCATCGCAGGCCTTCTCAAGAAGATCTTCGAGCTGGTCATCAACTCCGGCGCTTCGCTGAACCCGGCGGAATTCACAGACAGGCTCGAACAGGCGACCGGAACTCTCCCGGACCAGTTCATGACGTTGAACAATTTTGAGCGGTTCCTGGATGTCACGCCGAACTCCGCATCGGTCCTCTCAGACCTGTCGCGGGACCCGAAGCTCTTCACAGACTTTCTAAGGATCATCTCCACCAGCCAGTACCTCGCCGACATTTTCGTCAGGCATCCTTCATACTTCCGTTTTCTTTTCTCCCCTGCCGGAATCGAGACTCAACTCGCACCCGAGTTCCTGTACGGCGAGCTTTACAACCAGAGCGGTATTTACAAAGAGGTCGCTCACAAGAACGATTACATCCGCAGGATATACAAACGGGAGATTCTGAGAATCGGCGCCAGGGACATTTGCGGGAGAGACAAGATCGAGGATACGACCCAGCAGATTTCTCAGCTTGCCGAGTGCATGCTCAGAATTTCCTTCGAGATAGCCGCGAAGGAAGTTAAGTCCAAGCGCGGCCCGATCGCCTCATCCATAAGTTGTATCGCACTGGGCAAGTTCGGCGGGAACGAATTGAATTACAGCTCGGACATCGACCTTATATTTCTTTACGCCAAGGGAAAAGGCCAGGGAGACGTCGAGGCGTCGCAGGAGGCCAATTATTTCGTCACCGAGTTGATGAAGCATTTGACAGGCGAATCGGCCGAAGGGCACCTTTACAGGATCGACCTCCGGCTCAGGCCTGACGGATCATCGAGCGCAGCTGCACAGAGCCTCGAGGGGATGATAGCGTACTACGAATCAAGGGGGGAGCTTTGGGAGAGGCAGATGCTTATCAAGGCGCGTCACGTCGCCGGCGACGACTCGCTAAGCCACACGTTTCTTAACCACCTGCGTCCGTTCATTTACCCGAGGACATGGCTCGAAAACCCGATAGATGAAATCCCGAGGATGAAGATCCGCATCGAGGCTGCGAACCCGAATGAGTTCAATGTGAAGCTGCGTCGTGGCGGGATAAGGGACATAGAATTTGTCGTCCAGGCTCTGCAGCTCCTCAACGGCGGATCCATACCGGAAATACAGGCAGGCAATACGCTGAACACGATCAAGCTTCTCGGCAAGAACAAGATTCTCAATAAGCAGGAGGCGACGCTGCTTTCGAACGCGTACAGATTTTACAGGCTCGTCGAACACCGCCTCCAGCTTTTCAGCAACCTGCAGACTCACACGCTTCCAACGGACGCGGTGGAGTTCAGGAACCTATCGAAACGTTGCGGATACAAGAACGAGCGGAAATTCAGGAACGAACTCTTCGGCTACTTCGAAAGCGTATCGGACCTCTTCAACAACATCTTCAGGATCGAGCAGCCCATCGAAAGGAGCGAGATCGAACAGCTCCTTGAAGGGTCGGTGAACGACGACAGGACACGAAAGGTGCTCGAGAATTACGGTTTCGTCAGAGCCGATGAGAGCTTCCGGAACGTCCAGTTTTTATCCCGGGGTGTCACGAGGACCGGGGATATCGAATTCCCATCGGGCGTGACCAAGGCATTTCGTGAAGTGGCGCCGTCGTTGTTCGAAGACATCAAGCTCACCGTCGACCAGGACCTGACTCTCAAGAACCTATCACGGGTGGTTACGGCGGTGAAGAGTCTCGAAGTCTTTTACAAGTCGCTTGAAGACGAAACATTCAGACACCTCATGCTGACGCTCTGCTCGAAGGCGACAAGGTTTGTAGAATACCTGACGGCGGAGCCGCTTTTGCTCGATCTCCTCATCTCTCCCGAGCGACTCCTCGATGTGGACACATATTACCCGAGGACATTATCGCTTTCCCTGGTGCGGCAGTTCAACGAGATAAAGCTCGGCATGCTTTATCTTCTCGAGGATTTGACTCTGTCACAAAGCCAGGAGAAATGGACGTCGGCCGCGGAGAAGTTCCTTGTGGACGCGATAGAGAAGATATTTCCGAAGAGCAAGCCGATTGTCATAGCTGGCGGCAAATTCGGTTCGCGGGAAATGTCCTTCATGTCGGATCTCGACGTAGTGTTCATACTTCCAGACAAGTCAAAGAAGAACAAGCCTTCTTTCGAGAAAAGGATACCGGAGATTCAGAAGAGTCTCCTCGACACAAACGAGAGCCCAATATTTGCCGTCGATCTGAAGCTCCGTCCGGAGGGAAAGAGCGCTCCCCTCCTCATGACCGAGTCTGAATATGAGGTGTATCTTGAAAAGAGGCTTTCGGTCTGGGAATTAATGGCTATGACGAGATTCAGAAGCATCATCCCTTCAGAGAGGATCGAGGAAGCGATTTCGAGGACGCTGGGAAACTTTCGTTTGACCAGGCCTGCGATAGAGGAAATTTCCTCAATATATGGCAAGGTGATTCAGAGCAAGAGCTATTTCCACGAGACGGACGTCAAGTCGGGCGACGGCGGCATGTTCGCGGTGGAATTCCTCGTTCAGACCCTGGTACTTGCACATCTCGACAAGATGCGCAGCTTCATCCCCGGGAAAGTCACGGACCTCCTCGACAAGCTGGCACAGATCGGGGCCTTGCCTGAGGAATCCGCACAGGAGGCGAAGGAGAGCTACGAATTTTACAGGATGATTGAGTTTTCAAATTATGCTTCTTTGTCCAAAACCAACCACAAGATTCCTCACGACGAGCATGAGCTCGCTTCCCTCTCGGCGCACCTCGATTTCAAGAATTCGGATGAGTTCCTCGACAGCCTGAAATCGAGAATGCGAAGGATGAGCTCTCTTTTCAAGAAGGTCATCTCGGATCTTGCAGAAGCAACGGATTAGCGGGAAGAGCTCTTGAAGGATTCGAGGAAGAGCGTCCCGGAATCCCGCAGTCCCGGGAAGGACCCTGTCTCATCACTCGCGGTCTCGCGGCCGGATCTTCTGATCTCGGCCATCGTGGCCGCATTCTCATTCCTCGTATACATCCAGACGATGGCGCGGAGTGTCCCTTATATCGACGGCGGGGAGCTGACGACAGACCTCTGGACGCTCGGCATCGCCCATCCCACCGGTTATCCGTTGTACACGATGCTGGGCTACCTGTTCGTTCATATACCGATTCTTCCCGAAGTTGCCATGCGGGCGAACCTATTCGCAGCGTTGTGTACCTCCGTGGCGGCAGGGATCGTGTATCTCGTCTTCTTCAGAGCACAGGTAGTCTTCGGATCGGCAGCGGAGAAGCGCGGGCAAAAATCGGGACACGGAAAGGGATCTCAGGCCTCACGCCAGCAATCCCCGATCGACACAGAATTTGTACGGTGGAGTTCGCTGATCGCAGCTTTCGTTCTGGCCTTCTCCCTCACGTTCTGGCAGGAAAGCACGCGAGTCGAATCTTACTCGCTCCAGCTCATACTGTTTTCGCTGATCATGTTCACATGGATAGGGCTTTACGCGACTCCGACGAAGTCCCGGGCGTTCATCGCCGGACTTGTCCTGGGTCTCGGCTTCACGAACCACATGACCACGATCCTCACTCTGCCAGCTCTCATCTTCCTGGCGGTGCTTAAATATAGAGACACAAGGTTCAGTCCGAAGCTCATTCTCTATACAGTATTCGGAGGGGTGCTCGCGGGGCTTCTCTATCTATATCTGCCCATTCGCGCATCACAGCACCCCATCATGGACTGGGGAAATCCGGACACGCTGAAGACATTCATCTGGCAGGTAACGGGGAAGCAATTCAACACATGGATGTTCAGCTCGTTTGAAGTCTTCAAACACCAGTTCTGGGTGTTCTTCTCGTCGCTTTATGCCGAGTACAGGATTGCCCTTCCCTTCGTGATCGTCGGAATGATAGTTTCCTTCGCATACTACAGGAGGTTGTTCTGGTGGGCCATCCTTCTACTCATAGGCGACCTTGTCTACGCGACCAACTACAGTATCCACAACATATCGAGTTACTTTCTCTTAGCCTACATATCGCTCGCCCTGTTCGCCGCGATCGGATTCAGGTACGTCATTCAGCGCTTTGTCCCTCAGAAACGACTGAAGGCCGCCGCTCTCGCGGCTCTTCTGATCTTCCCCGGTTTTTCGGGGATAATGAATTTTTCAAGGGTCGACAGCCACAACGATTTCGCCGTGGAGATGTACACCAGGGACATCCTGACGAGCGTCCCCCACAACTCCGTTATCCTTTCGTTCCAGTGGGACGACTGGGTATCTGGTTCGCTTTATTATCAGCACGTCGACCATGTTCGTCCGGACGTGATCGTTATCGATAAGGAGCTTCTCAGGCGCTCGTGGTACGCGGCACAGGTACACGAAAGGTATCCGTTCCTTTTCCCCGCTGCCGACCCGATCTACAGGGCGTACCAGGACAACCTGCGGCTATTCGAGAACGATCTACCTTACGATCCGAACAGCATCCAGCACACTTATTCCGAGTACATTCGAGAAATCATTTCAGGCGCGCTGCGGGACGGACGCGAGGTGTTTGTCGGACCGGAGATAGAGAGTAAATATTTGAACGGCTACAACAAAGTACCCTACGGATTGCTCTACGAGCTGACCAAAGACACGACGTACGTCCCTTTCGGCTCCGGCGGACTAAACGGGTTCAGGGCCGCTCAGAAGATCCACAACGATTATACTCAACAGATATTAGGTTTCTACACGAGGATGTTCATTGCCCGCGCCCAGTATGAATACTCATTCAAGCATCTTCACCGTACACTGGCGTGGCTCGGAAAAGCTCTCGAGGTGGATCCGTCACTGCAGGCGGTACGGACAGCCGAGGCACAAATAATGGAGCAGATCAGGAAGAATCGATGACTGCTTATCTCATACTGATTGCCGGGGCACTCTATCTTGTTGAACTCGCCTTTTACTCGTTGGCGGGCCGCAAGGCAAGGAAGCCCCGCAAGGGTCCCTTTCCTTTTCAGAAGCTGCCGAAAGTATCCGTGGTAGTCGCGGCGAAGGATGAGGAAGAAAATTTACAGGCTTGCCTGGAATCGCTCGTCAGCGTCGACTATCCGCGCGACCTGCTGGAAATAGTAGTAGTGAACGACCAATCGGCGGACGGCACCCCCGCGATAATCGATCGTGTCGCCGGGGAGTACGGATTCGTCAGGCGGATAGATGCGGTTGAAGGCACCGACATGCGCGGCAAGGCCAATGCGCTCAGCCAGGGGATCGACAGAGCGCAGGGTGAATTCATCTTTCTCACCGATGCCGATTGCACGGTACCGGTGACCTGGATAAGCGGGACATTGAAACATTTCGAGGAAAAGACCGGGATCGTCGGCGGAGTGACGCTCATTTCGAAGACCGACAATGTGCTTTCAGGGATCCAGTCTCTCGACTGGGATTTTCTCTTGAGCATCGGATCTGCCGCGGCGACGATCGGGAAACCACTCGCATGCCTCGGTAATAACCTCGCGTTCAGGAAAAAGGCATACGAAGATGTCGGAGGATACAGGAAGATAAGGTTCAGCGTCACCGAGGACTATGCGCTCTTCAAAGCGATCGCGGAGTCGGGCCGATGGGATTATCGGTATCCGATGGACAGGCAGACGCTCGTCGAGACACTCCCGTTAGGAACTCTCAAGGAAGTGTTTGCACAAAGGAAGCGATGGGCGACGGGAGGCAAGGACACAGGCCTTTTCGGGGTCCTGACTCTCGCTCCGGGATTCCTTTTCCATTGGAGCATGATCGTGACAGCCATCCTGGCGCCCGCTATGTTCCCTCTCCTGCTCCTGTTGAAACTGCTCCTGGATGCACTCTTCGTATTCCCCGTTTTGAAATTCTATGGAAAGATTGTTCACTTGAAATTCATAGTTTATTTTGAGATTTATTATCTGATATACGTAGCGATTCTGCCGTTCTCTGTATATCTGGGGAAGGCAATCACATGGAAGGGACGAAAATACTGAATGTCGGAATATTGGCAGAGACTGGAAGACCTGGATACGTTTTCTATCTCATGGCGTGAGTTAAAGGTTCCTCTTCACGCCGGCTTGTTCCTGATAACATTTTTCACCACCACACTTGCGGGAGTCGATTGGATCGGAAAGGATCCTCTCAACCTCCTCAACTTCGCATACGGTCTGACTTACAGTGTATCGCTTCTTGCCATACTCGGATCTCATGAGTTCGGGCATTTTTTTTACTCCTTGAAACATAAAGTCCGCGCCACGCTTCCGTATTTCATCCCCTTCCCATTCATACCCGGCATGTTGAATTTCGGGACGCTCGGGGCGATCATCAGAACGAAGACGCCGGTCCCGTCCCGGAAAGCGATCTTCGATATCGGGGTTTCCGGCCCGATTGTAGGATTCATCGTCAGCGTTGCGGTACTCATATTCGGATTCACACATTTACCCTCACGCGAATATATCCTTCAGATTCACCCGAACTACGACTTCACTACGAACTCTTCCGGCATACTCGACGGTCTCCCGTTAGCTTTTGGAAATACTATACTGTTCAAGCTCCTCGAGATCATCTTCACGAACTCACACACACAATTCGTTCCGCCGATGACCGAGATTTATCACTACCCGCTTCTCTGCACGGGATGGTTCGGACTGTTCGTGACAGCGATGAACCTTCTTCCGATCGGACAGCTCGACGGCGGTCACATGATATACGCGATGTTCGGCAGCGCTCACAGGAAGGTCGCACGGATCTTCTTTTACATCATCCTGGCGATAGGACTTCTCGGTCTGCTCCCGCTGGCGGGAGTGAACATCGACTTCGGATGGACCGGATGGCTGTTCTGGTGTGCAATCTTATTCTTCGTAGTGAAGCTCGATCACCCGCCAGTCATGGACGCTACGCCGCTCGGCAGGAAGAGAATGATAATCGGGTGGCTGACGATACTGATATTCGTAGTCTCTTTTTCACCTACACCTTTCACAATTTCATAAGAGGCCCAATTGAAAAGAGTCCTCCTTCTCATTTTGCTCAGCCTTTTTGTCAGTGCATGCCAGAAAGCGAGCAACGCAGTGATTGACAATTCGAGGCTGATCAATCCACAGCTCACCTATTTTTCCGGCGACAGCGTCGACATCGCTTCGTACATCAACAACGATTCATCACAACTTGTGCTGACGGACAGTTTCCGGGTTAACGTCGATTACCCTCAGGGGTTCAGTTACCTTATGGTGAATGTTCAGAACGATTCAAACAATACGATCGCTTCTAACCGTTACAAAACCATCGTGGACAGTACAATCAGTGGAACGATCACAGTTGCCCCGCCGAGCGTCTACGTCGGCGACCTGACATATACTTTCACGCCTTACAACCAGATTGCCGAGCCGGGCAATTCTGTATCGGCAATATTAAGACTTTACAATTCGAAGAACCTTCCGCCCATGATAGACAGCGTGTCGGTTCCTGACTCAATTCAGGTAAAAGACTCCACTGCAACACTCATTTATCTATATGCGACGGCCAGCGATCCGAACGGGCTAAACGATATAAAGTATGTTTACTTCGACACGTACAAGCCAAACGGACAGGCTTCGACCGGTAATCCGTTCTACATGTACGATGACGGCGGTGCAAGCGGCAATCCTGCGGACGGCGACTCTGTCGCCAACGACGGCGTCTATACGCTGATCGTCCAACTTCCGGCCCTTGTCGCCCCAACACCCCCGGCTTTGGGAACCTACGTTTTCACATTCTATGCTGAAGACAGAAGCGGCGCGATAAGCAAACCAGTTTCACATGATATCAAGGTATACAAATGAGAATCACGATTGCCATTTCAATATTGTTCCTGAGCGCCGCCGCCTTCGGGCAGACCGCCATCAGGACATATAAGCTGAACGGGACACCGACTCAGACTATGCCCTCTAGCAACTCAGTCAGCCAGATACTGATAAAGAACGGTGTAGTCTACCTTGCGACAAACAAGGGGTTGAATGTTTCCACCAATGGCGGTGCGTCGTTTCAAACAAACTGGGGAACTAACGGCCCGACGGGAATCAGCACGAACGCTCTCGCCGTTGAAGGCGATACGATCGTCGTCGCAGCATCCACAAGCCTCAACCAGAACGGCAACTCACTTCCGGTTGGACAAGGCTTATACGTTTCCACGGATAACGGAGCGACGTGGGTCCACGAGCCTCAGGATGTCGATTCAACCTACGACACTACCGTCGTCTTCGGCAAGAACACGCTTCTCGCGCTGCCGATCACTACGGACGTCAACAACATCTCCTACGCGCTCGCTTTCTACGGAGGGTATCTTTATGCGGCGAACTTCGCCGGTGGCCTCAGGAGAAGCAACGATCTCGGCAGGACGTGGCACCGGGTCGTCATGCCGCCCGATTATCTGGACTATATCACACAGAACCCCGACAGTACTTACACCTTCCAGCTGTCGCCGATAGCCGGGCGGCTCACGCAGGAGACGAACTACAACCACGAGGCATTCTCCCTTTACTGCGACGGGGACAGCGCACTTTACGTCGGTACCGCGGACGGCATCGACAAGACGACAGATAACGGTTACTCGTGGCACAAGTTCAATCATCAAAATGACCCGGGGATTTCCGGCGACTTCGTCGTCTGGTTGGCCGCACAGAATTACGGCCGCGTCCATAACATATGGGCTGCCACAGTGAATGCGAACGACCCGACCGAAGTCCCTGCTTTAAGCTACACGACGGACGAAGGCGCGTCCTGGCAAAACATATTACCGGGCCACTTTTTTCACAGCATAAGTTTCAACGGCCAGATAGTCTACGGTGCCTCGGATGACGGACTCTTCAGGACACCCGATTACGGGAAATCGACCACAGTCATAACCAGCATTTACGACCAGGCCAACCAGCAGTCGATACTTTCGAAAGCTTTCTATGCCGTAGCCGCCACGGGCGACTCAGTCTGGCTCGCGTCGGGCGACGGCAACGCAATCGGCGTCGATCCCGGAACCGGCTTCATCCAAAGTGAATGGGACGTATTGAGGACTTACGTCCCGGTCGGCACTTCGAACACCACTTACTTCTATCCGAATCCTTTCTCTCCGAACCTGGATGTCGGGCGCGTACACTTCGATGTCAAGAACCCGAACAGCACGGTAACCATCAGGATATACGACTTCTCGATGCACGTCGTGAGGACTCTCCTGCAAAACGCGCGCCGGCCAACCGGTGAGACCGACGTCCCGTGGGACGGCAAAGATGACACCGGCAATCTGGTGGACAACGGCGTTTACTTTTACAGTGTGGTTGTCAATAACGAGCCCCCGATCTGGGGAAAGATTTTGGTGGCAAGATGAAAACTATAATCATAAGTTTGCTCTTTTGTTCCGCTGCCTTTGCGCAAAGCTACCCCGGGAGTTTTTCCAGGATCGGGCTGAACGCGAAGGGGATGGCCCTGGGCAATTCGATTTCGGCGATGCCGGAGGGCAACGTATACACTTACTACAACCCTGCCCTCGCCTCATTTCAAATGGGAGGAAGCATATCCGGATCCGTGGCGCTCATGTCTCTCGGGAGACAGCTAAACGTAATAACGTACACTCAAGGTTTGAGGCCGGGTGCTGGAATGTCGTTGGGTCTTATCAATGCAAACGTGACCAACATCGACGGCAGAGATGCGGACGGAGCTCCGACCGGCAATTTCTCGACAAGCGAGTACCTCGCTTATTTTAGTTTTTCCAACGAGTTCTTTCCCGGATTCTCGCTCGGAGTAAATCTCAAGATGTACTACAACAACCTTTACTCCGGGTTGACTTCGACGGCCCTGGGATTTGATATAGGCGGGCTCTACAGGGTGACAAACGATCTATCGTTGGGTGCGGTCGTGACCGATCTCGGCGTAAAGTACCACTGGGATTCGTCAAAGCTGTACGGGACTGACGGCTCCAGCTTCACTTCACCCTTTCCACACATCTTTAAGCTCGGTGCTTCGTATGATCTGCCTTTCATCAATTCATGCATAACGGCGGAATACGACATCGCTCCCGGCCCTCTCAGCGGCATACACGCAGGGCTGGAAATCTCACCGATACCGCTTCTCGCGCTTCGAGCAGGTCTTTCGACGTCGAACGAGCTCAACTTGGGCACCGTCGTCACGCCGTCGTTCGGGTTCGGTGCAAAGATAGAACTCCTTGATTTTGCGCCCGAGATAAATTACGCTTATGTGTCTGAACCATTTAGTCCTTACGGGATACAGACTATTTCACTAATGTTCGGATTTTGAAAGACATGAAATCTATAGCTATGGCTTTTGCCACGACCCTCCTTATCACTTCGCAGGCATACTCCCAGGCGGGGAGCGCCGGGTTCCAGATATTGCGACTCGGTTATTCCGCACGCGACCTCGCTCTCTCGGCGTCGGGAGATGCTCTCTCAAATGAGCCCGTGGCTGTCTATCTCAACCCGGCAGGACTCGCCAGGAGTGAGAGCAAGGGTGGAATCGGACTTGACGTGATGCTGACACACAGGACCTACATAGCGGGGACGACGATAGACATGTTCGGGACGCGGTTTCAGGCGGGGACGATGTCGTTCGGCACGAGCCTGCTTCTTTCAAGCGTTCCGGACATCGAGGTAAGGACGGTGCCCGGAGCCGCACAGGCGACATTCTCAGCCGAGGACTTCGCCTTCGCTGCGGGCATGGCACGGCGCTTCGGGAACGTAGATGTCGGCGTCTCGGGTATGTTCCTTTATGAGAAGCTCTTCGTATACGAGTCGAGTGGATACGCTTTCAACGCAGGCGTCCAGTTTTCTCCGCTCGAGAATACTGAAGTCGGCATTTCAGCAGGCAACCTCGGCTCTTCCTCTGCGATGATAGCGCAGAAAATAGATCTTCCGGCATATCTGCGGGCCGGCGGCAGCTACACCGCCAGCATGGACAATAATTTCTCACTCACGGGTTTCCTCGGAGTCGTGACTTTCAAATCCGGAGGAATCACGCCAAGCATCGGTGCCGATTTGAATTTCCAGAACCTGCTCCAGCTCCGTGCCGGCTACGGTTCAGGCAACGACCTGACGGGCTTCTCCTACGGAGCGGGCATCCACTACGGGTTCCTGAAACTCGATTACTCGTACATACCGATGAAACTCGACTTCGGAAACAGCCAGACATTCACACTCTCTTTCCTCCTATAAGATGCCGGCCGGACACTTCGAACTTGACGTATTAATAATCGTCAGCTCGGACCCAAGGTACGACACGAGGAGCACGAAATTCCTTAAGACTCTCACGGAAGCCGGTCACCGGGCAATGGTAGTGGGTGTCTGCAGCGACGGGAAAAAGGACGATACGACGGCGATTGTCCGCGCACCCGTAAATGCGAAATCGGGCAAGCGTTTCTTCAAGGAATTCTACCAGGGCGTTGTTCCGCACGCGTTGAAAGCGACGGCGAAAGTGGTGATCGCCGGCGATCTCTTTTCCCTTCCACCGGCGATATTGAACAAAGTCCGCCACAACCGGAAATCATCTCAGGTCAGGCTTATCTACGACTCCAAGGAATTGTACGATGAGCTCCCGAGCCTCAAGAGAAAGAGGAGCAGTTTCATCTTCTGGGATCTTCTGGAAAGGAGTTCTATACGGTATGTCGATTCGGCTTTCACGGTAAACGATTCCATCGCAGAGATACTCGGCCGGAGATGGACGATCCCATTTACCGTCGTCAGGAACGTTCCCGAGAAGACCGATTCGCGGCCGGGGCCGAGGTCTTTCGAGAAAATCACACTCGCTTTCTCCGGAGGGCTGCAGCTAGGGCGCGGACTGCACAGCCTCATCCGGTTACTGACGCTCCTGCCTGACAAATACGAGCTGAAGATCATCGGCGACGGACTCCTTCGAGGCGAGCTCGAGGAATTGGCATCGTCACTGAATGTGACTCACAGGGTCCGTTTCACGGGAAGAGTGAAGAGTGAGAAGGTCGTGGAGGAGTTGTCGAAGGCACATATCGGTATATATCTGATGGAGAACTCGGGACTGTGCCACTATCTCGCCCTCCCGAACAAATTTTTTCAATTCATATCCGCCAGGTTACCGGTAATCGTGCCCACTTTTCCCGAGATGGAGAAGATAGTAAACAGGTATGGTATCGGCGCGGCAGTGGATCCATCGGATCTCAAGCGCACGGCAGAACTGGTTATGGAATTTACAGGCGATCCCGGCATGTACAGCAAGCTTCTCGACAACTGCGAAAGAGCCGCGCTTGAATTGAATTGGGATGTTGAAAAGAGAAGATTCCTCGACGCCGTGGAACGGTTAATTTAGAAGGCCGTACTTCTTCCGCTTTTCCCAGAGTGTCTTTCTCGTCACGCCGAGCTGTCTCGCCGTTTCTTCCAGATTGAAGTTGTTCCACTCGAGGACCTTCTTCAGGTATTCGCCTTCGACCTGGTCGAGTGAAAGTCCCTTAGCGAGATGCAACCCATCGTCCATTGTCGGGACCTGGGCGATATTAGAAAGGGATATTTCGTCGCCGTCGATATACTCGTTCTCCGCGAATATCATCGCGCGCTCGACGACGTTGCGAAGCTCACGTACGTTGCCGGACCAACTATGCGACAACAGTTTGCGCTCCGCGGAGTTTGTGAAACCTTTGACATGCTTTTTGAATTTCGTGTTGAAGTCGTCGATGAATTTTCTACCGATAAGGATAACGTCCCTCCCCCGCTCCCTGAGAGGCGGAACCACAATAGAGACAACGTTAATCCTGTAGAAGAGGTCGCTTCTGAATTTTCCGGACGCAACGTCCGCTTCGAGGTCGGAATTGGTCGCTGAGATGACCCTGAGGTCGACCGGAATCTCTTCAAGCCCGCCGACTCTTCTGATCCGCCGGTTCTCGATGAACGAAAGGAACTTCGCCTGAAGAGCGAGGTCCATGCTCGTAATCTCATCCAGGAGAACCGTTCCACCGCTCGCGACCTCGAGCAATCCCTTCTTGGAATTCTTAGCGTCTGTAAAGGCGCCTTTCTCGTACCCGAACAATTCCGCCTCCAGGAGATTGGAAGGGAGGGAGGCACAATTGATTTCAAGATACCGTTTGTCCGAAATCGGGCTCGTATAGTGTATGACTCGTGCAACGAGATTTTTACCGACGCCACTTTCTCCGCGGAGAAGGATCACAGCTTCCGAGACGGTCGAGAGGCGTTTTATTAAATCTCGCATTGCATTTATAGGCTCGCTCTCGCCGATTAAATTGTCGAACGAGTACCGCGATTTGAATCCCGATTTTATCTCGTCGACTTCCGATCGTAACCTTCCGACTTCAACGGCCCGCCCGACCGCGAGCTTCAGCTCATCGAAGTTTATCGGCTTGGTCAGATACTCAAACGCGCCGGCCTTCATCGCCCTGACCGCGGTATCGACCGCCGCCCTCGCGGTTACTAGTATGACCGGCATCGATCTGGAGAGTCCCCTCATCTTTTCGATCAGCTCGATCCCATCCATATCAGGCATCATTACATCGCTTATGACAACGTCCGGATACTCTGCCTTGATAGCCTCGATGAGAGTTGTCGGCCTGGAAAAATATTTTACATTGAATTGCTCGTTCCGCAATCCGTATTTAACGAGCTTGATGATATTTTCATCATCGTCAAGGAAATAAATCAGAGGTACAGCCATCTTGACCTAAATATAAACTTCCACCCTGTTTCGCACAATAGTTCAGGTCACAGCAGCTGGAAAAAAACGCACCGTTCCCGGTGGAGATAAAGCTACACCTTTAATGGCACATTTGGGAATCGTATTCAGATTGAGTCGAGAGGACGATGAGGATGGAGTCACGCATCGGTCACTCCGCTATCGAGGCAGACAGAGAATACACTACGACTTTCCAAGACAGGATTTCACCGACTCGACAAAGTAGCGGCTCTCTTCCCCGGAGCCGACGTTAACTCTGAGATAATGGTCGAGCATCGGATACGAAGTCACGTCCCGGATGAGGACGCTCTTCTTTTCAAGAAGCTGTTCAAAGAGCAACGTGGCAGGCATGGCCGTGGAAAAGAGAAAGAAGTTCGCGTCCGAGTCGACGACGTCGACACCGGGTATCTTCCTCAGTGCATCGGCCATGATAACCTTCTGGCGTTTAAGAAAATCCACCCGTTCCGCGAACAGGCGCCTATCCTCGAGGAGTTTTAGCGCCGTGAACTCGGACAATGGATTGACCGTGAAGGGAATCTTGACCTTGAGCACTTCGTACGCAGTATCGGGATGCGCGACAAGATATCCGACGCGGAGACCCGCGAGGCTGTAGGCTTTGGAGAAAGTTCTCAGGACTATGAGGTTCTTCGCGGTTCTTGTCAGGGCTATCACGCTTTCCTTCGGGGAAAATTCGATGTAAGCTTCGTCGACGAGAACCATCGCCTTTGTCGACTTCAGGAGTTCCGCGATGAATCCGTCGGAGACCGATTGCCCCGTGGGGTTGTTCGGCGATCCGAGTATAATCAGACCCGACGACATGGCCCGTGCGGTCCGGAGAATGTCCTCTTCGTCGAATTTCAACGAAGGTCCGGCGAAGAGCTTGCGGACGTCCGCGCCAAGAACACGCGCCACCTTCTCGAACAGGTAAAAGGTCGGCTGGGGTATAAGCACCTGGGTTCCCTGTTCGACAATCGCCATCTCGACTGTGTAGATCAACTCGTTGGATCCATTCGAGGCGATGAACGAATCGACCGGGAGGTCATACATCTGAGCAAATCGTTCCGGGAGAGTTTTCGAAAATACATCGGGGTACCTGTTCCAATGTATGCGGACGAACTCTTCTATTATTTCCCTCTTGAGATCATCTGGAATGTCGAATGGGCTTTCATTCTGATTGAGCTTAATCTTTGCCGGATGGCCTGAAACGCTGTAGGCTGAGATATCTAATACTGATTTCCTGAAATTACTTTTTACGTCCACGTTTTTCTCTTATGCTGATTGACAAGGCATGCGCCGTGAGGCCCTCATTTTCGGCAAACACCTGGATTTTTCGGGCATCGCGCTCAAATGCTGTTTTTGAATAATGAATTACACTCGACCGTTTCACGAATGCGTCGACGCTCAATACCGAGGAAAAGCGGGCGGTTCCGCCCGTCGGCAGTACGTGGCTCGGTCCGGCGAAGTAATCGCCGACTGGCTCCGGCGAATGGTCACCGATAAAGACAGCGCCCGCGTTTTTTATCCGCCCGAGGATCTCCCAGGCAGACGCGGCCTCTATCTCCAGATGCTCGGGCGCTATGTCGTTAACGAGGTTTACGGCATCGGTCATGTCCCCTACCACGAATGCCGCGCCGTTACGCCGGATCGACTCTCCCGCGATCTTTTTCCGGGACAGGCTGCCGAGGAACTCGGTCAACTTTCGCTGGACTTTCTTCGCGAGATTTTTGTCGGTAGTAACGAGCACCGCCGCCGCGTTGGCGTCATGTTCCGCCTGTGCCAGGAGGTCGGCGGCAACATGTGAAGGGTCGGCCGAAGAGTCTGCCAGGACAACCACTTCACTCGGGCCAGCAATCATGTCTATATCCACGTCGCCGAAGACGATCTTCTTCGCTGCCGCGACATATACGTTACCCGGGCCGACTATCTTATCTACCTTGCTGACGGATTCTGTGCCGTAGGCTGCGGCTGCGATGCCCTGCGCACCGCCGACCGCGTAGACGTTCCTTATACCAAGGACACTGCACGTCGCAAGTACGATCCGGTTCACTTCCCCATCACGGTTCGGTGGAGTCAACACATGTATTTCACTAACGCCCGCAACCTGCGCAGGGACGGCATTCATGATGACCGTCGACGGGTAGGCAGCCGTGCCTCCCGGCACATACAGGCCAACTCTTTGCAGGGGAATAATCCTTTGACCGAGCACCGTTCCATCTTCGTCGTGAATCATCCATGAATTGGCGCGCTGACGTTCGTGGAATCTTCTCACGTTCGCCGCCGCCTCGGAGATTATCTGAAGCATGTGCTCGCTTGTGCCTTCCCTGGCCCTGCTTATCTCTTCCGGGGATACTTTAATCCGCGACAACTCGACGCCGTCGAATTGACTGGTGTACCGCTTCAAAGCAGTGTCGCCTTCGCTGCGAACGCTCTCCACGATAGCAGACACCTTGTCCAACAATCCTTTATCGAGCGTAAGATTTCTACTCATGATCCTCTTAAGGCGGTCCGCTGATTCCATGCTCCCCGCCTTGAGAATCGGAAAGCTCTCTTCTTTTTTCATGTTAATAATTTATGAGAGAGGGCGCTTCTTTCCAATCCGAATGGTGAACAAGATGCAGTCCGGTCAGAACAGCATCTCCATGACTACTCCGAACAAATCATGGTACACGCCGGAGTTCCACTCCGGGTTCTTAGCGTAGGAGAGCTCAAGCGAAGTGACGGGCAATGCAGGCAGGACAAGCTTCACCGGGAAACGCAGTGAGAACCCATAGGAGACACCCGACCCCATGTGCGCGATAGAAAGCCTGTTGTAGAGATCTTCTCCCATCAGCACCGGAGTCTTGAGAGTATATCCTATCCGAACTGCAAGTATCCCGAGTGCGATCGTCTCGAGACCTATCCTGTACTGGTCGCGCTGAAGGGTGAAGTTATCGATCGGGGAAGAATTACTGAAGAGGTGCGAGTAGTCGATCGCCCCTGTAACTCTGAAGAGCTCGAAATCCGACAAACGGTAGTTGGAGGCAAATGTGTAAGCCAACCCGCACTGGAATGTCTGGGGCAAATCGGCCGATTGGCTGGTCGCAGGCGTTCCACCTTGTTGCGTCCATGTCACGCCGGGTATAACATTGGAAAAGACAACTCCCGATGAAAATATCGCCCTGAAGAAAGTTGTATTCGCAAGCACGGTACGGTTCATGGCACCGACATCGAAGGTGAACCTGTTCAGACTCGAGACGCCGATACCGCCGGGTATCACATCCTCTTTGTCGACCGTTACATATTTCCCAGTCAGGCCGATTGAAAATCCGAAGGGAACGCGAACCGCAGCGCCTACGGCAGACATCGTGGTCCTCCAACCGGCCAGGTCGAAGGCACTGAAGGAAGCGCCTGCTCCAAGCGGACCAACCGGCATCGCAAAAGAAGCGTCCCATGCGCTCAACTTACCGTTGGAGAGATAGTTCGACGGTGTGGAGGGAAGAAACAGCAGACCGACATCCCGTGAAAAATACTCGTAATCGCTGCCGGCATACACTGTCTGGGCGAAACCCAGTTTTGCCGGGTTCAGGAGGACCGCATGGTCATAATCGGGATCAGCGACATAGGCCGACATTCCGGCGGCCCTGTTGCTCAGCACATAACCGCCGCCAAGGAACATCGACTGGGCCGATGCTGTGGGGGCGGTGAGAAACACAATCAGGACGGCAAAGTACGCAGGCTCAGAAATCGCCTCCAAGCGAGAAATAGAACGTCGGATTATGGAAACCCTGAATGTCATACTGCCACGCTTCGTCAAACCTCAGGACAAAATACAAAAAAGGAACTCTCGCTCCAAAACCCGAACCAATCAGAAGATCCTGAGTTACGATGCCGCCCGAAGCGTCCTTCATAAACGGTTTGTAGCTCGAGAAAGAATCGAACGCGCTCCCGGCGTCTGTGAAGATCACGCCCTCGATGTTGGAAAGCAATATCGGGATCAAACCAGGCACGAAGTACTGAACGAGAGGGAACCTGATTTCTATATTCGCCAGGAAATAGTTTGTTCCGAGCTGGGCGTCGTAGCTGTATCCTCTCATCGGAAACACCGGTGTCAGGAAGGCGTAGTCGGCAACGCTGCTGATCGGGATGAGCTGTGTCGCATAGCTCCTGTTGATCCAGTTGCTGACCCCCCCCATGAAGAACTTTTGTGGATTGGGCCCGGTGCTTGCGGCTCCGGAGAACCTCACAGCAAAGACGTTCTCATTCCAGAACGGAAGATATTTTCTCCAGTCGAACCCGAGCGTTTCAAAGCCGAGGAAGCTCGGTGCGATCTTCGGGACGAGAGAAAGCGTTACCTCGTACCTTGTCCCTGCGACCGGAGCGAAATATCCCGCCAATGTATTGTCCTTGACGTAGTCCAGCGAGATCAGCGCCGCGTTTGCAGAAGCGCTCGGGATGGCCGGGTTGTCTATGTTCTGCTCGTTTATACCGACGTAGGCCACATTGAGATCGAGCCGCCTGAACCTGTCGAAAGGACGGGAGAAGCTCAACTGACCTATCAGTGACTGAAACCGGTTGAGTTCGTAGTAGCCGGTAGTGTTGTCATATAGATACAGAAAGTTCGCAGTATGAAGGAGATCGACGCCGTAGTTTATCCTGGATGCCATGTTCGAGTATGAGATAGCGTAATCGCTGTTCTGCAAATCAATCTGAAAGTCCGTGTACAGATCCACCTCGTTGTTCCCGAGCATGTCGCTGAAGGCGAGTTCTGTGGCTCCCTGGAAGCCGTAGAATGTGTTGAAGCCGGCTCCGCCGGTAATGATATCCGGCGAGAAGTCTACCTTATAGGGATAGACATAATAATCCCCCAATGTGTCGACGTTGCCCTTGAGAAGGAAGGGGGAGACTTTCGGCTTCTTGTGGGTGGTCTGGTCGTAGTAGGGTGAAAAGACATAGTGGTTCAAATTCGAAGTAACCGACATACCGTACAGCGAAGCCAGGCTCGTCGAATTAGCGGACGTTGTGTCTTTGCGCTGTGCCAGTTCGAGTTTCGCAAAGAATGACTTGACATACTTAGTAGGCTTCAAAGGGCCGCTGAATTTATGCTTCAGCGGAAGGTCCATGGTGAAGATGTCGTACCCGCCGTCGTTGAGCGACGTGAATGCAATCTTCTCGCCATTCTTGGACATCGATGGCTGGTTGATCCCGTCGAGCGAATTCGTCAGGGGGACGACTTTCTTTGTAGCCAAATCCAAATAATACAAATTGTCGATGCCGTTCCTGCTGGATTCGAAAATCAACCCCTTTCCGTTCGCCGTCGGCAGCGGATACTGATCGCCTCCTCCGTGGGGCACGACCCAAGGCGTATTCGGGAAATTGGTATATGTAAGTCTTTCGATCTTGCCCGTCGCCACGTTTAGCGAGAAGATGTCCCAGGGATTCCCCGCGGCCCAGTGAGCGAGAGGGAGCGGGCTTCTGCCGTCCTGGTAAAGACTGTCACCCCTGTCGGACGTGAAATAGATCACCTTGCCGTCGGGCGACCAGTGCGGCTGCTCGTCGCTGAAGATGTCGTCGGTAAGGTTCCGCAATTGGTGTGTCTTCATGTTGTACAAATAAATGTCCGACTGGAGAGGTTCGTAGGCGGACAGAGCCAACAGTTCTCCGTTCGGGGAAAAATTAATGCCCTTTATCCCGTCGAGACTAAGCCCGGGGAGTTCCCTGGTTGCTCCCGTCCTGACATCAATCATAAAGACGTCGTCGTACTCTCCCGTCTTGGACACCACGGCAATGTCCTTCCCGTCCGGCGTCCATGCGATGCCGGGATTAAGAAGGTGGAGTTCCTCGAAATTCGCCGTGCGGCTTCCCTTCACCAGAGTTCGTATTACCCTGCCGGTTACTGTGGAAGCGAGGACTACGTCGAAGAAGCCGGTGCGGTCGGTAATATAGGCCACCAAATTCCCATCGGGAGAAATGACGGGGGAAGTATTGTAAGAACTTCCGTCTTCCAGATGGTTCGTCACCCGTTTGGCGAAGGTCGAGAGCGCCTGCCTCTCCGCCACTTCAGGGTAGTATTGCTTTCGGTTGTATTCGTGCCACGCATCTGACAGCTGGTCCAGGTTCAACCCGATAGCCCTCTCGAGGCCTTTGTTCACACTGTGTGTCGCCAGAACCGCGTTTACGATCTCCCCCACTTTCTGATGACCGTAAGTCACGTCGATATAATGCCAGACTGATTCTCCCCCTCTGTACCATAGGAATCCCTGAAGGTAATCGATCGGCGGCATGTAATGATTGATCGTCGCATCCATCAGGAACTGGTCTGAGTTCACCTCCCAGTGGTTGAGCGATTGATATTCCGCCATCCCCTCGTTGAACCACGTCGGGAGTTGGAACGTGATGTCATGTTCTATCATCGCCTGGACGGAGCCGCCGTAAAACATTTCATTGAAGGTCGCATGCACCAGCTCGTGGTGAATCACGTGACGCATAAGGCTCAGGTCGCCATCCCATGGATACACCACCCTGTTTTTGTACAGAGTGGTAACACCGCCGGTGCTTTGTCCCAGATATTCCGAGATAATATTGTTCTGTTGGAAATCGTTGTGCGAATTGAACACAGTAAGGTCGATACGTTTGTTAATCTGATAATGAAAACTTTTTTCTATCGACGCGAGCGAACTTTCCGCCTCGACTGCAACAAACTCGGCGAGCAGGTACCCCCCTTTAGTGAAGTAAACATTGAAGTGAGGAGATTTGATATAGCTCCACTTGAAGGTGACGTAGTGAACTTTGTTCTTGCCAAATTCCTGGGCAGCAAGTGGAAATGCCGACGCAAGAATTAAGACGGCGAGCACAACCTTTCTCATTGTAATCCTTATGATTAGATAGGTAATCCTAATGAAACTCTGGTGAAAGAAGACCCACAGGCGAATGTGCGGGAGCAACAACGCTTTCGATCCCGGTTTCAGGATATCGAGTATGAGCTCCTTCTCTCCTGGAGGGAGCACTGAAAACGAACGACGGCATGAATGTGAAACGGGGCATCGGCGAAAAAACAGTAATATTCGGCATTCGTGAAATGGTACTTCTTCCTTTCCTTAAACTCGACTCCCCGCAGAATCCAGAAAAGGGGCAAAAAGCATCGAATAAAATAACAGAGGAGTTCTCAAAACAGTTTCAGAACTTCCTCACGTTTTGACGCTTCGATCGACAAAACGTCAAGCTGCGGCTGATAATGAACTATCTTCGTCTATTTCAGGATCAACTTCAATGTACTGATTTTTCGTCCGTCGGCTCTGACAACCTGAAACTCAAGATTCCCGATCATGAAGACTTCCCCCCTGGAAGGGATCCTGCCGATCTGCGAAATGATCAGCCCTGCAACAGTTGAATACTCACCGGAGGGGAAAGTCACTCCGGCGGCTTCCTCAATTTCGTGGAGCTCCGCATTTCCCTGAAGCACAAACTGCTTGGGACCGATCGCTTTGACGCGCACCTCACTGTCCCAGATCGCCACTTCGCCGAGAAAGAGTTCCATGACGTCGGACGACGTAACAAGTCCTGACGTTCCCCCGAACTCATCGATCAGTATCGCGACATAGACCTTTTCGTTTCGGAATTCGTCGAGCAAGTCCACGACTGAAATTTGTTCCGGAACGAAGAGAACGTCGTTGACCAATTCATCCGTAAGCTGAACATCCTTGAATATATCTTTTGCATAAACGACCCCGATGACATTGTCGATGGTAGAGTCGTAGACTATGACCTTGCTCTTCCCTGTTTTCTCGAAGGCTTCCCTGAGCTTCTCGATCCGCGTTCCGGATTTTACGGCGACGATCTCGGTCCTTGGTACCGCTATGTTCTTGACAGGCACGCTTGCATTCTCCAGAAGTCTGCGAATGAGATCGGATTCAATTTTATCGAGGTACCCGCCTTTGGCTGTCGTACCGAGAAATCTGTACACGTCGCGCCGCTGGAACATGAGGGAATTTGAAGAAGGAGAATTGAACACAACGCGCGCGAGGAAGCTGGATCCGGCAGCAGTGGCTGCCACGATCGGCTTCGTCAAGAACGCGAACGCTCTGACGAAAGGCAGGAGAAATTTCGCTATGGGCTCAGGATTTTCTATGGCTAAACTCTTCGGGATCAATTCACCCAGGAGGAAGCCGGCGACCATAGTCGCGCCGATTACTATCGGAAGCTGGATTTTCAGACTGGTATGAAAATAGAATTCAGAGATCGAAGAGAAGACCGTCACAAACACATTGCTGGCAACGACCACCGTCGCGAAGAAGACTTCGTTGTTTCGGAGGAAATAGAGGACGGATCTCGACTCCGTCCCGGGGGGAAGATCGATCACGAGTGCTACTTTATCTGATGATACGAAAGCGGTCTCGACGGCGGCGAACAGGGCCATCGTGAAAAGCGAAAGGAGAAGTACGATTATTTCGATCATGACGAGCTAGTTTCACAGACGAAATGCTTCACTGGCCCGGACCGGGTCAAGTCAGCCGCCATCGCCATGCAGGCCGTCAGTTTTCCTCGAGCTTCTTTGCTGTATTCCTGATACGCTCATAAGCCATGACAATTAAGAGAGCGACCAGACCCGCCATTACGTCTATCATCAGGTCTTTGAACTCTTCGGTCCGGCCGGGCGTGAACGACTGATGAAATTCATCGCTCGCCCCATACAGCGCGACCAGCACGAGGGCTGCGAGGAGACTGAACTCACGAAGGAAGCGGCTGTAGTTCTGGTACTTCAAAGCCCTGTATCCAAGAATGTAAAGCATTCCGAAAAGGAGTGAATGGGCGATGAGATGGGCATCAAAGAATTCCATCGGCGCCAGCGTAGAACCCGGCACGCAGGACAAAGCGAATATGAAACCCATCCATATCAGGACGGGGAGCTGATACTTTACGAAATCAGGAGATTCTCTGAAATTCAACCACTTCTCCATTATCTACTTTTTTGAAGGCCTGTGGAAGAGATTCAATGACATCGGTCGCAATGAGCGAATACATTCCCTTGGACTGAAGGGCCACATCGCCGGCCAGGCTGTGAATGTAAGTGCCGGCGATCGCCGCGTCGGCAGGACTTAGCTTCTGGCTGACCAACGCGGCAATTATTCCCGTAAGAACGTCTCCCATGCCGGCTGTCGCCATCCCGGGATTTCCGTGGATGTTCACGTGAACCTTCCCCTCTTTCGTCGCGATAACAGTCGGAGATCCCTTCAGGACCAGTGTCACTTTATTTTCTTTCGCATAGTTGCGCGCCATTTCAATCCTGTCCTTCGCAATCTCCTCCGGTGAAAACCCTGTCATCCTGCTGAATTCGCCGTGGTGAGGTGTCAGGATAATGTCTGCGTTCGTCTCGGTCAAAATACTCGACTGGTCGGCGATGGCATTCAGGCCGTCGGCATCGACTATGATCGTACCATCCTGGCTCCTGAGTACCTTCGCGACCATCTGCGAAGTCTCCTGATTCCTGGAGAGTCCCGGCCCGATTACAAGGACGTCCGCCCATTCGAGGTTCTTCTGGATTTGCAGGAGAACCGCAAGTGAAAGCGAGCCATCGCCCGTCTGAGGAAGAGGGACGGTCATCACCTCGGTTAATTGAGACTCAAAAATGGGGTTAAGCTCGGATGGAACACCGAGCACGACGGCGCCCGCGCCGGCTCTCATCGCAGACCTGCCGACCATTACCCCGGCGCCGGTCATTCCGACGGAACCGACAAGGGCAAAGACTTTGCCGACAGCATGCTTATAAGTTTCGAGTTTTCGCCGCGGAAGCAATTCACGAACATCGGAGGCGGTTATCACCGCTGTCTCGACCCCCGCCAGCGCTTTGAGATCCGAAGGCATACCGATATCTATGACGTAAAGTGTTCCCGAATTCTCTCTTCCCTGGTTGAGCAACAGGCCGCGCTTCGGGAATCCCATAGTCGCCGTCGCAACGGATGTCGTCGCCGATTCAAAAACGCTTCCTGAGTCTGAATCAAGTCCGCTCGGGACATCGACGGCAAGGACCGGCGTGAAAGTAGTCGACATCATGTCGATAGCCTTCTTCGCATTATCTTTCGGTTCATCTTTCAGTCCGGTTCCGAGGACAGCGTCCACGATCAGGTCATAGTCATTGAGGTTGAGCGAGGCCGACGCCTTCTCAAACTCTTCAACTTCTATCTTTGCCTGTTCATTGGACATGCTTTTCGCTTTTTCGTAAAACACTTTCGCGTCGCCGGAGACTTCGACCGATGTCCCGGTCAATATGACTTTCACCTCTGCGCCCATCTGGCCGAGGTAAACGGCCGCACCGAACCCGTCTCCGCCGTTGTTCCCCCTTCCGCACATCACGGCGATCCTCTTTTCGTGAAGGTCGCCGAGAATTCTCTGAGCGACCTTGGCGACACCAAGGCTCGCTCTGTCCATCAGCGCCTGACCCGTAACTTTCCCGCTTTCGACAGCCTCGCGGTCGCACGCCCTCATCTCTTCTGCAGTGAGCAAATATTCCATTTCGACTCCGATTGAAGATAAAAAAGCCGCTCCAAATTAGAAGCGGCCGATCAAATTCGCAAGATATACCTTCAAATATTAGAAAAGTTTCTCCGTCAGTGATACGATGTAACCCGGCGTCAAACCAAGCTCGATTATTGCGGCCGCCGCAATAATCAAAGCCGTGGCCCCCAGCTTCGATATCACCACTGACGTGGTACCTTCAGGTACTTCTTTGAAATACATATTCACAACAACACCCAGGTAATAATATACCGACACGACACTTGCAAGCACGCCGACGACCGCGAGCCATGTCATATTTGCAGACACGGCGGATGCGAAAAGATAATACTTTCCGAAAAATCCGGCAAGAGGCGGAAGTCCTGCGAGCGAAAACATGAAGAGCGCCATCAGCCCCGAGATGAAAGGGTGCCTGTAAGCAAGGCCCTGGTAATCGGATATTTCGAGATATTTTCCCTCCTTGCTTTCCAGAACGGAGACAACACCAAAGGCGCCGATCTGCATGAATGTATAGGCGAGCATGTAATACATCACGCCTGTTCGTCCAAGAGCATTTGCAGAAGCGATGCCCACAAGCGCATAACCGGCATGTGCGATGCTCGAATATGAAAGCATCCTCTTGATATTTGTCTGAACGAGCGCGATCAGGTTACCGACCACCATCGTGAAGGCTGCCAGGTAAGCGATGACGACCTGAAGCTGCGGTGACGGATGGACGGAGTAACTGAACAACAGCACCAGCGCCGCAAATGCCGCCGCCTTGCTACCGGTCGACATGAACGCAGACACGGTGGTCGGGGCTCCTTCATAAACATCCGGAACCCACATGTGGAATGGGACGGCAGATATTTTGAAACTCAGTCCGACCAAAATCAATGCCGCGCCGATCCATAGCAGCGGATCGTTCTGAACCGACATCCATTTCCCGAGGATATCGGCCAAATTCGTCGTACCAGTCGCCCCATATATCAGCGCGATCCCGTAGAGGAAGAAGCCCGTCGCAAAAGCACCGAGAAGAAAATATTTAAGCGATGCTTCGTTGGACTTCGCGTCTGTCCTCACAAAACCGGCAAGCACATAGAGGCTAATCGACATAAGCTCGAGTCCCAGGAACAGTACCATCAGGTCGCGCGAACTTGCCATCAGCATCATGCCGACGGTGGCAAAGCTCACAAGGGAATAATACTCCCCGTAGTGATCGTCAATTTTTTCAAGATAGGGCTTCGAAAGAAGAACGCTAAGCGCAGCGCTCAGGACAAAGACGACCTCAAAAAATGCCGGGAACCTTCCTGTAAAAACCATCCCGTTGAAGGCCGATCCCGGGGCATTGTAGGTATTTGCAGTAAGGAAACCTGCGACCGCGAGTCCTATCAGCGTCAGCCAATAAAGAACGGTGGCGGGCTTCTTTACGCTCACGTCTACAACAAGCAATAGAAGCGAGAACACGCTTAGAAAAAGTATCGGGCTGACGGCAACAATATCGTTATAATTGAACACCATTTATATTCCTCTCAACGGGAAATTGGTCGAATCACTCATTTTACAATCAGAAAGTATCATCGCTGCAACGCGCTGATGCCGCCGACTCTCGCCCTGGTCATCGTGCTGACCAAAGCTTTGACTGCAGGCTCGCTCTTCGAAAGAAACGTCATCGGATGAACGCCGATCCAGACCATAAAGACGACCATCGCGGCAAGCACGGCGATATCACGACCGTTCAAGTCCTTCATCTTTTCGTTTTCGGGTTTATCCAGCTTCTTGAAGAAGACTCGCTGGTACATCCAGAGGAGGTAAACCGCGGCGAGGATGACTCCGCTGGCTGCAACAATGGCATAAGCCGGTGTGCCCAGGAACTGGCTCTTGAATGAGCCGAGCAAAATCATAAACTCGCCGACGAAGCCGTTCAGTCCCGGGAGGCCGACGGAGCCGAGCATCGCAATCATAAAAAATGTGGCCATAATTGGCACGCTCTTGGCGAGGCCTCCGAAGTCGCTGATGAGCCGCGTGTGCCGTCTGTCGTATAGCATCCCAACGAGAAGGAACAACGCGCCGGTCGTGAGGCCATGATTGACCATCTGGATAACCGAGCCCTGTACAGACGTAACCGTGAGTGCGAAGATTCCGAGCACCACGAAACCAAGATGTGCGACGGATGAATAAGCCACCAGCTTTTTGAGGTCCTTCTGTACCATGGATACGAAAGCACCGTAGATAATTCCTATCACGCCGAGTACCGCCATGAAGGGAAGAAACTCGAAGGCGGCCTGGGGAAAGAGCGGAAGCGAGAACCTGAGCAGGCCGTAGGTACCCATCTTCAGGAGAACTCCGGCAAGAAGGACGCTGCCTGCCATCGGCGCTTCCGTATGAGCATCCGGCAGCCACGTGTGCAGCGGGAATATCGGGACCTTGATCGCGAAGCTGAGCGTGAATGCAAGGAACATCCACACCTGGATCGAGAGCGGAATCGTCGGAGCTATCTGGTACAGTTCGACGAGGTTCGTCGTAAATGTCCCGCCCGGCAGCGTGCTGGCATAATAGCCGAGCCAGATGATGGCAACGAGCATCAACAAGCTGCCGACCATCGTATAGAGGAAGAACTTCACAGCCGCATAAACTCTGCGCTCGTGTCCCCAGATACCTATTATGAAGTACATCGGGACGAGCATGGCTTCCCAGAAAATGTAGAACAGGAAAAGGTCGAGCGACGAGAATACGCCAAGCATGCCTACTTCAAGGAGAAGCACGAAAAAGTTGAAGCTGGTGATCCTCTTGTTTATCGACGACCACGATGCAATGAGAGCAATGAGAGTAAGGAACGTAGTAAGTACGATCAAGAGCAACGAAATACCGTCGATTCCGAGATGGTATCCGATATGCAGACTCTGTACCCAGGGTACGTATTCGACGAACTGGAAACCGGGCTTGCTCACGTCGAAAAGGAGATAAAGAGCGACGGAAAACACAAACGTGATTGCCGCGAACAGGATGGACACGCTCTTGACAAGCTTCTCATTCCGGATCAGCAAAAGTATGATTGCCCCTGCGAGAGGCGTGAAGATTATGTATGATAGTATGTTTGTTTCGAACATTTCGTTGTTCTCGGGTTACTTCAAGATTAGGTATCCAACCATAATGACAATGCCGATGACGAAGGCCAATGCGTAGTTCTGTACAAATCCTGTCTGAATTTTCCGCAGGACTTTTCCGAAAAATCTAACCGTCTTGCCCGTGCCGTTCACAGAACCGTCTATCATCACCTCATCGACTCCGTGCCACAGGTATCTCTCGCTTACATAAACGATCGGCTTTACGACCACCGCCTGGTAAATCTCGTCAATGTAATACTTATGGAGAAGCACATCGTAGAAATCACCGGCGCTCTTTTTCAGCTTCGCAGAAAGTTCGGGTTTCCTCAGATAGGCGGTGTACGCGAGATAGATGCCGCCGATGCCGAGAAGCACCGAAATTGCCATGAGAAGATATTCAGTTCCGGCTCCCATAAACGACACGGTCGACAATTTCGCCTGCGCGCTTTCAAACACAGGATCCAGGAACCTGTCGAAGGCGTCCCCTCCTCCAAGCGCTGCGGGAATTCCGACAAAACCGCCGACGGCAGCCAGGATGCCGAGAACCCACATCGGGAGCAGCATTGTCTTCGGAGCTTCGTGGACATGCAGATGATGAACATCAAACCGAGGCTTCCCTTCAAACGCCATCACGAAAAGACGGAAGATATAGAAAGCGGTGAGGAAAGCAGTCACGGCACCTATCAGCCAGAGTATGAACGAGACTCCGAAGGTTTTGCCGAGAATTTCATCTTTACTGAAGAACCCGGAAAACGGCGGGATGCCGGAAATCGCCAGACACGCGATCAAATAAACCTTGTAAGTACCGGGCATAAGCTGCTTGAGACCACCCATATCCCTAAGGTCCTGGTTCTCATGCAGGGAGTGTATGACGGCTCCGGCTCCGAGGAACAGGAGGGCCTTGAAGAAGGCGTGTGTCATCAGATGGAAAATACCTGCGCCGAACGCACCGACACCCAGAGCAAGAAACATATAGCCGAGCTGACTGACGGTCGAATACGCGAGAACTTTTTTTATGTCGTTCTGGACGAGCGCCATGGAGGCAGCGAACATTGCAGTAACGGCACCCACGACTGCGACGGTCATCATCGCGCCCGGAGCGAGAGCATAGAGAATCGAGCTCCTCGCAATCATATATACACCTGCAGTTACCATGGTAGCAGCATGGATAAGAGCTGAAACGGGAGTCGGGCCTGCCATGGCATCCGGCAGCCAAATGTACAGCGGTATCTGGGCACTCTTTCCGGTCGCGCCGATAAAGAGCAGGATGGCAATCCATGTCACGGTAGGATCGCCCGTCGTGAAGTGCGACGAGGCAGTGCTGAATATCGTATGGAAATTGAAAGTCCCGAAGTTTGCAAATATGAGGAACATGCCCGTTAGGAAGGCGAAGTCGCCGATCCGATTCACGATGAAGGCCTTCATGCCTGCGTCGCCGGTCCACGTAAGGTTAGTTCCTTCAAATTTCCTATCATACCAGAAACCGATGAGGAGATATGAACAGAGGCCCACACCCTCCCAACCGAGGAACATGAGAAGATAGTTGTCAGCCAATATGAGGTTGAGCATGGCGAAGACAAACAGATTCAAGTACGTGAAGAACCTGAAGTATCCCTTGTCTCCGTGCATGTACCCCATCGAGTAGACATGAATCAGGAAACTCACCCCGGTCACGATAAGGAGCATCACGATTGAAAGCTGATCGATGAGGTAGGACACGTTTACGGAGAAGTTACCCGCGGCCATCCATTGGTAAACATCGACGACATGGCTTCTCGCGTCCACGGGCTGGCCGAGCATGTTAATGAAGATCAGCACCGCAAAGAGGAACGACATCCCTATTGTGGCACTCCCTATCACACCGACGACTTTCTCCCCGAGCTTTTTCTGGAGCAGATTACCGAAGAGGCCGTTTATGAAGACTCCGATGATCGGAAACAAAACGATATATACAACTAGATTTTGCATAGTTTATCCTTTGAGGAAGGTACTTTAGCCCAATCGTCCGTAGACTTCTTCAGACCGTGGATCACCATTTAAGGACGTTTACTTCATCGATATTCACGGTCAGCTTGTTCCTGAACAGTGCGATTATTATCGCAAGGCCGACAGCGGATTCCGCAGCCGCCACGGCGATCGAGAAGAATACAAGTATCTCACCAGCCGGATTGCCGGAATAAGCGGAGAACGCAATCAACGCCAGGTTGACCGAATTGAGCATCAGCTCCACAGACATGAATATTACGATAGCATTTCGAAGTGTCAGAACTCCGACCACACCTATCGTAAAGAGAATCGCGCTAAGTCCTATATAATATCCTAATGGTACCATTCTATTGTTCAAGCTTTCTTTTTGCAAGGAAAATCGCACCGACCAGGGCCGCCAGAAGGAGTATGGAGGTGATCTCGAATGGGAAGAGGTAACTTGCGTATAGCACCCTTCCGATGGACTCTACCGTTCCCATCGACTCCGATTGCGGCGACATGCCGGAAGTTGAAGTGAAGTTCATAACATAATACGCTATCTCCGCCAACAGCAGCAAACCCAGCAGCGACGCGATCGTCCTTTTAGAATTAAGCTTCCATTTGAGGAGTTTATCTTCACCGAGATTGAGTAGCATGATTACGAACAGGAACAGTACCATGATCGCTCCCGCGTAAACCGTAATCTGAATTACGGCGATAAACTGAGCGCGCAGGAACAGATACAAGACCGCTATTATGAAAAAGTTGAAGACCAGATATAATGCGCTGGTGACGGGGTTCTTACGGGTAATCATCAAGACGGCCGATACTATCGCAGCCGCGGCAAGGATCAAAAATACAATTAGTTCAAGATTCAACCGAATACCTCTCTGAAGTTATGTCAGGAACTTGAAAAATATAAAAAAGAGGGGTTAAACAATCAACGCTCAAAGCCACCGGATCTGAACAATGATGCGTTAATCCGCTCCAGTGCCATGTTCACCGATCGAACTTTACTCATTTACTCACCTCCAGCTGTAATCGTGCGCACT
The DNA here is from genome assembly GCA_021811615.1 of Bacteroidota bacterium. Lineage (GTDB taxonomy): Bacteria > Bacteroidota > Ignavibacteria > Kryptoniales > JAKASW01 > JAKASW01. The sequence continues at coordinate 33,029 of JAJZNW010000023.1, forward strand.
TGGATCAACCAGCGTGCTTGACTATTTCCGGCTGTAGGAATACATTCTTGCGAGAGGGCGGCGTGAGTTAATGAATATGACACAATATAAGCGGTACACGCGGACCCTGACGGAGTCCCGATTGCCATGCGCCTATCATGGAGATGTAAACAGGGGCACACCCTGCGCGGTCAGGAGCGTCCCGGCAGGGTGAATTATGGAAGTCAATATGGGGTCCAACGTCATCAGGAATACAAACGGGGTCTTCAAGATCGAAGGAAAGGACCAGCTTCTTCTGGAGTTGGATCAGACATCTAAAATATTGCTGACGATGGACGTTTACGACCCCAAGGGCATACACGTCGCAAAAGTCATCCGCAACACTTTTTCATTCGATTACAAAGACCGCTACCGGATTTTCGTGAAACCTTCAGCTGTCATGGTTGTCGACAGAGAGCATAATATTGTACTCTTCGAGGCATCGGTAGTTGACGTCAACAACAAGATAGTGCAGGTGTTCCAGGGCAACTTTTATTCGTACAAGGCGCATATAATCGAAATTACACCGCGTTGCTGGCGCGTGCTGGGGACGACCACGGCAGGCACAGTCTTCGACTGTCACGGTGGCGCAATAATAATCGGGAAATAATGAGAATCTCGGACGTCCGCGCCTTGGCTGAGAAGTCTCTCCTGGAGCAACATGGATGAATTGTTGGAGTCACCCCTCGGCATAAGCTCCCCAGGAATCGTCTCGGCCATGGACGAGATGTCATTCTGGTCGGCCCCATTCGGAATGCGCTTGCTGGAAACGATCCGGTACAGCAAAGGACTGCGCGTGCTCGATATAGGAAGCGGGCTCGGATTTCCATCGATTGAGCTGGCGATGAGGCTCGGTGAGTCATCGAGTGTCTACGGAATCGATCCCTGGCACGATGCAGTTTGCAGGCTCAAAGATAAGTCGACCCTCTACGGTTTGAAAAACACTCTCGTCTTTGAATGCCGGGCTGAGAAAATGCCGTTCCGAAGCGGTGTCTTCGATCTTATCGTTTCCAATAATGGCATGAACAACGTTCAAGACATTTCCGGAGCGATCTCTGAAGCAAAACGAGTGTCGAAAGTGGGTTCGCAATTTGTCTTCACATTCAATACCGAAGGGACCTTCACCGAATTTTACCAGGCCTTCCGCGAGACGCTTTACGATATGGGCATGCCGGAATACAACTCAGAGTTACGAAAGCATATTTTCGAAAAGAGGAAACCGGTCGCCTTCGTGGAAAACCTTCTGAAGATTTCGGGCTTCATGATAGAATCAATCCGGGACGACGTCTTCAGTTACTATTTTTCCGACGGCTCAGCCTTTTTCAGACACTTCTTCATCAGGTTTTTCTTTCTAGGGAGCTGGAGAGATATAATCCCGCCAAAGGACCGAAGGCGATTCTTCCACGAATTAGAGAAACGTCTGAACGATATGGCACGAAAGAACGGCCATCTTCAACTCCGGGTCCCCTTTGTCGTGATCGACTGCCGAAGTTCCTGAGCGATCTTCGGGATTTGCGGTCAGGTTAGAGTGAACATCCGGCCCCGTTGATCCGACTTACACATCGTGCGAGACGGCCTCCGAGAACCGTGACGATTTCCGCAGTGTGTCCTTATTTCGTATGTAGAATGCTCCCGTCGCAACTCCTACGAGGCATAGGGCGCCTTCGACAAGCATCATCCACGCCGTCCCTATCCATCCGGCCATGAATCCGGTGAAGAGCGCCCCGATCGGAGTGCTCCCGGCAAATACGACAACATAGAGTCCCATGATCCTTCCCCGAAGTTCCATGGGACTGTTCATCTGAAGCGAGGTGTTGGTCGATGCGATATATGCAATGCTGGCAAGGCCGAAGAGGACAAGGAGCCCAAGAGTAAGCGGTATGCTCCTCGAGAATGAGATCGCGATATCTATGATTCCGAAAATCGCAGCGAAGGAATAGATGAACTTCCTTGTCGGCTTCTGCCTTCCCGCCACAAGCAGGGCCCCGAGCATCGACCCGATCCCGAGTGCGGCGGTGACCGCGCCGAAAACTTCAGGACCACCGTTCAGGACGTATTTGGCGAGCAACGGGAGGGTTGTTGAGAAGTTGTAGCCGAATGTACCCACGAATACGAGAACGATAAGAATGGAAGCTATGTTCGGCTCGTTGACGGCGAATGACACACCTTCCCTGATCCCCTGTGCTACGGTCGACTGGACCCGCGCCTTCAGGATTCGCAGTTCCGATTTCCTCATCATCAGGAGTGCCATGATGATGGCTACGAAAGAAAGTGCGTTGATCAGGAAACTCGGCGCGACTCCGAGTTCTGCGATGGTGATCCCCGCAACCGCAGGTCCAAGCGTCCTTGCTGCGTTGAAGAGGAGTGAATTCAATGCGACAGCGTTGCCCACATCTTCATCCGGCACCATCTCAGCGACGAATGCCTGTCTTCCCGGCTGATCGAATGCGTTGACGATCCCCAGGAGCAGCGATAGTACGTAGATTTCCCAAAGCGTAATAGACCTGGTTGCGACGAGTGCCCAGAGCACGAACGCCTGCAAAGCCGAGACACCTTGAGTGGTGAGAATGATCTTGAGCTTCGGCCACCGGTCTATGAAGACACCGGCGAAAAGCGAGAGGACCAGGATAGGAAGGAATTGAAGTGCGGTGACTACTCCAAGCACGACAGCGGAACCGGTCATTGTCACGACCAGCCAGGCCAGCGCAATGTTTTGCATCCATGTGCCGGTGACAGAGATCAGCTGAGATATCCAGTATATCCTGTAATTATAGTGTCTTAAGGATTTGAAATTCCTCTTTACCAGCACCCTGAGACGATTCATTACCGTTCTTCGCATTCCCTACATTTGTCTCGACGTAAAATATAAACGATATGATCCGGAATTCTTAGCGGGATTCAATCGGAAAGTGTCCTTCGACCTGCGAGTCCGGAGTCACACCACTGCCATGCAAGAGGAAGCCGCCGGCCGTCTGTCGAATCAATTCCCCTTTTTGGCGGCCGGGATGTTTTTCAAGTCCGTGGAATGTCCCGGATAGACCTTCGCCGAAGGATCCATGAAGTTCTTCGCGAAATTAACCGCCACAACCACTTCTCCGAAACCTGTACTGATGAGTTTCAATTTCCCCGGATGACTCGCGACGTCTCCTGCGGCGAAAATCCCCTCGACATTCGTTTCCATCCGGTAATTCACTTTGATTCCCCCTTTGTCGAGCTCGAGTCCCCACTCTTTGATCGGTCCGAGGTCCGCGTGGAATCCAAGGTTCAATATGATCCCGTCGACCCTCAAAGCCTTTTCTTCGTGAGTCCTGTTGTCGTACACAACTGCCGTTTCCAATTTCTCGTTTCCGTTCACAGATTTCAATTCGTGGAATGTCATGATTTCGATTGGCGAAGAGATCAGCGCCCTGACGCTCTCCTCGTGCGCACGGAACTGATCGCTGCGGTGTATCAGAGTGATTTTCTTCGCAGTGTCGAGAAGGTTGAGGCACCAGTCGACAGCCGAGTCACCGCCACCCACGATGAGAATGTCTTTGTCCTTGAAGACTCTTTTCTCGTTGACGAAGTAATGGATCCCCTTCCCTTCGAATTGTTCAATCCGGGGTTTATCCAATTTCTTAGGCTTGAAGGCTCCGATACCCGCAGTGAGCACGATCGTTTTCGTAAGGTGGGAGATTCCTTTGTCTGTCACGAGTTCGATTATTCTTGTCCCGTTTTCCGAATGGGTCTTTACAGAGAGGACTTTTTCATCGAGACAGACTTCTGGTTCGAATGTCATGGCCTGCTCGACGAGGTTCTTCGCAAGGTCTTTCGCAAGAATCTTCGGGAAGCCCCCCACGTCGAAGACCCATTTCTCGGGATAAAGAGTCACTAACTGTCCGCCGAGCTCCGGAAGCGCATCGAGAATTTTTGTCTTCATTCCCCTCATGCCGGCATAGAATGCGCCGTATAGACCGGTGGGGCCGCTTCCGACGATAGTTATGTCATAAATCTCGGCCAGGTTATTCACATCACCCCTTCGGGTTAGTCGGCCTCAGATCGATTTCACTCATCATTGCCGTAGCAGGCAGGCTCGCAGCGAGTACGGCCGCTTCCGCGACGTCTTTCGGTTTGAGGATCCGGTCGCGGTTGGAACGGTTCGAAAACCCGAATTCGGTGTCGACGGAACCCGGACATATGGTGACGACTCGAATGTTATGCTTGCGAACCTCGAGCATTACGCTCTTCGCAAAACCGATCATGGCCCACTTCGTCGCTGCGTACGCCGCGCCGTTCTCGATCGCATTCTTCCCGGCAAGCGATGCTATGTTTACGATGACGCCGTCGTTCTGCGCAATCATATGACGAAGTGCCTCCCGAGTCGCGATGAAAGCACCGCGCATATTCACGCTGAAGAGCGAGTCGAACTCCTCCGTCTTCATCTCGACAACCGGCTTAAATATCCCGAAGCCGGCATTGTTCACGAGAATATCGATTCTGCCGAATGCTTCGGCCGTGCTTTGGACGAGCTTGACGACGTCCGGCTCACTGGAGATGTCCCCGAGAATGGAAATCACCTCGTTTCCCCTGGTGCGCAATTCATCGCGGAGCTCACCAAGGCGGTCAGGGTCGCGTCCGGATATGGCGAGCCTGGCTCCCTCGGCGGCAAAATGGAGAGCGATGGCTCGTCCGATCCCGCGGCTTGCGCCGGTCACCAACGCAACTTTGTCCGTCAGCTTCAACTCTCACGCCCCTCGCCTGATCAGGTTGAGGAATTCCTCCCTCGTCTTGACATCTTCGTGAAACTCGCCCAGCATGGCGCTGGTCGTAGCCACCGTGTTTTGCTTTTCGACTCCGCGCATCATCATGCACAGGTGCTGCCCTTCGACCACGACACCGACGCCGTGCGGCTCGAGATAGGTGTACAGCGTTTCGGCAATTTGCTCGGTCATCCTTTCCTGGACCTGAAGCCTTCTCGCAAACACCTCGACGATCCGCGGCATCTTGCTCAGCCCGACGATCTTTCCATTAGGGATATAGGCAATGTGCACCTTCCCGAAAAAAGGAAGCAGGTGGTGCTCACACAGGCTGTAGAAGTCTATATCCTTGACGATCACGATCTGGTTATACTTCTCCTTGAAAACGGCGTTGTTCATGACCGTCTCAATATCCTGTTTGTAACCCTTCGTGAGAAATTCGTATGCCCGCGCGACGCGATAGGGCGTCTTCAGAAGGCCTTCCCTGTCGGGATCCTCGCCGAGTTTGGCAAGGAATTCACGCACGAGGTCTTCGAGTTCCAATTCAACTTTCACTTCGCTCATCAACTTCTCCTGATGCTGCCACTGCGATTTCGCCTGTCAGAGTTCTGCAAGTACTTCTTCGTAGTGTCCGTCGACTTTTACTTTAGGGAATATCTTCCTGATCTTTCCATCGGCGCCGATGACGAAGGTCGTTCTCTCGACGCCCATGTATTTTCTTCCGTAGAGTGCTTTTTGCTTCCACACTCCGTACGCATTGACCACCTTCTTCTCGTCGTCGCTCAGGAGCGGGAAATTGAGATGAAATTTCTCCTTGAACTTCTTGTGCGAGTCGACCGAGTCGGGACTCACTCCGAGCACGACGGCTCCTTTCTTCTGGATTTCGCCGAAGCCGTCTCTGAACGAACACGCTTCCTTCGTGCACCCCGGTGTATCGTCCTTGGGATAGAAATATAGCACAACCGTTTTACCCTTGAGGGCCGAGAGCCTGACCGTCCCGCCGTTATCGTCTTTCAGCGCGAAATCCGGCGCCTTATTGCCTTCGCCCAGCGCACTATCAGAAGTCTTCGAGGATGATTTTGTCGTCTTGGCCATTTCTCTTCTCCGATGGTATGCTTTGAATGATTGATGGACACTCTTGTCCGGATTAGAAAAAGAGGCTCGCCTCGTTGAGCGCGAGCCTCCGAAAATCCACAGAAGTAATCGCGTTTACTTTATTGCTTCTACGGCCTTGTAGACTTCGTCGTAATTCGGCTCGACACCCGGGTTGTCCGAAACCCATTTGTACCTGACAACGCCTTCCTTGTCAACCACGAATACGGCCCGCTTCGCCGCAGTGTATCCATTGATGCCGATGAAATTTTCATGGTACGCATCGTACGCCTTGACCGCCGTCCGGTTGAAATCGGACAGTATCGGGAACGTCAGCTTGTTCTGGTCGGCAAAAGCCTTGTTTGAGAACGGGGGATCGACGCTGACGCCGATCACCTGCGCGTTGACGTTGTTGAACTTGCTCAATGAATCCCTGAAGCTGCAGAGTTCCTTGGTGCAGACTCCGGTAAACGCGCCCGGGTAAAACGCCAGGACCACCTTCTTGCCTGCAAATTCGTTAAGGGTTCTTTCCTTCCTCTCGGTGTCGTAAAGTTTGAAGTCGGGGGCTTTCTTTCCAATTTCCACTGCCATTGTTTCCTCCAGTTTCTCTGTGAATTCAAATTAAGTTTTGGTTGAAATACTTCCAATCAGGACGCGCCGGGCACCGCCATTCCGCCTGCGGCCCCTGGGTTTGCACGTTTATGAAGCGAAAGCAAACAATGCGGCCCGTAAACACCGAACGTTATAACGTCAGTCCCAACTCAAAAATTCCATAACACGTTCCGCAAACTTCTGCGGCGCCTCCGCGTGTACCCAATGTCCCGCTCCTTCGATCGTCACGATTCTCGCCTGAGGAAACATTGCCTGTATGCCCGGAAGATCCTGGTCGAGTATATAGCCCGATTTTTCACCTCTCATGAAAAGCGCGGGTTTGTTGAACGGACGCCCGGACACGATCGCAGCGTTGACATTATCGTAATTTTTGTGGATCGACCTGACGTCTATCTTCCACTCGAACGCACCCGAATCGTCCCTGGAGACATTCTTCAGGAGTAGCTGACGGACGGCGTATTCCTGTATCCTTTCGGCGAGAGCGCTATCGAGCTCGGCGCGAGTCTTATACTCATCGAGGTTGAGTGCGAAGAGCGCATCGAAGATCCTGTCGTGCTGCGGGAGATACTCCTTAGGTGCGATGTCGACAACGATCAGCTTGTCCACCATTTCTGTGTAATCGAAGGCGAAACGCATGGCGGTCTTGCCTCCCATCGAATGCCCGAGAAGATGTGTGGATGTTATTCCCTCGTGGACGAGAAGATTATACAAGTCTTCAGCCATCGTCTTATAATTGAATACATCGCTATGAGGAGAACGCCCATGGTTCCTTTGATCCACTGCGTACACCTTGAACTTCTCGCCGAAAAACTTCGAGAGGGTATAGAAATTGTCGCCCGAGCCAAACAGCCCGTGGAGAATCACGAGCGGATGCCCGTGGCCGGTAACATGGTAATGAAGCTTCATCTCGATATCAGGGTGTTGTTAAACAGAGATTGCGATTCTCAAATTAAGAACATGAAACGGAACACGGAGAACGGGCGGCAGTGCGGCTGTTTGTCTACTATTCATATCTAGACTCAAACGCCAGCCCAACTGTGGCTTTCCCGCGGACCTGTGCCTGACGGTTTCGAAATCCCAAAGCGCCATCAATCCAGGAATCCATGTATCAATTATTCCACTTATCAAACTGAGTCCTCGTATAGTATTCCCCGCAGGGTCCTCAGGAGATAATTCCATTTATCCATCATTCCTTTTCATCATCGGTATATCGAGACCTTTCTCCCTGGCAACCCGGACGGCAGTCTCATAACCAGCGTCTGCATGCCGGACGACACCGAGGCCGGGATCAAAAGTCAGCACTCTTCTCAACCTTCTCGCGGCTGATTCCGTTCCGTCGGCGACCACGACCATGCCCGCATGGATAGCGAGTCCGATACCGACACCGCCTCCGTGGTGGACGGAGACCCAGCTGGCACCACCGACGGCATTCAGCAGCGCATTGAGAATCGGCCAGTCTGCGATCGCATCGGAGCCGTCTTTCATTTTCTCAGTTTCGCGGTTAGGCGAAGCGACGCTGCCTGCATCGAGGTGATCACGGCCGATTACTATGGGGGCCTTCACCTTTCCGGATTTCACCAGGTCGTTGAATATCAATCCCATCTTGTCGCGTTCTTTGTATCCGAGCCAGCATATACGGGAAGGAAGTCCCTGGAAATGGACATACTTCCTCGCCTTTTCGATCCAATTGACGAGCGGCTTGTTTTCCGGGAAAGTCTTGATCACGGCTTCGTCTGTGGTATAGATGTCTTCCGGATCTCCGCTGAGGGCGGCCCATCGGAACGGCCCCTTTCCCTCACAGAACAGCGGGCGGATGAACTCCGGCACGAATCCCGGAATTTCAAACGCATCATCGACACCATGAGCTTTGGCCTCGCCGCGGATATTGTTCCCGTAATCGAAAGTCAAGGCGCCCATCCTCTTCAGCTGCAGCATCCCTTTCACATGCTTCACGATGGAGAGCCTGGCCATCGAAATGTATCTTGAAGGATCTCTCTTCCGCAAGTCGAGAGCATCTTCGTAAGCGATCCGGTCAGGGACGTAACCGTTCAGAGTGTCGTGCGCGCTTGTCTGATCGGTCAAGAGATCCGGGATGATCTTCCTATTCGCAATTTCCGGAATGATCTCGGCGGCATTCCCGAGAAGACCGACCGAGAGCGGCTGTTTTGCCCGCTTCGCCTCGAGCACCATCGAGAGAGCTTCATCGAGATTATCGCTCATCCTATCGAGGTAACCCGTCTTCAGCCGGCGTTCGATCCTGTTCCTGTCAACTTCGACCCCGAGGAATGCCGCACCGTTCATGGTGGCTGACAGCGGCTGAGCACCGCCCATTCCACCCAGTCCGCTCGTCAGGACAAATCTTCCCGACAGTGTACCTCCGAAATGTTGGCGGGCTGCCTCGGCAAACGTCTCATACGTTCCCTGCAGGATACCCTGTGTGCCGATGTATATCCAGCTTCCTGCCGTCATCTGGCCGAACATAGTGAGCCCCAGGGCTTCGAGGCGTCTGAATTCATCCCAGTTAGCCCACGCCGGTACAAGCATCGAGTTCGATATCAGGACCCGCGGCGCATCCTCATACGTCTTGAACACAGCCACAGGCTTTCCCGATTGAACGAGAAGAGTCTCGTCATTTTCGAGGCGCTTCAGCGTCGCCACGATCGCATCGAATGCCTCCCAGTTTCGTGCGGCCTTCCCGCTTCCGCCGTAAACAATCAGCTCATCCGGCTTCTCCGCAACATCCGGATCGAGATTGTTCATCAGCATGCGGAGAGCTGCTTCCTGCTGCCAGCCCTTCGTATTGAGCTCCGTTCCTCTCGGAGCGTGAATTACTCGGGAGGTTTTCCCTTTCGTCAGATTCTCTTCGATAGACATGTTTTGTCTCCGATCGTTAGGCCGCCTTCTCGATAACGGATCACCGACCCGGTCCGCATTCGTCGGCGGCACAGTTACAGGTTTTTCAACTCGAACCGCGTCCTTCAGTTGGAAGGAAGCACGATTCGATCTTCACGCTTTCGAAGTCTTCCCGCCGTACGGTGCCTCACCGTCAATCTCATATTTCTCACGGATCGACTTGAAACGCGGTTTGATTATTTCATAAATAATCTTGATGCGCTCACCATAGGGAATGAAGGCGCTCTTCATCGCGTTGATAGTCAGTTTCTCCATTTCGGCGAAGCTCAGGTGGAAGACTTTTTCGGCGATCTGAAACTCCTTAGACAACGTCGTCGCGCTCATGAGGCGATTGTCGGTGTTCAGAGTGACTCGGAATTTTTCGTTGTAATAAATCCTGAACGGATGCTCCTCGATGCTCTTCGCAGCGCCCGTGTGAACGTTCGAGCTCAGGCATATCTCGAGCGGGATACGTTTGTCGAGTACGTACTGTGCCAGCGTTCCGAGTTTGACAACCCTGCCATCGGCCATCACTATATCCTCTATGAGGCGAGTGGCATGACCGATCCTGTGTGCACCGCACCATTGGATCGCCTGCCAGATCGACTCCTTGCCGAAACCTTCGCCGGCGTGTATGGTGATATTGAAGTTCTGCCTCTGTATATAATGAAACGCCTCGACGTGCTTCTTCGGAGGGTAACCTCCCTCCTCACCCGCAAGATCGAACCCGACCACGCCGCGCTCGCGGAAATCGACAGCGAGCTGTGCCATCTCCTCGCTGAGCTTCATATTTCTCATCGCTGAAATAATGAGACCATATCCCACCCCGAAATCTTTCTTTCCTTTCTCAAGCCCGCGCAGTACCGCAGTGACGACATCTTCCCAATGAAGACCTTTATCGGTATGAAAGACCGGCGCAAATCTGGTCTCGACGTAAACGACGCCGTCCCTCTTCATGTCTTCCATCATTTCGTAAGCGACGCGTTCGAGCGCGTCCGCCGTCTGCATCACGCCGCAGGTGTGCGCGAAACCTTCAAGGTAAAGCGGAAGGCTTCCTCTATTGGCGCCGCGGTGGAACCACTTACCGAGTTCGCCCGGGTCCTGCGTGGGAAGTTTGTCGTATTTCTGCTCTTTCGCCAGCTCGATCACCGTCTCGGGCCGCAGGCCCCCGTCGAGGTGGTCGTGCAATTGCACTTTGGGCATTTCCTGGATCGCATTCTCGGGTACAGTCATTTGATTCTCCGTTTTAAAAGACATAGTCGAAGAAGATCCCGATCTTCTTCGGCGCTGCTCGATTTCTTAAGGTTGTTCTCAAAGTAATTCCGGACGGTGAACAATCGCATTTCCTTACGGACGTGCGGGGAATCGTTGTGAAAGAAAAAAAATAGGTATCCCCGTACATCGATATTCACCTGTTCAGATTTTCCAGCTCATCCTTTGAAGGTGCGCCGTTGACGACGGTGAGTACCATCACTGCATCGCCCTTCCTGGCCGCGGATTCGTATGCCTTCTTCAGCGAATCGAAAACCAACGATGAATCGGCGGTTCCTATCGTCGACGTTTCGTACACCGTCGCGTCGATCCCGTCGTCCCTCAGCTGTTTTATGAAGTCGTCTATCGGCGGCTTGAAGTTCTGCTGCGCGATAGGGTACAGGCTTACTTGAAAAGTAATCTTCATTGGATCTCCATTTACATGATAAAACTGTTGTCAGTCGAGAACACCGGCGGCACGCTCCGCGGCGCGGATCACATCCCCGGATTTCAGAAGCTGCACTGCCTTTTCGATGTCACTGTGAAGGACCCTGTCTTTGTTCATGTGGCTTATTGTTTTTCTGACAAGATGATAGACCGCTTCAGTTCCCTTGCCGGCACTAAGGCTCCTGCCGTTGCCTCCAATTTTCCTCGAGAAGTCGATCGCCTGACAGGAGACCAGCAGCTCGATCGCAGCGACACGCCAGACGTTTTCGAGGACCTGGTAGCATTTCTGCGCAGCGATGGAGCCCATCGAATTATGATCTTCCTGGTTTGCGCTGGTCGGTATCGAATCGACGCTCGCGGGATGGGCAAGGACCTTGTTTTCACTGACGAGGGAGGCCGCGGTGTACTGGGCGATCATCATGCCGGAATTGAGCCCGCCGTTGTCGCTCAGGAACTTCGGAAGACCGCTCAACTGGCCGTTCACCATCCGCTCCACTCGCCGCTCGGAGATACTGGCGTACTCGCTCAGCGCGATCGCGAGGAAATCCATCGCCAGCGCCAGCGGCTCGCCGTGGAAATTGCCTCCTTCGAGATGTATCCCGTCTTTCGGAAAGATCAGAGGATTGTCGGTGGCCGAGTTTATTTCGACATTCACCTGCCGCCGGCAAAACTCTATCGCATCACGTACCGCCCCGTGAACCTGAGGCATGCATCTCAAAGAGTATGCGTCCTGAACCCGGGGGTCGTTGTGGATATGCGATTTTCTTATCTCGCTTCCCCTGAGAAGCAGCCTGATATTCCTCGCAGATGCCAGCTGCCCACGGTAAGGCCTGAGACTGTGTATCCGCTCGTCAAAAGCGACATCGGTACCGCGCAACGCTTCGACGCTCAACGCACCGGTAATGTCGAAGATTTTAGAAAGTTGAAGAGCTTCATAAGTGCAGTGAACCGCGAAAGCACCCATCATCTGCGTGCCGTTTACGAGAGCGAGGCCTTCCTTCGCGCTGAGCTCAGCCGCGACAAGACCGTGCTTCCTGAGGACACCGGAGGCGGGTATAAGCCTTCCGTTCACGACGAAGCTCCCTTCACCCATAAGCGCGAGGACGAGATGGGCAAGCTGTACCAGATCGCCGCTGCTCCCGACCGATCCTTTCGACGGTATGAACGGGACCAGGTCGCGATTGAAGATTTCGAGCAGCTGGAGCACGACCTTCGGACGTATTCCGCTGAAACCTTTTGCAAGTGCATTTGCCCTGAGGAGAACGATGAGCCGCACGATGTCATGGGGGAGCGGGTCGCCGGTCCCCGCGGAATGGCTCCTTATGAGGTTCAGCTGCAATTCCCTGATCTTGTCGTGAGGAATCTTCACGGTGGCAAACTCGCCGAAGCCGGTAGTCACTCCGTAGATGACCTCGTCGCTCGAAAGCCATTTCTCGACCTGCCTGCGCGACCGTTCCATGTTACGGACGGCGGATTGAGAGAGAACAAGCCTCGCACGTTCTTTCTCCGCAAGATAGGCGCTTTCAATAGTCAGGGATGATCCGTCAAGTCTTAAAGTCCTTTTGGAATTCAGTCGAGACATGCGGAAATCCTTTTTATGAATTTAATCAACCGTGCCAGGAACTTCAAAGGTAGCTGCGGGCAGGCGATCCATGAAGATGACGCTCACCTCTGCGAGGCCGCCGGTTTGTATTTTCGTCGGGCGCTGATTAGTTTTTTGCGCATGAGTGATCCCCTGAATTTCGTCCTGATATTTGTCGGCATGAGTCTGATCGTGGTAGCCGCCGATCAGGCAAAGAAGCGTTTCAACGTGCAGCCGAAGAAGACGCGCATGATCATCCATGCCGGCGTGGCGGTCGTGATTTTCTTCGCTCCGCTTCTTTTCCATTCGCAGCTCTATCCGGCCATCCTTGCCGGGTTGTTCATTGTGATCAACCTCGTCTCGGTGAAAGCGGGAATGTTCACGGGAATGAATGTAGACCGTAGGAACCTCGGTACGGTTTATTATCCGGCTTCGTTTCTGACCCTCGTTCTCCTCCTGTGGAACCGGAACCCGTTCATCATATCCATCGCGATGTTGATACTGGGCCTGGCCGATCCGGCGGCGGCGATAGTAGGTTCATCCCTCACCCGCACTCACAAGGTGCACGCATTCGGGGGAAAGAAAACGCTCGAAGGCGCATTGGCGATGGCTGTTGTCGCGACTCTCGCGGCGCTCGGAGGCACAGTATTCTTTCGGGCATCAGAAGCGGGGATATTGCCTGTCCCCCCTGTCGACCTGGTGAGCATTTGTTTAGCGATAGGTATCATGGTAGCCGCTATAGAGCTCCTCTCTCCGAGAGCGACGGACAACCTGTCCGTACCGCTCTCCGCAGGATTCCTTCTCTTCATTGCGATGCATGACCTGCATTTGTTCCGGCTGTTCATGATCGGCGAAGGGCTGGCCGCGGTCATCGCGTTCGTTTCATACAAGCTCAGGCTGTTGACAAGGGACGGGACCGTGGCGACATTCGTTATGGGAGGATTCATCTTCGGGTTCGGCGGCTGGCAGTGGGCGATCCCGGTCCTTCTGTTCTTTCTCATCGGAAGCGGGGCGTCCAGGTTGTTCGCCTCGGCCAAGTCAGGATATAATCTCCTCTACGAGAAGAGTCATACACGCGATGCGGGACAGGTATTCGCAAACGGAGGCGTAGGGCTGATCATACTGATCCTCAGCGTCCTGATGCCGGACCATCACTGGTACCTGGCGTATCTCGGCTCGCTGACCGCCGCGACCGCAGATACGCTTGCTACGGAGTTCGGAGTATTTTCACGGAGCAATCCATTCTCCATATCACTCTGGAAGAGAGTCGAGAAAGGAATGTCCGGTGCAGTCTCATATCTCGGCACGTCGACCGGGTTGATATCCGCGGCGCTGCTGGCATCGCTGACACTTCCCTTTTCGGGAGGTTACTCGCTGTTCCCCGTCCGATTCATCGCGGCAGGAGCTCTCAGCGGGGCCATCGGAAGTCTCGCAGACAGCATAATCGGCGGCAGCTTCCAGTCGCAGTATAAATGCCCCCGATGCGGCAAGATCACCGAACGGAAAGAACACTGTGGTGGAAACCAGACCGATCTTGTATCCGGATATCGCTGGATAAATAACGACGTGGTAAACTTCGCGGGAAGCCTCGTGGGTGCCGTCGCGTTCCCTCTGCTATTCAGGTAGGATCGATTCTGCGACCGACGGTCAGCCTTCACACATTTTTTGCAATCCCGACCTTGCCGAAGGACGCCCCCTGCTGCAAACTGCGCAAGGCGCAGAGGCTCCTATTTCTCTAACCGGAATGCTTCGCCCGCTGTGTAGGTGTCGAAGAACTCCTGAAACTTAACCACCTTGCCATCTTTGATTACAAACAGGTGAACGAAGTCGGTTTCATAAATCTTGTTTGTCGGCTTTGCAAGACACCTGGTGTAACCCACTACGGCAACGCTCTCGGCATCCAGCAGGAACCTCTTCGGTTCGAGAGCCAGAATATCCTCCGACTCCCGGCCGATCCCCGCCCATTCAAGGAATCCTGCGTGACCGTGCCTTGTGCCGGCGGCGGGGTTGAACGGGTTATCCGGTTCGCCCCACTCGACATCGGGACCGAGCAGAGACAGTGCAGATGCGATGTCGCGCCTCGCAAACGCAGAATAGAGTTGTTGAACAAGAGCGAGATTGCCGTGCGGTGTTTCCGTAGATACTTTACTGTCCATTACGACTCCTGACAAAATGCGTGAAGTTGAGTTTCGCCTTTATAGTTTGGCAGCGTGGCGTACTGCGGGGGGAATCACGTTGTCCGTCCATAGGCCTCCTGACGAATTCCTCCCCTGCAAAAATATAACAAAGGTCGTACACAGATGGGGTGCATGACAACCGGTCACTGATGGGGCTATCGACTTAAGCGCGTTCAGCCAGATGAACGTCAGGGAATTGCGCGAAGCCGCATGGCGGTTCTCTTTAGAACATTTGCCCGTATCGACCGATGGCACTGAAACGGCGACGGGACTGTGCCGCTTCACCGAAGTACAAGCATGCGTCCAGGGCAACCATATCGTCGCGCTGATCAGCCGAAGTAACGTCGAAACATGGGTGAGGGAGAACGCAGGCCGTTCCTTGTTCCCCGATGGAACGGTTCAGCAGTGGGGGCGGCGCATCCGCCGCCCCGCTGACTGGTGCTACTTCGTGGTACTCCTCTGTGCCGCCCTCGTTGCGGCAGCTTTCTTAGGCGCTCCTCGTTGTGCTTTCGTCTTTGTTGACCGGGCATGTATCCCGAGCTTCTCGAGAAGTTGCTTGTTGTTCTTCAACGCGATCTTCGCCGCTTTCCGGAACTGCGCGACCCAGTCGTTCAGTCTCGCGATCGACTTCGTCTGATCTTCGGTCGCGTTCTGTGCTGCGCCCTCGGCCGCCTTCTGCTGGTCGTTCGCTTTCTCGAACGCGAGGACCTTCGCCTGCTCCGCCGCCAGCTTCGCGTCGTCGTAGCCGTACTTCAGCATCCCCGACTTGATCTCAGGATGGGAAGCCGCGTTCGCGAACAGCGTCTTGCCCGCTTCGATCAGCGATGCTTCCGTTCTCGGCATCGGTTTGTCGAGTCCGAGCACCGCAAGAGTCTCCTTCTTTCCCTTGAATTCCCCTTTCACGAGGACCGAATACGACTGGAACGCCTCCTTTGCAGCGTTCATCGCGGCTTTCGACGCGGCGGTGGCTTCCAGCTGTGCCCCGGAAAGGGCGACACGCGTGTCCTTCTTGGCAGTCGCATCGATCAGCAGAGTCTTCCCCTCGGCTATCCTCTCGGAACCATAGCCGATCATGCCGACCGCTGTCATGATCTTCTCGTCTGTGGACGCGTTGGTTATCATTATCTCAGCGCCGTTCAGATTCACCGGAACGCTGCGCTTTGCTTTTCCGGCCATTTATTCTCCTTTCTCCTTTGCCTGATGCCGGCCCGAGAGCCGGCCTCCGGCGTTCGCAGCAACTTCGTCCATCGCCCCTCCCGACACGGTTGTGGACTGGACGTTCTCACCTCAGTCGCAAACCCATTCAGCCTCGATACGGCAGCAGACTCCTGCATTGCGATTCCTACCTGGCGCAACGTGATTGCTGCACGATGCAGCCACTCTCCTACCAGCAGCATCGTTGATCCTACCGGACGCAATTGTATTCCTACCCCGTGCAATGCCATTCCTACCCGCTGTAACGTGATTCCTACCGCCGACATCATCGTTCCTGCGCGATGCAGCGAGATCCAAATGACTTACTCCGGCCGTCCGCAGCGCGAATCTGCCTCCGTGCAAGTGAACGTGCGGGTCCTTCACGACTGCAGTTGTGTAAATCGCCGGCGATTCGGGCAAAATATTCAGGTAGGAATGTCTCTGCAGTGATAAGAAATCGCATTGGCCCGCTTCCATGAGGCATTGTTCCCGCACAAGCTCGTTATCACACACCGCATGGTGCAGAATCAGCCATTCCGGCTCGTTCCGATCATATGAGTAAAATCCGGTGTTGTTCGATTTATTGCGATGCTTCCTCATTGACACACGACGTTCTCATGCAACTGCTCCTGGGGGTCCTACGGCAATCGTGCGGTCGGTTCAGGTGAGGTACTTCCGTTTGACTAACGAAAAAGTATATGTATTCAGGATAAGAAGCAAGTCGAGGAGATCAGATGATAAGTGGATTTGCGGATTGATGGGAACAAAGGAACGCGAGGATGATGGAACAATGTCCGCAGGAACCCCGAAGCGGGTGGCATCGTCCTGCCATTTATCGATAACCTCCGCAGCTTCATGTCACCCTTTCAGGGTTCCCTTCCCCTTCGTTCCATCATCTAAAATAATTCCAGCTCTTCGGGCTTGATCAACGCGCACCGTATCGTTACCGCTCCCGCCCCAATGCCGCAGGCATGACATTCTTGTAGATGCATCCGCCATCAACATGCAGGAACCCCGAAACGGGTGGCATCGTCTTTCCATTTATCGATAACCTCCGCAGCTTCATGTCACCCTTTCAGGGTTCCCTTCCCCTTCGTTCCATCATCTAAAATAATTCCAGCCCTTCGGGCTTCATCAACGCGCACCGTATCGTTACCGCTCCCGCCCCAATCCCGCAGGCATGACATTCTTGTAGATGCATCCGCCATCAACATGCAGGAACCCCGAAGCGGGTGGCATGTTGGGAAAACGCGAGTACGGGAATAATGCCCGAAGGGCCCTGCGGGTAATTGCTGAGCGGAAGGTCAAAAGAAATGACGGTGGAATAATAGTGGAACAGTGAATTATGGAATCGGCAGATCACGAAGCAAGCCCGGCAGGGACGATATGTCGGGGTAGGGAACTTTGTGAAGGTCCAGAACCTCGACAAGGTCTAAAGGACTTTGATGATATCAGCTCCCCTGCGCCCAACCGTCCTGGTGATACAGAGATAGAATCTCCTCGTACGTCAGTGCCCTGCCATAAATTCTTATGTCGTCGATCGAACCGTCAAAGTAATGATGCCCGTTAACGGTAGTCGGATAGAAATCGCCGATTGTTCTTTCAGTCTCGTCGTTTATCGTCGACCGGTAATTGGAAGGGATCGAGTCAGGTGATTCTGCCCCGACGTCAGAAAGCTCACGAACGCCGTCGACATAAAGAGCGATATCATGAGTGTCGGCCACCATTGTGAGAAAGTACCATTGGTGGGGGACGGGCCGCGTGACGCTCGGAACGATTATGTTGTTCGAGTCATCCCATGTGTCGGCGATGAACCTTCCGGTCGTACCACGATAGAAGATGTCGTACGATGTAGGCTGAATCTGTTGGGTTCCCCTGTCCATGATGATTTCCATATCGCGGTTGTAGGGGAGAGAGTCGAGGTCTACCCAACAGCATATAGTGTAGGACTGGGTCTTCACGTTGAAATTCAGATTGCGGGTATCGTCGGGGATTGAGATCCAGGCGTTTTGTCCATTCAATTTACAGGCGCCATCCGGATTCCCGAAGCGATCGGGCCCCCATGTGACTCCCCCTTCAACTTCGCCGTCGTGTCCGTTGCCGCTGGAGTCGTCCGCATTTCCGTTCAGTGGGAAATACGCGAGCAATCCATTGGTCGGAAAAACAGTGAGGGCCCCCACCACCACTGGGTTGCTGTTTTTATTGCACGATAGGAAAACCATCGAGCAGACTATGGCTACGAGTAAACCACCAGGCGATCTCATTCCGTTTTCCCCTTCCGATTGCTGAACCGAACCTCCCTGAGACCTTGTCAGGTACTTCAGCCTTGACAAGATCTCAGGGCATAAGAAAGCTAATGTTTATGTTCGTGCTCGTGTGGATGGTCCTTGCCGAGATACTTCTCCGGTTCTTTGTCGAACGCGACCTTGCAGCCGGGCGCACAGAAATAATACGTCTTGCCTTTATAGTCGCTCTTCGCAGCCGCTTTCTTCTCGTCCACATCCATTCCGCATACGGGGTCTTTAGCCATCTTCATATCTCCTTCACTTCATCCCTTTTTTCACCCACGCTTCGTAGGCCGAAGGATCGACATCCTTTCCGATCACTTCCTCTCCGACGAGTTCCGGGCCGTTCTTGCCGTAGGCCTCGTTCACTGAGGCGATGCTTTCGATGTAATCGACCAGGGACCAGATCTGTTTGTGCGTGAACGCGTTGTTGAATCCCGCCATCGGGGTTCCGTTCAAGCCCGTTGCGATTCTCTTGTACAGCTCTTCAGGGTTATTCGCCTGGCGCAGCGGACGCACGGTAAGGTTGGCAGGCATTATCGGACGCCCCTTATAGTCTTTAAGGTATCCTGCAACGGGACCGTCGCCTTCGCCGTCCGTTCCATGGCACACGGCACATGCGTTCATGAAGAGATGCTTCCCCTCACTGAGCAATTCGTCCGTCTTCGGCGGAGCGGCAGGGATAGGGATGGCGGTGGGCACGGGCTCGAGCTTGAACTTGTCGGAAAAACTCATGACATAACCTGCGACGGCTTCCATCTCCTGGTGTGTAAGCTGAAGCTGCGGGAGCATCGCGGTCGTCCTGACGCCGTGCTCCAGGGTATAGATGATATCGCTCTTGAGGGGGAGTTCGCCGCGGGGCGTCGACCTGAACTGGTACACGCCGTCCCTGAAGTCGCACGGCTTCTGGCTCATCAGCACAGCGTCCGGGCCGTTCCCGTCCCCGGTCATGCCGTGACACGAAGCGCAGTAAGTGTCGTAAACCTTTTTCCCGAGGGCATAGCCGGATTCCTGCTGGCCTGTACCCGTGTATGCTCCCAATGAGAGAACCGAAACAACGACGACCGCCAGAGCAGCTCCGGCAGTGAAAAGGGTACGCTTGAACCTCATAGCTTTCTCTAGCTCCTTATTGTTAGTCATGTCACCAGTAACCATCTAAATAAAAAACAGAATAGCGGGAATTTCGTTCCTTCCTCAGGATGAGCCGCTCCGGCGGCGACATGAGATCATCACCGCCGGATGCTCGAAATCGGAAGATTACTTTCCGCTCTTCATCCACGCTTCGTAGGCGGCCTTATCGATCTTCGCGCCGATCTTCTCCTCGCCTACCAGCTTCTTCCCGGGGTTCGGGTTCCTGGTTATACTCTCGATATAATACACGAGCGACCAGATCTGCTTCGGCTTGAAAGACGAGGCGAACGATGCCATCGGAGTGCCGTTTACGCCGCATGCGATCGTCCGGTACATTTCCCTGGGCGTGTTAGATCGTCTCAGCGGCCGCTCGGTAAGGTTCGCGGGCCTGATCGGCCGCCCGTTGTCGTCCTTCAGAGTTGCGGCGATCGGGCCGTCCCCTGCGCCATTCGTACCGTGGCACACCGCGCAGGTCGTGAAGAGAGACTTGCCTTCCTTTATCATCGCGGCGGTCCTGGGCGGCGCTTCGGGAATCGGTACTACTCTGCCGGGCTTTTCTGTCCTGAACTTCGGGCAGAAGGACATCACGTATCCGGCAACATCCTCCATCTGATCGTGGCTGAGCTGGAGCTGCGGAAGCATCGCGGTCGTCCTGACGCCGAGTTCGAGTGTCCTGACGATGTCGCCTTTGGTCGGAAGAGCAGATCCGGCAGTGGACTTGAACCTGAACACACCCTTCCGGAAGTCTGTCGGTTTCACCTTGAGGAGATGCGCGTCGGGCCCGTTCCCGTTGCCGTCCATGCCGTGGCAGGTCACGCAGTACGTGTCATAAATTTTCTTCCCCTCCAAGTTTTCGGCCTTTCCGCCAGGGTTCATGGATGATGCCGTTAAGAAAAGAGAGACGGCTGCGATTGCAACGCCGGCTCCAAGTGTAATGCTTGTTCGATTGAATCTCATGTTTGTTGTTGTCTCCTATGTTTTGGAACTTACGTCGAGCAGTTGACAGATTTCCATTCAAGTTTATTGCTTCCCCGGCTTATTCCAGAGATTGGCAATTGATTTCCTGACCGACCGAAGGACCCAGACAGATATGACCAGTACCACCGCGTAAATCGCGATGGCGGCGGGCAACGGCAACAGCCAGAACAAAGCGCAACCCAACACCGGGAGAAGAATCACGAATGCGCACAATGTACTTTCTCCTTCAATAATATTGTTCAGAACCGATGCGGAGAGGCTCAAATCCCTCCGAACGTGCGCACTTTTGACCTCGTCTCAGAACAAAGATAACAAACCTCAAAGTATTATTCTTCCTCATAACACAATTTCGTCGACATATCTATTGCAACTCCTAAAGAGAATACTTAAAGTGTTCCAGGCAGGCTTTGAGGGACACCCGATAATCGGTAGTGCCGAAACATTTAGGCTTCTGGGCGTCCGTGGAATATCGGGCAATCAGGGCAAATAACAGCAAACAGTTATCGGGAACTCGACATCGAGCTGTCAGGTGGTAATTAAAGAGACCGCGGCTTCGAGTCGACAATCAGATGTTTAATGGAATAAAGTGGAGGATTTATGTTGAAGAAGACGGCAATATTATTCTGTGCATTGATGCTGGCAACGGCCGCCGAGGCAGGCGCTCAAACGCTGAACGTTGCGAAACAGGGCGACAAGGCTGTCCTGTTCAATTTCAACGGGCTGAGCGCACTGAACCTCACGGCATACCAGGGAGGGCTCGGAGGTAAGTACTTCATCGAAGACAATCTGGCCGTCCGAGGCATGCTGCTTTTCGGCATGAACAACCAAACGACCGGAGGAACGCCGGAGACCACAAACAATAACATGTCTTTCGGATTCTCTGCCGGCATCGAGGACCATCTCCCTCTGACGTCACAAATAAGTCCGTACGTCGGTGGAGTCCTGACATTCCAGACCACCGCAAATACTATCAACAACGGTTTTGGGATCACCAAGTCGACATCGACTGACTTCGGGCTCGGAGCTGTTGGAGGCATAGAGTATTTCTTCAATCAGAATCTAAGCCTGAGCGCAGAATATCAATTCGGATTCAACAGCACAAATGCCACCTCAAGCGGCGCGTCGAACCAGAGCGTCTTCACGCTCGGCTTTCAAACGGTCGGACTTACTCTCGCAGCTTATTTCTGAAGAAATCGAATCAGCAATCTTACGCAGACCTTGTCAGGGATTCACGCCTTGGCAAGGTTCTGCCGGTTATTTCTGGGCTAACCGGCGCAATTGATCATCCACCGGATTCCAAACCTGTCGCGGAGGTTTCCGTGCCATGCACCCCAGAATTGTTTTTCAAATTTCACTCCGACCTTCCCGCCTTCCGCAGGCTATCCGAATATCCGCTTGCCGGTCTCAGCATCGGAAACGTCAAGCGAGAGTGCCGCGTCGCCTGTTCCTGAGCCGGCATCTTTCGGATTCTTCGGGATGATGTCCGACGCCATGACAGCAATCCGGGCGAACTCGAGCGTCGCATGAAGGATTTTGTCATGAAACTCACACGGCACATTCATCGCGGGATTGTCATACCGGTTCGCTATCGTGACCTTGCCTCCGAACATCCTCGCTTAGTGGTTTAGTGCCTCTTCACAATCGCCCATGAAATTCAGGTATGCGGTGAGGCTCTTAATCTGATTATCCATTTGCTCTCCTTGAGATATGAATGCATTGGGCGAGAGGGATGCTCGGTTTGTAGTCTTTGTACTCCATATCGTGCTTGCTCCGTCTCCGTTTCTCATTTTATACCCGCTTTTACGGGCGGGTTCAAAGATCAAATCTAACCGACGCACTTCAAGTCGCGAGAACAGTTAGCCCCGGGGCTTGCCTTTTGAGCTTTCCATTCACTACAAACAGGCCGTCTCTACCGGGACTCAAGGGACATCGACTATCCTCACACCCTCGCCAACTTCTGCTTCGAGCGTTCGAGGGGGATCCACCATGCCTGGAGTAAGATGTCAGGAGGTATCGCGGGGGCGGCTATCAACAAACCGCCGGGCAGATCCTGTTTATCCATATCGCGAACTATTAAATTACAGTCGCAGGATATTGAATACCATAAGCTCAATTGCACTAGCTACGTGAGGACCGAATGAGTTGGTTTATCACTCTGATTCCAAAGAATTCGCA
>JAJZNW010000072.1 GCA_021811615.1 Bacteroidota bacterium
ACGGCCCGTTCTCGGACCTCGCACAGAAGATACAGGTGAGCCAGTACCAGATGCTGAAGGTGTGTCTCGGCCGGGAGTACTTCAACGATCATCCGAGTCCGCTGATACGCGCGACCCGCGGGTTCACGTTCGTCAGGATGATGGCGCTACCCGAGTTCTACGAGACCTGCATGACCCTCAAGAAGAGCACGGAGGAATTGTAAGGCTGCCGGGGAGGTTCCATAACTCCGCTTCTCGAATCTAGATAATCTAGCACGCCTGTTTCCTTCGCAGGTTGTCATCATGGTGTAAGGCATATCCGTTCTCCCTGATGTGGGCGGTGCCTGGTTCGGCGATTTCTCATTGTGTTATCAGAAGGGCGCGGGGGCTGCCCTTCTGGAGGACGCACATCAAGCCTATGCCCACGTCACATTCCGCTGTGTTGATGGCTTATTTATTCGGCAAATGAACCAACCGAGGACGGTTGGAGTATACCCGCCCGATTGAAACGGTTAAATTACACCCCTTAGAGCGTTTTCTGCGGAAATAAACTTCTTGACATTAATGCTCTTGTGGGCTAATTGCTGTTGGTTTGTTCGACTAGCCAATAAACGTGTCAGGGAAATATGCAAGGCTGGGAGAACCTCGGACAACTCTTTTATCCATATAAGAACCTTCAGTTGCAAACGCACCTCTTATAGCAAACGCACCTCCATTGTCAATGTCGAAAGAACCTCGGCGGTCATAGGCCACATGTAACCTTCAAGCCGCCATTCGAGTGATTCCATAGTTGGCACTATCGGTCCGACGTTAACTCTTCAGGTATAGCAAGCCGTTTCCCAATAAGACTGACAACCGAAGGAGCT
The DNA here is from genome assembly GCA_021811615.1 of Bacteroidota bacterium. GTDB lineage: Bacteria > Bacteroidota > Ignavibacteria > Kryptoniales > JAKASW01 > JAKASW01. The sequence goes on from JAJZNW010000072.1 coordinate 846, forward strand.
CGTGATGGTACGACCAATTGTCAAAAGTCTTACCTTGGCCTCTTTACTCGTTTTTTCAATAATCGTCACCGCCCGCGCGGCGCAAAACGGCGTTGTACAGGGAAGCGTTCGGGATTCTCAAACGGGAGAAGCACTTCCGGGCGCCAACATGCTGTTGCTGGAAACTAGTATGGGCGCGGCTTCCGATCTCAATGGCAACTTCATAATAAGAAACGTCCCTCCCGGCTCTTACCGGATGCGTGCGACTTATGTCGGTTATAACGCGAGGACAATCGACGTCGTCGTCAAGGATGGCGAGGCCGTTACCCTGGATCTGAAGCTCGACGCCGTCGGCATCAAAGGAAAGGAAGTGGTTGTAACCGCTCAGGCCAGCGGGCAGAACTCCGCCATCAATCAGCAGCTCTCCTCCGTGCAGATAACAAACGTGGTCTCGGCGGCGAAAATTCAGGAACTCCCTGATGCGAACGCCGCCGAGTCCGTAGGAAGGTTGCCCGGCGTCTCTCTTATCAGGGAAGGTGGCGAAGGATCTGAAGTCGTAATACGCGGCCTCTCTCCACAGTACAACCAGGTCACGATAGACGGGGTCGAAATGGCCAGCGATGTGCCGTCCGCGAACACGATCACCGGTACAGATTTGAACGGCACCACTCAGAGTCTCATGGGCGACAGGGGAATAGACCTCAGCATGATATCTTCGAACAGCCTGGGCGGTATCGAGGTCATAAAAGCGATAACTCCAGATATGGACGCGGCCGTGATTGGCGGCGTAGTGAACTTCGATATGAGAAGAGGAGTGCCGAGCTCTCACGGCCTCTCTCCGAATATCGGCCTGCTCGCACAGGGTGCCTACAATGGCCTCAAGGATAATCGCGACAATTACAAATTTGTGGTCTCCGCCGAAAATAGGTACTTCGACAACTCATTCGGGATTTACGCCGAAGCCTCCGCAGAAAAAAGAAACCTCAGCGACAACGAGCTCGCTGTGAGTTACACCCTGAACGACAAGAGCCATGGGGACGCTGGCATACCAGATCTGAATTCCATTATGATGCAGGATGCCTTCAGAATCCGCCAGCGCTACAACGGTACCCTGGTTATGGATTACAGGAACGAGAATCTAAAAATCGGTTTTATGAATTTCTTAAGTAACGGCAACACCAACACGACTTACCGGAACGAGACAGCCTATGTGTTCAATACCCAGAGAGAGCTGAACTACGGCCTTACCGGCGGCTCTACCAGGCTGAACGTCATGTCTAATCTTCTCAGCGTAAACACTTCGATACCTTTTTTCCAGGTGGACCTCAGACTCTCTCATTCTTATTCGGGCACACAGAATCCGGGAGACGCCACTTTCAATTTCGTACAGGATGCGGGAGGGTTTGGCGGAGGTGTCGGATCTGCTATTTCGAAACAGCCGCCGACCGCCATCGCGTCGCATATCCAGCCCAACGATTCTACGGCATGGCTGGACAACATCACTACTTCCAGTTCAAAGACTACGGAACAGCTGTACCAGGGGAAAATCGATCTCGGGCACGATTTCAACTTCTCCGATTTCCTCACCGCGAGGCTGAAATTCGGAGGAATGTACCAGTACAGAGACCGCTCTTACAACTATTTCCAGAGAAGCGGCTCGCTCATCTATGACGGCGGAGGCGCAGTGGTTGGCGACTTCACCGGCTACAGACCGTCGTTCAATATCTTCAACGGCAGCCTGAGCCTGGCAAACTTCGTCTACAATGGTTACGGCTACGGCAATTTCCTGAACGGCGACTATACGATGGCCTATCCTACAAACGTCGGCCTCATGTGGCAGCTCGTACCGATTGCCATCAACAGTAACCATGGCACGGTCTATCAGGGCGGTTACAGAGCCAACGACCTGGCGTCCCAGATCAACAACTATTCCGGTATCGAGAGAAGGGATGCCGGTTATGCCATGATTACCTTCAACATCGGAGATCAGCTGACCGTTCTGCCGGGCGCGCGCTATCAGAACCTATCGACGACTTACACCGGAGCGAGGACCGACGTTACGTCCCCCCGCGGATCGATCTACGACACCACGGTGTCCGAATCCCACGGGTATGTCCTTCCCATGGTCCACCTCATCTACAAACCTCTCAACTGGTTCCAGGTGCATTTTGCCTATACCAATACGATAAATTATCCCGACTACAGCACGATAACCCCAAGGTATCTCATCACTAATTCGTGGGTTTCCTATAATAATTACAAACTGAAACCCGCCAGGTCCGCAAACTACGACCTCGTACTATCCTTCTACTCTAACGACCTCGGGCTCTTCACGCTCGACGGATTCAGCAAGAGGATTACAGATCTGATTTTCTACTCTGATGTTTATGTGAAGAATCTGAGCGGCTATCCTGAGCTCCCCCAATACAGCGGCACCCTCTACGAGGTGACTAGCTACATCAACAGTCCCTACCCGGTCGACCTGTACGGGCTTGAAACCGACTGGCAGACTCACTTCTGGTATTTGCCCGGCCCCCTTTCCGGGCTCGTCATGAATGTGAACTGGACTCACATCTTCTCGCAGGCGCAATATCCGAAGAGTATTTACAATGTCGGCTACGACGAAAACGGCCTTCCGACTTACGACATCGTGGACACCACTTACAGCGCGAGGCTGCTCAATCAGCCTAACGACATAGTGAACCTCGGTCTCGGATACGATTACAAGGGATTCTCGGTGAGAGCCTCGATGGTGTACCAGGATAACGTTTTCATGCAGCCAAGCTTCTGGCTGCAGGAAAGAGTCCTGAGCGCGAAATTCACCCGCTGGGACCTTTCGGTGAAGCAGGATCTTCCGTGGTACGGGATGCAGCTGTATCTCAACCTGAATAATATCACCAGCAGCAACAATATCAACATAAACGAGAAAACCAGTTACCCTGCGTCCGAACAGAGTTACGGCTCGGAAGCTCAGCTCGGTATTCGAATCAGGCTGTGAGTGCTCGACGGCTCCGATTGCAGACCGGCTCCGGGTTGATGAGGAGGTGATCGACGAAGAAAAATGTGTGACTCACTTACCGTTTCTTTGAAAAGGAAACGACTTCCAGCAACACCGCTGTCATGATTTGCCAAACAAAAAGGAGAAACAAATGAGAAGACTGTCATGGTCTCTGTTAATAGCATCGCTGGCATTTCTTGCCGCTGCTAACCAGCTGTTTGCTCAGTCGGCAGACACGCTCGTAATTAGCCCGCTTCCGCCGGGCAACGTCAATACCGTTATCAATGGGGACACGCTTGCCGGGGGCGTCCGGGCTCATCCAAACAGGGTTTACGTGTTACGCCACGGGGTGGTTTACCAGGTCGGCGAAGCAATGAAGATCAACGGGTCGATTACCATAGTCGCGAACGATACGACAGCCGGGATCCGGCCGCCTGTTCTTGCGCCGCAGATATTGCAGGACGGATCTTCAATCGACCATTTCTTCGATCTTAACGGCAAAAGCGGGAAGGTCACGATAAAGAATGTGTACATAACCGCTTTTCGCGCGGACTCAATCGTCATCGGCTGGGGCGAAGGAATCCGAATGAACTCGGACAGCGTTAAGCTTACTCTGACATCCGTTGTGTTCGACGGATTTCAACATACGGCGTTGGCCCTGCACGGACAGTGGAACAAGATGATCGTCACCGATTGCACGTTCAGGAATGAAATACATCCTTCTTCGTATTTCGGCGGCGGCTCGCTTCTTTCCGATTACCAGGTCAACATGGATACGACCCTCTGGGTAAACAATACCTTCTTCTGCAATAACGCGTATCTGTGGTCTGTACGCGGTTACTGTCCGAACGCGGTTTTCTCTCACAATACCGTAGTCTACGGCGCGGTGAACCCAACGCTGATGAGACAGGGCCAGATCATGCGCATGGATAATAATCTGTGGTATGGTATGAATGCTTATGGCGGCGTGCCCGAAGACGTTATTAACGGTACTTTCCTGAATTATCCGGATACCGCTTCCAGCAGCATCATTCGGTTCAGGGCAAATGACAGCACAAGTGCATGGTCGAAGATGTGGGCCGCGACGATTACCGGCCCCGAAGTCTTCATAGGCACAGGTGGAACGGGCAACGCGACTGTTACGTCGGCTATGGTCGCACCTTCCAGCAGGTTCATCTCCGTCAGAAACAACGACTACTTCCAGCCTGCGGCTCTCGTCAATTTCTGGACCGCGTACAACGACACAGTGACGCAGAAGGACAGCGTCGACATGCCCGATGGAAGCCGTCCTCTCACGCTGCGGACCCTTGCACCGCCGACATGGATGAGCAGCTATACAAAGTATTCGGTGGCGAAACTCGACAGCCTCGGTGCGCATGTCGATACAACTGGCAACGTGTATGTCGATCCCGGCTTCAATTCGAACATCAATGCCCAGGTGTCCAAGCTGATTTCCTACGTCAATAAGATCGCGAGCTGGATGGGCGTTAAGGGCCCGGATAGCTCCTGGTATTATACCTATACCGGGTTCCCGTATCCGCCCGTTTGGCCGCTCCCCGAGAACCTGGCCTACACCAATACATCGATGCAGCATGGTGGTACAGATGGCTACGCGATCGGCGATCTCAACTGGTTCCCGACTCAGAAAGCAGCCTGGCTCGCTGCCGGCGGCCTGGCGCTCGGTGTGCAGAAGGTCCCTGATCAGGTCCCTGATAAGTTCGAATTGAGCAACAACTATCCGAATCCCTTCAACCCGTCGACCGATGTCAGGGTTAGCCTGAAATCCGCTGGTGTCATCAGCCTCAATGTGTATAATGTTCTCGGCCAGCTCGTCAAGGTGGTCGACCAGGGATACAGGCCTGCAGGTGTGTACATCTATAATATCAACATGGACAACTTCGCAAGCGGTGTTTACTTCTATTCACTGCGGCAAGGAAGTAATTCGGTAACGAAAAAGATGCTTCTCCTTAAGTAGTGGATCGGTTCCGTTACTGCATGGGACTGCCGGGAAACCGGCAGTCCTTTTTTTTGTGTTCGATGCCTGACTCGTTTCAGGTTCGATGGACGTATCTTTTCTGCTTGTGATCACACAGATTGATCTCGACTAGATCTGCGGCCGAAAACCCCTTGATGAACCACCAAAGCTCCAAGACTCGAATAAAAAGATCGAGGTTGATTGCAATTCCCGACGACTTAGTGTCTTCGTGTCTTGGTGGTTACACTTCTCGGCCAAGCTTCTTTCAGGTCTGTCCATCTTTTTCCTTGCCCGTTCCAGTAATCAAGGTTCAAATCTTTGATTTATTCGTTAAGAAACTCAACCAGCTAAGCTGTCGAGGTCAAACCCAACTGAAATCCCCTAAAATGGCGAGAATTCGGGTGCAGTCGATGTAGAAAGTTCTTGACAATGAGCCGTGTGTTATCTATAATTAGGTGGTTTTTTCGAGCGACCAACAAACTGCGGCACCACAACCAGAGAGAAGCAGCAGAACATTTGTTTACCCAGAAGCACGATCCATCACACCCAACGCTAAGCGCGTCGGCGAAGTCAATTCAGTCTAAATCCCCGAGGATTCACCACGCGACACGACCGGCAAACATCTCGTATGCTTTAGTTCCCACCTGGTTATCTAAGAGATTGTCAGTAAGAGATGTGCCATATCCTGAGAGAGGAGATGGCGAGCGCCGGTATTCTCCGTCGCTTCTTGATTCGGATGCATCACTTTGTCCGTCCTCGCCAAGTTTGTCTCGGGTCAAAGCGGAAGGCTCGAGTGGAATGTCGTATCCCTTGAAAAGAAATCATCAAAGGAGAAAATGATGCGCGGAAGAATTTTTACCGCTTTCAGTACATTGGTTTTATCTCTTTCTTTCTTCTGCGGGATCGCCTATCCCGCCGCCAGCGGAACTGTGGAAGGAATAGTCAAGGATGCCCAGACAGGAGACGCGCTCCCGGGCGCAAATGTCCTGATAGTCGGAACGAGCCTCGGTGCAGCTACGGACCTGAATGGCAGGTTCACAGTGTTGAATGTTCCACCGGGATCCTACGAGCTGCGGACTACTTACGTCGGGTATAGGTCTAAGAGCATGCACATCGACGTGAACCCAGGAGCGAAGCTGGATGTCGAAATCAAACTTGCCGCCGTCGGCATACAAGGCAAAGAAGTTGTAGTCACCGCGCAGGCAAGTGGACAGAACGGCGCGATCAACCAGCAGTTGACTTCCGATCGTATAGAGAATGTAGTGTCGGCAGCACGTATCCAGGAGCTGCCGGACGCGAATGCCGCCGAATCGGTCGGAAGACTCCCCGGAATCTCCCTCATCAGAGAGGGCGGTCAAGCAACACAGGTCGTGATACGAGGATTAGCCCCCCAGTATAACGAAGTCACCATAGACGGTGTGCAGATGCCGGGGAATGTCACTTCGCTTAGCAACGCAGGCACTATCCAGTCGGGCGGCGCAGGGAGCAGCGATCTTGCGTCAGCTTACTCGTCCGGCGACCGCGGTGTCAACCTGAGCATGGTATCCTCGAGCATGCTGGGAGGCATTGAAGTGACGAAGGCGATTACACCGGATATGGACGCAGCCGTGATCGGCGGCGTCGTTAACTTCACGCTTCGGGAGGCGGCAACGAGAAAGGCCCAGCTGCATCTGCTCGCACAGGGCGGGTACGATAATCTGAAGAGTACATATGACGATTACAAATTCGTCGCGACTTTCGAGAAACGCTTCTTTGACGACAAGTTCGGCGTGTTCGTGGAGGGCGATGCCGAGCGCCAGAACCTCTCGGCTAACGAGCTCGGCGCAAGCTATGGCGTAAATAGCCCGAAGTTGAATGTGGTAAATCCGATTTATCTGCAAGGCGTGACTCTCCAGGATATCCCAAGTACGCAGAAACGGTACGATGCTACTTTGACATTTGATTACCGCCTCCCCGAAGGGAAGGTCGGCTTAATGAACTTTTTCAGCTCCGGTATCACGAATAGCGTGAATCGCAGCGAGAGCTTTAACCTCGTCGATGGTGGAAACGACCATGTGTATGGTCTCCAGGCACAACAGCAGAATTTAATTGCCGCAACCAGTATACTTGATTTCCAGCAGCAAATATCGGCATTGAATCTCCACCTGAAACTCTCAAATGCATTCTCTCAAACCCATCTGCCTTATATAGATACATGGAACTTCGTGCAGGGATTGCCGACCGGTTTCAGTTCGTTGGGGGCCGAGAGCCTCAGCCCGACTAAGATTCCTGCCTTAGCTTACGATAGCCTGCAGATAACAGGGTTGGACCTGTTGAAGCAAGCGTCCAGCATGTTGAGGCAAGACGACATAGGGGCCCAACTCGACTTAAAGACGAACATAAACTTTTCCGAACAGATTACCAGTGTGCTGAAATTTGGCGGAGCATTCAGATACACTAACAGGTCATTCAACTATCTTCAAGGCGACGGGAACGTAGAGCCGAGCGGAGCCAATGTGGTAGCAGGTATCGCCCAGAATTATCCGTGGATGCGATCCACAATCAACACCTACGGTGCAATCCTTCCGTTGTTTGCCGACAGCAGCTATAGCTACGGAAGCAATTTCCTTGGAGGTGGATACAAAATGGGTCTGCCTATAAATCTCGCCCTGATGGAGCAGGTGCTGAACATCGCAAAGAGGACCGGCACGCTGGAGTCATGGTCTCCCGACGCACTGCAATCTGGAATAAACAACTACTGGGGACAGGCCTATAGGAGCGCCGGTTATGGAATGATAACAGTCCACTTTGGTCCCGAACTGACTTTCTTGCCGGGCGTAAGATACCAGGTGTTGCAGACCCAGTTTGGCGCCCCCAGGGCTCTCTCCCGCCTTGGCCCTGCTTCGAGGTACCAGTTTGCACATTATGACACTACAATGAACGAAGCCAACGGCTATTGGCTCCCGATGGTCCATTTGATTTACAACCCCACTCCGTGGTTCCAGATTCATCTTGCATATACAAATACACTCAACTATCCCGACTACACCGACATAACGCCTGAGTTGGATGTAGGAAACAACAGCGTAGATTATCACAATTATGTTCTAAAACCTGCCACATCTGCAAATTACGACGCCATATTCTCGGTCTATGATAATACCTTAGGCCTTATTTCTGTGGATGCTTTTTACAAGAGAATTCACAATCTCATTTTTGCGACGGGTAATACATATGTAATTAACCCTGCTGACTATGCGGGGCTCCCCAGCTATACCGCAGGATATTCGTTGACGACTTCTGTCAATGATCCTTTTCCTGTTTACGATTATGGCGCGGAGCTTGACTGGCAGACACACTTCTGGTATCTGCCCGGCCCTCTTTCAGGTTTGGTCCTGAACGTGAATTACACTCACGTCGTGTCGAAAGCGGAGTATCCTTACACATATCTTGATATCGTCCATCCTACGTATCCGGTTGTAGTCGATACCGTTGTCACCAACTATTCAGACCGGCTTATCGATCAGCCGAATGATATAGTGAACGTAACCCTCGGTTACGATCTGGGTGGGTTCGGCGCTCGTGTCTCGATGCTTTACAACGGCAACATATTCTGGGCGACCAACTTCTGGCCGCAATTGAGGTCAACCACGGCGCAATTCCTTGAGTACGATGCTCAGGTCAAACAGAATCTTCCCTGGTCCGGGCTTCAGGTCTATCTGGATCTGAACAACATAAACGGTGAACCGAACATTCAGAATATTCAGGGAACGGGTTTCCCGAGTTACGAGTACTATTACGGCATGACGGCCGATCTTGGGATAAGAATGCAAATATGAAATCTGATATCAACACAATTTCCGGCAACAGGCCAAGAATTCACTTACAGATGGCCCGGAGCTTTTTCACCCACCGAGGAGGTGATGATGCCAAGTCATTTATGATCATGTCTAGCACCAAAAGCCGTCCCGAGGCTGAAATGACGCGCGGAGCGGTAATTATCTTCAAGAACAATTAACTCCAAGAACCTCAAGAAGGAGAAGGAACTACATGAAAGCGATTTTAACAGCGATGGCTCTCTCGGCTGTTGTGATACTCGCTTGTATGCCCCGGGCCGTATATGCACAGTACGGCAGCGGAACGGCGTCCGATACTGTCTGGGTTACCCCGAGCATGGGAAACGGAAGCCTGAGCGATTACATCGGCGCAGATACAACATCAACCGGAGCACGGGCAAATCCCAATGCGATTTACGCCCTTTATAGAGATTCAGTCTATTTCTTCACGGGTCAGATCAACGTCAACGGAAACTTGACGATCGTCTCACAACCCGGTACGACAACTCCTCCAGTGATAGCTCCGGCGGTCCTGGCCGATGGCTCGTCACCCAGCACCTTCATCAATTCAGACGGCGGCAACCTTACCCTGAGAGGCCTGTACCTCCTCGGCGTGCCGTATAACAGTCACTGGCTTGGCTGGGGAGACGCTGTCGTCGTCAACGGAGACAGCAGTGATGTACATGTGGATAGTTGCGTCTTCGACCAATGGAGCGACGGCGCCATGGATTCCTTCGGAAGCTGGGAAAACTTTTACATCACGAACTGCTACTTCGTAAACGATATTCACTCGTCGTCTTACTTTGGAGGGCACGACTGGGAGTCACACGGTAATCCGGTCGATACCCTGATGATAGTGAATAATACTATGTTCAATAATAACTCGTATGCCGACGTGCCGACGGGTTATGTCAAGTTTGAACGATTTGATCATAACACGGTCTGTCTCACCCAGGTCAACCCGATAAATGATTTCTTCGGCACGAATGACTATATCGAAAACAACATCTTCTATTCGACGCTGATGGTCGGCCAGCAAATTGACGAGGCCTACGCCGAGTGGTATGATACAATATTCTATAAGTCCTTCGCGTGGAGCGCTTCATCAACGGTCAGCACCGACACCCTTGGACTCGACCCTTCCCTGGCGCAAGCCTTCGGTGGAACGGAATCCAGTAGGGTCTTTAAGGTACTTAACAATGCATATTACTGGCCGGCAGCAATCCAGAATTTCTGGACGGCGTACAATGATACTGTTACCAAGATGGTGAAGGTAAGCTATCCTGATTCCGTGGTGAACCTCAATCATCCGCCCAACGACACACTCGTGGACACAGCCACCGTGAAGGCTATCCTGATACCGCCTCAGGGATTCATGAACGGCAGAACGCAGCATATGTTTACCGATAAGGCGGAATGGCCCAATTTCATCTCGGCCAACAACGACAGTGTTGACCCGGGTTTCCCGTCCTTCGTGTCTTCCCAGATCGACAGCGCGATAAAGTATGTCCTCGATATCAGAGCAAACGCATATCCGAACTACATGTGGGATTATACCAACGGCAAGCCGCTGTTCAGCTGGCTGTGGCCTCTACCTGAACTCACATACTCGAATACTTCGTTACAGCATGCCGGTACCGACGGCTATGCTCTCGGAGATCTGAACGCGTTCCCGAGCCAGTTGGCGGCATGGAAGGCAGCAGGCGGCCTGGCACTCGGCGTGCAGAAGGTGCCGAACACAATTCCCCAATCATTCGCACTTTCACAGAACTACCCCAACCCGTTCAACCCGACGACTGAGATCAAGGTCAGCCTGAAGCAGGCGGGAGTAGTAAACCTCGACGTTTACAACGTCCTCGGCCAGCTTGTCAAGGTCGTTGACAACGGCTACAAGCCTGCGGGCGAGTACGTCTACAACGTTAATATGGACGCCTTCGCTAGCGGCGTCTATTTCTATAGGCTACAAGAAGGGGCTAACTCAATAACCAGAAAGATGCTTCTCCTTAAGTAGTGGAATAGCCCCATTACAGCGGCGGACTGCCTTGCCAACAGGCAGTCCGCCGTTCGTTTTTTCTTAATGAAAATATTCGCCTTTCTTTTGTTATATTGCCTCTACTAACCTAATGATGAGTCCTGGACTCACTGAGGTGCTCAGGTACAACTAAAGTCTTCAATGGACTTGTGGATTGGCGAAAGATGTGAGTTCCAAGCTGTTTTGTGCCGGAGAATATCTCATCACCGCAATGCCGCGGGTTTCTTTCGTCGACCCCTCCTTGATTCAGGCTTCGTCAAAATTGCTGATTTCTTCTGGCAGGAAGCATTCTAGTAGGCTGCCGGATATCTTTCAACTTCTACGGAAAGTTATGAATGCCTAATGAAGTCCTGAAAAAAAGAAGCCCCGCATTCTGGGTTCCGACACTCTACTTTGCGGAGGGACTTCCCTTCGTCGTCATAAACGTCGTATCTGTCCTGATGTACAAATCGCTCGGGATCAACGATGCTGAAATAGCTCTCTTCACCACGCTCGTCATTCTCCCCTGGACACTCAAGCCGTTGTGGGGCCCGGTCCTCGAGATGTTCAAGACGAAGAAATATTTCGTCATCGCGACTCAGTTCATCGGCGGCATCGGCTTCGGACTTCTTGCCCTCACGCTGAAACTCCCCACCTTCTTTCAATACTCCATAGCCCTTCTTGCGATCATCGCGTTCAACGGCTCGACTCATGATATAGCGGCCGACGGCGTCTACATAAATGCTCTGACCGGGAAAGAGCAGGCGGAGTACGTCGGCTGGCAAGGCGCGTTCTATAATGTCGCTAAGGTGCTCTCGCAAGGAGCTTTCGTCTTCTTAGCCGGGCAACTCCAGAAGTCCGTCGGCGTGGTGCACGCATGGATGATAGTCATGGCGCTCTTCGGCGGGATAATGATTTTACTCGGGATCTACCACGCAAAGATGCTTCCGACGGGAGGCGCTGCTGGTCAGGTCAAGACCGCGAAGGAGGCGTTCGGGACTTTCTGGGACGTTGTCAAGACTTTCTTCGCGAAGCAATACATAGGATGGGGAGTCGCTTTCATAATATTGTACAGGTTCGCAGAAGGACAGGCGATGAAGATCGTCCCGCTCTTCTTCAAGGCGAGCCGCGCGTCGGGCGGACTGGGACTATCTATTTCCCAGATCGGAATAATCTACGGCATCTTTCCGCCGATAGCCTTCATACTCGGATCGATACTCGGCGGCTATTTCACGGCGAAGTACGGCCTCCGCAAATCGCTCATAGTATTGTGTGCCTTCTTCAATATCCCCTTCGCCGTCTACATGATCCTCGCATATACGACTCCGACAAGCCTTCTTGCGATAGGAACAGCCACAACTTTGGAATATCTCGGTTACGGCGTCGGGTTCATCGGCCTGACGCTGTTCATGATGCAGCAGATCGCGCCGGGAAAATATAAGATGGCACACTATGCTTTCGCCACCGGCGTGATGAACCTCGGACTCATGATACCTTCGGCTCTGAGCGGATTTATAAGCGACTACCTCGGCTATAAGCATTTCTTTCTATGGGTAATGATTGCAACGATACCGTCGTTCCTCGTAACGTGGTTTGTCCCTTTTAGGAAAGTCGAAGATGAATCTGGGGAGCTTCCCGTGGTTCATCTCGAGACAGAGTGACTACTGTGAAAGTGCGGATGAGAATCACGCACTCGAAATAGATGATGCCTGGAAGTGGATATTGAACATTGAGAATTGAAAATTGAGAATTGAGAATTAAGAGCATGCGCTACGGTTATTTCGACAATAAGAATAAAGAATACGTAATAGAACGGCCGGATGTGCCGGTGTCGTGGACAAATTATCTTGGAGTGAAAGACCTCTGCACGGTGATATCTCACAATGCGGGGGGGTATATGTTTTACAGGTCGACGGAAGATCACAGGATAACGAGGTTCAGGCAGAACGGGGTGCCGCTTGACAGGCCTGGACATTATGTATATATCAGGGACGACGAGACTGGAGAGTACTGGACGATATCGTGGCAGCCGGTGGGAAAGGATTTCAGGAAGGCGAAGTACACGACGAGACACGGACTGTCGTACACGAAGTTCGAGTGCGATTACAGGGGGATAGAGGCGGAACAGCTGATGTTCATCCCGGTAGAGGACGATGTGGAGCTCTGGGACGTAAGGATAAGGAACAAAGGCAAGAAGAGAAGGAAGCTCAGCGTATACTCGTATGTGGAGTTTTCGTTTCACCACGTGGAGATAGATAACCAGAACCTGCAGATGAGCCTATATGCGAGCGGGAGTAATTATAAGGATGGTATAATAGAGTACGATTTTTTCTACGAGCCGTGGACGTATCACTATATGGCTTCGAGCTTCGAACCGGACGGGTACGATTGTGTAAGGGACAGGTTTATAGGGAGTTACCGGACGGAGAGCAACCCAATAGCGGTGGAGCTTGGGAAGTGCAGCGACAGTACGGAACTGGGAGGAAACCACTGCGGGAGCCTTCAGAAGAAGCTGACGTTGAAGGGCGGAGAAGAGACGAGAGTGGTGTTCATGCTTGGAGTGGGATCGAGGGAGGAGAAGGGTTACGAGATAAGGAAGAAGTACAGGAACGTGAAGAATGTGGACAGGGCGTTCGAAGCGCTCAAGGAGTATTGGGAAGAGAAGACGTCGGTGCTTCAGTGCAGGACTCCGAACGAAGGGTTGGACACGATGGTGAACATCTGGACGCTGTACCAGGCGGAGACGTGCGTGGTATGGTCGCGGTTCGCATCGTTCATCGAGGTGGGAGGAAGAGTGGGACTCGGGTACCGGGACACTTCGCAGGACGTGATGGCGGTTCCCCATACGAACCCGAAGAAAGTGAAGGAGAGGATAAGGGAACTGCTTCACGGCCAGGTGAGCAAAGGATACGGGCTTCACTTGTTCGATCCTGACGTGTTCAAGCCTCAGGAGGATAAATTACCGGGAGTGAAGCTGCCTACTGTAGTACCTACGCCGTCGGCGGAGTCGATAATACACGGGATGGAGGATGTATGTTCGGACGATGCGCTATGGATAGTAGGATCGGTGTGTGAATATGTAATGGAGACGGGCGAGCTGGAGTTTTTTAAGGAAGAGATACCGTATGCGGACAAGGGGAAGGGGAGTGTGTATGAGCATTTGAAGAGATCGATAGACTTCACGGCGGAACAGACGGCGAAGAACGGTATATGTTTGGGACTGCGTGCCGACTGGAACGACTGCCTGAACCTTGGGGGAGGGCAGAGCGGGATGGTGTCGTTCATGCACTACTGGGCACTGAAGTATTTTATAGACGCGGCGGAGATACTTGGATACGAGAACGACGTACAGGAATATTCGAGGATGGCAGAGCAGGTGAGGAGATCTGTGGAAGAGGAGCTTTGGGACGGGGAATGGTACGCTCGTGGAGTGACGAAGGCGGGAATAAAAATAGGAGTGAAGTCTAACAAGGAGGGTAAGATATTTTTGGAGAGCAACAGCTGGGCGGGATTATCTGGAGCCGCGTCGCCGGAGCGGGCGAGGAAGGCGATGGACTCGGTGCATAAATATCTCTCGTCGCCGTACGGGCTGCATTTAAACTGGCCGACGTACACGGAGCCGAACGACGACATAGGATATGTGACGAGAGTATACAGGGGAATAAAGGAGAACGGTTCTATCTTCAGCCATCCGAACCCGTGGGCAGTGATAGCGGAGTGCAAGCTTGGCAGAGGGAAGCTTGCGATGAAGCTATACGACGCACTGTTGCCGTACAACCAGAACGACAAGATAGAGATAAGGGAATCGGAGCCGTACGTATATTGCCAGTTCGTGATGGGGAAGGATCATACGGGATACGGACGGGCCCGTCATCCATGGCTGACAGGTAGCGGAGGATGGAGCTATACAGCGGCGACGAAGTACATACTGGGTATAAGGCCGACATACGAGGGGTTGATAATCGATCCGTCGATACCTCCGGAGTGGGAAGGGTTCGAGGCGGTAAGGAAGTGGCGCGGAGCCACGTACCGCATAGCCGTTAAGAATCCCGATCACGTCGAACATGGTGTGAAGTCGATTCTTTTGAACGGGAGCGAAGTCGACGGTATCGTACCCGTACAGCCCGCTCACACGGCAAACCGCGTAGATGTTTTGATGGGGAAGTGCGCTTAGCCGCCATGGAGGCAAATCTTCCGTAAAGTTCCCGTGCCTTCAGGGATTTCTGCCCGGTTGTCTCTGCAAGACTACGCTCCGATATCGTGGATGCAACTCCCTTGTGGGAGCACTTCGTCCTGCGGAAGGGAATAAGAGCTTTCGGGTTTTACACGCACCAGGTTAACAAACAGACGCCTTGCACGGTCGAGCGCAGCTCAGCGCCTTCGGCCGAGGCTGGAGTGCTCTATGGAAAATTACAAAAGTCTACCGGATCTGACTTGTAACCTCTGCCGTTGCGAATAATCCTCGTGAGGCTCACTGTCATGCTATCGCTCTCGTTATGGCTGGGGATGCTTGGGGCGTCCTTGTCCAGGAATCACCGTAAGGAGTGTGGCCCTGAATGCTGTGCCATGATATGGCCATTTGCGGCGTTGCGTAGAGAGCTTGGTGTCCTGTAGAAGGGGGTGTCATCTCGTCGTCCTGTTAGCGCTAACACTTTGTTTTTTCTATGAAAAAACAGACGCGTGATTATTCGTGTTGATTTCGGGTACGCCGACATTGACGCGTTTTTGAGGGAGTACCGAAAAGAAAACGCTTGACATTGACGATTGTTTCATTTAAACTTCATCAGTTTATTCGAGGCGATAATAAACGGTATCGGCCTGGACTGTGAAAACTGAGGAGGACCAGTAAAGTGTCGTTGATATGATTGCCGGAAAAGCATCTGTCCTGAGAGTGGTGAATCGGGGAGTCGTGCTCGGCTTGATTAGGGCAATGCAGCCGATCAGCCGCTCCCAGATCGCTAAGCTAAGCGGACTGAACCCCAGCACCGTCTCGGATGTCGCGTCGGCCCTTCTCAGGGAAGATCTTATTTACGAGAGAATCGGAGACGCAATAGGCCCGGGACGAACTCCTATCGATCTATACCTGAAATGTGACGGCCATTTTGTCGGCGCGATAGAGATCGGCGCATCACTGTCGCGCGTCGCTGTCGCGGACATCTGCGGCAACCTCAAATCTTATTCCTCATTACCGACTGACAAGTCAAACCCTCCGCAAACCCTGTCGCGATGTGCCGAGAAGTTACTCGCGCTTTCAAATTCCCTGGGAATTGACCCTCCACGCACAATCGGAGTCTCGATATCAGGCGTCGTCGATCCTGGCAATGCCAGGCTCGTCGTTTCGCCAAATCTTCAATGGCAAAATGTTTGCGTGGGTGATATCCTCAGAGATATGATTCCACTGGCTGAAAACGTCGTAGCTGGTGATACTGTGAAGGCCGCCGCTCTTGCTGAAATGCTGTTCGGTAACAATGTCACGGATCTGTCCAACTTTTTCTTCCTTTCCATAGGTGAATCGGTAGGTGCAGGAATAATCATCGACGGGAGGGTCGTTCTGGGTGATCATTACGCGTCCGGTGAACTCAGCCATATGGCCATTTACGAAAACGGATTACCTTGCAAGTGCGGAGTCCGGGGCTGCTGGGATGCATATATCTCTGATCCTGCAATCTCCTCCCGCTATACAACCGCGCTCGGAGAACCAATCGGCCCGGATTCACATGTCGGGATCGGCGAGATAATTCTCCGAGCTTCCACGGGCGACGAGGTGGCAAGCTCCGTGATCAAGCAAACCGGCCACTACATCGGGGTCGGAATAGCAACCATCATGAAGGCTCTCGATCCGCAATGCGTTGTGATTGATGGTGCCATCGCTGACGCGTGGGAGCTGATCCACCCTGAAATCATGAACGTCCTGGGCGAAAGGCCATTGCCTGGTGCAGATAATTTCGTCGATGTTTTCCCTGTCTCGAAAAGCAACAAGGAATGCCTGAAGGGACCGGTCGCTCTTGCAATACAAGGAGTCTTCGACGGATACAAAATCATGGAGGCCAGTCCATGGAAAACGTTAAGGTGACTCGTTGAATCTTTGCCACCGACTTTCTTCCATCCTTCTGATTCTATCTAATCAATTTTATACAACCCGGTTCAATCTAAGCCCGGTCAACCGGACAACTACCGGCCCGGGTCGTCGAATGGGATATGCGCCCGTTTATATTGAACAAAAAATCACAGTCCTCAAACATAAGAGGAGAATATGATGTTGCGTAGAATCATTACCGCTCTTACAATTTCGATGTCGGTGTTATTTCTCTCGCTCGGTCCGGCCTTTGCCGCCGGCAGCGGGACAATTCAAGGGTCCGTCAAGGACGAGCAATCCGGCGATCCGCTCCCGGGCGCAAACGTCCTGCTGGTCGGCACAAGCATGGGAGCTTCAACCGACCTTAACGGCAATTTTGTGATAAGGACTGTCCCTTCGGGTTCGTACACCCTGCGGACCACTTATATCGGTTATAAAGCCAAAGAGACGAGCGTGAAAGTCGCGCCCGGCGAAAATTTGAAAGTCGAATTGAAACTGCAAGCGGTTGGCATTCAGGGCAAAGAGGTCGTTGTGACCGCTCAGGCGAACGGTCAGAACCAGGCGATCAACCAGCAGTTGTCGTCAAATCAAATCGTGAATGTGGTCTCAGCTGCCAGGATTCAGGAATTGCCTGACGCCAATGCCGCCGAATCTCTCGGAAGACTCCCGGGGGTCTCTGTCTTGAGAAGCGGAGGTGAAGCGGACCAGGTTGTAATTCGAGGGATGGCGCCGAAGTTCAATGAGATCGAGATTAACGGTGTCCGCGTGAACTCCTCGAATCAGAATAACTCCAGCGTCGATCTAAGCATGATATCATCGAATATGCTCGAAGGAATGGAAGTGAAGAAAACCGTGACTCCTGACATGGACGCGGATGTCATAGGTGGAGTCGTCAACCTCGAACTGCGGGAGGCTCACGTCGTGAAACCTGGTGTCCCTGAATTCAACCTCACGGCCCAGGGCGGGTATAACGGTCTCGCCGATGCGACGAACAAGTTCAATAATTACAAATATGTCGCGAGTGCGGAGGACAGATTCTTCAACGACAAATTCGGAGTCTTCGCCCAGGCCGATGTCGAGCGAAGAAATCTTAGCTCCGACCAGCTCGGTGCGTCATATTCCAATCTCGGCGATCAGGCAAATACGTATCTGACACAAGGCCTCAACCTAGACAATATTCCCAGCAATAGGGAACGCTACGACGGAGCGTTCGTCCTGGATTACAGGCTGCCCGAAGGGACCTTGAAGTTCTCGAACTTCCTTAGCACCGGTACGACGAATTCGCAGGATCGCGGCGAGTACTTCGGCATTGCCGGCAGCGCAGGCAGCAACATCCACAACTACTCGCTCGCTTATACTAGCTCGACTTTGAGCGTAATAACAAACTCCCTTCGCTTCCAGTACCAATTGCCGATCTTTCACGTCAACGTGGAGTTGGCCCATGCGTATACCGAGAGCAAAGACCCTAACGATTGGACGGTGAGTTTTCAACAGGGCTCCGCCGGGCTCGGCGGGCTGATTAACCAGCCTGACATAAATCCTGAGCTGCTCCCGAAGACCGCGAATAACGATCTCGCCCAGACGTTCCTGAACAACATCGTCAATTACAACAGTTTCTCCGGCGCACGCTCACTGTCGGCGAGATTAGACTTGGAAATGAACGCGAATTTGTCCGATGAGATCACCTCCGTCATCAAATTCGGAGGAGCATACCGTTACGAAACCAGGAATTACTACTACAACACGACGGGATCCGAAGGACTCGGCCTGGCAAGCGCTCGGTACGTCGATAGCCTCATCGCCAGGCATTTCTCAGCGCTCGGGCCTTACGTGAACACAACCCAGCTGCCGATGGCGCCGTTTGTCGATCCGAGCTACAGCTACGCCAACTTCCTCAAGGGAGGTGGAAATTACAGCATGATATATCCTCTCAGTTACGGGATGCTTTCCAACCTTACCTCGTATCTCGGGCAGAACGCCGCCCTGATCGAACAAAACCCGCTTGCATCGGCTTCTTATTTCCACGACCAGTTCAATTCAACAACCAACAATTACAACGGTCACGAGGACCAGGGAGCGGCCTACGTAATGGCTACGATCAATATGGGTCCGCAGCTCACGCTGATCCCGGGAGTCAGGTATCAGTATCTTCAAACGACATACACGGGAGTGCAGGGAATCGAGAATACGGCATCCGGATTGGGAGGACCTTACAATCACTACGATACCACGGTCACTCAAAACCATGGCTATTGGCTTCCTGATGTCGCTTTGGAGTATAAACCGCTGACCTGGTTCAGTGTCCGCCTGGCGTACACACATACTCTCGCTTATCCCGATTACCAGGCGATAATACCGAGGATCGATGTGTCCACGGGAGGCAGCATCGCCTGGAATAATTCTCAGCTGTCTCCGTCGCGCTCGACGAACTACGACGCCTATTTCTCATTCTACAATAACTCCATTGGTCTTCTGACCGCAGGGGGCTTTCTGAAGCGTATATCGAATATGATTTTCCCGTATTCGTTTTACGTGCTGCCCGGAGAGGCCCTCCAGTATTTCCCGCAGGGACTCGTCGCCTCGGCACCGGCACCCACCGGCAATTATCAGGTATTCACATTCGTCAACGATACAATCCCGGCAGTCGATTACGGCTTTGAACTCGACTGGGAAACGCACTTCTGGTATTTGCCCCATCCCTTCGACGGCCTCGTCCTCGATATAAACTATACGCACGTCTTCTCGCAGGAGAAATATCCTTACGTCAATACGGTGAAGGTCGGCCGCTCGCTCACTTACGTCGACACATCGTACGTCGACCCGCTTCTTTACCAGCCCGATAACATCGCCAATCTCTCTCTCGGCTACGACTACAGGGGGTTCTCGATTCGTGTCTCCATGATCTACCAGGATAAGATTTTCTCGGGCACAAATTTCTACAGCTACCTTCGGACGACAACAGCTGCATATACGAGATGGGATATTTCGGCGAAACAGGATCTGCCCTGGCAGGGCCTTCAACTCTACGGAGACCTCAGCAACATTAACAGCGAGAACGATGTGAGCGTAATACAAGCGCCGACAGGTGTTCCGCAATCGGTTCAATCGTACGGCATGACTGCCGATCTCGGATTGAGGGTGAAGCTCTGATGATGTCCGCGCGAACTTCATGGAAAATACGCGATGCAGGACTCGGCCTGCGGCAAGTTCCTGGATATGCCCCATCGGGTCTCAATCCGGTGCGTGCGCGACCGGCTGCGGCATCGCGGCCGTGTCCGGACGAAACAAGCAATATTGATTTATATAAACAACACTAGGATCAAACTTAACCAAAAGGAGGTAGTACCATGAAGAAGCTATTCACCGCGACGTTCATAACGGCGATGGTGGTACTCTTTAGTTTACCAATTCGGTCGTTCGCGCAAAACGATACGCTTGTCGTTTACGCTAATGACTCGAAAACCATCGACCAGGTCATCGGCGGTGATACCCTTACAGACGGTGCTCAGGCACACAGTGTTTACAAGCTCGTCTCTGTCGACACTACTTACCTGCTTGATGCAACGATCACACTGAAGTCCAGCGTGTCAATCGTCGGAGTGCCCGGGCCGAACGGCCAGCTTCCCTGCATCCAGGCGGACGTCCTCACGGGAGGATCGATTCCTGGAATATTTTTCACCCTCACGGGAACTGGGACAAGGGTATCGCTCGATAATCTTTATTTGCTGGGTATAGCACCGAACAACTTGAACAACACCGCGTCTGGTCAGGGCGTGCAGGTGTCCGCCGATAACATAACCCTGTCGGTCAATAACTGCGTCTTTGATAACATCGCCCAATACGAGATCGGATATAGCGCTAACGGGGACAATTTCTTTATCACGAACTCAGACTTCAGGAACGGCATCGACGTGGCCAGCGCCTACTACGTGCCCGAACTCCTTCGAAGCGAGAATTCTGCCGGATCATGGAACACTGACACTATCAGTATCAAGTACAACACCTTGCTCGGTATCGCTATGGGTCCCGTCGAGACGACCGGACTCACGACTTACATGAATTTCTCGCACAACGATGTCATCCTCACGTCGAAAGGACCGTTCTGGTCGGAAAGGGAAGTCAACCTCGTTTTCGACGATAACATATTCTACGACACCTACGCCGTCGGCGAAAACAAGACAGAGTATAACGGCGGTTGGGATGAGCTGGCTCCTCCGCGAATTCCGTCGGTGTTCTACCTCGACACGCTCGATTCGACAACTGCTGCCAAGCTGCTTGGACACGCGATAACGAGTCCTTCGGATTACGCGGCCGCCGAGGCAGCCCGCAAGATTGAAGTCAAGAACAACGACACTTTCTGGTCATCCGGCCTGACATCCTTCTGGACTGCCTGGGACGACACTGCTCATACGGACTCGCTATATACCCCCGTGTTCATGAACAGTCAGACAATGGCCATGTTCGGAAATTCAGCTTACCCGAGTTTGGTCCAATCCGGAAATCAAAGTCTCGACCCCGGATTCGGAGCTTCAATTAATGCCGTCCTCAGCCCCGGAACCGACACGACGGATGGAGTCGGCCTGCTGGCCTGGGTCGCAGCCGTCAGGAACGGCACCGGTACCACCCAATTCTACGCTTACCAGAGGACCGAAGTCCCCCAGCCGGAACCCAACAACTGGGTGCCGACCTGGCCCTTGCCGGAAGCAAGCGCCCTTAAGTACTCCAATACTACGCTTCAGACTGCGAGCACTGACGGCAAGCCGGTGGGCGACCCGTATTGGTTCAACGGCGTCACCGCTGTTAAACAACAGCCCGTCACTGTCCCGGAAGAGTTCGCTCTCTCTCAGAACTACCCCAACCCGTTCAATCCGACGACGGACATCAAGGTCAGCCTTAGACAAGCCGGCGCGATGAGTCTGGATGTCTACAATGTCCTCGGTCAACTTGTGAAAGTCGTTGACCAGGGGTACAAACCCGCGGGCCAATATGTGTACAACGTCAACATGGATGCCTTTGCAAGCGGCGTCTACTTCTATACGCTGCGTCAAGGCGCCAGCTCGATAACAAAAAAGATGCTTCTCCTTAAGTAGTGGATTGATGCCCATTACAGGAGCGGGGCTGCCGGCTCGCGTCGGCGGCCCCGTGGTTTTCTCCCCGCAGCTTTGAGTCGCCTTTTTAGCTCAACTTTTTGAAGGAATAAGCCCGTGTCGGAAATCGTCTCTCGGTTATCGTGGCCTGCCGCAGCCCTGATCTTGCTGTCGATAGCGTTCAACGACGGACGCTGCGACGCCCAGGGTAGGGTGGTCGGTTATTACGCAAGCTGGAATTCTTCCGCGCTTCCGCACACCGAAGTGAAGTTTGCGGATCTTACGGATATAATAGTTGCGTTTGGAACTCCGGACTCTGACGGAGCGATATCTTACGACTCCGGAATTCCATTCCCACAGCTGGTAGCGGCGGCTCATTCGGCGGGCACGAGAGTCTTGATTTCACTCGGGGGCGCCGGAAGCGGAACTGCTTTCTCTATCGCTACTTCCGATTCGGCTAAACGCGCCAACCTCATTTCAAATGTCGTCAGCTTTCTCAAAGCGAACGACTATGATGGCGTAGATATCGATTGGGAGACCCCTACAAACTCGATTGAAACCGGCCAACTCACTTCCCTTATCCAGGAGTTGCGCGCCCGTTTCGATGCGGTTGATACATCATGGCTGATTACCATGACTTTACCTCCCACAGAATATGGAGGACAGTATTTCGACATACGGAGCCTGGTCAATTATGTAGATTGGTTCAATGTGATGTGCTACGACTTCGTCGGTTCGTGGTCAGCCTACTCCGGTCAAAACTCGCCGCTTTATGAATCGCCGAACGATCCGAACCAGGCCGGCTCCGATTCCGATGCGGTCGCGTACTGGCTCGCAAGAAGCGGGAGAGGCGCGGCAATTCCGAGAAACAAACTGGTCGTAGGTGTCCCTTTCTACGCTGTGCAGTTCAATGCTCCCGGTCTTTACAGGAAACTTACAAATACGACAACTTCGAATCCTTATTACCCGGATGTGATGAACGACCTCTCCTACGGGTGGTCATATCACTGGGATGAGGTCTCGCAGGTGCCGTACCTGGTGAACAGCGACACAACCGGATTCATCACCTTTGAAGACACTAACTCCGTGAAGTTGAAAGTCGATTACGTGCTCCGCCAGCAATTGGGTGGTATTATGATATGGGAATTGAGCCAGGACCTGTACCAGGGACATCAACCTCTCTTCGATGCGATTGCGGGCGCCATGAGGAGCGCAACCCCGGTTTTGGGCGAACCGTTGGTTGCCACAGGGTACAAACTGTTTGCCAACTATCCCAACCCATTCAACCCGACCACGATCGTCAGATTCTCGGTCCCAGGATCAGGACTCGTAAGGATCTCTGTGTATGATGTACTTGGACAACTCGTCACCACGTTGGTTGACGGCAGGGTCGACGCGGGCGAGCACGAAGTTACATTCAGCGGCAACGGCCTGAGCAGTGGAGTTTACTTCTACATTATGACGGCGAACGGTTTTGTTCAAACGCGCAAGATGTTGCTTCTCAAGTAGTAGAGGATGAAAGCCGTGAAAAATTCATGACTAAACGTAGTCCATCGTTCTGGGTTCCGACACTCTACTTTGCGGAGGGACTTCCCTTCGTCGTCATAAACGTCGTATCTGTCCTGATGTACAAATCGCTCGGGATCAACGATGCTGAAATAGCTCTCTTCACCACGCTCGTCATTCTCCCCTGGACACTCAAGCCGTTGTGGGGCCCGGTCCTCGAGATGTTCAAGACGAAGAAATATTTCGTCATCGCGACTCAGTTCATCGGCGGCATCGGCTTCGGACTTCTTGCCCTCACGCTGAAACTCCCCACCTTCTTTCAATACTCCATAGCCCTTCTTGCGATCATCGCGTTCAACGGCTCGACTCATGATATAGCGGCCGACGGCGTCTACATAAATGCTCTGACCGGGAAAGAGCAGGCGGAGTACGTCGGCTGGCAAGGCGCGTTCTATAATGTCGCTAAGGTGCTCTCGCAAGGAGCTTTCGTCTTCTTAGCCGGGCAACTCCAGAAGTCCGTCGGCGTGGTGCACGCATGGATGATAGTCATGGCGCTCTTCGGCGGGATAATGATTTTACTCGGGATCTACCACGCAAAGATGCTTCCGACGGGAGGCGCTGCTGGTCAGGTCAAGACCGCGAAGGAGGCGTTCGGGACTTTCTGGGACGTTGTCAAGACTTTCTTCGCGAAGCAATACATAGGATGGGGAGTCGCTTTCATAATATTGTACAGGTTCGCAGAAGGACAGGCGATGAAGATCGTCCCGCTCTTCTTCAAGGCGAGCCGCGCGTCGGGCGGACTGGGACTATCTATTTCCCAGATCGGAATAATCTACGGCATCTTTCCGCCGATAGCCTTCATACTCGGATCGATACTCGGCGGCTATTTCACGGCGAAGTACGGCCTCCGCAAATCGCTCATAGTATTGTGTGCCTTCTTCAATATCCCCTTCGCCGTCTACATGATCCTCGCATATACGACTCCGACAAGCCTTCTTGCGATAGGAACAGCCACAACTTTGGAATATCTCGGTTACGGCGTCGGGTTCATCGGCCTGACGCTGTTCATGATGCAGCAGATCGCGCCGGGAAAATATAAGATGGCACACTATGCTTTCGCCACCGGCGTGATGAACCTCGGACTCATGATACCTTCGGCTCTGAGCGGATTTATAAGCGACTACCTCGGCTATAAGCATTTCTTTCTATGGGTAATGATTGCAACGATACCGTCGTTCCTCGTAACGTGGTTTGTCCCTTTTAGGAAAGTCGAAGATGAATCTGGGGAGCTTCCCGTGGTTCATCTCGAGACAGAGTGACTACTGTGAAAGTGCGGATGAGAATCACGCACTCGAAATAGATGATGCCTGGAAGTGGATATTGAACATTGAGAATTGAAAATTGAGAATTGAGAATTAAGAGCATGCGCTACGGTTATTTCGACAATAAGAATAAAGAATACGTAATAGAACGGCCGGATGTGCCGGTGTCGTGGACAAATTATCTTGGAGTGAAAGACCTCTGCACGGTGATATCTCACAATGCGGGGGGGTATATGTTTTACAGGTCGACGGAAGATCACAGGATAACGAGGTTCAGGCAGAACGGGGTGCCGCTTGACAGGCCTGGACATTATGTATATATCAGGGACGACGAGACTGGAGAGTACTGGACGATATCGTGGCAGCCGGTGGGAAAGGATTTCAGGAAGGCGAAGTACACGACGAGACACGGACTGTCGTACACGAAGTTCGAGTGCGATTACAGGGGGATAGAGGCGGAACAGCTGATGTTCATCCCGGTAGAGGACGATGTGGAGCTCTGGGACGTAAGGATAAGGAACAAAGGCAAGAAGAGAAGGAAGCTCAGCGTATACTCGTATGTGGAGTTTTCGTTTCACCACGTGGAGATAGATAACCAGAACCTGCAGATGAGCCTATATGCGAGCGGGAGTAATTATAAGGATGGTATAATAGAGTACGATTTTTTCTACGAGCCGTGGACGTATCACTATATGGCTTCGAGCTTCGAACCGGACGGGTACGATTGTGTAAGGGACAGGTTTATAGGGAGTTACCGGACGGAGAGCAACCCAATAGCGGTGGAGCTTGGGAAGTGCAGCGACAGTACGGAACTGGGAGGAAACCACTGCGGGAGCCTTCAGAAGAAGCTGACGTTGAAGGGCGGAGAAGAGACGAGAGTGGTGTTCATGCTTGGAGTGGGATCGAGGGAGGAGAAGGGTTACGAGATAAGGAAGAAGTACAGGAACGTGAAGAATGTGGACAGGGCGTTCGAAGCGCTCAAGGAGTATTGGGAAGAGAAGACGTCGGTGCTTCAGTGCAGGACTCCGAACGAAGGGTTGGACACGATGGTGAACATCTGGACGCTGTACCAGGCGGAGACGTGCGTGGTATGGTCGCGGTTCGCATCGTTCATCGAGGTGGGAGGAAGAGTGGGACTCGGGTACCGGGACACTTCGCAGGACGTGATGGCGGTTCCCCATACGAACCCGAAGAAAGTGAAGGAGAGGATAAGGGAACTGCTTCACGGCCAGGTGAGCAAAGGATACGGGCTTCACTTGTTCGATCCTGACGTGTTCAAGCCTCAGGAGGATAAATTACCGGGAGTGAAGCTGCCTACTGTAGTACCTACGCCGTCGGCGGAGTCGATAATACACGGGATGGAGGATGTATGTTCGGACGATGCGCTATGGATAGTAGGATCGGTGTGTGAATATGTAATGGAGACGGGCGAGCTGGAGTTTTTTAAGGAAGAGATACCGTATGCGGACAAGGGGAAGGGGAGTGTGTATGAGCATTTGAAGAGATCGATAGACTTCACGGCGGAACAGACGGCGAAGAACGGTATATGTTTGGGACTGCGTGCCGACTGGAACGACTGCCTGAACCTTGGGGGAGGGCAGAGCGGGATGGTGTCGTTCATGCACTACTGGGCACTGAAGTATTTTATAGACGCGGCGGAGATACTTGGATACGAGAACGACGTACAGGAATATTCGAGGATGGCAGAGCAGGTGAGGAGATCTGTGGAAGAGGAGCTTTGGGACGGGGAATGGTACGCTCGTGGAGTGACGAAGGCGGGAATAAAAATAGGAGTGAAGTCTAACAAGGAGGGTAAGATATTTTTGGAGAGCAACAGCTGGGCGGGATTATCTGGAGCCGCGTCGCCGGAGCGGGCGAGGAAGGCGATGGACTCGGTGCATAAATATCTCTCGTCGCCGTACGGGCTGCATTTAAACTGGCCGACGTACACGGAGCCGAACGACGACATAGGATATGTGACGAGAGTATACAGGGGAATAAAGGAGAACGGTTCTATCTTCAGCCATCCGAACCCGTGGGCAGTGATAGCGGAGTGCAAGCTTGGCAGAGGGAAGCTTGCGATGAAGCTATACGACGCACTGTTGCCGTACAACCAGAACGACAAGATAGAGATAAGGGAATCGGAGCCGTACGTATATTGCCAGTTCGTGATGGGGAAGGATCATACGGGATACGGACGGGCCCGTCATCCATGGCTGACAGGTAGCGGAGGATGGAGCTATACAGCGGCGACGAAGTACATACTGGGTATAAGGCCGACATACGAGGGGTTGATAATCGATCCGTCGATACCTCCGGAGTGGGAAGGGTTCGAGGCGGTAAGGAAGTGGCGCGGAGCCACGTACCGCATAGCCGTTAAGAATCCCGATCACGTCGAACATGGTGTGAAGCTGGTGAAGCTCAACGGTCAACCCGTTAGTCCAGTCGTCCCGGTTCAGCCGGAAGGATCGGACAATGAAGTCGAAGTCATCCTCGGAAAATAAGAGAACCCCGGCTGTATAGAATCAGCGCGTGTCCATTTGGATAGGGAAAGAAGATATCCCATCGCGTCAGTCTCGCGTTTTATCCCGTCACGTTTCCTGCAGCCTTATCGCATTCTATTCCCTTGAAAGAGAGACATATAATGACATATCCTCTTTGAAATGTCTTGGACCGTGTGAAAGCCAAGGCAGGACGATGTAAATTACCATTCGAACAAACGTGTATTTGGAATACAAATTTCCCAGGAGGATTTAATGACATCGAGGAGGGATTTCTTAAAAACAGGCGGGCTTGCGATGGCCGGACTCTCACTTATGAACAGGAGCCCGCTGCACTCGGCGCTCGGTGCGGCAGCTCAGGTTGGAGGCGATTTCAACAGCAAGCGTCCCCCGCTCGATAAGAGAAAGTTTGTGAGCGAAGCAGTCGACGAAGAGATTCGAAGGGTGCAGGCACAAATCGGCAACCGCGATCTTGCCTGGATATTCGGCAATTGCTATCCGAATACCCTGGACACTACGGTTCAATTTGGGATGATCGACGGCAGGCCCGACACATTTGTCATTACAGGTGATATAGATGCCATGTGGCTGCGTGATTCCAGCGCGCAGGTCTGGCCTTATCTCCCGCTCGTCAACCAGGATCCGAAGCTCAAAGAGCTTATCGCAGGTGTAATTAACAGGCAGATGAAATGCATCCTCCTCGATCCCTACGCCAATGCGTTCAACTACGGCCCGACCGGAAGCCCGTTCGACAAGGACCTGACAACCATGAAGCCGGGAATACACGAGCGTAAATGGGAAGTCGACTCGCTATGCTACCCTATAAGGCTGGCGCACCGCTACTGGAAAGAAACCGGTGACACTTCTCCATTCGACGGCAAATGGCGCGATGCGATGAAGCTTGTCGTCAAGACCTTCAGGCAGCAGCAGAGAAAGGACGGGCACGGCCCATACAAATTCCAGCGGGTGACGGCAGTCCAAACCGATACAGTTGCCGGTGGCGGTTACGGAAACCCGATCAAGCCGGTAGGTATGATAGTGTCCATCTTCCGGCCCTCCGATGATTCTACCATCTTCCCGTTGCTGGTCCCGTCAAACCTGTTTGCCGTCCATGTCTTAAAGCTGCTTTCGGAGATGTCCCGCGACATCATGAAAGACGAAAAGTTTGCCGGTGATTGCTCCTCGCTTGCCGATGAAGTCTACGAGGCGGTACAGCGCTTCGCTGTCGTGAATCACCAGACGTTCGGAGATATGTACGCGTATGAAGTGGACGGCTTCGGCGACCATTCATTCATGGACGATGCCAATGCCCCGAGCCTTCTTTCACTTCCATATTTAGACTGCGTCCCGGAAAGCGACCAGGTCTACCAGAATACAAGGCAGTTCCTGTTCAGCGGTAGCAACCCTTACTACTTCAAGGGAACTGCCGGAGATGGGATCGGTAGTGCACATACCGGCCTCGGGAAAATCTGGCCGATAGCGATAATGATGCGCGCGTTTACAAGCCGAAACGACAACGAGATTTCGAGATGTCTTTCCACTCTTGTCGAGTCGAGTGCAGGCACCGGATTCATGCACGAATCGTTCGACGAGAACGACACGAAGGAATTTACCCGGAGCTGGTTCGCATGGGCGAATACGCTCTTCGGCGAGCTTGTTATACGGCTGCAAAAAGAGAAGCCGTACCTCCTTTCCTGACACCGGCTGCCAAGCGAAGGGGCCAGATTACCTATGGAAGGCAGCAGAGCCTCTTCGGAGCTGCCTTCCAAAGGTTGCTTTTCTACTTCATCCCGTCAACCGGAGTAGGATTGAGTATGACGGCAAGAATGCCTTTC
Source organism: Bacteroidota bacterium (assembly GCA_021811615.1). Taxonomy (GTDB): domain Bacteria; phylum Bacteroidota; class Ignavibacteria; order Kryptoniales; family JAKASW01; genus JAKASW01. The sequence continues at coordinate 29,951 of JAJZNW010000072.1, forward strand.
TCTTTCAGCATGTCGTTAAACGCGGGTATGGTCGATGTCATCAAGGTCCTGTATTCGACTTCGACTTTCTCCATTCGGCTGTTAAGCATATTGAAAACCGTCACATCCTGGTCTGTCGGGGCGAAATCGGGATTTCCCGGAACATCCCCTGCGCCGTCTCCGACCTCGCCTGCAAGCCACAGGAATTTCATGTATAGTTTCATTGGAGCGGCGTAAGTCTTTTCATCGTCGGCGGCGAGATATTTCTGGAACAACCGGTCCTCTACCTTCTGTATCTTTACGTCAAGTTCTTTCGCTGATTGCATTATGGAAGATGCGTCGGGCAGACCGTGTATGTAGACCGGCATATCCTCGATCTGCTTGCGAACCCGCTCGATCGAATTGATCATTCCGACGACTGTGTCCACATCAGCGTCTATTGCGCGCCAGAGCTTCACGCTTGCCTTCACATCCGCAATTGTTCCGGCCGAATGAGGGTCTTTGAGGACGGTCAACGGCTGCTTCAATGTATTCCCATTGACGGTCAGCTCGACGGTGTATTTCCCTGGATCGGCAAGTGCACCCATGAGTGTCGGGCTGATTCCCCAATGGTAGATCGGCCGCGTTGTTCTCCCGATGAATCTCTGGTCGCTCCATATCTGAGGGTAAGCCGGAGGCGTCGTCCTCAGCTTCACCGTCTTCACATCCGGATAGCGCAGGTTCCAGTAGACTCGATTGATTCCTGCCTCCCTCGTCCCCTGGAATGTGCGTACCACGTTCCCGGCGGAATCCAGTATGGTGATCTTGACATTGCCCTTCGGGATTGTCTTCAGATAATAATTGATGTCCGCTCCGTAAGGCGGGTTCTGTCCCATCGAAGGATCGTCCGGTACTTCCCTTGGGATGCTTATGCGGCGAAACCGATATGCAGGCCTGGTCTTGAAAAGATACTCGGATGAATTAAGAACACTCGGGGTGAGCTGCTCCAGAGGTTTGATGTCGTCCAGTATCCAGAAACCGCGTCCCTTCGTTGCAAGGACCAGGTCGTGAAAATGCTTTTGTATGACCATCCATGATACCGGCGCGTGCGGAAGGTTCGTGTTGATTGGTATCCAGCGGGTCCCGTAGTCATACGTCATGTAAATCGAATTTTCAGTGCCGGCAAAAAGCATCCCCTGCCGGAACGGGTCTTCTATTACGACGTGCACATAGCTGAAGACGCTCTTCGGAATATCTCCGCTGATGAACTTCCATGTTTTGCCGTAATCCGTGGTCATATAAATGTATGGGTCGCGGTTGTCCATCTGGTGGAAATTGAAATTGATGTAAGCGGTTCCGGCATTGAATGTGGATGGTTCTATGTGGCTGACCGTGCCGTACTTCGGGAGATCGGGAAAATTCGGCGTCACGTTTATCCAGTCCTTTCCGCCGTCCGTGGTCACGTGAACCAGGCCGTCGTTGGAACCGGCCCATATTATGCCTTCTTTGATCGGCGAAACTGCTAAGGCCGTCAGTGTCCCCCAGTACTCGACGCCGAGATTGTCGGGAGTAAGCCCGCCGGAACTTCCCATGTGGCTGTGGTCGTCGAGGGTGAGGTCTGGACTGATGATCTGCCAGCTCTGTCCCGCATCCGTCGTCCTGTGAACGTACTGGCTCCCGACGTAGACGGTGTTATGATGCAACGGGTCGATAACCAGCGGCATCGTCCAGTTCCACCTGTACTTCAATACGCCTGCCGGAGAATCGAGCGACTTGCTCGGCCACGGACTAACCGAGCGCGTCTGGCCCGTCTTGAGATTGAACCTGTCGACCTCGCCGGCGTAGCAGTTTCCCCAGACTATATTATCGTTAACCGGGTCGGGATAGGAGAAGCCCGATTCGCAGCCTGCTGTAGTGCTCCAGTCGCTGGAGGGAATTCCGCCGTACGTCCGCGTGTTGCTCGGCCCCCGGACCGACTCGTCGTCCTGCATATTTCCGTACAAATAATATGGCACTCTGTTATCCACGGCAACGTGGTACATCTGTCCGATCGGGAGAACGATGTGGTGCCAGCTCTTGCCGTGCGTCGTAGAGATGAAAAGTCCGATATCGCTCCCGATCATCATGCGGTTCGCGTTCGTCGGGTCGGCCCACATCGCGTGGTTGTCCCCCGCCCAGTAAGTCTGGTAAACTGTCCTTCCGCCGTCGAGAGTGTACCAGATCTCGTTGGAGGGAAAATAGACCTCGTTCGCGTCATCGGGCGATATCATGAGGCGGGTGTAGTAGTGCGGACGCTCTGCCAGCATGCGGTTATAGCTTACGACGTACCATCTTGCACCTCCATCGCTCGATCTCCAAAGTGAGCCGCGCCCGTTTCCTCCCGTCTCGATCAGGGCATACATGACGTTCGGATCGCTCTGTGCAATTCCCACGGCAACCTTGCCGACCGGCCTTTTCGGAAGACCGTTTGTGAGCCTTACCCATGTGGCACCTTCGTCGCGCGACATCCACACGCCGCTTCCCGGCCCTCCGCTGTTTTGTCCCCAGGTATGAATCACGTACTGCCAGGTTCCTGCGAGAAGTATCCGCGGATTATCCGGGTCCATTGCAAGATCGGACGCGCCGGTATTCGGGTTGACGAATAGTACACGCTTCCAAGTCCTGCCGCCGTCCGTCGTCCGGAAGACGCCCCTCTGTTGCTGTGGCCCGTAGCAGTTGCCTTCCGCTGCAACGAGCACAATGTCGGGGTTCTTTGGATCGATCACGACGCGCGATATTCTTCCTGTCCGCGTCAGTCCCATGTGAGTCCACGTCTCGCCGGCGTCCGTCGATTTGTAGACACCGTCGCCTATCGATACGTTGCTACGGATAAACGGCTCGCCGGTCCCCACCCATACTATATTATGATCCGATGCTGCGATCGCGATGTCTCCGATCGACTGCGCGGGCTCTTTGTCGAATATCGGTTTCCAGTGGATACCTGCGTCGGTCGATTTCCAAACTCCACCGGATGCGGCACCAGCGTAATAAACGTTGAGGTTGCCGGGCACCCCGACCACGGCGGTCACGCGGTTTCCGCCCGGGCCGACAAACCTGTAGTGTAGCCCGGAGAATATCTGCGGATTGGGATCCGGCGCCTGTGCCTTCGCAGATGCCGTGAGGAAAATGAAAAAGAATGATGTGACGGTGAAAAGGAGTGTTAACCGCGTCGCAAGCTTCATGGTACTTTACCTCCGGTGAGCTGGTTCTTTAAGGTGTCGGTCGCTGCCTGCCCGGCTTCGGTACCGGACAATTGCGCTCATCTTCAATCTGTAAATATGTCTTTGAATCAAATGCCTGTTCGATCGATTGCGGAAGAGGGGTTGGGAATAGAGACCGCTGTCGGTCCGAGCCGGTTGGGATGGTCCTTCCGCATTTCATCTTCTTTGCATGAAACTATCAAAGTAATGCCACATAAACAATAGGATGGTACGGAGATCAACCCGCCCCGGTGTGAATGGGTGCCCGGTGCCGATCTCTTCTTTATTGATGCGATCGCGGCAGGGAAAATAAATCGCCGGAATTCGTCGTTTTTTGTCGTCGAATCTTTTCAGTCGGGGCATAATTATGCAATGACAATGAAGTAAATCAACCAGGATTAATCGGAATTATGGTCAAGTGCAATGAAAGCTACCGGCTGTGCCCAGTATGTGGCGCGCACGAGGAGATCTCAGTGGCCCTCATTTATTGCCGCGAGTGCGGTGAGAAAATGATCGAGCGCTGTCAGGATTGTCTGGAACCGATTTACTATCCCACATCTCGGTTCTGTCCCTGCTGCGGTCTCGAATATGTGGCAGGTCGAAAGGAAGTCTCAACAAGCTGATGACGCCGGACCGCCATTTCGCTCCCTCCGTTGCGTTAAACACGAATCGCACCTGTATAGCTTTTCCCCCATCGCGTAAGGCCTTTTCAGATTTCAGAAGCAGGGGGCTCGCGCCGCTCATCGTGGCGTACTCGAGCGAACAGATGACATTCGATCGACTCGCATCTCTGCTTCGAACATTTTGAGATATCGTCGCTGAAACTTGCATGTGAGAGTGCGGGACATTACTTTTCGTTTGTCATAGGGCTGACTCCGACAGTGTTGACTAGGTATGCATAAGGGATAATTTCATTTCGGAAAATGGGAGACCGGTCGGTTGTGATCCGCGGGTGACATCGTAGTCGTGCGATGGCGCTCTGTCGATACCCGGTTCGAATCTGGTCTTCTGCTTCATTTCTCCCGCTTCATATTCCAGCATGCCTGTCGAGACCGGCGTCTTTGTCAAATAACATAAACTGTTATTCTCAAAAATGGAGGCTGAAATGCGTTACGTATTTGCTTTGGCTATTCTGTTCATGATGGGGATAGTGGGATGCGGTGGATCAAGAGGGCTCCAGACAGCCGACACCGGCAACATACCCGACTGGTATTCGAATCCGCCACAGGATCCGAACTATCTCTATGCTGCAAACACACAGAGCTCGCAAGACATGCAGCTTGCGGTCGATAAAGCCACCTCCGCGGCCAGGGCCGATATAGGGCGCCAGATCGAACTGAAGATCCAAGGACTCCAAAAACGGTTCAGCGAAGAGACCGGAACCGGCAGCGACGCTCAGCTGCTTCAGATGTTTACCCAGGCGGAGAAGACCGTCGTGTCCACCACGCTCAACGGGAGCCGTGTCAAGAATCAGAAGATTAATAAGGACGGCAGTCTCTGGCGTGCCTACATCCTCGTGGAATATCCCATCGGCGCGGCAAACCAGGCTTTGATGGACCAGCTGAAGAAGAACGAGCAGGCCTACACGCGCTTCAGGGCCACGCAGACGTTCAAAGAACTCGACGACGAGGTCAAGAAGTACGAAGAGTTCAAGAAGCAGCAAACCCAGCAGGAGTAGGAGCACCGAAATCCGTCGTGCGGCGGCTTGGAATACTCATCCTTTTGTTGGCGGGAGTGCAATCCGCGCTTGCGCAGTACTATCCCAGGTGGTTCATCGAACAGGAAAACCTGCCATGTGCTCGAAGTGCCGTCGGGTACTCGCCACTATGGCTCAACAAGGACTCCGCTGTGGCGCATGCTGCCCGTAACGCCCGCACGAATCTTGTCAGGGAGCGACAAACGGTTGTAGAGCTCGGGCAGGCATTCTGGACCACCGAAGCCGGAACCGCGTGGATGGGCGGAGAAGTCAAAGTCTCAATCGACTCCTCGGCCTATCTGCAGGCGGTGGCGGATACCGGTGCCGCAGCGGCGTCCTTCTGTCCGGACTTCGTCATTGCGCTCTCCCTGGATGGCTCGTGCAAAGTGCCGGATTCTATGAAAGAGATCGTGCGGATGCCCGGGGATCAGCCCGGCTGGGTGCGTGAGACTCCTCAGAGCATCTCAAGTTACTATTGCGTTGGTGTTGCCCCCAGGTACTTCTATGAAATGAGTTCCTGGGAGGGCGCCGAGCGAATGGCACTTCTCGGGCTCGCTAAGGTTGGAGGAGACTCATTGGCGGCGATCGAGAAGAGTGCCGCCGGCTCCGGTCAGGAAGTCCTGAATGAACATGTCTGGGTCGTCATACGCGATTACCGTGTGATGGCCCGATGGTGCGACGAAGCAAACGGTGTCTTTTATGTGCTCGTTTCCGTGCGAAAGGACGGCATTGAAAGTCAACCGGTTCAAACCGGGATGAATTGAATCGGCGTTGAAGTCTTCAGTTCACCCCCAATTACCTGGCCGGACTCTTCACACTGTCTCCGGCGGAATCAAAAGAAGGGAGGAATAAAATGAGTGTAATCCTGAAATGCCGCGGACCTAAATCCGGGTTGGTTGCTAATTCGTGGGCTATCCCCGGAATTGTGGCCGCTCTCTTTTCCGTTATGTTGTTCGGCTGCAGCGCGTCGAGACAGGTGTCGCGCGTCAGCGCCGATGCGGTCACCGATGTCAGCGGCGACTGGAATGACACCGATTCCAGGCTCGTTTCCGAAACCATGGTGAAAGATCTGACGTCAGCTTCCTGGGTCGACAATTTCACCCAGGACAAGGGTAAGAAGCCGACGGTGATTGTCGGCAAGATAACGAACAGAAGCTATGAACATATCGACGTTACCACCTTCGTGAAGGATCTCGAGCGATCGCTTCTGAACGACGGTGTCGTCAACTTCGTCGCGAGCTCCCGCGAGCGCGACCAGATCCGTGAGGAGCGGAAGGACCAGGCAAGGGAATCATCCGAAGATACACAGAAAGGCCCGGGCCAGGAAACGGGAGCCGACTATATGCTCATCGGAAACATCTCGTCGATCATAGACAAAGAAGGGGGAGAAGCCGTCAAGTACTACCAGATCAACATGGAACTCGTCGACATAGCGACGAACCAGAAGGTCTGGATCGGCGAGAAGAAGATCAAGAAGATCGTTACCCAGGACAAATATAAATTCTGATGTGCCATGGGAGATAAAGCCTTTCCTGGAACCGTGGGTCGGACCTCGCGAATGAAATTCCTTATGCTCTTTGCCTTTATGATGCAGGGATGCGCGATGAGCGTGGGGTTCTATAAACAGGTCGACACCGAACTTGCCTCCGAACGGTACGCTTCTGCGGCGAAAATTGTTCAGGAGAATAAAGAGACTTACGGGAAGAACAGCACGGTCCTTTACAACCTCGAATCCGGTCTCCTCCTTCACTACGCCGGCGACTACGAGCTAAGCAGCAGGCATTTCCTCGAGAGTGAAAGGGAAATGGACGACCTCTATACTCAAAGCGTATCCAAAGGCGTCGGCTCAATGGTTCTGAACGATAACCTCCTTCCGTACGAAGGCGAGGACTTTGAGAAGGTCTACGTAAACCTTTTCCTTGCTCTGAACTATGCCCGCCTCGGGAAAATCGAGGACGCTTTGGTTGAAGCGCGAAAAGTCGACCTGAAGCTCAACGAGTACTCGAGACAGTACGACGGCAGGAATTCTTACAAACAGGACGCGTTCGTTCGCTACATCATGGGTGTGCTGTACGAAGCCGACGGCGAAGTGAACGACGCATTCATCTCGTACCGGAGTGCCTACGAAGGTTTTAAGGCGTATGACACTCTCTTTGCGACGCGGTGCCCTTCCTATCTCAAGGCCGATCTCGTGCGAACCGCCGGCGAGCTCGGTTTCCAGGATGAGCTGGCGGAATACGAAAGAGAGTTTGGAATCAAATACGCCGCTCCCCCGCGGGGTGTCGGGACTCTGCTCGTGGTTATTTATTCCGGACGAGGGCCCATGAAAGAAGAGGTCAAGCTCAAGGTTTCCATTATGGATAAGGACGGCACCGTCCATACTTTCGTTGCTGCGGTTCCAAAATTTCATTCCCGGCAGAATTGGGTGAATACCTACAATGTCTCCGTAAGCGGAAAGGATGTGGCGGACCGGGCAACGTCTGAGCTCGGCGAAAATGTGAACGCCATTGCCGAGAAAAATCTGGATGAGAGAATAAGTCTTATATACCTTAAGACCGCAGGCCGCGCTTTGTTGAAGTTTCTGGCGGCTGAACAGGCGAAGAAAGAGGTGAAGAAGAAGAACGATTCCCCGCTTGCTAATTTCCTTACAAGCGTCGTCGTCGACGCCGCATACGATGCTTCCGAGAAAGCCGATGTGAGAACCTGGAGAACTCTCCCGCACGACATCCAGATAGCCCTTATCAAGCTCCCGGCTGGAGAGTTTAGTGTCGGCGTCAACGATCAGAATGGGGAACCGGTTATGAGCAAAACAGTTTCGATCACACCGGGTGCTCTATCGGTCGAAATAGTTCCTGACATTAGATAGAGGGAAGTGTCATGAGAATATTGGTATCCATCGCGCTGCTCCTCTGGTACAACGCAGCCATCTTTGCCCAGGAGCCGGACTGGATCCGGGGAAAAAGCAAGGAATACCCGGAAGAGTTCTATATCGTTGGAGTCGGAAGCGGCGACACGAGACAGGACGCCGAGAGCCGCGCGAGGGCACACATCGCGGAGGTCTTCAGCGTCAAAATTAAGGCCGATATTTCAGTCAACAAGTCCGAGACTCTCAGGGAAAGTGAGGGGAAAGTCTCCGGCGAGACGAAGGAAATCACGCGGTCCAGGATAGACATGGGGTTGAAGAAAACGCTTGAGGGTACTGAGATCGTCGAAGTCTGGCAGAACCCGAAGGATGCCGCCTACTACGCTCTTGCCGTCCTCGACCGTGAGAAAGCTGCCGTCAAAATGTCCGAAAGAATTCGGGAACTAGACAATGAGGTGACTAGACTGGGCGAAGAGGTGGACACAGTCTCCGGCAAGATTAACAAGCTGAAGCTGATGCTTCTCCGGAGGTCTCTGCTGTCCGACCGGCTTTCCCTCGATTCGGATTTCAGAATTGTTTCTCCTTCAGGAAAAGGCATACAGGCTCCTTATTCATATGCGGAAGAAAATTCCGCAATCACTAAGTTCATCCAGAATGATTTCGTGATCGGTATTTCGGGTAAAGGTCCCGGCGCGGATGTGCTGGTCCAGACCGTGACAGATCTCCTCACGGGGAAAGGCTTCATGGTCGACCCTTCTGGTGGAAAGAGAGCCGATCTGCTGATCGAGATTAACGCGACAACCGATCCTTCAACGCAGCCTGTTGACGAATGGTATTACTGCAGATGGCGTGTCGAGTTGAATGCTTCAGATCCATCGACACATTCGGTGATTATGAGCGCGTCTGAAAAGGGGAAATCCGGTCAACTTTCACCGGATGAATCTAAGAATAAGGCTCTTTTCGATATGAACAAGAAGACGGCGTTCATTGCCTCGAAGCTTGTCGACAAGCTGACCGGAGAAGCAGAATAGACGATACTTTTCTACTACCAGAGCCCGGGCCCCGCCGGTTGATTATGGTGGGGCTCCTTCTTGTGTCGGAGAATTAAACGTCGGGCGAAAACCAATGACTGACTTCTCCCTTCAGGAAATCCTCCGGACTAAGTGTAGGTTTTAAGTTTACTTTTTCCCATCTTCGCGTTACCGATACGTAACAGGCCCCCCACCGATTCAGCTTCACCCGCGTATTCACGCCACTTTCTCGCTCTGCTTCCGGCATGTGTCTTGACCCATCATAGTAGATGAATCTGAAGCGAAAAATACAGCACCCCCCATTGCCAGGACTAAAATTCCGTGCAGCGGCAGGAGAACTCGTTGCTCCCCTGCGACGCAATCTCAGAATTGAAGCGCTCGCCGTTGTTTGCCTCATGGCTCTTTTCGGTACACGGACATCGCTTGCGCAGAACACGGCCTCGACAGGGGTTTCAATAAACGCTACCGTAATTCAAGGATTAACTCTCATAGTCTCCGGCGGGCCGTTATCTCTCGGCACGATCGTCGCCGGCACAACGCCCGCCGCAATAGATCCTCAGAAGAGCAGCGTCCTTTTCACCGTAACCGGAAATGGGGGGAGTGCAGTCAAAGTCAGCTATTCGAATGTCACAATGAACGGACCGAGCGGGGCGACTCTTACATTCACCCCTAACGTGTACGGATCGTCATCAGCAACGGGACAAGGGTCGTCAACGGGCGTGACTTCGGGAACGACTGTCAATCTCAGCGGAACTACCGGTAGCGAGGGCGATTACTATTTGTGGCTCGGTGGAAGCCTTGGTACTGTATCGACGGGTCAGACCACGGGGGCATATAATGGCACATTCACAATGACGGTTAGTTACTAACTCAGGACCTTTGGATTGGGGGTAGCGGGTTACAGGAGCCCGGCAGGACTGCCGGGCTTTTTTTCTGAGTAACCTAATATAGGAAGACGTCCGCTTGCAAGAGTATCTGTAAATCCGGACGGATGCGGTCACCACGAGTATTGATACGTTACGCCATCCCCCGGAAGTGCCGTCTGGCACGCACTGTTTGTAACCGGACTTCTGAAGGTCGGGGGAAAATTCATCCCATTTTGCCGAAGTTGAAACGCTCCATTGGTGAAAATTTGTTACATTATTACAGGTTGCGCATGAATTGCGCTTGTGAACCCTGTCTTACTAATCAAGGAGTACTTCAATGCGGATCGGCATTGCCTGTGACCACGGCGGATTCGAACTCAAGGAAGAAATCATTTCACGTTTGAAAAAATTAAACCACGAAGTTGTCGACTACGGCGCAAAATCGCTCGACAACAACGACGACTATCCCGATTACGTCATACCGCTCAGCCGGGAAGTTGCTTCAGGCAAGGTCGAGCGCGGCATCGCGATATGTGGGAGCGGGGTCGGCGCTTCCGTAGTTGTGAATAAAGTCAAAGGTGTCCGCGGAGCGCTGATCCACGACTGCTTTTCCGCGAGGCAGGGAGTCGAAGACGACGATATCAACGTCATCTGCCTCGGAGGAAGAATTATCGGGAACGAGCTGGCTTGGGTGATCGTTAAGACTTTCCTGGAAGCGAAGTTTAGCGGAGCGGATAGACACAGGCGCCGACTTTCAAAGGTAGCGTCTCTCGATAACATGGAGAGCTGAGGATGAAGAGAAATCCGTTGTTGGACCTCGAGAATCTCGGCCAGAGCGTCTGGCTGGATTTCATCCGGAGGGAGGCTGTAAAGTCGGGTGATCTCGCGGGATTGATTAACAACGACGGAATCTCTGGTGTCACATCTAATCCTTCCATTTTCGAGAAGGCGATCGCCGGGAGTCACGACTACGACGAATCGATTCGTGCGATGGCGCTCGAAGGCAAGACCGTCGAGGAAATTTACAGGAACCTTACTGTTGAGGATATAAGAGCCGCCGCCGACCTGTTCCGACCGATATATGAAAAGACCAAAGCTGGAGACGGCTACGTCAGCATTGAAGTCTCTCCCACTCTGGCGCGAGATGCGGACCGGACTTTCGATGAAGCGCGTCAGCTGTGGCAGGCCGTCGGCCGCCCGAACATCTACATAAAGGTCCCTGGGACGAAGGAAGGTCTTGAAGCTATAAAACGGCTCATCAGCGAAGGGATTAATGTAAATGTCACCCTTCTGTTCGGTCTGCCGCGGTACCGTGAGGTAACGGAGGCTTATTTGTCCGGGCTCGAAGCGAGAGCGGAAAAAGGGGAGAGTCTGGCGAACATTTCTTCCGTCGCGAGTTTCTTCATGAGCAGGATAGATTCGATCGTCGACAAGGTATTTGAAGAGAAGATTCAGAAACAGAGTACCGATACGGCGGATGCCGTTAGGTCCCGCGGCCAGGTCGCGATCTCGAGCGCGAAACTCGCGCATGAAATTTACGGCGAGATTTTTCAAAGCGTCAGGTTCGGAAAGCTGGAGGCGGCAGGAGCAAAGAAACAGAGACTCCTCTGGGCCAGTACCAGCACCAAGAACCCCGCGTACAGCGATGTCAAGTACGCAGAAGCACTCATTGGGCCGGAGACGATAAACACGCTTCCGCTCGAAACGCTCAACGCTTATCGCGATCATGGCGACCCGACCGCAAGGCTGACCGTCGACCTGGATAGCGCACACAGGGTGCTTGAGCGCCTCCCGGCACTCGGCATAGATATCGATGAGGTTACTCAGCACCTCGAAAACGATGGCGTCACCAAGTTCGAGAACGCCTATGCCGTGCTGCTGAAGTCGCTGCAGGACAAACGCGAGGCGGCTCTTCGCGAACCCGTCGACCGGCAGCTATTTTCACTCGGATCGCTCGCGAATGATGTGGGCGACCGTATCGCCAAAGCACGCGATGAACTGGTCGCATCAAGGCTGTGGCAGAAAGATACCTCTCTCTGGAAAACCGATGAAACTGACCGGAAGATAATAAGGAATTCACTCGGCTGGCTTCATGCCGCCGAGAAGATTGAAGAAATCGTGGACGATCTGCTGGATTTTGCAGCGGAAGTCAAGGAAGCCGGCATCAGGCATGTAGTTCACATGGGAATGGGAGGGAGCAGCCTCGCTCCTCTTGTACTGGCGGAAACTTTCGGTAATAATGATAATGGCGTCCCGATCACCGTCCTTGACACAACCGATCCGGCGACTATCCTGAACATTGAGCAAGGCTTGCCGCTGTCCGACACGCTCTTCATCGTTGCCAGCAAATCGGGTACCACTGCAGAACCGAATGCCTTCTGCGACTATTTCTACGAGAAGCTGAAAGCGCTTAAAGGCTCTTACGCGGGCGGGAACTTCGTCGCCATTACGGACCCCGGCTCCAATCTTGTCAGTGTCGCAAGGGAAAGAAAATTCCGGCGCACTTTCCTCAACTTCGCAGACATCGGCGGACGTTATTCGGCCTTGTCGTATTTCGGCCTCGTTCCCGCAGCGCTGCTCGGCATAAACCTGCCGGAATTTCTAACGAGGGCGCTGAGGATGGCTCAGGCTTGTCACTCCTGCGTTCCCGCCGAAAAAAATCCCGGACTCGCTCTCGGTTCCGCCATGGGAGAACTCGCGATGAAGGGAAGTGACAAACTGACTCTTGTCGTTTCTAAGAAAATAGAACCCTTTGGACTATGGCTGGAACAGCTTGTCGCTGAGAGCACTGGCAAGGAAGGTAAGGGAATTCTCCCCGTCAGCGGTGAACCGGTGTTGGAGCCGGATTGCTACGGAAAGGACAGGCTCTTCATCTACGTCAGGATAAAAGGTGATGAGGATACAGCGACGAATGACAGGGTGCAGAAGCTCATCGATGCCGGGCTTTCCGTGGTTACTATAGAAATGGCGGATGTCTACGACATTGCTCAGGAATTTTTCAGATGGGAGTTCGCAACGGCTTCTGCCTGCGCGATTCTGGGGATCAACGCGTTCGACCAGCCGAACGTACAGGAGAGTAAGGACAATACAAACCGGCTCCTCGATGAGGTCCGTGTCAAAGGTGCGTTGCCCGAACAAAGCCCATCATTGCAAGACGGCGGTCTAAGAGTCTACGGAAATGTATCTGGCAATAATCTCGCTGAAGCGCTGAAGTCGTTCTTAGCCCAATCGAAGCCGGGCGACTATGCCTCGATCATGGCGTTTCTCCGGGCGAGTAGCGAAATCGAGGTACCAATCTCTGCGATGCGCAGCGAGATCGCAAAGAAGCTTCATATTGCGACCACGTTCGGATATGGGCCGCGTTTCCTGCACTCGACAGGACAATACCACAAGGGGGGACCTGGCACCGGACTCTTCATCCAGCTGACTGCCGATGATTCGGTCGACGTGCCGATCCCGGGACGAACTTACGGCTTCTCCGTTTTCAAAAGAGCTCAGGCGCTCGGGGATCTGGAATCGTTAAGACATCATGAACGGCGTGTCCTGCGTATCGATCTCGGCAAAGAAATCACCGCCGGACTGGACAAACTGAACAAGGCAATAAGGGGAGCTTTGGGCTGAACGCGCATTGACTGTTCGGGCGGCAAATCATATATACAGAGCAGGAGGAGAACCATGGATAAGAAAAATGTGCCGTCAACGTTGTTTTTGGATATTGGCGGTGTCTTGCTGACAAACGGATGGGACCGCGATGCCAGGAAAACGGCCGCGGAAAAGTTCGGACTCGATTACGAAGAATTGAACGAACGTCATCACCTGACTTATGATACTTACGAGGCAGGCAAACTCAGCCTGAGAGAGTATCTCGACCGGATTGTCTTTTACGAGAAGCGGGACTTTTCGCATGAGGACTTCCGCATGTTCATATTTGAACAATCGCAGCCTTTCCCTGAAATGATCGCGCTCGTCAGGTCGCTCAAAGTGAAGTATAAACTCAAGATCGGTGTGATCAGCAACGAGGGACGCGAAGTGACCCAGTACAGGATCAGTACATTCCGCCTCGGGGATTTTATCGACTTCTTCGTATCCTCCAGCTTCGTCCACGTGAGAAAACCAGACAGGGATATTTACAGGATCGCCCTCGACATTGCACAGGTCGCCCCCGAAGATGCCATTTATATAGATGACAGGAAAATGTTCGCGCAAATCGCCGCCGGCTTCGGACTGAAGTGCATCCATCATCAAGGATACGAGTCTACAAAAGCGTCGCTCGCGGATTACGGGCTGAGCGGTTGATCGGCTTTCCCTTCAATGAAAGGAGAAGCCCGCCTGCCTGGCCTGACAAACTGCAGACCGGGTCGATCGGGCTTCAAGGAGAGTAGAGAGGAAATCAAAATCTTGCTGCGAGCTCGCTCCACATTTTCTTCCGCTGGGCAAAAATTCTAAGTGCAAATATCAGTATCGGGATCGCTCCAGCGGCGATGAACACAACATCGGCGATTATCCTGAGCCACTCGAGCATGTGGTACGTCCCGGTATCGAGAAAGGCGAGCCTGCGCGCGTGCCAGTAACCGTGGTTAACCACGTCGGCAAGCTGGAGGACGCCCGCAGGGAAGAGATCGAGTAGGACCATGAGCATCAATCCTATGTTCAATCCCCAGAACCCGGTCCTAACGAACTTCTCATTTTGTTTCCAGACATCGTCTGTCGAAAGCCGTCTGAGCGTGTACATCATCAGCCCGAGCGCGAGCATCCCGAACACTCCCATCATTGCCGCGTGTCCGTGGTTCAGAGTGAGAGTCGTACCGACTTCGTAGTAGCTGACTATCGGAAGATTGATGAGAAATCCGAAGACGCCTGCGCCGAGGAAGTTCCAGAAACCTACAGCCATCAGGAAATAAAAAGCCCACTTCTGTCCCTGTGCGATGCTGGCAGCACCTTGAGGAGAGGTCTTTCTCGTAAGGCGGACGAAGTCCCACGCATCGAGTGTCAGGAGCGTGAGCGGCACCACTTCCATTGCTGAGAACATCGCGCCGAGTGCCATCGTGATACTGCTCTGCCCCGTCCAGTACCAGTGATGTCCCGTCCCGACGATTCCGCTCCCGAGGTAAAGGATGGCATCGAGGTAGACTACCCTCGTCGCGGAAATCGCGCGGACAAGTCCAAGCTGGTAGAAAATCACGGCTACCATGACCGTCGCAAAGAGTTCGAAGAATCCCTCCACCCAGAGATGTATTATCCAGAATCTCCAGTTATCGGCGACCGTGAAATTCGTCGTCGGTCCGAAGAAAAGTGCTGGGAGATAAAACAGGGGGATCGCGACAGCCGAGTATAGGAATAGTGAGGTCAACTCTTTCTTTTCACGGTCCTTCATCGCCGGGCGAAGTCCCCTGAAGACGAGGACCAGCCAGATTACGAGTCCGACTATGAGAAGTAGCTGCCACGCCCTTCCTAGTTCGAGGTACTCCCATCCCTGCATCCCGAAATAGTACCAGAGCTTCCCGAGGAACTGGTTGATGCCTAAGTATTCGCCGAAGAGGCTTCCTAACGCTACCACGACCACGGCGACGAAGAGGAGATTCACCCAGAACTTCTGTCCCTTTGGCTCCGAATTGCTGAGGAGCGGGGGAAGGAGGAGCCCTCCTGCGACGAACGACATCGCGACCCAGAATATTGCCAGCTGAAGATGCCATGTCCTCACGACGTTGAAGGGAAGCCACTTCTCAAGGTCGAATCCATAAAACCCGAATGGCTCCACGCGGTAATGTGCAAGGGCGCCTCCGGCAAATGTCTGCAGCACGAACAGGCCTGCGACCACTACGAAGTACTTCATGAGAGCCTTCTGGCTTTCTGTCGGACGAGTCGCGGCCGGAAGAGGAAAGTGGTCGTCGATCCCGGACTTCCATCCCAGGTAATCGAACTTGCCGAAGAGGAAGAGTATAAGACCGGTCATCCCGAGGAGCGATACGAGGCTGAGTGCGCTCCAGATTAGAGCGGAGCTTGTCGGTGTGTTGCCTGCAAGCCTGTCGAACGGCCAGTTGTTCGTGTAAGAGTAATTTGCGCCTGGCCGGTCAGTCACGGCGGCCCAGGCAGCCCATGCGAAGAATGCGGTGAGACGTTTCAGCTGTGTCGGATTGGAAATAAAATCTTTCGGCAGGCCCGGAGCTCTGTCCGACTCGGTGAAATAGTTCGTCCAATGCCGGACCGCGATGTTGAATGCGTCCGCTTCCTCTTTCGTTAACGTCAGGACTCCTGTGGATGAGTCATAGTTGTTCTTGTGCAGCATGGTCTGTACATCCGCGACTATGCTGTTCTTTTCTTCCTGAGTCAGCCTGTCGTAAGGAACATTGAATCTCTGAGATGCCAGCTCTTCCTGGACGGTAAGAGCTTCCCTGTGAAGGTAGTCGGCAGAGTAATCCGGTCCGAGATACGCGCCGTGACCGAGAATGGTCCCGTCGTCCATCAGTCCGTACTTCAGGAAAACCTCCTGTCCCTTTTTGATGTCGGAGCCCGTGAAGAGCTGATTCCCCTGCGCATCGACGACTTCTTTTGGAATAGGTGGAGCGTCCTGGTAGCTCTTTACTGCCACGAAAATAAGGACGCTGAAAGCCGCAATCATTATAAGTATTACGGAATGTTTCCACCAGGGCGACAAATGTTCGGTATTCAATTCGTTCACTTTTCCCTCCTGAGTTGCGTTAATAATTCGGATAATTGCATCCGAAATATACATGACGCGATGCAATTAGAAATTGACTTAGGTCAAGAGAGCTGAAGCTGCAGGATCCGATCGCCAAGAATATACGAGCTATCCCGTTGAACTGCCAAGTACATGCCTTTGACCGAAGTCAAGGTGTACAAACGGTTTTTCGAATAACTTGAAAACAAAAAGAAGGAGAATTGACGATGCCGATAGATCAGAATATGGTTGAACTGGATGTGAGACCGATTGTCCCGAGGGAAAAACATCCGACGATTCATGCGACGCTCGAGAGACTCGACGCCGGTCAGTCGATGACCCTTATTAATGACCACGATCCGAAACCGCTCTATTACGAATTCAATTTCTAAAAACCCGGCCGCTTCAAATGGGAATATGTAGAACAAGGGCCGGAAGTGTGGAGAGTCGTAATAACAGAAATCGCCTGAAGTTTCGAGCCGTGGAAACTTTGCGATCTTTTTTAGTTTAGGTGAGAATGAACGGCATCTATAAATACCTTTCCGGTGATCATGAACGGCTCGATGAGCTTCTGAGACTCGCTGCCGAAGGCGATGGTGGAATCGATATGAAGCCTTATTCCGAGTTCCGGCAGGGATTGCTCAGGCACATCGGGCTTGAGGAAAAGATAATCTTACCTGCGATCGCCCGCCTGCAAAACGGTAGGCAGGTTGAAATTGCCGCGAGGCTTCGGCTCGATCATGGAGCACTCGTCGCTCTTTTGGTCCCCCCGCCGGATCCAGGCATCATCGAGACGATACGGTCCATTCTCAAAGAGCATAATCCTCTCGAAGAGAACGAAGGCGGTTTGTACGAGCTCATCGACCGGCTCGCCGCCGACGAGGCGGAAAGTCTGCTGGAGAAACTTGAATCGGCTCCCGTTGTACCAGCGCTACCGCACAACGACAAACCCGGTATCCTTGACATCACCCGCCGCGCTGTCCGGAGAGCGGGGTACAAACCGCTGTTTTAGCATTGTCAACGCTCCAAAACGCTGACAATGTCAACCCGGCTTTCTAAACCGCAAACAGTAGTATAGCCCGTCCCTGATCTCCGAGAGTCTTACCTCAGTCGCATTAATTGGCAAGAGATCTATGGGAGGGGAGACGGCGTCTTTTGAACTGTTGAAGAAACCGCGAAAGATGGGGAGCTTGTTGTGCGCGCGGGCCGCCTTCTCCGTCTCGTCGGCAATTAACATGTATGCTCCTGGCTTTGCGACACGGAACATTTCGTCGATCGCCTTCCTCTTGTCTTCGATATAGTTGATCGACGCAACGTTGAACACGACATTGAAGGCCTCGTCGCAGAACGGAAGATGTTCGGCCTCTGCCTGAAAGAGCTCTATGCTTCTCCCTGTGCCGATGTTTTTCCTGCACCTCCTCAATTGTCCCCATGAGACGTCCACACCGAAATACTCGGCGTTCGCCGGTAGATATCTGACGTTCGCTCCGTTGCCTATGGAAACCTCCAGGACCGAGTCGTTCCCTTTTATTTCAACACATCTCAGGTATTCGTTTCTCGATTGTTCCTCGCCCCCTTTCAGCCGGTAGTAGACGGATTGTGTGAACTGGTAGAATGGGGAGAGAATATCGTAATAAATCCTGCTCTTCTCGTTTGCTGCCGTCAGCCGTCGCGGATCAATGAAGACCGGAATCCCGTCCCGCACAAGGAATCGAGCGACGCCGTTCGTCCCGACGAGATACGTCTCGCCGGCTCGTTCTGTCAGTTCAAGTCTCTCGCCGTCGATCGGGCTTCGAAGGAGAGACAGGATCTCCTCGTTCACCTGTCCCCACCCGCCGGATTAACATTAGCCTTTTTCATCGTAGACCTAATTTAATAATCCTCCTGTTCCATTTTGCTATACATCCATAAGTCTATTAATCCAATAATCCCTTAATCCCTTATTATTCCATTATTCCACAAGACTTCCCGCGGCTGCTAATCCATTATTCCCTATTCCATTGAATCTGTTGACCCCACCGGATAAATTTTCACATTAACTTTTGTCCAACCAAACAGGTGACGAAATGCCATATCCAAAACCAACAAGACGGAGTTGGGCGGAACCATTCAAGATCAAAGTGGTTGAGCCCTTGAAGACCACCACCCGGCAACACCGGGTCGAGGCGATTAAGGAAGCGGGTTACAACACGTTTCTCCTTCGTTCGGATGACGTTTATATCGACCTCCTGACGGACAGCGGCACGAACGCGATGAGCGATTACCAGTGGGCCGGCATGATGCTCGGCGATGAGGCGTACGCGGGGAGCAAAAACTTCTACTACCTCGAAGCCAACATGCGGAAATATTACGGCTACAAATATCTCGTACCGACGCATCAGGGACGCGGAGCCGAACACATCATATCGCAGATCATGATCAAGCAGGGAGACTACATCCCCGGCAATATGTATTTCACGACGACCCGCGAGCACCAGGAGAGGGCCGGAGGGACGTTCGTCGACGTCATAATCGACGAGGCCCATGATCCGGAGTCGCCCTATCCTTTCAAAGGCAATGTTGACCTTCAGAAGCTCGAGGACCTCATAAAGAAAGTCGGCGCGAAAAAGATCCCTTACATCAGCGTCGCTGCGACTGTGAACATGGCGGGCGGACAACCGATCTCGATGGAGAACATGAAGGAGATACGAAAGTTGACCGCAAGGCACGGTATAAGAATCATCCTCGACGCCACGCGTGCGGTGGAAAACGCCTATTTCATACGGACACGCGAGAAGGGGTACGAAAAGAAATCTATAGCCGTTATACTTAAGGAGCTTTGTTCGTATACGGACGGCGCGACGATGAGCGGAAAGAAGGATCTTCTCGTAAACATCGGCGGATTCCTCGCGATAAATGACAGTGAAATATTCGACGAGGCGCGCAAAATGGTCGTCGTGTTCGAGGGACTCCACACTTACGGCGGACTGGCCGGACGCGACATGGAAGCTATGGCGCGGGGGATGGAGGAAATGACCAAAGAAGACTATGTCCGTTCGCGAATCGGGCAGGTCGAATATCTCGGCCAGAAGCTTCTCGACTGGGAAATCCCGATCGTGAAACCGATTGGCGGTCACGCAGTATTCCTCGATGCAAAAAAAATTCTCGAACACATCCCCCAGGATAAATTCCCTGCCCAGACTCTCGCGGCAGAAATATACGTCGACTCCGGCGTGCGCACGATGGAACGCGGGATAGTCTCCGCCGGCCGCGATTCGAAGACCGGAGAGAACCGGCATCCGAAACTCGAACTCGTCCGTGTGACGATCCCGAGACGAGTCTATACGCAGGCCCACATGGACGTCACGGCCGAGTCGATCCTGGAAGTCTACGAAAACCGCCGGAAGATCCGCGGCCTTAAGATGGTCTACGAACCCAAGCATCTGAGGTTTTTCCAGGCGCGCTTCGACAAGGCCTGAGATTCCCCGGTGTCGCCACGAAAAGTCGTTTTCAGTTGACTCATCAGAGAGGCGTCGATCCTGATCGATGCCTCTCTGGCGGCCTCTTCATCGATCCCGTCCTTCCTGCATGAGCCTGTTCCGTCTCCGCTCGAATCGAGAGAACCTCGATATCCCCATCCTGACGCTTAACAGAATCGGCAGGAGCATATCCGGCGGGATGATCGGAGTCGCGTTCCCTTATTATATACTCACCACGCTCCACTTTGGAGCGTTTCAGATGGGGGTCATTTTCATATCTGCAAGAATCGCGACTGCGGCTCTCGGATACCTCGGCGGTCTTGCAGCCGACACCTGGGGAAAACGAAATACACTCATCGTCGTGAGTCTTCTCCTCCCTGTGAGTGCGTTTATCGTTTACCAGTCGACGAGTCTCCCGTGGGTCATGGCGGCCGCGATGATCGGCGGTTTCTCGGCGACCGGGTCCCTCGGCGGCGGCGTCAGCGGCGCGGTTCAGCCGGTCCAGAACACCGTGCTTGCCGAATTTACAAGGGGGGACGAACGGACAAGGTTCTTCTCGATCTTCTCGTTCATTTCCGGACTCGCCACCGCGCTCGGCGCACTTCTCACGAGAATCATGACCGTCCGTGACGTCTTCCTCGCTGCTTCGCTCGTTTCATCGGTTACGATACCGGCACTCTGGTACCTGCATGTCTCCAATACACAGAAGAAAAGGGGGAAGTTGAAGACGAAGATGGTTATCGGAAAATTTACGTTGACCGGAATGCTTAACGGCTTATCGCAAGGCCTGGTCATACCGTTCCTGATTCCGTTCTTCGTGCTTGTTTATCACGTCCCGATGGCTGAGATGTCTGTTTACGCCTTTGCCGGAAGAGCGCTCGGTTCGGTTGCGATTCTGGCTGCGCCCTTGCTGGAGAGAAGGTTTGGGTTCGTCAAGAGCGTAGTGATTACCAGAGGTCTCGGTTTAGTAATGGTCACACTTCTGCCTGTCGTGAGGTTCCTGCCGGTAGCGATTGCAATCTACATCCTCGCGCCGTCGCTTCGTGTTGCGGCTGCGCCGATCCAGAGATCCGAACTAACCAGGCGAGTGCACAAAGACGATCTCGGAAGGGCGCTCGGCATAAACCAGGTCGCCAGACTTGCCGCCTCCTCTACGGGGACAGGATTGAGCGGTTACCTCATACAGAATGCGCTTTACGAGATGCCGTTCTTTGCTTATGGAATTCTGATGATGGGGAATCTCTACCTTTATGTTAAATTATTCGGGACGAAAAACTCGCGCGCATCGTCGGACGGGTAGTTTTCAACGGGCTTCAAACGGAAACTGTTGAGAAGTGAATTCGTCTAATTGAGCATCCGGAAGATCTTGTTGAGCACGAATCCTACTCTCAAGCTTTGAACTTAAATCAATCAAAATGAAGTATTCTATCAATAAAGACGTAACGTTACTCGGTTTTTCCCGGGTTACAAGAAGCGTAGCGGCGGGAATGATAAACATAGCGTTCCCATACTACATACTTACTCAACTTCATTACGGCGCGTTCGTAATGGGACTTATTTATGTATCCGCGACTGTTGCCACCGCGGTTCTGGGCTTTCTGTCCGGAATTACGACCGATGTCTGGGGGAAGCGGGGTACGCTGATAATTGCAAGTGCTTTGCTCCCTGTGAGCTCGATGATGATTTATTTCTCGTCGAGCCTTTGGGTGATAGTGCCGGCCGCGATGATCGGCGGATATTCCGCAACCGGGTCGCTGGCCGGCGGAGGGATAGGCGGAGCTGTTCAACCCATACAGAGTGCTGTCCTGGCCGGCCTGGCGCCGAATGAGAAGCGAACGAAGTATTTTTCCTTCTTCACGTTCCTTTCCGGTGTAACCGGAGCTCTCGGAGCTCTGCTTTCGAAGGCCTTCGATGTTCGTGAAATATTCCTTGCTGCCACAATTATTTCCGCGCTTGGGGTCCCCGAGCTGTGGTATCTCAAAGTTGCAGAAGCAAAGGGGAAGATCGGTAGACTCAAGACCGGATCTACAATCGGGAAATTCACGTTGACGGGAATGCTGAACGGCCTCTCGCAGGGACTCATCGTCCCGTTCCTCATCCCGTTCTTTGTGCTGGTGTACCACCTTCCGAAGTCACAAATGTCCGAATATGCCTTTGCAAGCGGCCTGTTGGGATCCTTCGCGATTCTCGGCGCTCCTCTCCTCGAAAAGTATTTCGGTTTCGTGAAGAGCATCGTTTTCACGAGAGGACTTGGAACGGTTTTGTTCGTTGCTTTCCCCATCATAAGACTCCTGCCGCTGTCTGTATTCATATATATCATCGGTCCGGCTTTGAGAGTCGCGGCGCTTCCCATCCAGCAGTCGGAACTGACCAAGCGGGTCGACAACGACGAGATGGGGAGAGCTCTCGGGATAAACCAGGTCGCGAGGCTCGCTGCTTCATCGACGGGCACCGGACTGAGCGGTTACCTGATGGATACCTCGCTCTTCGAGATGCCGTTCTTCATTTACGGCGTGATAATGGTTGCAAATCTCTACCTCTACATGAAGTTCTTCGGAACGAAGAAAGCTGAAGTCGATGAAGAGCTTGAAGAGGAAGCAGAAGTCAAGTAGGTGATTATCTCACCACCGGCGCTGCAGCCTTGAGTGTGACGCTCCAAGAGTAGTCTGCGGCACACATCCCTACTTGCGCGTCCGCGACACTGCTGAAGTGAATATGTCTTCAGCAATATTTGTTGAAAGTCTCTTTGAGTAATCCTGCTACTTCTTCGGGTTCCCGTCCCTCGATGTCGCTCCTGTGTATCATCTTCACCAGGTGTCCGTCTTTGAGAAGGGCGAACGACGGTGATGAAGGCGGCTCGTCAGTAAAATAGCTCCTCGCACGCTCGGTGGCCTCTCTGTCCTGGCCGGCGAATACCGTCGTTATCCGGTCGGGTAACGTCTTGTCTTTCAAAGCGATGGAGAGAGCCGGCCTCGCGATGCCTCCTGCGCAGCCGCAAGTCGAATTTACGAAGACAAGCGTGGTCCCCTTTTCTTTCACCGTGTTATCCACTTCTTCGGGAGTCTTGAGCTCCCGGGCGCCGAGCGACCTGACTTCCTTACGCATCTGATCTATGAACAAATCGAAAGTTTCAAGCATCTTAGTCTCCTCTGTTTGTTAATTAAACAAACATATGGTCGAAAATGGTTTCCGGGAGAAAACGATCGGAAGGCGGCTGGTAATTTAGCCTTGTCGAGGTCTCGAACCTCGACAAGGCTGGACCTGCGAACTTTCCTAGGAAGCTGGCCGAAAAGTCCAACCACGAAGTCACCAAGGCACTAAGTGAGCCCAATTGATGCAGAACCGAGAATTGTCCTTTGTGCCTTCGAGACTTTGTGGTTACATGGGAGGATTTCGGCCGCGCTTCTAGAGGTTCGTGATCGCTTCGAGTATCTTATCCACCTTCTCCTTCGAATCGGCCTCGCAGTAATAGCGGATGAGAGGTTCCGTACCTGAAGCGCGAACGAGCATCCATCCGCCGTCGGCGAAGAAGTATTTGAACCCGTCGATCTTGAGAACGTGGTCCACCTTGTGTCCCGCGACTTCTTTCAGCCCTTTCTTCATCTTCGCGAGAACCTTCTGCTTGTATTTCTCCGTCGTGCGGACATCGATCCTTCTGTATATGTGCGGCCCGACCTGGTCGAACAACTCCTTTACGAGCTCGCCCAGAGTTCGTCCTCTCTTTACCATCATCTCGCAGAGCGTCAGGCCGAGGAATAACCCGTCGCGTTCGGGGATGTGTCCCTTCAGACCGACGCCGCCGCTTTCCTCGCCGCCTATGAGTACATCCCGTGAAACCATAAGCGAAGCGACATGCTTGAAGCCGACCGGCAGTTCGGTCAGCGGAAGGTTATATATCTTCGCCAGCTTGTCGGGCATCTCGCCTACGGAGACCGTCTTCACGATCTCGCCTCTCATTCCCTTGGTCTCGTACAGATATTTCAGGAGCAGCGCGTAAACTTCCTGCGGTCCGACGAAGTTGCCGTGCTCGTCTACCGCTCCGATCCTGTCCGCATCTCCGTCCGTGGCGAGTCCGACGCTGTAATTCCCGCGCGGAACCAGCTTCATCAGCTCGGGCAGATGAGCGGCGATCGGCTCGGGGTGCTCACCTCCGAACGACGGGTTGAATTCGTTGTGTATGACGTCGGCATCTTCGATGATCTGCTGAAGAATCCCTTGTCCGGCTCCGTACATGGCATCATGGACGATTTTCAGACGCGCGTCCTTTATCGCCGCGATGTCTATTTTCTTTTTGAGATCATCTATATATAACTGGCGGAGATTTGCCTTAGTGATCTTTCCCTTTTCGACGAGTTCGTCGAAGCCCTTCTTCACCACTTCAAGAGCCTTTTCGGAAGTCTTGTTGGCTTCTTTCTCCACTTTATTGACGATCTCTACATCTTCCGGTCCGCCGAAATCGGCTTTGAGTTTGAACCCATTATATCTTGCGGGGTTGTGGCTTGCAGTGATGACGACGCCCGCTGCCGCTTTGAATTCCGGTATCGCTAGCGAAAGCGCCGGAGTCGGGCAGTAACCGTCCGAGAGTATGACTTTCATCCCGGTGTTAGCTATTACCTGTGCCGTCCTCTCGGCAAACTCAGCCGACAGGAACCTGGTATCGTGCCCGACAAGTATCCCGTTCTTAGCCAGCTTATGCTTCTTGTAATATCTTCCTGTCGCCAGTGCCACCCTGGATACATTGCTGAAAGTATAATCCTGCGCAATTACTCCCCGCCATCCGTCTGTTCCGAATTTGATCTTCTCCATAGCCTTTATCCTTTTGGTTAGTACCTCGACAAAATAAAAACAGCTTCGCTAAGTTTCAACGATGATACGCGAATCGGATGCATGATCGTGGAGCAGGACGCGAGCTTAATCCGGTTCCCCATCCATCCCCAGCAGGTTCTTTTCCGAAAGCCAGTCGGCGATTGAGCCGCAGATTCTCTGGATGTCGCCGGACGTAACGTCTATTTCAGTATGAGGGAGGATCGACATGGAGGCCTTCTCCCTGAATAACTCCTGTTCCTCTACGAAGATTGCCGTATTGTCATATTGAGCCGGGTTGCCCGAGACTTTCAGCCTTTCTTCTCGCGCCTGGGGAAAGGAGCGCTCGCTTCTCGTGCAAAGAACGACGGCAAACCCGAGAGGGAGAAGCCTCTCTTCGAGCCAGCCGAAATCGTAATTCTTCCCTTGCCGGTCCTGGTACACGGCTGTCGAAATGTGAAATCTGTCCACGATCCACGAGTAATATCTTTCAAGCTCGAAGAGTCTCACCCAGGTTTGATAGGTTTCCATCGCGAGATGCTCTTCCTCAGGTAGGAAATTGATCATGCCCCGGCCCCAGGGAAAGTTTGTGAAGGCGCACCATTCCGCAGAAACAAGCGGCGAATGATAACGATATTTGCGGGGACCAACTATCCTCGGATGTTCATTCAATGCGAAGGCGATCTCGGTCTTGTGTGTGAGCCTGGTACCTTCAAGAATTATCTTCGGACACAGCTTTCGTGGTATCTTCTGCAAAATGCCCGGCCCTCCTGTTCTGCCGTAAAAATTCCGGTATGAATTTAAGACAAACCGTTCAGGTAGTCCAGTGCGTTCGAACGTGAAAGGGGGGACGGTAACCACTCAGTTACGGGGCTAGAATAAGAAGAAAGACGGGTTAGGGGCTGGACTCGCTGGGAAGGGTTGTTTATATTGGGGAAGAGACAATGCCAGAGACGAAGAGGTTCATAGAGACAGCGAC
>JAJZNW010000076.1 GCA_021811615.1 Bacteroidota bacterium
TCCCGCCAAAATCCTCAAACCCAACCTCTTCCTTCCTGAACTCCGAATCCCTCTTCCCAATCCTGTACTTAACAGCCCCTTGCGCTCCCCAAATCCAACATACTACTCTTCTACATCGGATTTCAGGAATTGGTGCCTGAGTCCCGGCTGGCCCTGGGTCTGCGCTTACGAAGCCCACGCCGGGATAGGACAATCCTTTGGCTGAGTATTGCTGTCTCATGAAGTTATTTGTGAGTCCGTACTGATATGTGTAAATCTCTTGTTGACCGGTTTGCGGATCGGTGATTATTTGCTGTTCAAGCCTTAGGCCGCCTCCCATGACAGCACTGGTCGGATCCTGCCTCATTGGAGTCAAGTCTATTAGACTGAAGTACTGATTCGGTTGGAAATAGTTGGGTCCGTACACAAATTCTGCCTTTCCTCCCGTTGGATATGTAATATCTTTGAGCATTCCGTATTTGTAATACTTTTGCGGATACGCATTGTTGTACTCAGATGTGATATATCCCCAGCTGTCAATGTAATATGGCGTGTGACCACTTAAATCGACATCGTCATCGTAGTAGGCAAATCTATAGGCTGGCTCAGAGAGAGCGTCGTCCAGACCCTTTATTCTTACGCTATCAAGTCTCATCCTTAGATTCTGAACAGGATCCCCTTCTCCATGCGGCTCCCATGAGTACTCTCCGTCGCCTTCTGATGTCAACCATTCAAACACATTCGTTTGAAAAAAATCCACCTCCCTGATTTGCTGTGTCCCGTCAGACCTCGTAAGGACTATCTTGTCCAAAGAGAAGAGGGTCGTAGGATTAGCAATAAGATTGTCAATTACGAATGGATTGTCCTCGATGCTGCTGCGAACGAACGTCGCCTTGTATGTGGATGTAGAAATCGATTCCAGGTAGTCGACTTCCTGAGCCTGTGATGGATTCGTATTCGAGTAGTAAGTATAAGGGGAAGAAGTATAAGCCAGTTTTATCCATGGCCCCTGATCCGTGCCACCATCACCGGGCAAATACGATTCGCCGCCGCCGTCTATGTAATCAGGCCCCAGAATAGCAGAAAGCTTGTACACATAGTAGTAGGCCCCATGGCCTTGCCATTGCAAATCATGATTCAGCAGCTCCATCGAGCCGGCTTGCTTTCTCAATCTGTCCGCGAATACGTATACTGTTCCGTCGATTCCGTACACGAGAAAGCATTTGTATTCTTTAGCGGTCAGCGATCCATCCTTAATTCCCTGGATTTTTATAGCACTCCATTTCACCGGTGTGCCGTTACCGTTTCCATCGACCCAGAATTGAGTCGATCCTCCCGGATAGTAAAGACTGTATGTATCAGGAACGTATTGCGGCGCATCGGGAAACGGATCCTCAGCTTGATTATCGTACCAGTAATATTGAGTCCCGATCTTGCCGTTAACCGGATTGCAGGTAATCTCGTAATCCTGCAGGTTCCATCCGAGTCCCACCCAGGAGGATGACTGCGAAATTGGAACGCCATTTCCGTCGATATATTGAAGCGAAATATCGTAGTTCAGTCCACGTATGCCGGGTACAGTCATTAGGGGTACCGAAATATTTAGCGATCCTGTGTAGTTGGGATCGCCTGCTCCCCTGACGACCGGGAATTGATCCACTGTAGGATCCACATTGTCTGTTACCTGGCCCCACCCTTCGGTTGCAACCGCCATGGACAGGATGAGCAGGAAGAACGCGGCAAGAACAGATTTGACGGCGCCCATGGCTACTACTGTCATTGGTTTCACGATAGACTCCATTGCTTTGTTGGATTTATTGTATTGATGCCTGGTCATTTCCTTACTCCGGAATCACCCACCCCCTACCGCGTTCGTCATATCGAACATAGGGAGATACATTGCAATAAGAACCGTTCCCACCATCGCACCCAACATGACGATAAGAATGGGCTCTATTACTGTGGTTAAAGTCTCCATCGTATCCGCCAGCTCTGCTTCATAGAAAGCGGCCACCCGCAGGAGCATCGTATCCAGTTCGCTTGTCTCCTCACCCACTGCTATCATTTGAGCAACGACGGGAGAAAAAATTTTCGAACTGGAAAGTGGCTCTGCGACTGCCCTGCCCTGCTTCACAAATTTGATAAGCCGCTCAATCTCCCCCCTTAGCTGCCTGTTCACGAATATGCGCTTCGTCACGCTGAGAGCATCCACGAGCGGGACCTGGGACTGGAGAAGCGTTCCCAGTGTTCTGCAGAATCTGGCGGTATAGTTTTTCACCAGAACTCCTCCTACCCAGGGAATTCGCAAAGCATATTGCTCCACAATCGATTTCTTCAGTTCCGACCCCAACAGCCACCTCGAGGCTGCAACGGCCATCAGTATTAATGCAAAAACATAAACCCAGTTAGCGGCAAAGAAGCTGCTCGCGGTTATGACCACTCTCGTGGCATACGGGATCGGGACGTTGGATGTCCGGAACATATCGGCAAAGGTCGGAACGATGTATAGAAGGAGGAAAGACACCACGAGCGCTGCCACAGACAGGACGAGGACCGGATAGGCCAGTGCCTGCATCACTTTTCGTCTCAAGACATTCATACGCTCCATGTACTCGGCGAGGGACGACAGCACCTCCGGAAGACGCCCGCTTTCCTGACCGACCTCCGCGGTCACGACGACCAATGCGTCGAATATGCCTGCCTGATGTGCAAGGGCAGACGAAAACGAACTCCCCTTTCTTACATCGTTGATCATTTCGCCAATTGCCGACCTCAGCCTGGGATTGCGCGTTTGCCCGGCAAGTATTTCGAGCGACCTGAGTATCGGAAGCCTGGCGCGTAACATCATGGAGAGCTGAGAAAGAAATGTCGACTTGTCCTGGGCCGAGATTCTCTTAAACATAGAAATGCCCCCGAGCCGCGACCTTGCGGCTGAGCGCACCGCGGGCCGCACGCGCATAGTCCTGGCCGCAACGACGGCTTCGATGTCTGATTCTCTGCTCATATCGAACCCGGAAAATCCACGGCGTGTATGGCAAAGAGAAAAGGAAGCGTGTTGCCGCTCATCATTGCACAAATCTCCAGAAACTCCAGGTGTTGACATCCTTCCACAAATTCAGAGCCCTTTCTTCTACAGCTTCGCCACCTTAGTCACACCGACGCTGTCGGGGACTGAGTAAGTAATTATTTTTCCTGCCTCAGCGACGACCACGTTGCCGTCTGGCAGTGAAGCAAGCCGGTGCGGGTGTCCCGCGCAGTCTTTCCCGGTTACGAACATCTGAAGTCAGAAGCGCGCAATTCCACCCGTCTGACTTCGGACCACTTCCTCCGACGAGACTCTCGTCAGGAATTCCACAGCGGCGGAATCTTCAAATCCGGAGTTCTTCCCCAGAACGCGCACGCACCATAGCCTTTCTACCTGCCCGGTTTGGACCTTCGCATTCTGACTGAAAGATACTTCTGCCTGCAGCCTGTCCAGACTTGTCGACATCGACACACCGTTCCGTACCACATCGCCAGCCATGAATCGATACGATATCGTATCCAACGGATTCTTTTCAAGAACGAGGATCGAGTCATCGCACTCATATAACCCGGTGCTGCCTGAGATGTCCGCCGCAATCCGATCCTCGCATTGATTCACAAGCGAGCTCAATTCCGTCCTTCTTTCCCACCTGTCAAATAGCCGCCATCCGAACATGTACATCGAGAAGGCCAACGCGACTACTATTGATCCAATCACCATTGCGGCGAGAAGCTCGACAACGGTAAACCCCGCCAGCCTGTCCGTTCTGACTATCATGGCTGACATATGGCAACAAGGCTTACTTGTCTGTCGTTCTGATCCCGCAACGACCTGACGGTGACTTGAAATTCAGTTACTCCGCTCAAATAGATCACGCTCCTGTCTATGTGAAACCCGAGCGTGTCAAAGGAAGAAGCGGATGTGGCCTGTTGCTCCTGCATCTCTGCAATTTCGGCTTGCGCCAGTTCCTCAGCGCGTCTTGTCCTGACCGGGAATTCGTCCAGCATAAACGAGCTGACGACTGTGATAAGCAGGAGGACTACACCGGTGAAAAGCGCCATTGCGACCACAGATTCGATCAGAGTGAACCCTTCTTCTCCCTCGACAAAACAGACCGTCTTTGCGGATCCCGTCTTCACATCCATGCCAGTATCTCCCCTTTGAAGTCACCGCTTGTTCCGAGCGGCCGAAGAAAGCCGGTTGGCATCTGTGTTCTATCGATAATGCCGCTCCTCATCCACCCGAGATAGGTCGTAGGAGAATCGTAGAAGTAAAGATCATAAGCTCTGACGAGACCACGGACTGAACCGTCCAGGGTCAGGAAACCATTCGTATATATTTCGCCTACGACGACAGAGCCGGGCTTAAGGTCGATTACAGTGTTTTTCATCGAAATGCCGGACCCCGTCCGCATTAGTACGGCGCCGCTGACGCTTGCTCCGGTCTCCAGATCAATGGATTGGGTTACTCCCTGAGTATCCGACAGGCTGACAGAAAAAAGTACGGACGGATAGTTCGCAGCCGAACCCTGCAAGCACTTAATGATAGGCGAGAACAACTGGGCGGTGACAGCGGCGTGCTTCTGAACGGTTATGCCCGCCGGTGATGCAAGGATGGTGTCGTACAAATTAACGTGGGGAGGGATTGAGATTGAGTCATCTGCGCACACAATAACGGGGCCTATCAAGCAAGCACCGGGCGCAAAGCTGAGATTGCCGGACACAATAATTATCAATGGCGGACCACGTCTCATTATTGTATCCATCAGCGTGAAGTCACCGAAGCACATCAATGTGTCGAATGACTCAGTCACATTGCTCAGATCGAGGATCCCTCCGCGCAGTGCCAATCCTCCCGGGTTATCGGGATTGCTGCCCGGCCGGCGAAGGATCCTCAGGAAAGACTTCAGGCGCAATACTTCTCGATCAACGACGGAAGTGTCCAGCATCTGAATGGCGGAAGCCACTTTGCTGATCCTTCCCTTCACCGGCAGGTCATCGGGAGCGGACACGTCCTTCAGACTTCCTGTCGCGACACCTCCGGGGCCAACCGTGACATCACCTACGATCTGAGATTTGCCGGCCAGCACCAGGCCATGTTGAAGATCCCCCAAAACGAATGCCGGATCGTCGACAGAAGAGAGGCTGCTTCCTACAAGTGCCGACCGCTCTTTTTCACAATGCCTGTAAAGGCCGTGGGAAACGATCGCTCCGTATAGTCCCCACTGAAATACCCTGATACTCGCACTGCTTCCGTCGGCGAACTGTTGTGTGAACGATGTGTCCATGCTCCCGGAAATCGATATCGAGGCAAGTGCCTCCTCGATTCCGTTCCCGGCGGCGTAGGCGGCTTTCACATTGTCGAACTCTCCCAGCACAACTCGGCTTTGGAAGGCCTGCACTTTAAGTATTTCTGCACAGAGAAGAGAAAGCACTGCGATGAAGAAGAGTACCGATACCAAGGCGTAGCCGTCGTTACCACGTACATGCCCTGTGACAGATATCCGATTCGATGCCCTCACTGACAATCCCATTAAATTCGCAACACGACTCGCGGATTTCACGTCGCTCCCCCTGGGAGCAAATGACGATGGTTAAGTTTAGAAAATCGTTGAGGTCGCCACAATACCGGATATCCGGTATTTTCTTCAACGGATCGGGTCGAGACAACGATTAAAGGCGCACGATTTCTTCACGCAAGGCAATCGAGATTACGCTCCTGCTGTTGCTGACACCGAGCTTTCTATGGATGTTCTTCAGGTGAGTATCTGCGGTATTATAACTGATGGAGAGCTGTTCAGCTATTTCCTGGACGGACTTTCCGTCGACAAGCAATCGAACAACTTCTTCCTCGCGCCTCGAAAGACGGAAGTCATTCTTCCGGGTCGCAGGTTGTCTGGCTCCACCTATGATTCGCTTCAGGATGTCGGAGCTGATACTTATCCCACCATTTATCGCAGTCGCAACAGCTGATGATATTTGCGAGTAGGAACAAGGCTTCGTGAGGTAACCCGCGATGCCCATCTCCATTGCCGTAAGCAGCCAGGCATCATCAGGATCATTGATCATCGCCAGAACAAGCACCGCTGAGACGACTTCCCTTAAGACCGTGATCCATTTCAGGTCTAGCGGCACCTCGCGGGCTTCATCCACCAACACGATGTGCATCGTGTCGGGATTAGACTCTTTGATCGAATTGACTGCAGTTTCCCAGTGAGGAAATGCACCGCCAAACTGGAACGCCGAACTCCCCCGGAGAGACCGTTCTATCTGTTTTGATGTCTCGTTGCTGGGGCTAATGACCCAAGTCAACAACGGAGAGTCAGCACGACCCGACTTGTACTTCAATGTGCCCTTTCCTGAACAGACTAGTTCCGCAACTAGATTCCACTCCTATCCAAGCCAGTACTCAACTCGTACCACGATGTGACCGCGATATGCGGTTTAGAGACAACGCGGCAAATAAAAATTGTGATTTTGTCTTCCGAAAAAACCGCCAGATACCTTTTACCCGACACTGCTGTTGCTAATGTAAAGCGCGGGCGATTCACTGTCAAGTAAAATGTTTCTCAATCGAGTCAGAGCCACAAATATTTTCAGCATTTCGCTGTGCCACGATGTGTTTAGCTCTTTTTTCAACGAGATATCCGTTACCTTACGTAACTGAACGAAAGGAAGGGCTGCATTCTCTTTTGATATTCTTTGGATGCTGGGATCTTCTCTTCATCACGAGGGGATGCTATCAGCTTCCATCCCAGACGTAGGACAAATTTAGATAGCCTGTAAAGAGAGGTATAGAATTATACCGTCTGCCCCATCCCTCACAAGAAAAGCTCCCGGCTCGAATCCATTTTGACCCTTCTTCTCCGACAAGAACTGAAATGGTCTTAATTCTGTATAAGAATTGGCAACCCAGTCGCCGCCGAGTTCAAGATAACGGCGATACGTATGCCCCGAGTAAGACTCCGCTGAGTTGTTAAAAGCACGTCCATCGCCTGGGAAGCATTTTATCCGCCCGTAAGGAAGGAACCATTGATAATCGGTCGCGATATGTTCTTGTTTAACGGACCGGAATGACGATCTCAAAACGGTTCGAATGGTTTTGGGTGACCGGGGAATTCCTCGAAAGGACATGTATGCAAGTATCCTTTCCAATATCTTCACTGATGTGTCAAGGAAGTCGTCTCCAACGAGTCCTGAACCTCTTACGTCAGATACGGATGGAGAGAATTGTGCAAGATTCTTGTGCAATTATTCCCCAAAAGAGCTCGGGAATACCCCCGTCAAATTGCGATTTCGTTTGATTTTGGCAGGTGGAAGGATGTGGAAACTGATCCAGAGTCAGGCGTGTTGCCAATTACACCACCGGGCAATGATTATCTATGCAGGTCTCTTGAAATGAGTCAAGTCAACACCCAACCTGCCGACTAATTTAATGCCCCGGGCCGAATTTACCAAAGGCTTCCACCAGAGCTGGATTACGCACCTTCAATTCAATTGCCTCCGAACCCGAGAGGATTCCTGATATAACGGATCCGGGTAGAAGGCAATCGTACGACGCACAGTTCACATGTGGTACGACAACTTAAACACCACTTGCCTCGGCAATTCCCAATATGCACCTGTCGTGTATGCACCCTTCACAAGATGAATATGGTCCAAGAGGTTCGTCACATACAGAGAGGGGTCGAGCGTGATGCCGTGACCGAGATAGAAAGTATAGCCACCGGATAAGTTGAATATCCATGCCGGCGACACCTTATTTGCAACGTTGAAATCAAACAGACCGGCACCGTACGGTATGCCGGATGTGTTCCCGTTTGACATGCCTGACCCATAAATGCCGGTAACATTAACGAACCAATCGAACGGCTGGTAATTGAGCGACGCCACAACGGACAATCTCTGGTCATGGTCCATGTCGGTGACCGAGCCCATTGAACTTATGGGGAGGAATCCGCCCGTCACGAGACCGGATCCGTAAGCATGGCTGAGCGCGGAATTTATATACCCCGAAAACGGGGTGGATGGATTGTCGAACGAAAGACCGAGTTCTATACCGGCCGTGTGTATGGTCTGGACGTTGACCTCCGCATCTATGGCGGTATTCCCAAGTGTCTCATCATTGAGCCCCGGATTCGCATACTCGTAATACGCATCCGCTTTCATGCGAAGCCCGAAACCGAAGTCATGCAGGTATCCCGTTTCATACCAGTCGGATCTCTGGGGCAATGTCGGCACTCCCGAATAGGCCGCGCTCGAGGCGATGGCGTGCAGCCCTTCAATGAGTATCGGCAGAAAGACCTTACCATAGTAGAGATAAACGGAGTTGGCAGGGTCAAAGAGAATGTTCCATTTGATCCGAGGACTGACCTGGTTCTGGAGCGGAGTGTTGGGTTGGATTTGCTGGTCGTATCTCAGGCCGATGTTGAACGATGACCAGTCGAGAGGGCTCCAGGTCGTCTGTGCAAAAGCCCCGAAATTGGATCCCTGGAAATTCGTGTTGTCGGACGGACCTGCAATACCTGCCGGGGTTGTGGTCGAATAGTCTTCGTTCCCCCACACGTTGTTTAGGTCGATACCGGTGGTGTACTTGATTGCGGACGACAGCCGTTGGTCATAAACGATTCTCGTACCGAGAGTCGTGAAACCGCGGTTTTCACCGAGTACGTAATTGGTTGTATCGCCTGCAAACTGGAAATCCGGTGAATCGCCAGAACCGGGATTGTAGAGGAGACCACCTTCCCGCGCATACGCGCCGACGAAAAGCCGGCTTTCCCTGTTTTCCTTCGAAGAGATGGTGTGATAATACGAAAGCGTCTGAAATGCATTTGTCGTGTTCTGGATATCGTTGGCAACTGTTCCCGCGGGATCATAAGGTATCTGCGTGACGGTACTGCTCCAGTTTAGATTAGATGTGAGGTAATCCCCATTACTGAAGAGGTATTCCAGTTTACCATAGAGGAAATAGTCGAACCCATGGTCGTGGAAGATCTGCGGCGCAGGCGGCTCGATGCGGCTGAAGGACTCCTGTCGGGAACCTGAGACGAAAACACCGAAACTCCCGAAATGGTCGCTCAGAGCGAGGCTCTGACCGTTTGAATTAAGGGATTTGAATGCTCCAACTCCTGACCCCAGCGTGTCGTTTGAATTGGGTGCATAAAGGCTTCCTCCATATGTTGAAAAATCCAGATGGAATCCTCCGGGCGGTACACGGTTCTGCAGGCTTATGATGGCTGCGGACTGTCCGCCGTATTTCGCCGGCCATGCGCCGTCCATAAATGTAGCTCTGTCAACTACCTTCGTATCGACTATGCTGTTCAGGCTTCCCATGACACCGAGAGAGATAGGAACGCCGTCTATGTAGTATGTGTACTCGCCATGCTGGCCACGAATGTGCATCGCGCCGGTTGTTCCGCGGGCCGCTCCCATGAGGTTTTCCTGGACCAACGTAACCAAACCCGCAGTCGGCGGAGCGTGATATGTTTCCGCGGAAAATACTTCGTTGTCGGTGCTCAGGTTAAAAGTCGTGACCGGTGTCATCCTCTTCCCTACAATAACCTGTTCTTTAAATGATAGCGTTGACAAATAAACGGAAGTGCCGACGTGACTCTTGTCTACAACGATGGTTTTGGAAAGGTCGTTGTACCCGACGGAGTGGACAGTGAGCCGGTAGTTGCCGTCGGGGACATTAATGAAGTCGGCTACTCCATTCGGGCCCGTTATCTTCTCGCCGATGACATTCCCGTTTTTTAGAATTGTAACAAGCGCAAGCTGCACTGGGACACGAAGATCCTTGTCGTAGACATGGACCCTGAATTCCTCTACATGCCGTAAATCCGCTGCAAGTGCGGCGGTATTCGACTCGTTGATTTCTGCGCGACGGCTCTGGGCGTGAGCATCGACGGAAAGAGAGGTTAACATTACTAATACCGATATATACAGAATCGAACATAAGAACAGTTTCATCCTTGAATCTCCATCGCAATGATTGTGTCGAACAGACTATTTCAGTAACCGGCGCTGTGCGAAAATTACGCGGTGTGGATATGCGATTTCAGGATGTGGTACACCACATTCTCCCGAAATTCAGTCGGTCGCTGACAATTCGATTTTACAGGCTTATTGTCTGAAGATGGAGAAGTTCTTGCGGAGGTTTTATCAGCCTTGTTTTTACCCCATCGGATAAGGAAGGGAAATATCCCGGTACCCTCATCAGCAAAATCAATTCAAAATGGTTTGCACCCCCGGCAGGACCGCCAAAGAAGAAATTCATTGCATCCCCAAGGAATTTTGGCTCCTGCGCAAACGGCCGCATGGAGTCGCAATCGCGAATCACACAACACTCCTTTATGTCATGACGGGCTTCGCAGTACGGGCAGTCGCAGCACCGGTCTCCCCCTTTTCCGCAGGACATCAGACAGGTGCAACGAGTCCCGGCATTCTGTATCGGGCTTAAGATCGTGCAGCAAGGGATGCCGAAAGCAGGTTCGATGATAGCCATCAACATGACCATCCGTGCAAACTTGCTGATCAACGCCAGCATGCTTCCGGAAAAAAGCTTACCTCTATCCATACTTTGAAAACCAAACATCACAGTTTTGAACGGGCCTCAGGAAACACAAGTTCCAGGAATGCCCGAGCTTTGCTGAACGCGGAAGAAAAATACCCGGCTAATCTTCGGGCGATTCATGGAGTCCATCATTTGTCAGTCATGCGCAGCGTCATACGACTTCACAGACTTCATGATGGCTTCTTTCGCAGCCTGTGCTCCCTCCCAACCGAAGCTTTCCACAAACTTCCCTTCGAGCTCCTTGTAAGTTTCAAAGAAGTGTTCGGCTTCGCGAAGAAAGTGCCTCGCAACGTCGATTATGTCGAAGACATGACTGTAACGAGGATCGAGCGACGGCACGGCTAGTATCTTGCTGTCCGATCCTTTCTCATCGGTCATCACAAGCACTCCGACAGGTCTCGCGCGCAGCAAGAGCCCCGTTTGCAGCGGTTCCTCGTCGAGTACCAGAACATCGAGCGGGTCGCCGTCATCCCAGAGCGTGTGCGGGATGAATCCGTAAGCTGTGGGATAGTGAACCGCAGAGTACAAAACACGGTCCAGCCTGAAGACTTCGAGTTTCGGATCGTATTCTATCTTTGTATGAGTTCCTTTTGGTATCTCAATTATGACATTGACTTCATCCGGCGCATTATCGCCGATCGGTAATTCTTTTAGGTTCGGCATTTATTCTCTCGAACTATATTTTCGTTTAATTTGCTTGAAAGGGAGGCACGGCGGAGTGTTGACATAAAACCCGGCGAACATGCATCTCACTAACCTCGAACTCTACAACAAAGGCGAAGCAAAATTCGTTCGAAGGAATGCGAACTAAGAAGCAGATTCCATGGATACGGATAAGAGAAGATGAAATATCGAATCGGCCAAATTCAAGTGTTCCCGATCTAACCCCGGCAGATTTATCGCGAAACTTCGTAGTGGCCCGTCCCAAAGGACTCCATGACAGCTTCCCGCCCAGAGCCCTGCGACGGATAGTCGGGAGATGCGCTCGACAGTAGGTGTCCTTCCGACACGATGTGAAGCCAAACAGCCGCGGGCGCCTCTGAAGAACCGTTGCTTTTGTGCGTTAGAAGAAAGAAACCACCTGCCAGTAGCACTCCCCGCTCGATGTCCAACTGACCGGGCAAAGACGGGGCCCGATCACGCGTCCAGGACTTCGCGGACTTTCATGTGAATGTCGGATACCTTGTACGGTTTGAGTATAACATCGCTGGCGCCGTTCTCAAGTACTGACGCGCGCTCGTTTGGTTCTATGTATCCGGTCGCGAGGATAAACTTGACTCGGGGATTTATTTCCTTGAGCCAAGTCAGGACTTCGCTCCCGGTCAGTTTCGGAAGCCCCATATCCGAAATCACCAGCGCGATATTCTGATGGCTTTTCATGTAAGCCTCTACAGCCTCACGTCCGTTCCAGGTTCTAATTACTCTGTATCCCTTTGACATGAGCATTGTGGCAAGAAGATCATTGAGCATCTCCTCGTCTTCGGCAATCAGTATCGTCTCATCCCCTCCTCTAATGTCGTCGTCAGAGATCCCTTCGGGTTGACCCGACACAGCACGGCCATGATAAGCCGGGAAATAGATGGAAAAAGTAGTGCCCTTCCCCGGCTCACTTCTGACGTTGATGAAACCGCGATGGGACTCGACGATTCCTGATACTACAGCAAGGCCGAGGCCTGTTCCCCTCCCGTCCTCCTTGGTCGTGAAGAAGGGCTCGAAGATGTGATCCAGTATTTCTTCAGACATGCCGCAGCCATTATCGCTGACACCGACGAGCACATAATCGCCCGGGGGAGCGGCCGGAAACAGCCGGGCGATGGTTGCTTCAGGAGCAACCTCTGTAGAGAGAATAATATCACCTGACGAATTCATCGCGTCCTTGGCGTTCAGTATGAGATTCAAGACGACCTGATGAATCTGTACGGGGTCGCCCTCGATGACGGGGATATCTTCAGACAGGTTACAGAGAAGGTGCATCGATTTCGGAAAAGTCTCGTCGAAGAGCTTCGATATATCTTTTATGATTCTGTTAATCGATGTGTCGGTGAATGCGGGTTCGGAGTTTCGAGCGAACATCAACAGCTGTTTGACGAGAGACGCACCTCTTTCGGCGGCTTCCGAAATCAAGCGGCTGCGAATTGCAACTCTTTCTCCGTCTCCCGCCGATCTTGCGATCATCGAGGCGTTCCCGACTATGATCCCAAGTAGGTTATTGAAATCATGAGCGATCCCGCTAACCAGGATGCCGATACTTTCAA
The DNA here is from genome assembly GCA_021811615.1 of Bacteroidota bacterium. Taxonomy (GTDB): domain Bacteria; phylum Bacteroidota; class Ignavibacteria; order Kryptoniales; family JAKASW01; genus JAKASW01. The sequence goes on from JAJZNW010000076.1 coordinate 12,832, forward strand.
GTTTCTGCGCCTGCGCAACCTTCCAATGCGACTTCCTCCTTTCAGTCACGTCGTCGTACACCTGGAGAATTGCTTTCTTCCCGCCGAACATCAGACCAGTATGGATGATTCGGAAGGCCCTTCCACTTATCTCGCCGGCCATTTCGACGGTCTTGGTTTCGCCGATCCCTATCCCCACCTTTAAAGGACACCCTTCGCATTTCGGTCCGTCCGTTCCTGGAACATCCCAGCAGTGCTCCGAGGTTATGTCCCTGCCTGCAAGCCTCTTCATCTCATCGTTGCAGAAGAGCACCACGCCGTCGAGGTCTACTATGTTGATTGCCGACCGGTTTGTCTCCGGCAAGACCTGGCAGGGCTGGGCAAGTTTGCATGAGTTCCACCGATCCGATCCGGAAACCTGCCCAATTGGAGCCTTGTCCACCCGAACTTCATTTTCGATGCTCATAACCGTATTCCTCTTTCAATTAAGATGAAATCCACTGCGTGGTATGAAATCGAATTGATGACCACGCGATGCGCCGGGTATCCCGGCGAAGAAAAGGACGAGAGACAATCTCCGCACTTTAGCAGTGTCAAGGAGTTCGATTCTTCCTTCATGCGTCTACCAGTATGCCGTTCTCGCGGACAGCAAGCGTTCCGGTTTTGCGCACATTACGGAGCCCGGTTCCCGGCGCGGGCGCAGCGGAACGGCTGTCGATTTTGAATTTGAGTACGAGGTCCTGCAGGCTCGAAGTAAGCCTGTTTAGATTGTCGGCAGCTTGCGCAATCTGCTGGGTGCCGGATGCACTTTGCTGAGACACGCTGCTGATAGCTTCGATGTTCTTGCTAATTTGTTCGGCGGCCGTAGATTGCTCCTCGCTAGCGGCTGCGACCTGTGCAACGACGTCGACTACCTGTTGAGTCCCGTTAATGATATCGACCAGTGCGGTGCTGGCCTGGTCCGCCAGCTTTTTCCCGTTTTCTACTTCCGCCGTGCCTTCATCAATGGCATTTACCACCTCGCCGGTCTCGGCCTGTACTCTCTTAATCATTTCGGCGATTTCCTTGGTTGCCTTAGTCGTTCTCTCGGCGAGCTTCCTCACTTCGTCGGCAACGACGGCAAACCCGCGTCCTTGTTCACCTGCCCGCGCGGCTTCAATAGCCGCATTAAGCGCAAGCAAGTTGGTCTGATCGGCGATATCGTCAATTACCTGAACGATCTCCCCTATTTGATCGCTGCTCTTTCCGAGAGTCCTGATCTTGTCGGCGGATCTGCCGACAACTTCGGCGACTTTATCCATACCGACAATAGTGCTTCTGACGACATCTCCGCCCTGTTCGGCTTTTTTGCCGGCCTCTTTGGCCGCGTCTGCCGCCACTGCGGCATTCCTGGTCGTTTCCACTATCGTCTTTGTCATCTCCTCGACCGCCGTCGCAACTTCAGACGCCTGCGCACTCTGCTCCTGAGCACCCGCAGCCATCTCTTCCGTACTCGAAGAAATCTGGGCGCTCGTGCTGGCTGTGGATTGCACCGCCTCGGTGACTTCAGAGATCACCTCGCTAAGCGAGTCGCCAAGCTGGTTTATGCTTTTCTTGATCAGCTGGTGATCTCCTTTATACTCGCCCTTCACTCTCACAGTTAAGTCGCCCTTCGCCATCACCTCGAGGACATCAGATCCTTCCTTGACCGGAAGAATCACCGCGTCCAATATTTCATTAATACCGCGAACAATTTCTTTATAGCCCCCTTTGAAGCTGTCCGCATTTCCTCTTTCACTAAGTCTGCCGTCGATCGAAGAACTAATGAGTATGTCTGTCTCCGCCTTCAAAGCTTCGAGTGCCCTGGTGGTCCCATTCAATGCAGGGGCAATCTCATCGGCCTCATCTTTGGGGGTGATCTCGAAGTTGAAGTCCCCTTCGGATATCCTCTTCATGCTCCCGACGACAAATTTCTGAAGGTCATCCGCAAACTTGTCCATCGTTGACGCCATCAGACCGACTTCATCCCTGGTGTTCAGATCAAGTCTTCCACTCAGATGGCCCCGTCCCATTTCCTGGATCATTGCCGTCGTCTTTTTCAAGGGGTCCATGATGAGTCTCGTTAGCCACACACCGATGAGCACCGAAATCAAACCTCCGGCTATCAGAAGCGCAAGCATGAGACTTTGCGCCCCGACAGTCGCAGCGGCGTTTGAGTCGGTCGCCTGCTCCGCAGCGGACTGGTTTGATTGAATCATCATATCGATGCCGGAAACGCCGGCGCTTTCCGACGACTTCATCTTGCCACTGCGATACTTTGCAGCGCCGGTCTTATCGCCCGACAATACGAGCCGAGCGTAATTATTCAGGTCGGAGCAGTAATTCCGGTAATCCGTCCGCAGATTTTCGAAGTTCAACTTATCCTGCTTGTTGATGAAGGTGCGTCTGTATTTCGCCAATTCGGATTGAACCACAGAATCCTGCGTCTTCACATCATTCATCAGGTTTTCAACATCACCCCTGCCCGATGCAGATATCATCAATGACGCATCGTTCCTTATTTTCTCGAATGCCGTCGATATCCTTGCCAGTTGCGCCAGCGGCCTGGTTGTGTTTTCATACAGGAAAGCGTCTCTCCCGTTGACTCCGTTCACGCAGGCGATGCCTATGATTCCGATCGCCACGGTGATCGATGCGACAAGCAAAAAACCCAGCTGTAGTTTAGTCCCTATTTTCAAGTCGTGAAACCATTTCATTTTCAGCTCCACTTTTACGATTTATTGGTTCAAGCGATCACAAAGATCCGGCAGTCAGATTCTGTTTTTCTCCTGATACAATCTTAACCGGGTCTACGAGAATGAGAAGTCTGTCCTCAAGCTTTGCGATAGATTTGAAAAAATCGGAGCGCAATCCGGCAACAATGTCGGGCGGCGGCTCGAAGCAATCCGAAAAGATTCTCAGGACTTCCTTCACTGCATCCACTTTGAACCCGGTCGTTTTTCCATCCACCCGGGCGACGATTATTCTCGTGTTCTGATCATCTGATTTCTCCTCCATTCCAAGCCTCTTACGCAAATTCATCACCGGGACTATTTTCCCTCTCAAGTTGATGATGCCTTCGATATACTCGGGTACCTGCGGAAGCTCAGTGATGCCGGTGATTCTGTCTATCTCTTGGACGCTCAGGATGTCCAGGCCAAATTCTTCCCGGCCGATTTCGAAGGTGACCAGCTGTTTGTCGGGGCCGGTCGTTTTGTCTATATCCGCTCTCATCGCATCCTTTCAATACCTGTTCTGTTACCGGATCTATCTAATCGCGAAGAAAACCGCCTTCAGTCGTAACACAGTCTCGCAATATCGAAGCCGGTACAATTCATATTCGTTTCTCGTTCTGTTATTAAACTCGGCATTTCATGATCCTGTTGATATAGTTTCGACTATCAAACGAAAGTCGATAAAAATGCGACAAGGCAGGGCCCATCGTGGAGGCGTGCCGGCATCATCCGACGTCAGTGTTACCGAAGCCACCACCGAGCAGTCAGGTTCAACAGAACAAAGCTCACACTTGATACTGCCGACTACTCCATTGCCGGAAGGTTTGCAATACACCTGTGCTTCCGTGTTTCCGAGCACTTCATAAGCCACCGTCACATTCCTCGAATCATCCCGATCATAGCGTCAGACTTCAGCACGTAATCAGCCATGCCAATTTCCATAACACGCTCGCACATTTGCGGCACAGTCGCCTCAGAGGGATCGAGGACTATCACTTTTCCTCCCGCGGTGTGGATAAACCCTGCGCCAATGGCCCCGTCGGAACCGATCCCGCCGAGGATCAGGCCCACCGTGCGAGACCCGAAAGTCCGCGCGGCGCTTCGCATCAGAGGATCCGCCGACGGCCTGACGAAATTCTCGGGCTCCGAAGCCAATATCCGGATGGTCTCTCCATCCTGGTCGATCTCCATGTTACGATCACCCGGAGCGAAGAAAATCCTCCCGTTCTCGATGCGTTCTCCATCCTTAGCAATTGAGGCAGGTAGTTTCGTCACGGACGAGAGACGGCTTAAAAGTGCTTCGATAGACCAACTCGGGCCGTGCATCACCACGAGCAGAACGGCATTCGAAGGAGTCCCGATCCCGCCCAGGACGCGCTGCAATACGGGAAGTGATCCGCTGCCTGCGGCCAACGCAATGACATTCAGGTTCTGTATTTTTGTGGACGGTGTGCCTACACCTTTGAAGGTCGATGCATCAAGGTACCTCTTATTTCCCGCCGAGAAACGCTCCAAAACGGAGAGCAATTGCGCCGGGACGATCGGCTTGGGGAGGTACTCGTCTGCTCCCGCATCGATGGCCTTCTGCGCTGCGCCCGGATGATCAAGAGAAGTGACCATCACAACAGGAGGAGAGGGCCGGAGGTTTGCGTGTATCCATTGCGTAAGCCTGACGCCGTCGTCGCCCGGCATCATCCAGTCGGTAATGACAACGTCGAACCGATTCCGCTTGAGCATTTCAACCGCTTCCGTTGAGTTCCTCGCAACTTCGATCCTGTGAAGTGATCCGCCGAGGACCATACGATATGTCAATACCATACTTACTTGATCTTCAACAATAAGCAGATGCATTATCACCCTCCTTCGATTCCGCGCCGCCACTATTGGAGCAGGCACCTTTCGCTTCCTCGAGCGCGCCGAGAGTCTCCTTACATAACTTCTCGAATTCCGCCCGCCTCGAGCTGAATGCGGATGGATACGCATCATCGTCCAATATCCCCAGGCCCTTGCACAAATTGGCCAGGTGATTCGCTCCTACGTTTGTTGCTGCGCCTTTCAAAGAATGAATGTCAAGACGCATCCTGCGTACGTCGCCGGACTCATATGCCGATATGACATTATCCATAAGCGATACGATGTCTTTGCGAACAGTCTCCAAAAACTCCAGCGCCAGAGCCGGGTCACCCAGAAAACCGAGAATTTCGAGTCTCTCCATGATCTCCGGGATTTTTGTCTCATCCGGGGGGAGCGGAGGCGAGCCGACGGAAGGAATGTCTTTCGCGATCCGGTCGAGGACTGATTTCAAGTCGGAGAGCGTTACAGGCTTCGCCAGGAAATGCGACATGCCTGCCTGCATGCAACGCTGCTTGACCGATTCGGGGACATCCGCCGTCACTGCCACGATTACCGGCGGCGACTGTTCTTTTTTCATTTCAATTATGCCTGCCGCTGCCTGGTATCCGTCCATCCTCGGCATATGGAGATCCATGAAGACAACATCGTATTCCCCCTTCCTCACTGCTTCGATGGCCTCGGCACCGTCCGCCACAAGATCGTGGCGACAACCGATGATCTTCAGGGCGTGATCCATGACGAACTGATTGGTGGCATTGTCTTCAGCGACGAGGATATTGAGCCTTGCACGGGCCTCGCCTCGGTCCTTCATCTTTCCGATTTCATTTGCTGCCACCTTGTTTGCTTCCGCCGGCTTATGTTTACTCTTCTTCACGGGTATCGTGAAGATGAATGTGGAGCCCTTTCCCTCCTGGCTTGCGCCGGATATGCCGCCGCCCATCTGCTCGGCAATCCTCTTCGAAATAGTCAATCCGAGCCCTGTGCCTCCGTGCGCCCGCGATGCAGAAGAGTCGATCCTCGTGAACGGCTTGAAGAGGTTTTGTATTTCCTCTCTTGGGAAACCCATTCCCGTATCTTTAACAGTGAACACGAGACGGCACTCGTCTTCCCGGTCGTCCTTGGCCTGCAGAGACAGCGTGACCCTCCCTTCGTCGGTAAACTTGACGGCGTTGCCGCCAATGTTGAACAGTACCTGCATCAGCCTCTGCTTGTCCGATATTATAGTGGCGGGTATTCGCTCATCGATCTTCAGGATGAATTCTATGCCCTTCTTCAGAGCCTGCGACTTGAGAAGTTCGCACACTTCCTGCACACACTCCCTCAACCCGAATGGTCGCTCCAGCAGATCGAGGTTGCCGTATTCGAGTTTCGAGAAATCCAGGACATCGTTTACAACCGAGAGGAGCAATTCTCCGCTGGAACGAATCGTATTGACGAATTCCTCCTGCTGTTGCGTCAACTGGGTCATCTGGAGAAGTTCGCCGACGGCCAGTATCCCGTTCATCGGAGTTCGAATCTCGTGACTCATTACCGCCAGGAACTGCGACTTTGCCCTGACCTCAGCTTCTGCATCTTCCTTCGCTTTGGTCAGCTCCCTTTCGACTCGCTTCCGGTCGGTAACGTCGACAGTGAAAGAGAGTGAGCATTTTTGACCCGAAATTTCGAGGACTTCGTTCGAGACCAGGAAGTCACGTATTTCTCCGTTCTTCATCCTGAATTGCAGCTCAACATTTTTTAGCAGCTTGTCGGGCGACACCTGCTCTGCGAACCATTTCCTTTCGGAAGGATCGATCCAGATTCCCATTTCGACTGAGGTACGGCCGATGACTTCTTCTCTTGTGAATCCTGTCTTTGCGAGAAAAGCTTCGTTCACGTCGATGTAAGTGCCGTCATACGCAGACGTGATTAAAACGCCTTCCGGGTTCGCTCTGAACACCTTGAAGAATTTTTCTTCGCTCTTTCTAAGCGCTTCTTCAGCGAGCTTGCTGTCCGTGATATCCCGCCATATGCAGTGATAAACGGGAGCACCCAGTATATCGAGATACTGCGCCGTGACATGTACGTTCCGTAGTTCGCCATCTTTTGTTCGCTGGACCGTATCAAAATCAGCTCTCCCGTTGCGAATCACGGCGGCAATGGTTTCCCGCGTGTCTTCGGGAGTCTCTTTTGCCTCTATGTCAGCTATACTGAGTCGGGAAAATTCTTCTGCAGAATACCGAAGCTGTTTGTGAGCGGCAGTATTGAATTCGATGAATCGCCCGGTCCGGGGATCAATAATCACAATCCCGTCAGGGGACTGGTCAAACAACATCTTTCTTCTCAGAGTCTCTGCGGCCAGAGATGACTGCGCATTCCGACGCTCGGTGATATCATGGTAATTGACGACAAGAGCCCGGATGTTGGAATCTCCCAGCAGATTTGTCACCGTATTCTCGAGCCAGTGCCATGACCCGTCTTTATGTCGGAACCGAAGATCTACGACTACGGTCTTACCCGGGTTTTGAAGCAAGTCTTCAAGGACCGACTGTATTTTCGGGAGATCTTCAGACGACAAAAAATCATGCGGATACTTCCCTTCGAGAAAGGAGGGCGAGTAGCCGAGGATTCGCTCTACTGACGGGCTGATATAAGTAAATCGTCCGCTTGCATCCGTGAGAATGACTCCGTCGTATGCGTTCTCCACAACCGCGCGGAATTTCGCTTCTGCCGCCTTCTGTGCAGTGATATCTTTTTTGATTCCGAGAATGTGCGTTATCTCGCCTTCGTCATTCACGATAGGGGAGATGGATGCCGACTCCCAGTAGAATTCACCGTTCTTTTTCTTGTTACATAATTCTCCCTGCCACGTCTTGCCCGCAAGAACCGCGCCCCACAACTGTCTGTACAGTTCGTCTGAATTATGTCCTGATTTCAGTATCCGCGGCGTTTTTCCCTTAACGTCCTCGAGCGAATAGCCGGTTAGCTCGGTAAATTGCGGGTTCACGTATTCCAGGTGTCCGTTCCTGTCGGTAATCATTATCGAGGCGGGGTTTTGTTCGATGGCCCGGAGCAAAATGTTCAGCTGTTCGGTATATCCCGATCCGCCTTTCAGCTCCCGCGGGTCAGCATCCGTGTCATTTCTTAATTCCGCGATCTTTCTAAACAAGCTCTGCAAACTCCTTTTTCTTCATCAAGTGCACAGCCCTCTCAAAACAAGGTTATGTTGTTCGATTCTCTGTGAACGAGCTCATGCGAAATCTTCTTGTAGAATCTCGTTTCCTCTTCTTCCTTCTGTTTGTAACGGTCGGTGGAGACCGGCTTGACAAACACCTCAAAAGTCTGTGTCAAATAGTGGACGATGAGCCCCTCGTTCCCTCCCAGGCGTTCGTTGAGTATCGGTATCCGTTCCGTTTCAAGAAATTCTCTTATGAACCTGATATTCCTTTTGCCCACCATCATGAGATTATGATTCGCGCGGAAGATGTCCGCTCCTCCGAAGACTTTCGCCTTCAAATGGGACCGGTCGGCTCCGAGCTTCATCATTTCGTTAATAAGCATTTCCATTGCGTTGACGCCGTAGCGTGTCGAAAGATCGAGGCTGTCCAGTTCACCTGGAAGGAGGAAGTGATTCATTCCTCCGATTCCCGTCGATGGATCGAAGAGACAGGCTGAGATGCACGAACCGAGGAGAGTCTTGATCCTCGTTTGCGTCGCACTCGCGTGAATTCCGCCTACGTGTATGGTGACACTTGGGACAGGATCGACTTCTTTAAGCACCATCACCTTGCCGGCCTCCTTTTTCTACACACGACGCAGGGCCTCCGCCAAAATAGATTTCAACGGAAGCACCTTGTCGACTCCGCCGAGTTTGATCGCTTCCGCCGGCATTCCGAATACCACGCATGACGCTTCATCCTGTGCTATGGTATAAGCCCCGGCCTCTTTCATCTCCTTCATCCCGCGCGCGCCGTCGTCTCCCATCCCGGTCATGATGATCCCGATCGCATTCTTTCCGGCGTACCGGGCGGTGGAGCGAAACAGGACATCGACGCTCGGCCGATGACGTGAAACGAGCGGGCCGTCGCGGACTTCGACGTAGTACCGCGCGCCGCTCCTCTTGAGGAGAGTATGCCTGTTTCCCGGCGCGATGAGCGCGCGGCCTCGGATAACAGTGTCGTTGGTCTCGGCTTCTTTGACTGTGATGGCACACAGAGAATTGAGCCGCTCGGCAAAAGAGTGCGTAAAATGTTCCGGCATATGCTGGACGATAAGAATTCCAGGTGAATCTACCGGGACCATTTCAAGAAACACCCGAAGCGCGTCGGTGCCTCCGGTCGACGCCCCGACCACTATCACCTTGTCAGTCGTTTCTGCCATCGCGCTGGAACCGGCTTTCGAGAGGATTACGTCCGCTGTCAGCTTCGGTGCCACCTCTTCGATGGGAGTCACCTTCTTCAGGCGCGCACGTGACGCGGCCTTTACCGCATCGCAGATCTGTATCCGGGACTCTTCTATGAACTGCTTCGTTCCGAGGGTCGGTTTGGGTATGACGTCAACTGCACCGTATTCCATCGCTTTCCAGGCCGTCTCGGTCCCTTTGCCGGCAAGGCTCGATATGATCACGACGGGAATCGGGTGCTGTGACATAATCTTCTGCAGAAAAGTGATCCCGTCCATCCGCGGCATTTCGACGTCGAGCGTTATCACATCGGGTACTTGCTTTCCTATACGTTCTACCGCTACATACGGGTCCGAGGCCGTCCCCATCACTTCGATATCCGGATCGGAAGAGAGAATGTCGCTCAACGTTTGCCTGACGACCGAGGAGTCGTCGACCACGAGAATCTTGATTTTATTGCTCATTCTTCCCCCAACCTTTTGCGATAGATCGTCGTCGATACGGCGTCGAACGGGAGCTGAAATCCGTTCAGAGATTCTGAATGCCCGAGAAATAGGAAGCCGCCTGGGACGAGGTGACGGGAAATTTTGGTGAGGATCTCGAATTCCGTCTCGCGATCGAAATAGATCAGAGCATTCCTGCAGAATATCACTTCGAACCTCTGCCCCAGGTCGTAGTGTTCCCGCATGAAATTCAGCTGCCTGAACTCGACCCGGGACCGTAACTCAGGACCGATCTTGACCAGCCTCGCCGCACGGTCCGTGCTCCTCAGGAGATATTTCTTCCTCAGCGGCATGGGAACGGGCTCGACGTCCTCCTCTTTGTATACGGCCCGCGACGCCTTCGCCAAAACTCTCGTGGAAATATCGGTGCCGAGAATGGAGTACGAGAATCCGTGATTTGTCAACGCATATTCGCCGAGAGTCATGGCAAGAGTATATGCTTCCATACCCGTCGAGCAAGCCGCACTCCAGACGTTAAGGAAATGATGCCGGATGAGTCCATGTTCCGCGAGATACGGAATGGCCGTGCTTACGAGATAGTCGAAATGGTGGGGCTCACGGAAAAAGTCTGTTTTGTTTGTAGTCACCGCATTGATGAAGTTGTCGAGTTCCGCGTCGGCACCTTCGGGGCTGAATAGGTACTGGCAGTATTCCGGGAAGCTCGCCATCCGAAGTTCACGCAGCCTTTTCTGCAGACGTGCCTGAAGCATCGTCTTTTTTACTTCCGACAAAGTGATTCCTGTCTTCTCTCTAACGAAGGAACTGAGACGCTGAAAATCGCGGTCAGTGAGTCTCTCGTACGAGACCCGGAAATCCACCGAAGATCCCGCGCTCCGACCACGCTTAATTGTATTCCTCGCGTCGTGCGCCGGGTTGCCGTCGCTAGTCGATTCCAACTTTCTTTCCATGTTCAAGATTAGTCCAATGCCTTCTGTTCGTACTCAAGGAATAGCCGACCATTTCGACAATTAAAGAAGCTATCTTGTCACTCGGGCGATAATTTCACTTTGCTCCACATTCCTGAGACTGTTCCGGATAATCTGCTCCACCCCTTTCAGAACCGGCGCGTCGTGCCCCGAGTAAATAGCTTTCGCATTGCGCCGCAATAAGTCCTCCAGGAATGAAACGAAATCCTCTCTGTAAGTACCCCCGGGACTGTTTATCCGTAGTGGAGTGTCCCCGGAAAAGAGGACTCCGGTGCGTGAAGAATAGAGGCAGATTGAATCGGAAGAGTGCTCAGGCACATATAGTACCTCGAATTCTTCATCGCCGAGAACCGTGACTTCCCCGTTGGATAGTCGCTTCTTCACTCCTTCGATCGTGGAATAGGCGCATGTCTCGGGGTCGTACTCCTGGATGACCCGGGAAAGACCGCCTGCATGATCGAAGTGCGAATGCGTCAGGACTACTCGTTCCACGGGCCTCTTTCCCAGACCGGTTTGAATCGAAGCGATTCGGTCGACTATACTCCCGTCGGTTCCGACATCGACCAGGGAATTGACGTCTTCGAGACTGTTTGAATTTCCAAGGATGAGATACGCATTGCCCGAATAGACAACACGAGTCGATCTCAATAGGTGTATTTTCACGAGGCTACATCCACCTTCCTGTACAGCTGGCCTTCAGACGAGACCTGTGTGAAGAGATGGCTCACTTCGGGGGGCATTTCCTGAGTGCGTTCGGTCGCAAAGTACCCTCCCGGGGCAAGCGACGAATGGAACATCCTTATTACCTTCGCGCGGTTCTCCGGCGAAAAATGAAGCAGGACGTTCTTACACATAACAAGGAGGAAGCCGTCGGCAAAAGGGTTGAGCGACAGCAGGTCGTGCTTCCTGAAATGTATCGACTGCCTTACAGCGTCCACGACCTTCAGATGGCCCGGCTCCTCTGCCGGCACGAAATATTTGGCGAAAGTTTCGGAGGGAATCCGTTCGAGCTGGTCTTTAGGATAGACTCCCTTCCCGATGATTTGTCCGAAGTCCCCCTGCTCGTCTATGTCGGTCGCGTCGATGTAAACATTCCGGAATGCGAAGTGACCCATCTTCTCGGCCATAGTGATCGCAAGCGAATAGGGTTCCGGACCCATCGCGCAGCCCGCGTCCCATATTCGGATCTTACTGTAGCCTGCAAGACTCGGGACCACATGAGTCCCAATCAGTTCGAGCACCGTATTGTCGCGAAAGAAGAAAGTAAATGCCATGGTTGTTCCGAATTTGCGTTATGCCGGGTTGAATCTCTGAATGCATGGTCTCTTCGAGCAAAAGCTGCGTCATCGACCGGATGACGACACGGGACGAAGCCGGTTGCAGCGAACGCGGTCCGTTGAACTTTGGGGGACTTCCGATCCCGTTCATCCCATCGAAAGGAACCGGAAGTCCGTCCGAGAAGTCCAAAGGGCGGCTACTCCGCTCCCTTTCCAGGTTCTCCCACAGTCGCCTTCACCGCATCCAGGTTCTCCGAAGAGAATACCTTGTCGATGTCGAGAATGATCACGAACTGTTCATCGCGCTTTCCCATCCCACGGATAAAATCCGTGTTGAGCCTTGTCCCGATCCTCGGCGGCGGCTCGATAACGGACGAGTCTATCTCGACGACTTCCTGAACGCTGTCAGCCAGGGCCCCGATAACCATGCTGTCGCCGTCCACATTAACCTCCACGATGATCACGCAGGTGTTCACGGTTTGCTCGGTTCTGCTCATGCCGAATCTCAGTTTAAGGTCGAGGACCGGCACGACACGTCCGCGCAGGTTGATCACCCCGCGCATGTAGTCGGGGGTTCTGGGTACCTTGGTTACCCTGGAGTACTCGAGGACTTCGCGTACCTGGACGATGTCCGTTGCATAGACTTCGTCTTCGAGCTTGAACGTCAGGTATTGCGCTGTTTCTGTGATTGTTTCGCTCATCGTCGTCTCCTCAGTACCTCTCGAAGTCCGCATCCTCATGTCCATTATGCGGATGCTCGTCGAGGTTGATGATGTGTCCGTTCGGTGTGGCTGCCATGCCGGCGGGCGCTCCCTTAGGGGAAGTCGGTTTCATCCGATCGGAGGCCTTTTTGGCTATGTGCGCCACATGAGCACCCTGGGCATGCTTACTCGTCATGTTTTCCTTCGACCTATGACCGGTAACGCTGAGCTTGAAGAATCCTATCGCCTCTTTCATCGTCTCGGACTGGGCGGCAAGCTCCTCAGATGTCGCAGACATCTGTTCGGACGCTGAGGCGTTTTGCTGTATCACCTGGTCGAGCTGCTGGATAGCTTTATTTATCTGGGCAGCGCCGGTACTCTGTTCAGCGCTCGCACTCGATATCTCCTGAACGAGTTCTGCCGTCTTCTGGATGTCCGGTACAAGCTTGCCGAGCATCTCTCCAGCCTTCTCGGCGATCTCCACACTGGATCCGGCAAGTTGGTTGATCTCGCCGGCTGCCGACTGGCTTCGTTCAGCGAGTTTGCGGACCTCGGAGGCAACGACCGCGAATCCTTTCCCGTGTTCACCGGCACGTGCTGCTTCAATGGCGGCATTCAGGGCGAGGAGGTTAGTCTGGCGTGCGATCTCTTCGATGATCGATATCTTGCTGGCAATCTTCTTCATGGCCTCGACGGTCTGCTGGACCGATTCTCCGCCGACACGCGCGTCCTGGGCCGACCGGGTGGCGATACTTTCGGTTTGGTGAGCGTTGTCAGCATTCTGTTTGATGTTGCTGACCATCTCTTCGGTGGATGATGAAGCCTCCTCGGCGGCGCTTGCCTGTTCGGTCGCGCCTTGTGACATTTGCTCCGAGGTGGAACTGAGCTCCTGGCTCCCGGAAGCGACATTCTCCGCCGACGCGCTTATGTCGGTCAGCACCTTATCGAGAGCCTGGCCGAGCTGGTTGATGCTGGTCTTTATGCTAGTGAAGTCGCCTTTGTAGTCGGCAGTAATCCGGGCTGTGAGGTCTCCATTAGCCATTTCTTCAAGGACAGTGCCGACATCCGCGACGGTGCCTTGCAGGGATTCGCCGACTGCATTGACGGCCTTCTTGATCTTGTCGAAGTCTCCCTTGTAGTTTCCGGAGATACGGTCGGCAAAGTTGCCTTCCATCATCTTTGACATTATCGCGATGACCTCCTGGAGGGGCTCAACAACGGCGTCGAGCGTTTCGTTTACTCCTTTCACGAGATCGTTCCATCCCCCTACAAAATTCCCGGCATTAGCCCGCGTTTGAAGCTTGCCGTCCAATGCCGCCTTCACAAGTTGATCTGTCTCTTCGAGAAGTTCGCTCATCATCCTGACGAGTGCGTTCAGGTTCGTCTTGATGATGTTGTACTGCCCCTTGTAGGCCGTCGTTATCTCGGGAGGAATTATTCCCTTGGCTACTTTGTCGACGTAATCGGCCGTGACCATCAACGGATCGACGATGTTAGTGATCGTATCGTTGACGCCCTTGACAAGCTGGTTCCAGCCTCCGACGAACTTCGACGCGTCCGCCCGCTTATCCAGATCTCCGTCCGCCGCCGCCTTGATGATGAAGTCTGTCTCTTTCAATAGCTCGCTCATCATCTTCACAACCGCATTCAGGTTCGTCTTTATTATGTTGTACTGGCCTTTGTAGACGGTGGTTATCTCCGGGGGTATTATCCCTTTTGCCACTTTGTCTACATAATCGGCTGTGACCATAAGGGGATCCACGATATTTGTGATCGTATCGTTGACTCCGGCCACCAGCTGATTCCAGCCACCGAGGAACTTGGAGGCGTCTGCTCGCCTGTCGAGGTTACCATCCGCGGCCGCTCTGATAATGACATCGGTTTCCTTGAGGAGCTCGCCCATCATCTTTACAACTGCGTTCAGATTCGTCTTTATGATGTTGTACTGGCCTTTGTACACTGTAGTGATTTCGGGCGGGATAATACCTTTGGCGACCTTGTCGACGTAGTCCGCCGTGATCATAAGCGGGTCAACGATGTTTGTTATCGTCTCATTTACGCCTGTCACCAGCCGGTTCCAGCCTCCGACAAACTTGGACGCGTCGGCCCGCTTGTCAAGCTCGCCATCCGCCGCCGCCTTGGAGATTCTGTCTGTCTCTTCCAGGAGGCCGTTCATGGTGTCGATGGCCGAGTTCAGGTTGTTCTTTATCTCGTTGAAGTCGCCCTGGTATGTGTCGACTATTTTCGGCGGGATGTCACCCTTCGAGATCCGGTCTACATACTCCGCGGTGACGTTTATCGGCCTCACGAATGCGTCCACAAGGCTGTTGACGCCACTTACGAGTCTCCCCCACCCGCCGACAAACCTGGCTGCATCTCCGCGCGTGGACAGTTTGCCTTCTACCGTAGCTTTAATAAGCTTGTCGGTTTCCGAAAGCAGGCCGTTCATTATGTCGATGGCGGCGTTAAGGTTGTTCTTTATTTCGTTGAAGTCGCCCTGGTATGTGTCGACTATTTTCGGCGGGATGTCGCCCTTGGAGATCCGATCGACATATTCTGCCGTTACATTGATAGGTCTCACGAATGCATCGACGAGACTGTTGACGCCGGTAACAAGCTCACTCCAGCCGCCGACAAACTTCGACGCATCACCGCGGGTCGACAATTTCCCCTCGACAGTTGCTTTGATCAGTTTGTTCGTCTCTCCCAGGAGTCCGTTCATGGTGTCGATGGCCGAGTTCAGGTTGTTCTTTATCTCGTTGAAGTCGCCTTGGTATGTGTCGACAATTTTCGGCGGGATGTCGCCCTTGGAGATCCGGTCGACATATTCAGCGGTGACGTTAATAGGCCTGACGAACGCATCCACAAGACTGTTGACTCCGCTTACGAGCTCTCCCCAATCGCCGGCGAATTTCGATGCGTCTCCACGGGTCGACAGCTTGCCCTCTACCGTGGCTTTGATAAGCTTATCGGTCTCCGTGAGGAGCTCACTCATCATCTTTACGACAGCGTTGAGATTTATCTTTATGACGTTGTATTGTCCCTTGTATTCGGTTGAAATTTCCGGTGGAATTATTCCCTTTGCCACCTTGTCCACATAGTCGGCAGTAACCATAAGTGGATTGACGATATTCGTGACGGTGTCGTTTATGCCGCTTACCAGCTTATTCCAATCACCTCGGAACAGATCCGCGTCGGCGCGCCTGTCGAGGTTTCCATCCGCTGCCGCTTTGATAAGCTGTCCGATCTCGGAATTAACAGTTTTCAGATTGGTCCTTAATGCCTCGATTGTTTCATTGATGAAAGCCTTCTTGCCCGGAAACTTCTCAAGCGGCGCGTTGAAATTTCCCTTCGCGAATTCGTCGATGCAGGCCATCGCTTTCTTCTTCACGGAAATATGGCCGGCAACCATTTGGTTGACTGCTTTCCCCATATCCTTATAGACTCCCTGGAACCTGTCTGTGGGAATCACGACGTCTATATCGCCAAGGTCATGCTGGTGCGACATGTTGCTCACTTCAGATACAAGTCCGCTTATCGCGTCGATGCACCTGTTGAGGTTGCCCTTGATCGTGTTGAAGTCGCCGTTGTAAGCTTCGGTTATCTTCTCTGGCACGATGCCGTTACTGATCTTATCCACGTATTCCGCCGCAACATCGAGCGGTTTGATGACAGCATCAAGCATCTCGTTGACGCCTTGCAGGAGTTCTTTCGACTCTCCTGTGAATTTTGCGAGGTCGGCCCGAACGGACAAACGGCCGCCCTTGGCGGCATCGACAAGCCGAAGGATTTCCGCCATCATCTCTTGCTGGTCGGAACTGGCCCTCCTGTTCGCAACTTGATTTCTTCCTGGGTCTGTTTTCATACCCGTATCTCCTTCAATTCGGTTTAATGTTGTTTTGGTCTTGGTGATGGACTTCGTTCAAAGCGGCCCTTTCAAGCCGCACCAGTTCCTCCCGCTCGAGTTCGGCACTCGCCACGAGTTTTGGTATGTCGATTATGAGCGCGACTGTCCCGTCACCAAGAACTGTCGCGCCCGAAATTCCTTGAACATCTTTGTACATTGCTCCGAGCGACTTTATGACTATTTGATGTTCGCCGATTACACTGTCTATGGCAAAGCCGCACCGCCTGCCCTCTGCTTCAGTAATGGCGACGTACTCGAACGATGAACCTCCGCCGCTCATCCGGAAATAGTCGCGCAGACGTATGTAGGGGATGATTTCGCCTCTGACATTGATGAGCTGTCCGCCGTTTCCGCGTCGCGAATTAAGTGGGGGCAATTCCACACATTCCTTGATTGCGGCAAGCGGCAGGACGAACAACTCGGTATCGACCTTCACAAGGAGCCCTTCGATAATTGCCAGGGTAAGCGGGAGCTTAAGCGTGATTACCGATCCTTTCCCCTGATTGTTTGACACCTCGATTTTGCCCCCGAGCTCTTCAATACTCTTCCTTACGACGTCCATTCCGACACCTCGTCCGGAAACACTCGTGACTTCCTTAGCTGTGGAGAACCCGGGCGCGAAAACGATCGAGAGGAGCTCCTGTTCGGCGGGGCGGGCATCCGGATCCAGAAGCCCGAGTTCGACTCCCTTAAGTCGGATCTTCTCGAGATCGAATCCCCGGCCGTCGTCGGCGACGGTAATGCCGACATTCGCTCCCGAGTGCGATGCAGAAAGCCGGATGGTACCTACCCTGGGTTTTCCCATCTCCTCCCGCTTCTCCGGCGGCTCGATGCCATGGTCGATGGAGTTACGGATCATGTGAACTAGCGGATCTCCGAGCCTCTCAATGACAGTCTTGTCAAGTTCAGTATCCTCACCCTCCGTGACGAGTCTGATTTCTTTACCGAGTTCCACGGAAAGATCGCGAACGAGGCGCTGAAATCGTGTAAATGTAGATCCTATCGGGATCATCCGGATTGACATCGCGTTATCCCGGAGCTCGGATATCAAAGATTCCACTTCTTCAGCTATTTGAGTCAATTCCGGGTCCGACAGGTTTACGGCGGCCTGAGTCAGGCGCGCCTGGACGGTTACAAGTTCACCGACCAGGTTGACCAGTTTGTCGAGCTTTTCTGACGGGACCTTGATCGTCTGTGTAACTCTCTGCTCCTGGTGCGGACTGCCTGACGGCGCGGACGGTTCATCCGTTCTCTTGTTCTCCCTGGCTGCCTGAGATTCACGGAGAATGGCATTCAGCGACGAAGTCGGTACATCCCTGGAATTGCGCATCGCCTCGAGCAGCGGGTTCCATCTCTCCCTTCCAAATTGAGCACCGTCGTGTAGTATATCGATCAGCAGTTCGCTGTCTTCTTCGACGAAAATGAATACATCCCTGATTCCTTCGATGGGGTGCGCTGTCGACAGTAGGATATCATAGGTGGAACGGCACAGTTTTTCTTCGGGCTTCTCCCCGGATGAAACCTCTTCTGAGTGCACGACATGCTCTTCCGCTCCCATAGCCGCGAGTTCCGCAATGAGATTATCCGGGTCCAACCCGCGAAGGTAAATATTCTCGGGCGGCTTGAACCGGATCCTGTAGAGGGCTGTTTTCGCGCTGTCCGGGTATATTACCGGACCAGCTTCCACTGGAATTTCGCGCACACCCTCCCCTCCCACTGCTGCGGGGACCAGATTCCTCAACTGCCCAAGTATTTCCTCGCTCCTTCTCAGGAGTACATCGTCGGGAGTCCCGCCCGATTCTGCTACCGCGAGGAGAGCCGCAATATGGTCCCTGCTCGCCAGTGTCAAAGTTATCAGGGCAGGCGTAACCGCCACTTTCCCTTCACGGACGAAGTCGAATGCGGTCTCTATCTCGTGCGTAAAGGACGAGATCGAATCGAATCCGAACATCGAGCTCGCCCCCTTTATGGTGTGAATCGCGCGAAAGATTTTCCCGATCAAATCTTCATTCAATGGGTCGTGCTCGATTTCAAGGAGGGCCTCTTCCAGTGAGGTAAGAAGCTCCTTGACTTCTTCAATAAATGCCAGCTGATTTCGGTCCATCATCTTATGAGTCTTCCCACAACGTCTACGAGCTGCGTTGCACTAAATGGCTTGACTATCCAGCCGGACGCCCCCGCAGCTTTCCCTTGCAGTTTTTTTGACTCCTGGGACTCGGTGGTCAGCATCAGGATCGGGATGAATTTGTGCCGCTGCTGCGCGCGGATGTTCTTGATCAGGTCGATCCCGTCCATGTTCGGCATATTCAGATCTGTGATCAGCATGTTGATAGTCGTTGTAACTCCGAGCTTCGAGAGTGCATCCTTGCCGTCGACCGCCTCCACAATCTGGTACCCCGCCCCGCTCAGCGTGAAAGAGACCATTTGTCTGACACTTGTGGAATCATCCACCGTCATAATCAATTTGGACATCAGCTATGCTCCGTTAGTACAAGTTTCACAAAAGGCCTTCGATAGACTAAAACAGCTCGACAGTTCCGGCACCGTTCGATTGCAGTCCGCGATCGGGGTTTTCTCCGTTCACTACGGCGGAGTGCGTGTATCGTTCAGTCTCCATGGTGTATTTCTTTCTCATGTCCTCCAGCCGCCGGTCGATGAGCGTCCGTGCGGAATGCGGCACGGAAGAGCGCAGTCGTGCAACAAATCGTTCCAGCTTCGCTCCAGTCTCCTCGAGCGATACTGCAAAGCTTTCGTGCTGACGGATTTGATTCGCAAGGTCCTCCAGCTGAGAATAAATAGCCCCGCACACCGATTCCGTATCGAGGAATATCTTGTTGCTGGTCTCATTGTTGTCATGGAACATCTTCACCGATTCGCTCAGCTTGCCGATTATGTGGTTCGTTTCCGATTCGACCTGCTGCAGCATATCCTCGATCGCCCGGTCGTCCGCAAGGTCGTTCGAGGCCGACACCATGTCCGAAACAAGTTCGATGACTTTATCCACTTCTCGCAGCGTGTCTCCCGAGAGGTGCTGTATCGACTCGGCGATTACGCCAAGCGCCGCGCCGCCTTCTCCGGTTTTGGCCGCCTTGACCCGCGAATTGAGCGCCAGCAGCTCGATTTCCGAGTCGACCTCCACCATTTCATCAAGGAAAGACTTCATTTTGTGTATGTTTTTGCTCACCTGCCTGAGTGATTCGATCAGGTCATGAACTGCGAACTGGTCCTCCAGCATCGTCGCGGTGACGATCTCGAGCCCCCTCTCCACCTGCTCGAAGAATGTGCTTCCGGATTCCTTGGTGAAATCCGATATTTGCTCCGACTCCGAAAGCATCATCGTGATTGAGCTGGAGAGATCGCCCAGCGCGGTCGTGATCGAAAGGATCGCATTTTCAAATTCTTTTCCGACCCGCTTGAGCTGGGCTACCTGAATTTCACAAATAGGTATCACTTCGATTGCGGAGGTCTCCTGCCGGGCGTTTTCGAGCGCATCGATGATATGGTCCACCTGCTGACGAGTTATATCGTGATATTGAACCGACTCTACAACGATATTTATGTTTCTTATCGCCTCTTCTGATTTGATCGAAATTCCGGACGCCGTCTGTTGATACATCTCCTGTTTTTCATTCAAGACCTGGAGATTCGATTTCATGTCCGCCACTACTCGCAAGGAAACATCGCGGTGCTTTACAGACATCTCCACCATCTTGGTTTTGTTGATGGCGATGACCTCGTCGACCTCACCGACATATGCACGCGCCTCCTTTGCTTTGGCGGCGATCTGCTCACCAAGGGTCGACACAGCCTCGGCGAGACGGACAAATTCCAATCCCTTGTTACCGAGTCGCGCCGCTTCGATGTGAGCTATTATCCCCATTTTCCTCAGGCGCGATACGAGCCGGTCGAACTCCTTAAGAGATGCAGGCAATGAGAGCAGAGGGGATTCCAGACTGTGAAGTCGTGAGACGGCTTTGTCGGAATACTCGCCCACCGAATTCAGCTGATCCGTCGAACGTTTCGACATCGTCTGCAATTCACCGAGCGAATTCATGCTTCCTTCGGCGGAATACCCGGCCAGCAAACTGGCCAATCTCTCTGAAACCTGTTTCGTCGTCGCGTGCACATCCCGAAGCTGAGTTCCAACCGAGAGGAATCCCTTTTCACTCGTCTCCTTCATGTCCTTCAAATCCCGGACGAAAGCGGAGATTTCCACCTTCCAATCCTCATCAGGTCTGCTTGTCTCCGTTTGATCGTCGATACTTGAGGCCTGCATGCTGTCTCCTAAAAAGGGATCTGTCTTAAGATCATCGTCGCCACCGGGCCGATAGCCTGTATTCTTCATCGCCGCTTCCCGAATGGCCCGATAGGCTGAAATTGAGCGAGACATACCGTTCCCGGATATTCTTCCATGGCAACGGAGTTACCTCCACGTTAAGTCAAAAAGTCACAGGGGCGGCAAATCCGCCTTTTCATAAATTTCACTGTAGCCCACGAATTCGGATCTTCAATAACAACCCGGTCCTGAAAGCATCAGTGGCTTCGCGGACTCGATCGACGGCATCCTCACCAGATTTTAGTGCCGAATCCGGTCTTTCGACGACAAATAGATGCTGTCGGTGCTCGACGCTTCCGGTGCGGCCCTTTTTCACGCGAAGTGGACCGTCGGACTTCCGGCGAAGCTTCAGTCTTTCACTTGATTTTCGGATTAATGGGGGTTGGAAAGAGTCGTTCGGATTATGCAAAAGCTGTCGAAAAAAATGCCACACGACAGTCGAAGAGAAGAGGGTGCTGCCCGGTTAGCATCGCGATATACAGGGCAGGTGTGACGGTACCAGGCTTACTTCTTAATCATGGCGAGGTTATTATCGAGGGCGTACCTGATCAATTGGGCGGTGGTTTCCATATTCATCTTTGTGAGAATCCGGGAGCGGTACGTGTTGACGGTGGATACACTCAGCGAGAGAATATCCGCGATGCGCGATACCGTGTTCCCTTGCCCGATCAGGGAGAGGATCTCGAACTCGCGGTCTGACAATTCTTCATGCGGCAAGTGTTTCGGATCCGCGTGAATTTCGCCCGCGAGTAGCTCTGCCAGCGACGCGCTTATGAATTTACCTCCGTTCATCACCCTTCTGATTGCGGTGACAAGCTCTGCGGATGCGGTGTCTTTCGTAATGTACCCTTTCGCACCGTTCTTAAGGCATCGTATTGCGTACTGACGTTCGGGAAATCCGCTGAGGATGAGCACTTTCAGGTCAGGCGACTCTGCCTGAAGTTCTTTCAGAACGTCGAGTCCGTTTTTTCCGGGTAAGGCAATATCGAGCAGCACAAGATCCGGTTTGAGCGTTCGTACTCTCTCAATTGCTTCATCACCGTCTGCCGCCTCTCCGGCAACTGTCAAGTCGGACGCCTTCGACAGCTCGGCGATCAGGCCGCTTCTCACAAGTGGATGGTCATCGACTACAAGTATACGCGCCACAAAGCAACTCCTTCATTTACATCTCGGCAGGTAAATCAGAAGGTCGGTGCCTCCGGATTCGCGACGACGGATTACACATGTGCCCGCCATAGGCCGAAGGCGTTCGCGGATGCCGAGCAGGCCGAACGAACGAGGATTATCTATTTCTTCCTGCCTGATCCCCTTCCCGTCATCCGATACCGTCATGATTATTTCTCCGTCGTACTCCGCAAGTGTCACCTGGACCTTACTAGCGCCTGCATGACGGGCGACATTCGTAAGCCCCTCCTGCAAAATCCTGAAGAGGACTGTGGACTGCTCGTCGCTGAGCCGCAGGTCTTCTAGAGGCATCAGGATTTGGCATTGGATGCCATAATTTCTCTGGAACAGTTCGGTCTGCCATTCGATTGCAGCTACCAGACCGAGATAGTCGAGCACACCCGGGCGAAGTCTGCCGGCGATGTCTCTTACGGTCGTCATCGCATCATCCAGCAATAACACAGCGCCTCTTATTCTGGACACTATCTCACCCGAGATAGTCGGGCTCAGTTTCTCAAGATCGACGAGCCTCATTTTTACAGCTGTCAAAACCTGCCCTAGTTCATCGTGGACTTCGTGAGACAGAGATTTGCGCTCCTCTTCCCTGACGTTCTCCAACCGCAGCGAGAGTTCGCGCAGCTGATCCATGGAGGTTTTCATCGCCCGCTCAGACCGGATTTGTTCAGTTATGTCGCGCTTTATGGAAATGAAATAACGGACGATGTCACCCGACGATTTTACGGGAGTTATAGTCTCTTCTTCGTTGTAAAGAGTGCCATCTTTTCTCCTGTTCACAAGATGACCGCGCCAGACCATGCCTGAATTTATCGTGTCCCACAGGTCCCTGTAAAACAGGTTGTCCTGCATCCCTGAATTCAGGAATCGCATGGTACGCCCTTTCACCTCGTCCAGTGTATAACCTGTCAGCTCTGTGAATGCAGGGTTGACATAAATTAGACATCCAAGACTGTCGGTAATTGCGATCGCATCACCGGCAGATTGAAGAGCGACGGCCTGCATCTGCAATCGGTCTTCGGCCTTTTTCCAGTCGGTGATGTCCTGCACGGTACCCATGATTTTAACAATTTCACCGCTCTCGTCTCGTTCTGCCGCGCCTCGTGCCCTCACGTCCCTAACCATCCCATCAGGTCGCACAACCACCAGCTCCTCATCATAACCCTCCCCTGCTTCAATCGTTCTCTTAAGTGCCACACTGAGCCGTTGCCAGCTGTCCGCAGTATAAATCGAAGGCCTTTCCGAAAACCTTGGAGGAGGCAGTGTCCTGTCGCGACCGAAAATGTCGTACATCTCGTCGGACCATGTCGTCGTATCCGTCCTTAGGTCCCATGTGCCGCTTCCCAGATGAGCGACCTTCTCCGCTTCCCTCAGCCTTTCTTCGCTTTCACGAAGTGCAAACTCCTTTTCCTTCATCTCCGTGATATCCTGTATCACCCCTATCACGTGGTCACTTTTGCTGGAAACAGAGTCGACTGCTGGATTCATCGAAAGAAGATAGCGGACATCGCCGTTAGGGAGGACTATCCGTCCCTCGAGTGGATGAGGAAGCGGACCACCCTGTTCGAGAAGGACCCCGATCATTCTTTGAAAAACAGCCCGATCGCCCGAATGGATCCTTTTCCCCAGGATCGCCGGATCCCCTTTGAACTCATCGCGCTCAATCCTGAAGATCCTATACATCTCATCGGACCAGGACATTTTCTTGTTGACCTTGTCCCACTCCCAGCTCCCGACATGGGCGAGTTCCTGAGCCGCGCGGAGATGCAACTCACTTTTCTTCAGCGCTGCTTCGACGCGGTCGCGCTCGTCCGAATCTCTCTTGAAACGTCTCGATTGCTTTGTCAGAAGACTGTAGAGAAGTCCCGACACCACTGCTGCCGTCGTGATAAGTCTAATGAATTCCAGAACTCGTGTCTCACGGCTCCCGGAGGCAACAATTTGGATAATCTCCTGGCTCAGGAGGACCCAAATGAGCGTGGCTAGACAAAACACAGAACTCGTCCTGAAGGCGCGCCGGTCAAACTTGTTCAATATGTTCCACATACCATTCGCAAGCACATTTTCGCCCCCCATCGAAATTGGATTTAGATTCCAGTGAAGTCCATTGAAGTCCTTGAACACAACCGGCATCCCTGTGGCGTTAGGCTCAACCGTCAAATGAGACAGATCCATGCCACGCGAAAGCGTCTTACCGGTGTTCGTCGTCATTTCCGGCCAGTGCCGGTACATTCGGATTGTGGGTCAAAGTCTGAATGCAACGAGACAACGTCATGCTCCGCCTACCCGAGACGAAGTACTACAGTATTTGAATCGGAAAATGCCCGCGTTTCTTTAGTGATCTTCCTTTCATTGTGAAAATTTCAGGACGGTTGGCCGGCTCAGACACCAGCAATCTCCTTTGCCATCTCGATTATCCTTCCGATAATGACCTTGCTTCCGGGACAGCTCTTCAAGCAATAAATTTCCCTGTGACCTATTATATGTTCACTGTCGATCGGGATTTCCCAACGCGCGGCTATGTCCGCGATGAGCTCCGCGCTCGAGGCATACAAGGCGCCGGTCCATTCGCTGTCTTTGTAACCTTCGTGTTCGATACCTATCGTGTAATAATTAGGGTTGATGTACTTACCGCCCGTAGTGTCACGTTTTATCAGCGCCCATCTCGGACCGTCGACTCTCCCCGCGTGCCATGCACTATCCTGCTCCTGTACATAACGGTGGATTTCTCCGCTCAAGCCGATGCCGTAATGAGCAGACACCCTCGATTCCGGATTCTTAAACCAGCTGTCGGTGCCTCCGAGAGTCCCCTCCATAATATGAATCACGATCGCAATTGGACTGTAACCCTTTCTCCCAGTTGAAAAATTCGGGCTCGGGACATCAATTATATACATAGCATCACAATTCCATGGAGTCACTATCCTTCTGAACGCAGTTTAGCTCGGAAGATCAACATTGGCAATAAGGCTAAATACACTAACAGCATTCCGATCCCTTCGAATCCAACAGCTCATATCAACTGGAAACGCCGGAGGGGTTTCCAGCTTCAACAAGGCGTCCGCCTCCGGTGGGATTGCCCACTCTTAGAGCTGACTCAGGAAGAATACACCCAATGCAGTGAGGACGACCCCGTACCAGCGCTCGAGTTTCCTTCCCCTGGCTTTTATTGCGACTTTCGCGCCGAGATAGGAGAACGGGACGGAGCCCACGGCGAGAAACAGGGTGACGACCCAGTCGATGTGCCCGAGCCATGCGTGTACCACTGTACCCGGGATTGCCAGGACCATCGACACTGCAAGCGAACAGGCAAATGCTTTCTTGATTGGTTGATCCAGGAACTTCGCGTAACTCGGAGCAAGGAGAAAGCCGCCTGAATTCGCCAGCAGACCGGAAACAAAGCCCACGCCGGTCGCCACGAGAATCAGCCGAAGTCGCCAGTGTGGCGGTTTCTCTGAGGATGCTGCATCCGAAGTGTCGTCGTTCTTCTTTTCGCGCGAAAAGAGAAAACTCAAGCCGAAGCCGAGCACAAGTATCCCGGTAAGAACCAGGAGAGGTTTCGATCCGGTGAATTCAGTGAGGTAGGATCCCAGTATGGTTGCCGGCGTCCCGATGGCAATGCTCCAGATAATTATCTGCCAGTCGAGGAGATGTGATTTCCAATACTCCGCCGACGCCACGAAGGTGCCGGGTATCGTCGCGGGGAGAGGCGCTGCAACTGCCACAAAACCCGGCACGCCGATGAGGCTGAGAAGCGGAGTAGCTATCGCACTTCCCCCTTTTCCGAAGAGTCCGCCCAGAAAGCCTATCACGACCCCGACGGCGAGGACTAAAAGGTGTATTATGCTCAAGTAATTCTTTCAAGTTGGTGTCTGCAATATTTGTTAATGGAAAACAGAACAATAGGAGAATCCGTTCCATCTTGCCTGAATTGCTTCGAAAGCTCGGCCACTTGCAGGGAACCACACCCGACTCCGTTTCTACAACATGGACTTTTTATCCAATAGGTTGTCCTTGAAGGACCCCTCTTATCTATCGCATCCTTTCCATGTACAAATTGAACGGCTGACAAGAGCGCGAAGGGGTATCCGGATTTGACCGGGCGTCAGGTTTGAACCGATGCCGGTAACGGCCCGCTTCACCCCACAGACATCACAGTACCGTAAACTCGCGACCGGTAATTCTACGCATCCAACACGTGCCTTATCCCATCCAGCACTTCCTCTTGCTTGTAAGGCTTCAGTATTATCCCCTTTGCACCAGCTTTAAGGAGGTCCTCCCTCTCTTCCGGTGCGAGGAATCCGGTAGCGGCAACGAATTTAACATCCGGATTAATTGTCTTCATGCGTTTGAGCGCCTCCAGACCGGATAATTTCGGGAGACCATAATCCGAGAAAACAATGTCGATCCCCTTCCATTGCCGCTCGTAAATTTCCACCGCCTGCTCGCCGTCATCGGCGGTAACCACCTTGTAGCCGCTGGAACTCAGTATAGAGACGGCCAGCTCCTTCAACATCTCTTCATCCTCCACCACGAAAACGGTCTCGTCGCCTGCTCGCATTCCTGAAGCCGGCTCAGCTTTTGCGCGTCCTTCTCCATCTTTAGAATCGGCGGTGGGGAGATAAATTGTGAATGTCGTTCCGCGCTCCGGTTCACTTGTCACATCGATGATGCCGCCGTGATTCTCTACTATGCCGAAAACAACCGACAGTCCAAGACCGGTTCCTTTACCCGGCCCCTTGGTCGTAAAGAAAGGCTCGAAGACATGCCGGCGCGTTTCCTCATCCATGCCTTCACCATTGTCGCTGACGGTAATCCGGGCATATGTTTCTGCCGCCGCACCGTTGAATTTGGCATGGACCTCCTCTCCGCCCACCGTGTCGGTTGAAATGACCAGCGCGCCCGATCCGCGCATGGCATCGCGTGCGTTCACCGAAAGATTGAGAAGGACCTGGTGTATCTGTGTCGAATCGGCGGTGACAAGCGGGAGAGTTTCATCAAGCTGGCACACCAGTGTCATTGTGCGCGGGAAAGTCTCGTAGAACAGCTTCTGGAGTTCCCTGACACAATCGTTCAGGGATACCAGCGAAAAGGAGACTTCACTCTTCCGAGCGAAGGTAAGCATCTGCCTGACAAGGGATGCACCGCGATCGGCCGCCTGCGTGATCGAATGGGCACTTTTGATAATCCTGTCATCCGCACCGCGGATGCGCTCGATTAGGGAAGAGTTCCCAAGTATGATTCCCAGGACATTGTTGAAGTCGTGCGCAATCCCGGCGGCGAGTATCCCGATCGATTCCATTTTCTGCGACTGGATCAATTGTTCCTGAAGCCTTTTGCGCTCGCTCACATCTTCTTTGATCGCAATGTAGTGCGTAACATTCAAACCATCGTCCTTCACGGGTGTAATGGTCATCTCCTCGTCGTAGAGGGAACCGTCTTTTCGCCTGTTAATAAGCTGGCCATGCCACGGTTTCCCTGCCGAAATCGTCTTCCACATTTGCTCATAAAACGGTTTAGGTTGTTTTCCTGAATTGAGGATTCTCGGGTTCTTACCTTTCACCTCCTCCGCGCCGTATCCCGTCAGAGCTGTGAAAGCGGCATTAACAAATTGTATGTTGGCTTCCCGGTCCGCAATAACGATGGCGTTCGCGGCTGACTGTATGGCGGCCACCCAAAGGCGCATGTCCTCCTCCGCCTTCTTTCTGGCGGTGATGTCGCGATAGTTGATGACAATCCCCTTGACGGCACTGTTGTCGAAAAGGTTCACCCCCGTCGCTTCGATGTTTCGCCACGATCCATCTTTGTGCATAAGCCGAAGTTGAACGGTGATCCTTGTACCCGGCGTCCGGACTAGTCTGTTCAGAGCGCTTTGGGCCGGACCTCTGTCATCCGGATGGACCGTGTCGAACGGCCCGACAAGCTCGTCGTCTTCGTAACCCAGCAGGCGCTTCCTTGAAGGACTTCTGTAGACATTCTCAAGGTTCTTCGTCAGGACGGCAATTGCGTCCGAAGCATTTTCGACAAGCGCGCGGAGATATTCTTCCTTTTCCTTCAAAAGTTCTTCAGCCCTTTTGCGCTCCGTGATATCGCGGATCACCATGCTTGTCCGTTCATTGCCGGACCGGTCTCTCAAAATAGAGCTGGACAGGTCAGCCGGAAATTTCGTCCCATCCTTTCTGACCAGCGTGAGCTCGCCCCTGAACTTGCCGGTCCGCCGCCGCTCCTCGCGAGCGGCTTCATGCCGCGGGTCTTCGGGGTCAGAGACCCCTGCCCGGCCAATGGACTTCAGCTCTTCTTCAGTCCAGCCGAAAATCCGGCACGCCGCGGGATTTGCCTCCAATATTTTCCCGTCAGGGCTGGTCAGCAAAATCGCATCGAGGCTGTTTTCGAATAGGGAGCGGTAATTCGCCTCGCTCGTGATGAGCGCCTCCTCGGCAAGCTGACGGTCCTTCGATTCGGATTCCCAACGCTTGAGCTGCTTCTTCAGCAGGAAATATATTAAGACCGCCGTCACCGTTACGAAAGCCCACCCCTTGTAGGTTTGAATCTCAGAAATAAGCCTGACGTTCCTGACGAGGATCGCCAGGATGCGATCCGACAGTAGTATCCAGATTACAGAAATGACCCAGTAGATGAGTGCGGTGCTTAGAGAAATCCGGACAGGTTTATTCTTCACGCTGCGTCATCCTTTGTTTTCCTTGGAAATTGAAATACGTTAGTATGATCGCATCAAAACCGAAAAGTGTATTAAAAAATCTAAAACAAGGGGGAGCCAATTCCAAAATGTGAGTGCCGCGCAGAATACCAGCTCCCTGATACGAATATTGGACTACACGAACCATTCGCTTAGCGAACACCATTCATTCATTGAAAAGAGTCCGCCCATAAACCGGGTTCGGCGAGACCCGCTTCCGGACCGAGAGATGAATCAGCGCAATTCGTTCAATATCGGAGTTCGGATCGCCCCGATCTCATCCTGTCCGGTCTTCAGCTCTTCGAAAACAGTGACGGTGTTCTTCCCTTTTTTCAGCCACGGCGCCGGGACGTAAATAGTCTGTTGCGGCCCGATGTTCCAGTACCTTCCCAGGTTATGCCCGTTTATCCAGACGCACCCTTTTCCCCAGTCTCTCATGTCAAGGAACGTGTCGCCGAGTCTCCTGAGGGTGAAGCTCCCTTCTCTTATGACCGGATATTGGAACTCGCCCTTCAACCTGGAATTCGTCCGCGGTTGGCTCTTGAACGGAAAGCGGTACATCTCCCAGCCTTTCACCTCATGTCCGTCGAGGGTCACCTCTTTAGTGATACCCTGGTGATTGTCGTTGATGTACTTCCCATAGTTGATCCTCCCAAGATTCTCGACGAAAATATCGAGCGTGTTCATGCTGTCAGGGAGATCGATGCTGCAGGAATCCTGTGCCAGCATCCTGTTGAGGACGTCGACCCTTTTGCCGTTCACGAATACGATCCCGTAATCTCTCAGACGATCGATAACCAGCTTTCCGGATACGGGCCCCCTCACGCGCGACCGGTACATGACATAGCCATACGCCTGATGAAGGGCTTCAAAAGTAAGGGGATTTTCCGAGCGGATGGGCGAAGGGAGATCATGAATCAAATCGGTGACATATCCGAGCTTGAACTTCGGTATCGTAATCACCCTCTCGACCGGCGGCACTTTCGGAAGCCTCGTGCCGGGAGGGAGATATTTTTCGATCACCTTTCTAAGCGCAAAGAACTTTCGAGTCGGATGCCCAGCCTCATCTATCGGGGCGTCGTAATCATAGCTGCTTATCTGAGGCGAGTAAGTTCCGGGGCCTGAATAGTTGGCCCCATTCATGAATCCCCTCGTCGTACCGCCGTGTGCCATGTACATATTCACGGAGAGTCCGTGGGAGAGTATCGTGTTAAGCTGCTCTACGCATGTCTTCGTAGAGACGGTGTTGAACGGTTTCCCCCAGCTGTCGAACCATCCCGGGTACCATTCGCCGATAAAGAACGGACCGTGACCGTCGTGGTTTTCCCTGACGACTTTCTCGATCTGCGTGATGTCGATGGAACCGTCGACCGCGGGAAGTGCTCCCTCGACTGAGCCCTTGGAAACGTTGTCGATCCCATCGAGCGTATAAAATGGCACATTGAATCCGGCGTCCCTCATCATCCGCTCGTTTATGCTGAGATACTTCTTGTCGTCGCCGTACGAGCCGTACTCGTTTTCAATCTGGACCATGAGTATCGGTCCGCCGTGAGTGACCTGGAGAGGGGCGAGCTGTTTTCCGAGCTGCTCGTAGTATGCCTTCATCAATTTCAGGAACTTCGGATCGCGGCTCCGCACTTTGAGTCCCTTGATGTTGAGAAGCCAGTAAGGGTAACCTCCGAACTCCCACTCGGCACATGCATAAGCGCTCGGCCTGATGAGCACCCACAGACCCTCCTGCTGCGCCATCCTTACAAAGGCGGCAACGTCGGCGTTCCCCTTGAAATTGAATTTCCCCGGTTCGGGCTCCTCCTGGTTCCAGAAGACGTAGGTGCATATGGTGTTCAATCCCATCGCTTTCGCCATCCGCAGCCTGGCGCGCCAATAGGCTCTCGGTATTCGAGCGAAATGCATCTCGCCGCTAATTATTTGAAACGGCTTGCCGTCAAGGCGAAAGTGATTCCCCGAGATCTTGAAGGTGTGCGCCTGAGCGCCGGGTACGACGACACACGCCGCGAACAGTAGGGCTGCCAGAAAATTCCTCATCTCGGTCTCCTCTTTCCTCACCAATTAACCAATACTCAAGAACCAATTGCCGTAAGGTACCCTTATGGGAGTTGCACGGAGAGAATCGATTCTCCGTGCACTCGATTCATCTTGTTGTCTACAGCGGACCCTATGAGACGTCTTTCAGGCGCGTTCGGACGTCGGTTTAAAATGCACCGCCGTATGGCGTCTTGGTAATCCACGTCATCCCGTCCTGCCTGATATGTACCGTCTTCTTCCCGTCCTTGCTCTCTATAATTCCTTCAAAAAGATCGGGAGTGACATAGACCTTCGGGGGAAGAATATAACCTTTGGCCGGAATAAATTTGATGTCGAGCTTCGAGAGGTCGGGCGTGAATTTATGATGGTTCATAAAATATTGCCGTTCGGCGTAGTACACGAGACGGAGATCCCATTTCGCATCCTCGACGTTGTGCCACACAAACTTGTCGTGACCCTCGCCGACCTTCTTGGTCGAGAACTGTACGAATCCCCACATTTCCGGATAGTGCATGTCGATAATTCCCTGCGGAGACCAGACCCAATTGTACAGTGGAAGGTACTGTCCCGTCTTCGGGTCTCTCTCCTTGTAGTAAGCTCCGTTCTTCACCCCAAGATGCCATTCCACTCGCGAAAAGTTTATGCGCCACTGCTGGCCTTCCTTGGGCGGGGCGCCATTGATTGCGCACTGACCGAGCACCGACCATGGGAAGGCCGCCTCGACAGTCCAGCCGGTATCCACGTCCGCAGGGTTATTGATTGTACCATGAAGACTGATGCCAACCTTCAATCCGACGTCGTTCCAGGCGTTGACTGCGGCCTTATCGACATCGCGGTACGGCGCCCTCAAGAGCAGATCCCAGACCGTACCGAAAGCGTTGATCTCCGTCTCGTAGTATGGCTGCGTGCTCCCGTTCGGATCTATGAAAACTTCGAAGTCGTTGTTGTCGAATATGACGGTATCTCTCTGTCTCAGCGTAGCCCACAAGTTCGGCTCCTGAAGCTTTGCGCCGATATAGAGGTACTTGCTGTCCCAGAGCATCTTTACCCTGGTCTTGTAAATCGGAAGCGGCTGTGAAGGCCCTTGTATGTCCACAAAGTAAGATGTCCACTTGGCTTTCTTCCATGACGGCTCGTTCAGGTGACCGTCGATCTTGATCGGCCCGTCAGCGCGGTAGCAGACATAGTGTTTCGGAGCGAAAGGAATTATCGGAACGGGGAATACCTTCTCTCCGCCGGCTAATGCATACCCACTGCAACTGACAACTACTGCCATAACAAGAAGCATCTTCTTCATTCTTTACTCCGGTTGAATTATTTGAATCACTTGATGGGAAAATTGTGACGACCTTTTTATGAAAACGGAGAACGAGAACATTCTGAAATGTCGGTCTCGAAGTGAATCTGTTGTTCCAATCCCGGGCGCCAAACACTCGCGGCTGGTATATTCACTGTCCGAATATACCTCACGATCTGCAAAGATGTCAAGTAATATATCAAGCTATGTTTGCGATGGAAATGGGCCGGATTCTATTTGCGCCACTCTCATGCATCCTTCGAAATCGGCCGAAAACTTGCTCTCAGAAGATACCTTCCGCGGGATCGGCGGAACCACCGGAATGAAACTCGGTACTAGCCCCTGTTCATACCAGGCGGATTCATACGTGACGTGCATTGGTCCGAAGGCCTTTCAGGTCGGCGAAGCTTACAGCGATTTCATTTGAACATCATCATGTCAGTTCATATCATGCCTGCCGGCAGCAACCGTTACCCCAATCCCGAACCCATCATCTCAGTTACCTTTTCGCCGACCGTGCTGACTTTATCCCCCTCAATAGCTTCCCGCTCGATCCTCATGACCTCTGCGACTTCTTCGAAGCTGTGGCTGCTTGCCGGAGTCAGCAAGCTTACGATTATATGTACCAGCATGCCTGCGGCCACCGCAGGCAAGATGGGTACGCTCAACAGTCCCGCGTTCGAATGGAACAGCATTAATGAAAGCGCAACCACAGGGGTCACTATAAGAGCCGACAATGCGCCCTGCCAGTTGGAACGCTTCCAGAAACGGCCCAGCAATATTATGATGGCGAGGCCAGCGGCCGTCAGCGGCAGGAAATTCATCACAAAGCCGACTATGTCGGTCGCCCGAAGTGCAACGGACGTCGCCAGCACAAATGCCGCCAGGAGACCGAACCTCGTAGCTGCCACCGGATGCTTCGGGTAACGGCGTGTTACGGAGTAGTAGATATGCCTGACAAAGAACAATCCGATAGCGCTTGCACTACAACTTGCCGAAGAGAAAATCGCCGAGCCGATCGCTACCGTCAGCAGTGCGGCGAGCCACGGTGGCAGGGCATTCAGTATAAGCCACGGGAGCGCCAGGTCGGGGTGCGGGAGACCCGGGTTCAGTTTCAACACATACATGCCTGCAACGCCAATCGAAGTTGAAAACAAAACGACGACGCTTCCTGCAATCAACATGCTCACTCTCGCCGTGGGCACATCTCTCGCGCCGTATACGGAAAGCCGCCGGCCCGGCTCCGCGACAATGCCCAGTACCAGCACGACGATGAGCCCGGCCAGTCGAAGCCAGCCAAATGATTCAATGCCCAGGAACGAGAAATACGCGCCGGGCACCGAAGCGTGCAGACCGGAAAGGCCGCCCAAGTCTGTCAACGCAGCCTTAGCCAGAGAGGCGAACCCGACAAGGAGAAGAATACCCTGGAGAAATGCTACATAGACTACGGCTCGTAATCCACCGGGGATGCATAGCATGGCGATGATTACTCCCGCCGCGACGATGCTGAGCCTCGGTCCCAGACCTAAGATCGCATTGAGAACTGCACCTCCTCCCATGATCTGCACCGTAAGCCAGCCGAGCTGAGAAAGGAAGAGACTTATGTTTGAGAATTCCACTACGGCCCGATTCTGCGCATAATAGCACGCGATTTCCTCGCCAAGCGTAATGAAGTTGTAGCGGCGCATGGACGCGAAAAGGACCCCTGTGACAAGCACACCGAGTCCAAGCGACATCGGGTATGCACTCCCCGCCCACCCGTGTCGAAACGCCAGACCGGATGCCCCGATGGTAGCTCCGGTCCCGACGCATGTCCCAATTATGCTTCCGGTCAGGATCCAAAATGGGATTCGTCTTCCGGCGATGAGATAGTCCTCGGCTTTCCTTACGCGCGCGGCGAAGAAGACCGACAATGTAGATATCAAAGAAGCGTAGATAGCCAGCCCGACAAGTATAGCTGTCCGTGTTGTCACTTGTACTCGGTTAATGTCCTTCCATTTGCTGTTCTCCCCTCGGCTCGCGTCCGTCGAGCCGATGAGGTCCGGGATAGACGGTGCCCGCCTCAAAGGCATTAAGCATCGATGAAACCACTACAGTCTAACCACCTTGAATGGATTTATCAATGAGAAACGCTACTGGCCGCCATACTCTAAACAGAAACCCACACAACGGGGATGAAAGAAATCCGCTTAAGCTCACGCAAGTGCTGCGCACATCCGCCCTACCCTTTTAGCCATAGCCATGATCGTAAGGATAGGCGGGCTGCCGAGAGATGCCGGGAAAAGGGTCGCATCTGCGACGTAAAGATTCGTCGGGAGTGAGTCGTGATGAAAGGTCGTCGCTTCTTTCACGGTAAGCGGAAGCATGCCGCCCGGATGGCCCGCGTTGACGGTCCCCAGAAACATCTCGCCTTCTTTCTTTCCGAGCCTGCGGAATATTTCCTTGCACAGCGAGACACCTTCATTCATCCTGTCCCTGTCGATCTCCGTTAGGCCCTTGGTGACTTTCTTCCCCGACACGCTCCCCGAACCGGTATCCGCGAGCTTGATCATCATGCTGTAAATGTCCGATGCGGGATATTTCCACTTTCTGTTGAAGAAGAAACTGAGATAATCGAAATAGGGGGAGATTATGAAATGTTCCCGCTGCACAATGAAGGGCATCGGGATTTCCTGATCCTGTCCAACCCCTTCCCATTTTGTCGCGACACAAAGCACCGGGTCGACGAAAAGGCGATCCTCACACTCGAAGCCCGATTCCCTAAGTATTACCGGCGTTCCCAGGCCTCCCGCCGCGAGCACGACGAGATCAGCCGGAAGGAATCCGAATCGAATGGGCCCCGCGACCTCAACACCGTAGACTTCTCCCCCGTCTGCAAAGACCCGCTTCACTCTGCAACCGGACAGCAGTCTGGCCCCTTTTTCTATTGCGATCTTCAGAAATTCCCTGCTGTCCCACTTCGCGCCGCGCCTGCAGCCGAATATACACCTGCCGCACGCCGCGCACCGGTTACCGTATGCCATCTTGGGAGAAGGCACAGGGTCGAGCCCCATCTCACGGCAGATCTCGTACACGCGCTTCGTACCAGGGTGCCATCGCTTGCGGTGGTCGTCCGAGATCGGGACCTCCCGCTTAAGCTCCTCAAATTCTTTATCGAGATTTATTCCTATATCCTTCAGACACTGATCGCGGCGTATCCCGTTTGCCGTACATATGGCAGTCGTTCCGCCCGCGCAGTTGCCATTAACTATGACTATCTCGCCGTTGCTCTTCCTCACCTTCATCGCGGGAAACAGAAGCCGGATCATCCTCTCGTCGAACAACAGACCGCTCTTCCTGAATTTCCCGACCAAGGACAGGTCGGCCGTGAAAGGCCTGAACTCTTTACCTGCCTCCAGGACCGTGACGTCAAAGGCTCCCTGCAATTCTTTCGCGACGGTGGCACCGCCGGCACCGCTCCCGACAACGATCGCACGTTTCAAGAAGACCTCACTCCGCACGAAATGCGGGCAATGCAACAGTCGTTACCTTCCGTTAGCCTGTGTGAGAATGTCATTCTCCCGCCTGCCGTGAGGCCCGAAATCAGGCCAGCATCGATAGATGAGATCACCGAACAGACTTTCGAAGAATAGAAATCCGCGAAATAGCATCTGCTTATTACAACATCCCCCTGCGGACCGGCCATGAAATCTATCCCGACAATTTCATAAACCGTGCGTGCAAGCTTCATTGCTTGATTCATGTCCTTCACACCGAGCTCTCCCCTTAACCCGCTTCCAAGTCTGTATGCGTTCCGGTACAGTCTCAGTTTCACTTCGCCTTCCGTACCGTCGCGAATCGCCCTGGCGGCTTCCTCCCTCGTGAAGCGGGCGTATTCCTTTAGACAATCTTCAATCCGCAAGCCTTTCATCGCAGGCATCGGCACTCCGAAGGCATCCGCGGTCGCAGCAAACAACTGCAGAAGCTTCCTCTTCCTGACAAACGCCGGTACATATATGCCCGACAGTTCTAGGAGGACTCCCACTTCCGGTTCCTCACAATTTTCAGGTACAGCACGAGTACGAGCACACCGATGAAGCCGTCGACAATGAAGTTTATCAAATAGACTAGATAACGGGAGTGAACCATGAAGAAGACAAACGACATGAAAGACGAAGCAAGTTTAGCATTTATCAACAGGATCGGGAAATATTTGTTTGCCGGGAAGCGATACATCATGACCGCAAGAACCGTTACGATATACATGTAAGCGACGGCGAGTATTAGATAGAACTTGCAGCCGTCAGAAGGGCACGGACGAAAAGAAAGAGTCATCGACATCTTATTGAAGAAAGTGATAACCTCGTCCGGTATCGCACCGAACATGAACCCGACCGCCGCGAAAGCGATTGCGAGTGCAAGACAGAACGCCCTGTACAGTCTCAATTTTCAGCCTCGCTTTGAGATCCTCCCGCCGGCATAACTCTGCCTGAATTTTCCACTTCATAGTACAATTTGAAAAACTCCGCCCTCTCTCCGAACTCGACTTCGTCCATCAGCCGCAGCGACTCTTCCGGGCCAAGCACCTTCTTCCCATTTGAGTACCTATCGAAGAGCCTGTAATTCTTGTTAATGAAGCATTTCGAGTCGGAAGGAAAACAGCTCTTCATCTTCGCAAAGAGCGAGGGGATTTCCAGTTCGTGAACATTTCCGAAACTCATCGGCGTAAACACACATGGACTGACTTCCCCGAACGCGTCGACGTAGACCATCTTGTGCGCTGCATTGCAGCCGAAGCATTCTTTGCCTTCGAAATGTCCGAGATAGTTTACGGTCATCTTGCCGCACGCATTGTATCTGTCCTGCAGTCTTACGAGCCCAAGACGATCTTCTTCCGTTATCACCCGTTCTTCATCACGGAAAATACCGGCGGAAGGCTTGACCTCGCTCAACCAGGCTTCGTGTATCCCGAGGCCTTCGAGGAATTCAAGAAATTCTTCCGTTCCGCCGGCTCTTATCGTATCACGGGAAAGGACCGCAGAGACGCCGACGTCGATGTCGCCGAGCGCCTTGAACATGTCGATGGCCCTCAATGCTTCCCTGAATGCACCCCGGTAGCCGCGTGCCGCGTCGTGGACTGTCTCATCCCAGTGGTCGAGGCTCACCGACACGGAGAACAAACCAGCGTCTCTCAACCCGGCAGCAAGATCGCGAGTCAGAGTGCATCCCGTCGTAAAGAGTTTCACCGCGCAATCTTCGGAAACGGCTGCCACGATTCGTACTATGTCTCTACTGAGCAACGGCTCGCCGCCGGTGATTCCAAACCAGACCATTCCCATTTCTTTAAGTTGAGCCGCTACTTTAATGATCGTGTCGGCGTCCATTACTTCCCCTCCCCGGTCCTTGTTATAACAATACGAGCAATTTTGCGGGCATAAATTTGTAATGGCGATTTGTGCGTGAGAAGGACCGGCAGTCTGAGAGATCAGATGGATATCTACGAATCGTGAGTATGCCTTGCTGTTCAGCGGGGGAAGATGTGAATGCAGAATCAGATTGTGGCCGACCCTCCGCACCTTGAATTTGTTCATATAGGAACACATGAATCGAGTCAGCGACGGCCTTACGAGAAGCATTTGCGGGTTGGCGGCGAACACGCCGGCCATCGCGGGCAAATTCCTCAGCACTGAAATGGGTCTCAAAACTCCACCTCCATGCCAACGACCGGTAGCAGTGCAAACTGGTACACCGTTTCGACAGTCCCGTCCGAGTTATATTGATAATACGCAACATTCCTGCGATTGAGGAGATTCTGGACTGAGAGATACATCAACAGTGTCCAGTTCCTGAAATTAAACCTGCTCGAAAAGGCAACGTCGAGCCGCTGATAGTCCGGGTACCGGGCTGAGTTGATCCTGTCGCTCGCGATCCACCAACCGCTGCTCCACTTAGAGTCTCCTTCCCTGTGCTGTTCACTCGTCACGTACACTTCCGGAGTGTAAGGCTTTCCCGTCGCGTACCTGTATCTGAAGCTGATCTCCATATCGTCGGAAAACGGAAGCATGTAGCTCGTGTACTTGAGATAGAACGGCATCCGGTCGAGTGCACTACGGAGGTTTGCAAATCTCTTTCCCGCTATGACGGTCGCAACGTAGGGGAAATCGTAATCCGATGTGAAAGTCTTATTTTCCATCCCGATTCGAGGATCGTAGAATTTGCTGAACATCCTCGAAAACGCGATCGTCCCGTATATATCCTGGACAAGCCTCTGTTGGACAAAAAGATCGACACCGTAGACATCCTCCCTTCCGATGTTGAGCATTTTCTCAGACCTGAAGGTCCTGTCGAAGAAATGCACGAACGCTTCGGAAACCGGAAGGCGCGAGTATCTCTTGAAATATCCTTCAATGTCGACCTTCATTCCCGGAGCCGGCAGGTACTCGACACCCGCCACATAATGGTCCGCTTCGCCGCTTACGATGTACCTGTTGATTTCCGACTGATATCTGTCCCCGAAGTATGGAAGCGACGGCGTCTGAAAATATTTTCCGTAGGAGAGGTTCACACCTAACGCGCCTGGAAGGATGTAGTATGATGCCGACAATCTCGGGCTGACATCGCCCTTGCCGCTGTACGACATATAATCGTATCTCAATCCCAAATTCAGGATCAGCCGTTCGCTGAGAGCCCTGATCTTATCGTTTATATAAGTGTAAGCCTTATACTGCTCCGGAAACGGGAAATCGTAGTCCAGGCTCACAGGTGGAAGCGTAACCGTCGCCTCAAAGACGCCGTCAGAATTCAAATCGTACCTGGCAACATCGGCGCCGGCAGACTCGATGGACTTGAAATGGATGAACTTCACCGTCCCCCCGAAGCTGACTTCGTTAAGACGGTTTGCGTTCCAGATGAATTCGGAGTTCAGTGCAGTCTCTCCGTTATCCGAGTCCCCACGGTAAATATCCCTCCGGTTTAGAATGCTTGTGTTCGCGACCTTTCCGCCGGCATTGTAGTTTCTTTGAGTGAAGTCGCTGGTCACGTACGTCCCGCTGTTGTAATTATTATCCGATAAGGTGACGAATGATACGAACTTGTCGGACCATTTACTTTCCAGAGTCAAGCCCGCAGCATACTGGTGCTGCCTGACGTCGACATTGTAAACATCCACGGTATCGCTTCTTCCCGCAAGCAGGATGTTAACAGTCCCGGGATCGCCCTCGATGTAGATCAGGTCATGGCCATAGATGCCTGAGAAGGACACCCTATGGACGGGCGAAAGGTCGTAGACAACCTTCGATTGCAGATCGTAATATTTGGGAATGGCCGTGAGGCCGAAGGAGCCGGCGACCAGATCGACATAGCTGTTCCTTGCAGAGATGAGCCACGATCCCGCGTCGCCGTTTATCCTCCCTTCGAGTATCGCGCCGTAGCCCGCCATCGACAGGTTCGCGTTGCCTCTAAAGACGCTTTCGCGTGTCCCTTCGCGCGTCGTTATGCTCATGACCGACGAAGACTTGTCGCCGTATTTCGAGATGAATCCTCCGGTGGAAAACTGCACGTCCTCGATCAGCTCGACATTTATCATGTTGATCGGCCCGCCGGAATTATACTGGTTGGGATAATGGTTGGTGGAATGGATCTCCATGTGGTCCAGCACGGTGAGATTCTCGTCGGGAGCGCCGCCGCGGACAAGGAGTTCGTTGGTCTGGTCGGTCGTGAAGGAAACCCCCGCCATCGCCTGCAATATTCTCTGGTAATCCTGGGCCGAGCCGGGGGATCTCTTCACCTCTTCAGCGCCCAGGACGACAGTGCTCAGGTTGTTCTCGACGGCAGCCTTCTCAAAATAATCCGGCGTGACCATCACCTGACCGAGTTCAACGGGGGATTCGGAGAGTCGCACCACGACGTGATTTTCTCCCCCTGCCGTTGCAATCACATCGGTCTTCACGACCGGCTGGTAACCCATGAGACTCGCCTTGATTGAATAGCTCCCGACCGGCGCCACTATTTTGAATCGCCCCCTCAGATCGGTGGAAGATCCGATGCCCTTCAATTCGTTGACGGTTACATTGACACCGGCGAGAGGTTCGCCGGTTTTCGAATCAGTGACATATCCCGTGATTGTTCCACTCTGGGAAAATGCTTCGCAGGAAGCAAAGAGCACAAGAGCGGCGACACATGCATAGACCCTTGACATGACGTTTCTTCGAACCTGTTAAATGTTGGAATATTGCGCGAATGCCTGACGTTGTTGACTACGGCCCGTCAGCTCCGCTTGTTACAGGTTGGCGAAGACGAACTAAATGAAAATACAGCGCCACATGGCACGCACCTCAGAGCTTTGGCAGCCATCTCGCGTGAATCTGTCCGCGAAGGAAGAAGATGGACGTGCTACTCCTTAGTGCCTCTCGGCGCCGCAGCGGCCGCAATGATAGCATCTGTTATCGTGGACACATATGAGACCGCCGCACTGCGGGCAGGTGTACTTCTTCGTTTGGGCAGCCAGGAATTCCGCCAGCCCCAGCGCTCTGATCTCCTCGAGATTCTCTATCACGCTCGCGCCGTACTTTTCCCTGTACCGTTTGTCGAGGCCGGATAATTTCTCGCATGGATAAGAATTGCAGTCGCAGCAATAGTCTATTTCGCTCTCGGTGAGCTTAAGAGTTCTTCTGCAGGCCGGTCTCATCAGGGAACAGCGCTTGTCCTGTGGGCGGCAGCCCTGGCAATAAATCACACCTTTGGTCCGCGGGATTTTGTTTATGAATGAAAGATATCGCCTGCACACGGCGCAATTGATGCCGCAAGGAGCGACGAGCTCCGGATGGATGGCTTTGTTTAACGCAGTCGCCATAACACGCATGCCTCACTGGAAAATTAGGCGGCTTACGGGCAAAAGTCAAACTCGACGAATCTGCATGTAATGAACCATAATGAATGATCAACATTGAACTTCCGCCGGGATACCACACAGTATCTGAGGCTCCTCCAAGCGGCCGGCAAAAAGAAACCCACCAAACGAAATTGCCTGGTGGGATTTTCTTTTCTTCAAATGTTCCACAATGAATATGCGGGACATTTCCACTCACGGGTAGATGAGGGACGACAGCTGCGGATGCACGGCAGCGTGTCCTGGAACGTCTTTTACTTCTTACCCAACACTGCGTCTTTGCAAGCCTTCGCTACCCGGAACTTGACGACCTTCTTGGCAGGAATTTGAATCTGCTCTCCGGTGGCGGGATTCCTTCCAATCCGTGCTTTTCTATTTACGAGCACAAGTTTTCCGACCCCTGGAATCGTAAACGAGTTCTTCGCCTCGCGGTATGCCAAACCCGCGAGCTCATCCAGAAATCCGGCGGCGACTTTCTTCTTTAAGTCCATTTTCTTGGCCATATAGTCCGCCACCTGGGATTTTGTCATTGCCTTTCCCATACTTACTCCTTTTAGTTTGTGAGTTTTAGACACAATATTGGGCAAATAAAGCGAAGATGCAATCTCTACCGCTTGATTTACGGGTTTCGAACGGACCGGGCCCGCTCCGGTTCCGCGCCATCGCGCCTCTACGAGAAAATAAAATATCCTGCATAATGACTTCAAGTCCGGCAAAGGAATGGAGTGTACCATCAGGTATCAACAATCTGTTTTCATCGAAGATCAGAACGCCGCGGTCCACGCGTCAGGCCGGCTGTTCGTGCGTGAGGCAATGAAGGGTGCCGAGTCCCCAGACAAGATCGAGCGCATGTATGCCGACGACAGGACGGTCGGTTATCAGCTCGCCGATCATGCCGAGTGCGAGCCTGTCGTTCGGATCATCGAATGTCGGAACGATGACCGCGTCGTTCGATATGTAAAAGTTGGCATAACTCGCCGGAAGCCGCTGTCCCTTGAATATCACCGGCTGAGGCATCGGAAGATATTGAACATCCGGCTTCGAGCCGTCCTCAAGCCTGAAATCCTGAATGAGCTCCCTGTTCTCCTGAAGCGGTTTGTAGTTGCCGTCCTTCGGGTTCTTCTCCTGGACGAGCAAAAGCGTCTTAGCGTTGACAAACCGGCACAGGTCGTCGACATGCCCGTGAGTATCGTCGCCGGCTATCCCCTTACCCAGCCAGAGAACATTCGTGATACCGAGGTAATCATGGAACACTCTCGCGTAATCTTCTTTCGTGAAACCCGGATTCCGGGATTGGACCTTCCCATCAAGAAGACACTCCTCAGTCGTGACAAGGGTCCCTCTGCCGTTGTAATCTATCGAGCCGCCTTCAAGGACAACATGCCGGCCATTGTGTTCAGGGAGAAAAGACAGCAAGCCGAGCTTCTTCGAAATGAAACCGGGGAGATGGCGGTCTTTCTTATAGTTCGGATACTTCGCCCAGCCGTTGAACTTGAAATTCACCTGGGCTACCCCATCCGAGTTCTTCACGAACTGCGGCCCCGAATCGCGGGTCCATCCCCTGTCGGTCTTGAGAATGAAGAATTCGACATTGGATAAATCGACGTTTGCCAACTTCAGAACGGTCCGCGCCTGGCGCTCGTGCTCTTTCGACTCGACGACTATTCTGGCTTTTTCTCCGGCGGAAATCCTTCTGACAATCTCCGCGTAGACCCACGGTATCGGCGGGAATTTCCCGGGCCAGTCGCTTTTGTTATGCGGCCACCCGAGCCATGTCGCCTCATGCGTCTCCCACTCAGCCGGGAGACGGCAACCGAGTTCGGCAAGCAGGACATTTTGTTTCGTTGTGCTGGTTCTGTCTGTCAAATTCTAAGTCCTAAATCCTAAATCTTAAACGAATCCGAATTCCGAAAGAACAATTCATGGAGGTTTTTATTTCTCTTGGATTTTAGAATTTGACAGACAGAACAAGCACAAC
>JAJZNW010000027.1 GCA_021811615.1 Bacteroidota bacterium
CGCTACATGGCTACAGAGTATTACCATGTCTGGAACCTCAGGGGAAGAGCGCCTCTTCCTCCTTATCCAGATAGCTAAGGAACAGTTTAGCTCGGCACTCACTTGATCAGCATCAGCTTCTTCACAGACACGAAGTTGTTACTGTCATCTCCCCTTGCCGTGATCCTGTAGAAATAGACGCCCGAAGCAAATCCCGTCAGGTCTATCTCCCTTTCGTACGTGCCGGGTTCCATCGTTCCGTAATTCCAGCCTTCGAGTCTCTCGCCGAGCACGTTATAAATTTCCAATTTCACCTTCGACGCTTCTTTCAGCCGGAACTGAACAACCGTGGTGGGATTGAACGGATTAGGGTAGTTCTGGGAAAGCAAATAGCCGGCCGTATTGGAAGTCTTCAGGGGATTTATCGCAGTCAGCATTCTGGTGATGACGGTATCAGGCCTC
Source organism: Bacteroidota bacterium (assembly GCA_021811615.1). GTDB lineage: Bacteria > Bacteroidota > Ignavibacteria > Kryptoniales > JAKASW01 > JAKASW01. The sequence goes on from JAJZNW010000027.1 coordinate 442, forward strand.
AGGACGACGTTTCGGCCGCCGAGAGATGCCGTGACGCTGTTGTTCGTCGTATTAACGGCGATAGTCCCGGCCGGTCCGGTGCCGACTACCACGCCTGCCGGTTCGCTGTCCTGGAGGGAGAGGCGACAGCTTAACACCGGCGAAGATTGTAGAATCAGATCGGCCAGCAGAGTCGCCTGCCCGCCGCCTGCAATTTCGGTGGAAGTCCACAGACCTTCGTCCGGCCAGCCTGCCTGTTCCTGCGGCTGCCATTGCATCCCGACGCTTGCATCGCTGGCGTTCATGAGTACCAATGTAGCCACCCTTGCTGCGGCGGCCTGACGGACGTTCCATCCGCTGTCGGGCTGAATATGAGACTCCATCCACCAGATCGGCAGATCGGTTCGCGACCTGATCCATTCGTCGACGGCGTAATACTTCTCACTTGCCGTAAGCGGATCGCTAATGCCCGCACTGTCCGATGAAGCGATATCGGTCTTACCGTCGATGGCGACGAAATCGGCTCCTACCTTGTGAGTCAGCCAGTAGGAAAGGGCCGCCTGCGAATTGGCGTCTATGTACCCCCACGAGCCGTGGAGCGCTCCGTCAGACGTGTCGGGATGCGGAGACACATAAGAAGACATCATTGCGTAAGGTCCCCCTACCATCGCGTCCGGTCTGACAGCCTTTATGGAATCATACACGTCGTTGTACATTTTGGTGTAATTCACGGCGTCGAAGCTTTCGGTACTTCTGTTAAAGAACCCTCTCATCTCGCTCCACACCACAAAGTATTTCACATCGGGAAAACTTTCAGCGATGTGTGCCGCGAGGGCGGCAAAGTCAGCGTAATGTTCGGGGCACGGGGCGGCACCGAATGCCGGGACGGGATAGTCATAGCTGTTCGTGTCGGGATTCGCGCATCCCGTGTACATCCACGAAGGAGCCTGGACGAGAGTAATGACCGGAACACCGCCGGCATTCAAAATCATGCGAATCCTCGGTCCGATGCTCGAAGTGTCAAAAGCTCCTGGCGACGGCTCAGGATTGTTTTGGGCACCGAAGCCGTCGATCGACTGATCCATCATCGCACCGGAAAAGCTGCTCAAGACTTTAAGCGCCGACTGCACCGCCGCCGGATTATTACTCTTCGCGTCCGTATCCTGCGACGGAGGATCAGGTTCCTGCGTACTGAAGTCGAAGCCATAGATGAAAGCAGCCGTGTCCGACTCGACGGTCCGACGGTGAACAGCTGCCCAGGCCGTCGCCCTGCCGAAAGGGACGACAGTGCAGATGAGAACCCACACCATAAGTGGAAAAGATTTTGGGAACAACAGACCCGACATTCTTTTCACTTCCATTATTTTTTGAACGGCCAATCGCAGCTGCCGGAGCAGGTGCGGAATCACATTTTCACCAATGTCATTACGTTCTCGATATGGTAGGTCTGGGGAAACATATCCACGGGCTGCGAATGTGTCGCCTGATATCCGTGAGAAACGATTTCCTTTACATCTCTCGCCTGCGTCATAGGATTGCAGCTGACGTAGACGATCTTCTTCGCCCCGAGCAGGTGCAGGTTAGAGGCAATCTTGGGATGAAGACCGCTGCGGGGCGGGTCGAGGAGGACGAGGTCCGGTTTCGGAATATTCAGCCGTTCGAAGTTTTCAGCAATGTCAGTGCCTTTAAACAGATCGAGAAGATCAGTCTGAAGAAAACTGACGTTTCCAATATCATTCAGGGCGGCATTTTCGCCCGCATCTTCAACGGCGGAATGTACCAGCTCGAACCCATAAACATGTCCGGCCAACTCCGACATATATATTGCGATGCTCCCCGTGCCGCTGTACATATCGTAAATAACGTCGTGCTTTTCCCCGACCGCCCTCATCGCAGCATCGTACAAGTGTTCAGCCTGCACAGTGTTTGTTTGAAAGAAAGAAAGGGGTGAAATCCTGAAACTATACCTACCAAGTTTCTCGGTGATGTAACCCTGGCCGAAATGAATTTTGTCAACGATCCCCGTCGCTACCTGAGACCGGGTGGTATTGACTGTTGATGCGAGCGTCGACACGAACGGAAGATCAGCATGGAGTTTTTCTGCGAGCCTGTCGACCGCCGGGTCCGCGTTGAGCACGACGAGGTTAACCATGTACTCGCCTGTGTGGAAAGACTTTCGAATCGTGAGAAACCGCAGAAGCCCGGTATGAGGCTTTGATTCGTAGAGAGTCAATCCGAGTTCTTTCCTCAGGCGGGATTCCGGATCGATAGCCTTCCTGAACCAGTCAACGATGGCGTTCACCTTCTCGTCTGCAAGATAGCAATGCAGGATATCTATGGCCTTGTCGTATCTCCCAGGAGCGTGGAAACCGAGGGCGACCGTCGCGGGATCGTTTTCGTGTATCCAGTACGGACGATTTGAGAAAGTCATCTCGATCTTGTTCCTGTAACCGTAGATTTCTTTCGCGGCTGTTATGTCTTCGACCTGCAGATTCAGCCCGCCGGTGCGTTCAAGGGCATCTATGACATGCTGACGTTTATAGCGGGACTGTTCGGAATATTCAAGATGCTGCCACCTGCAGCCGCCGCACACGCCGAAATACTGACAAGGAGCTTCGACGCGGTGAGGAGAGGCGGAGATAACCTCCAGCAGTTTAGCTTCCGCATAACCTTTCTTCTTCTTGTAGATCTTAGCGCGCACCACATCGCCCGGAACGGCGCCGTCAACAAAGACGACAAACCCTTCGACACGCGCAATTGACTTTCCTTCAAACGCTATGGAGTCGATACTTAATTCGACTATTTCATCTCTTGATATCATTGAATTCCACTTGCTTTAAGTTCATTTTCCGGAGAATGTTTGATATTCGATTAGTCCACCGCCGACTAAATGTGAATTCGTTTCCAATTACCTATTCAGATGACCAACACTCCGAAAATGTCCATGACATTTGTATCTGTCGGCCCCGTTTCGATGAGTCCTCCGTATTTCGAAAAGAACGAATTGGAGTCGTTTCTCCGGAGATTGTCTTCAATAATATCCTTCTTGCCGGCAACATTGTTCACGGTACCGAGGGAGACGAACGCACCAGCGGCACTGCTGTTGCCGTCCTTCCCATCGGTCCCGAACGAAAAGACAGTCGCTCTGTCAAGCCCTTGACCTCTCCTTTCCAATTCTATCATCTGAGAGAGCGCGGACAGCACAAGCTGTTGGTTCCTTCCTCCCTTTCCGGCGCCCGTCACCTTAACGGTCGTCTCGCCTGCTGCCAGGATGAGCGCCGGAGGTGGGACAGGAAGCGCGTCTCTTTCCAGAGATCTTGCGATGGACACAATCGCCCCGGCCGCCCCGCAGGCTTCCCCTTCCCAGAACCGTGTAAGCACAAGAGAGTCAACACCGTTCTCAGTGCCGGTTTTCTCAGCCGCTTCGAGCGCTTCGCGGTTCGAGGCAATCACCTTGATCACGCCATCGCTGCGACGCGGGGCCCGATAGACCTCCGGTTGTTTCGCGAATGCCGCACGAACGGTCTCCGGCAAACGTTCAATTAGTCCGCACTCCTTCAGGAATCCCACTGCATCAGCCGGGGTAGAGTCATCGTGCACCGTCGGCCCGCTCGCGATAGAGACCGGGTCGTCCCCGACGACGTCCGAAATAATCAGAGACAATTTCTTCCTGACTTGAGCAGCTGCAGATAATTTGCCGCCACCGAGCATGGATAAATGGCGCCGGACAAGATTGACCTTGTCTATGGATGCGCCGTTATCAAACAGGAGCTCCATCACCCTGTTCGCATCAGACAGCGTGACGCCTTCAACCGGAACGAACACCGACGCGCTTCCTCCTCCTGATATCAGGAAGAGAACCAAGTCGTCATGATCAGCGCCCGCGACGAAATCGAGGACCGCTCGCCCGGCCCTGACACTCTCCTCATCGGGGATCGGATGGCCCGTCTGATAGAAGCCGAAGCCTTCGACCCCTATGTGACTCCCAACAGGCGAGGCAATTATGCCTGTAACGCGGCTCCCCAACTTTTTCCTCACTTCGTGCGCCATCGCTTCTGCCGATTTCCCGACAGCCACGCATCGTACTCCCGCACCGGGATCAAGCTCCACCTGCGTACCGAAGGCATGAAGAGTGTCCGAGGCGACGTGGAAGTTCGATCCGAACAGTGTCGATGGCTTCACGGCATTGATCGCACTCTCGACAACCCTGCGTATGATCACTTCTGCGGGGGCGACTTCCCTGGATTTCATTTGCTGGAAATCTTAAGGAGGCCGATCCTGCCGTTATATGATCCGATATCTGTGACCGGGTTGTGAGAAGTCGAGAAGATATAGAGAGGATAAAGCCTGTTGAAGGTTTTCATCGCCAGCGCGAGGAGCCTTGTGGACAAGATAACCGGATCCGATTTGTCTAATTCCTTTCCGAAGATAAGATAGTCGACTCCCGTGAACTTCGCCATGTCGCGCTTGGGGTTGAACTTCTCAGATATCGGCTGAGTCCCGCTGTGCAGCTCGTATGCCGAGAACTCGCCGTTGATCTTATACTGTTTGCAGGCATCGAGAAAGGCAGTTCCATGATTGGCCAGATTCTCTTCGAATCGTCTGTGTCCGTCGTTCTTCTCGTTATTTACGAATGAACCGAGTTCGATGCCGTTCCTGTCGAGGTAAAGGAAGAGCTCCGAGCCCCATTTCGTTTTCCCGAATCGAATCAGGAAGAAATCCTTGTACGGCTTCTTTGCGAACCGCATGTCGCGGTTGAGGCGGACCAATGTCCGGTTGAATTTCGGCTCGGTGTCGAAGGCCGGATCGATGAATTTTATGAAGGGACCTATCGAAATGACAAAGGCGCGGGCAGGATTCATGAGATAAGCTTCGTATTCATCCCGATGTTTCCGGAACCATGCGACCGAGTTGTGTTTGTACAACTCCTCGAAAAAGATGAACGTCTCCTTGAAGAACCCATTGAACTCCGGCCTGGGGACAGTCGAGGAGGCTTCCGCCCTCATATTACCTGCCGACAGTTTCGGTTGTTTCATTTCCTGAGTTTATCCGCAAGGTAGGAAGAAAGCCGCGACGAGGCGACGCGTTCCTGCTGCATAGTATCCCTCTCCCGCACGGTGACCGTCTGGTCCTCAAGCGTTTGCGAATCGACCGTGACACAGAAAGGGGTGCCGACTTCATCCTGACGCCTGTACCTCCGCCCGACTGCACCGCTGTCGTCATAGAACACCCGGTACTGGAAACGGAGATCGTCCTCAATCTTATGGGCGATATCCTGCATGCCGTCCCGGTTCACGAGAGGAAGAACTGCCGCTTTGACCGGCGCGAGGCGCGGATGGAGTTTGAGTACAACTCGTGTCTCGCTCTTTCCGTCGGCGGTCGGCGCTTCCTCTTCGCGATAAGATCCGGTGAGGAAAGCCATGAACGAACGGCTGGCTCCGGAGGACGTTTCGATCACAAAGGGGGTGAACTTCTCTTTACTCTCCTCATCGAAGTACTTCATCGACTTTCCGGAATACTCCTCGTGTCTCGACAGGTCGAAGTTGGTCCGGTTGTGTACGCCTTCTATCTCGCCCCAGCCGAACGGAAAGAGGAACTCGATATCATAGGCGTCCTTGGCGTAGTGTGCGAGCTTCTCCTTTGGATGCTGGTGCCAGCGGAGTTGATCTCTCGACATTCCGAGTCCGACGTACCAGTTCATCCGCTCACCTCTCCAATATTCGAACCACTCGTCGTCGCTTCCCGGTTTGACGAAGAACTGCATTTCCATCTGCTCGAACTCCCTCGTGCGGAAGAGAAAGTTCTTGGTGTTGATCTCGTTTCTGAAAGCCTTCCCGATCTGAGCGATACCGAACGGAAGTTTTTGCCGCGAGGAGGCGAGGACATTCTGAAAATTGACGAATATACCCTGGGCGGTTTCAGGGCGGAGGAACACGGCGGCCGACGAGTCCTCGACGGGACCGACGAATGTTTTGAACATGAGGTTGAATTTCCTGGCCTCGGTAAACGTCCCCTTGTTGCCGCATGTCGGGCAGGAAATCATCGGCACGAGCTTCGCGGCCTGCTGGTCGGAATCCAGCAATTTTGAAAACTCTTCCTGAATGAAATCGTCCTTCTGCTGACCCCCAAACTTTGCGGGATCAAGTTCGCGCAAGAGTTCCTTTTTCTTTTTCAAGGAGAGCTCGTCGAGCAATACGTCGACCCTGTACCTCGCTTTACACTGCTTGCAATCGACCATAGGATCGGTGAAGTTCTCGACGTGACCGGAGGCTTCCCAGACCCTCGGGTGCATGAGTATAGAGGCGTCCACTCCCTCTATGTTGTCACGAAGCGTCATCGCACGCCACCACTCGTCCTTGATATTCCTCAGGAGTTCGACGCCCATCGGGCCGTAATCCCAACAGCCGTTCAGACCACCGTATATTTCGCTCGATTGGAACACATATCCTCGTCTTTTGGCGAGGGAGACAATTTTATCAAGCGTCACTTCGTTCTTGCCGGGTAATGCCATTTCAAATTCACTTTTTTAGTCAATATATGAAACGAGGCCGAATCGACAAAGATCTTTGGCCTTCGTGGTGAAGGACCGAAAGATCAAACGAGCGATTCCTGATGATACTTAAAAGATGTTCATCAATCCCGGGGTTCGAGGTTTGAAACAGGCTGGGTCTGATTGAATTGGACCTTCATCCATGAAACCTGAACGGCTGAAAAGGCCATACGATCCGATTGAGGTACGGGGGGGAGGAGGGGTTTGTGCCGAGCTCTCAAAAATCTTTATTTGGCGTCTTGACTTTGAAAGGTAATATTTAGCATTTTTATACGCAGTCGGGCGACGGCTGGAATTTCGGATGGGAAGACAAGGGTGAGCGCCCGTATTGCCATTACAAAATGGAAAGGTACAATGGAGCCAGAGGAAAAAACGGTAGCTCAAAATCGGCGTGCGCGATTTGAGTTTCAGATTATGGAAACTACCGAGGCGGGCATTGTTCTGAAGGGGAGCGAAGTGAAGTCGGTCCGCCAGGGGAAAGTCGACATAAGCGATTGTTTCGCATCTGTCAAGGATGGCGAAATTTGGCTTCACAATATGCATGTGGCGGCCTACCAGAATGCAGGCCCATTCAACCACAATCCTCGAAGGACTCGAAAGCTCCTTCTTCACCGGCGGGAAATCAGGAAGCTTATAGGAAAAATCAGGCAGAAGGGTTTGTCGCTGGTACCAATCCGGATCTACTGGAAGCACGGTCTTGCTAAAGTCGAGCTGGCAGTCGCGAAGGGCAAGCGTGCCTACGACAAGCGCGAGACGATAAAGCAGCGCGACCAGGAACGGGAGTACCGTGAAAGGGATTCGGATTACTGACGATTCAATGCACACCGACCATTCATTCCAGGAGAGAGATAGCTAGGGTTGTTTCCAACACTTAACGAGCAACTGGACCACATCAAGCGGGGCACCGCAGAGATAATACCGGAAGAAGAGCTTGCGCAAAAAATTGAGAAATCGATCAGAGGGAATATTCCGCTCAGAGTAAAGTTAGGCTGCGATCCAAGCCGCCCCGATCTGCATCTGGGGCATTCCGTAGTACTCAGGAAGCTCAGACAATTTCAGGACCTCGGACACACGGCTATATTGATAGTCGGCGATTTCACGGGCATGATTGGCGATCCATCCGGCAGAAACAAGGCGAGGCCGTCGATGACGCTCGAGGAGACGCGCCGCAACGGTGAGACCTATTTCAAGCAGGCATCGAAGATACTTTCCCAGGAGAATCTCCAGATCGTTCACAATTCCGACTGGCTGGGGAAAATGACGTTCGAGGATGTAATCAAGCTTGCAAGCAGATACACAGTAGCGAGGATGCTTGAGAGGGACGACTTCGAAAAGCGCTTCCGCGCTCAGGAGCCGATCAGCGTGCACGAGTTTCTCTACCCACTCGCACAAGCGATGGATTCGGTCGCGATAAAGGCCGACATCGAGCTGGGCGGGACAGACCAGAAGTTCAACCTGCTCGTTGGCAGAGATATCCAGAGAGAATTTGGACTTGAACCGCAGGTCACATTGACAATGCCAATCCTTGTCGGCACTGATGGTGTCGAAAAAATGTCCAAGTCGCTCGGGAATTATATCGCGATCACCGACCCGCCGGAAGAGATGTACGGCAAGACACTCTCAATACCCGATAAACTCATCTATGATTATTTCCTGCTGGCCACAAATGTGCCGGAGGCCGAACTTTCCGGAATCAAGAAAGAGCTTGAGTACGGAGAAGTTAATCCCCGTGATTTGAAGAGACGACTCGCGAGGGAGATAGTATCACTTTACCACAGCCGTGAAGCGGCCGAACAGGCCGAAGAAAATTTCGACAGGGTTTTTATCCGAAAGGAAGTACCCGACGAAATTCAAGAGGTCGTCTTACCTGACGACGGCGGCAACTACAATGTTTTCCAACTCCTGGTGAAGATAGGCGCTGCGAAGTCGAACGGTGAAGCACGTCGCCTCGTCACCCAGGGTGGCGTGATGATCGACGGGACGAAAGTCTCCGATCCAAACACGGCAACCGATCCGGACACATCGTTCGTTCTTAAAGTTGGAAAACGTAAATTCTACAAGATCAGACGTTGAAAAAGGAGATGTGAAATTGTATGTCCCGACAAAGATATTCTTTACAAAAGGGGTAGGCAGACACCGCGATTACCTTCAATCGTTCGAGCTGGCCTTACGCGACGCCAAGATAGAGAAGTGCAACCTGGTTACCGTGTCCAGCATTTTCCCTGCAGGCTGCAAGCGGATTCCGCTCGATGAAGGCGTAAAGCTGCTTCAGCCCGGTCAGATCACTTTTTGCGTGATGGCAAGGAACTCGACAAACGAACCTAACAGGCTCGTTGCGGCCTCGATAGGCGTCGCTACTCCGAATGAGTCTTCTCAATACGGTTACCTCTCGGAGCACCACCCTTTCGGCGAAACCGATGAAAAGGCGGGAGAGTACGCGGAGGACCTTGCCGCCACGATGCTCGCGACAACACTGGGAATCGAGTTCGATCCCAATGCAGACTGGGATGAGCGCGAGAAGGTCTACAAAATGAGCGGAAAGATCGTACGAAGTTTCAATATCACCCAATCCGCTGAAGGGGACAAGCGCGGCATCTGGACTACCGTAGTAGCTTCCGGCATACTCCTTCCGTAATACAATCGAAGACCGACGAGACACAGGAAATGCGAAGCCCCATCCAACGGACGGGGCTTTTTCGTTCCAGGTCTTCTAATCCGATTTTAAGAGGAGCCGAGGCCTAGCTTATCGAGTTCAGTGCCTCTGCGCCCGAAACCACCTCCAGCAATTCCTTGGTGATGGCTGCCTGGCGGGCCTTGTTGTACTGCAGCGAAAGCGCTGAAATCAGTTCGGAGGCGTTTTCACTCGCATTGTCCATGGCTGCCATTCGTGCCCCTTCTCCGGCGGCGTTGCTTTCGAGGAGAATCCTCCACAAATGAAACTCAAGGTGCTTCGGGATCAGGGCTTCAATAATTGAAGTCTTGTCCGGCTCGTAGATGTACTGGATCTCGTCATGCCGGATATACTTCCCTTTCTTCTGCTCCGGCTTCTCAGTCCTGAGGGAATCTTTCCTGATGGGAAGAAACCGGTCTACGACGAGGCGCTGCTGAATAACGGTCTTGAACTCATTGTAAATGACATCGACACGATCGAACTTTCCGATCAGGTAGCCATTGACCACTTCTGCGGCAAGTGTCCTCGCAGTCGAGAACTGCAGGTCGTGAAAAACGCCCGAGTAGTTCGCTGCTATGTTATAGTTCCGTTTTGCGAAATAATCGTTCGATTTCTTACCGACGGTGAAGAGGCTCACTTGCCCGAGCGCATCGAGGTCGGAATAATTCTTCCGGATATGCTGCACAGCTGCCTTTATGATATTGGAGTTGAAAGCGCCGCAGAAGCCGCGGTCGGCGGAAACGACGATTATCGCGACGGCTTTGACGGGCCTTTCAACGAGCAATGGGTTTCCGTCAATATCCATTCCGCCGACCAAATGATTCATCAAGTCGTCGAGTTTTCGCGAATAGGGTCTGGCCGATAGAAGCGCGCCCTGCGCACGGCGCAGCTTTGCCGCTGCGACCATCTTCATGGCTTTCGTTATTTTCTCAGTGCTCTTGACGCCGCCGATGCGTCCTCTGATTTCGCGAAGAGTCGCCACGTGTTACTCCTTGATGGATGCCTTGAAGGAAGAAACGAACTCCCTGGTGATATCGTGCAGCCGTTTGTCAGTTTCGGCGTCGATGTCTTTCGTATCGGCTATCTTGTTCAGAATATCCTGGTGTTTAAGCTCCATCATCTCGATGTATTCCGCCTCGAACCTTATGATACTTTCGGTCGGAAGCTCGTCAAGGTAACCGTTGGTTCCGGCAAATATCAATATGACCTGTTTCTCAACGGGCATCGGCATGTACTGGTCCTGCTTCAGAATTTCGACGAGCCTCTGCCCTCTCCTAATCTGGGCCTGAGTCACCTTATCGAGGTCGGAGCCGAACTTTATGAACGCTTCGAGGGCCCTGAACTGCGCGAGGTCAAGTCGGAGGCCGCCGGCGACTTTCCGCATCGCTTTGATCTGGGCGTGGCCGCCAACGCGCGAGACGGAGATACCGACGTTGATGGCGGGCCTGACTCCGGAGTTGAAGAGGCCCGGCTCCAGGTAGATCTGGCCATCTGTTATGGAGATGACGTTTGTCGGGATATACGCAGAGACGTCGCCGGCTTGCGTCTCGATAATCGGAAGAGCGGTCAGGCTTCCGGAGCCTTCCGCATCACTGAGTTTTGAAGCCCGCTCAAGAAGTCTGCTATGCAGATAGAAAACGTCTCCCGGGTAAGCTTCTCGTCCAGGCGGCCTTCGAAGGAGCAACGAGACCTGCCTGTACGCCCACGCATGCTTCGAAAGATCGTCGTATACAACAAGGGCATCTCTCCCGCTGTCCCTGAAGAATTCCCCGAGAGTGCAACCGGAGTATGGGGCTATGAACTGCATCGGTGAAGGAACTCCTGCGGTCGCCGACACCACGGTAGTGTATTCCATCGCGCCCTCTTCTTCGAGCTTCGCGACAACCTGTGCAACCGTGGAAGCCTTCTGGCCGATCGCCACGTAGATGCAGTAGACCGGCTTAATTCCCCTGCGCTTCGCTTCTTCGGTGTGGGTATATTTCTGATTCAAAATTGTGTCAACGGCAATGGCGGTCTTGCCGGTCTGGCGGTCGCCGATGATGAGTTCGCGCTGACCGCGACCGATAGGGATCATGGAGTCGATGGCCTTGAGGCCGGTACTGAGAGGCTCCTTAACGGGGTTTCTGGAAATGACCCCGAGCGCCTTTCTCTCGACCGGAAGTATCTTGTCGGTCTTTATGGCCCCTCTGCCGTCCACCGGCTGCCCAAGAGGGTTGATCACGCGGCCGAGCATGCCTTCACCTACAGGCATCGACATGACCTTACCGGTCCGCTTCACCTGGTCGCCTTCCTTAACGAGCGTATCGTCGCCGAAGAGGATGCATCCGACGTTGTCTTCCTCGAGGTTCAGCGCCATTCCGAAAACCCCGTTGGGGAATTCGATCAACTCACTGGACATGACTTTCTGCAGTCCGTAGACTCTGGCGATGCCGTCGCCAACCTGGAGCACAGTTCCAACGTCGTACACGTCAGCTTCTTTTTCGAAGCCTGAAATTTGTTTTCTCAGAATTGCAGTTATTTCGTCCGGTCTAACCTCTGGCATGAGATCCTCTTTAGATATTCAAATTCAATTCTTCTGGTTCGAAGCGAGTGAAACGTCTTCGGAAAGCTGGTACTTGAGAATTTCAAGCTGTCTTCGTACGCTTCCGTCATAAACCGTGTCGCCGATCTGGGCAAGGAACCCTCCGACCAGGCTCTTGTCGAGCGAAAAGGATATGCGGACCTTTTTACCCGTAAGCCCTTCGAGTTTGGATCGGACCATAGTCTGGCTCTTATCGTCAAGGGGGTAAGGCGCTCTGAGCTGGGCATTGACGATGCCCAGCGCTTCATCGAGAAGCAGGCCGTATTCAGACGCGATGCCTCCGGTTAGTTTCTCCCTTCCCTTGTCGATAAGGAGATTGAGGAACCCCAGGGTCATCTTGTCGACCTTGTCTTGGAACAGCGCATTCACGACGCTTCTCTTCCTTGCACGCATTATAACGGGGTTTGCGAAGAATAGTTCGAGCTCATGCGAGGCGGTTATCGACTCATGGATGAATCGCATGTCCGCACCGACCTGCTCGGCCTTCTTCATCTCTGTCGCGAGCTGCAACAAGGCTCCCGCATATCTTTTCGAAGCTCTCGATGATTTCACGATCCGCCTAGTTCTTCTGCAATGAATTCAGGAAACTCTCGACGAGTTTCTTCTGACGGGTTTCGTCCATCGTCTCGTCCAGAATTTTTCCAGCCGCTTTCACCGCCAGCTCCGCGACTACACCATGGAGCTGGGTTATCGCCTGCTGCTTGTCTCTTTCGATTTCCTCCCGGGCCTTCTCGAGGACTTTATTCGCTTCCTGGCTCGCTTTTGACACCGATTCATTCCGCATCTTTTCGGCGAGCTCTCTCGCTTCCTTGATTAGCTGCTGGGCCTTCTCTTCCGCCTTTGCAAGTTCCCGCCGGTTCTCCTCGAGAAGCTTCTCGGCTTCATTCTTGGCTTCCTCAGCCCGCTCGATGGATTGCCGGATCGACTCTTCCCTCGTCTCGAGCGCCTTCAAAATAGGTTTCCACGCGGTCTTGCCCAGGACAAGAAGAAGCAGCGCGAAAGTGAACGTAGTCCATATTATCACGCCGGGATCAAGTTGTACAAGCATAATTATCTCCTGTTGGATTTGGAGTGCGGACCCGGCAAGCGTCGCCGCCAGTTACCTGCACTCCGCAGCTTTATGGTCGCAGGGCCATGATGATTGCGATTACCTCTGCAAACAGGGTAACTCCTTCAATAAGTGCGGCGCCGATGATCATCGTAGTCCTGAGATCACCCTGGGCCTCGGGCTGTCGTCCGCTCGCTTCCAATGCGGCGGCCACAACTCTGCCGATGCCAAGTCCGCCACCTATGACTGCGAGTCCGGCTGCGAGACCGGCTGCAAGATGGATAAATCCGATATGGTATGTCTCTGGAGTTGGAACCATTTAAACCTCCTTTAATCCTTCTTTTAATGTTCCTGATGAATTGCCATCCCGACGAACAGTGCCGTCAGGGTTGTGAAAATATATGCCTGAATGAATGCAACCAGAACTTCAAGTATTTCTATGAAGAGTGCGAAGCCAATCGCAAGCGGGGCCGCCAGCACGGTGCCGAAGACGAAGATCAGTCCTATGAAAGAAAATATTGCTATGTCGCCCGCGAGAAGGTTCGCAAACAGACGGACGCAGAGTGCAAAAGGCTTGGTGAAGAGTCCCATTACCTCTACGATCGCTATGATGGGTATCGCAAAGATCGGGACATTGGGGGGAACGAGCCCCTTGAAGTATTTGAAGAAGCCGTTGCTCATGATACCTGAAACCTGAACGACCAAGAAGGCGATCAAGGCAAGTGCTGCTGTAAAGCTGATGTCTCCCGAAGGTGTCGATGCATACGGTACCAGCTCGAATAGATTCGAGACAAGGATGAAAAAGAACAGTGTAAGAAAATAAGGAAGCAACTTCTTCCCCTTCTCGCCGACAGCGGGTATGACTACGTCATCTCTGATGAAAAGGACAATCATCTCGATGGCACTGGCAAACTTCCCGGGCAGGTTGGACTTTTTGTAGCTCGCCGCAACGATCTTCATCATGATGAACACGATGATCGCGACAAGCCACATCATCACGACGTGTTTCGTAATCGACATATCAAGCGAAAGGCCGAAAACATGAATAGGGGGAAAAACCGGGAGATGAATTTCTCCGAAAGGCAAAAAGTCCAGAGTATGGGAATCCGAGGCGTGTTCTATGATCCAGTTTCCGCTTGCAGCGTTGCTGGCATTTGACGCCGCCGCTTTCAAGGTATCAGATACCGATTTAACTGCCCCGGAAGCGATTGCTCCTGCCGAGGAATCGGCCAGAATTCCAAGAATCACTGTCTATTCTCCATCATCGTCTTCCTTAACTCGAGCCTTTTGTTAATGAAGACAATCTCAAGTGCAGTCATAGTGAAATAAAACACGAACAGGCCCCAAACAAACCCTCTGACATCTACGTGGATCACCAGCATCAGAAAGACAAATACTCCCAGCAGAAGCACGAGACGAATCCCCATTCCGAGAAATACTCCCTTTATGAAGACGATGGTGCTTTTATCGACATACTTTTCAATGGTGACGAATCCGACGGCTCCGTTGGCAATTCCGAGGACCGCTCCAAGAAAATACGATCCTACGAAGAGACTGTCTCCCAGACCCGAGACAACCGCGACAGATATCAACCCGAACGCGACGACGACGATCACGACAGTCCTGACAACCTGCTTTCGCATCTCCTGGAGCGGAAGCTCAGTCCCTTTTCCTAGTATCAATCTTGCCTAATTTTTGAATTTCTCTGAAGAAATTATAAAAACCGCCTATCATACCTATTGCAGCTCCGGTAAGGAGCAACCACGGCGATGTATTGAATTGTTTATCAAGATAATATCCAATAAGGAGCATACCGGCGACGGACACGGCCAATTCCGTGCCGAGTCCCATGTACGGCCCCAGTTGCCTGTAGGTCTCAGCCAGGCCCTGGTTCTTCTTCGCCCGCGGCACAAATCACCTGAACAACTCGCTCTTCTGATCCGGGCGTTTTTCTCCGCTCATATCGCACTTCCCATCGAAGACGGCTCCTTCATCGATGACAAGCTTTGCGGCGCGTATGTCACCCTTTATCTTCGCTTTGTTCTCCAAAACAAGTTTTGCCTTGGCGGTAATATTTCCGGTAACTTTTCCTCCGACCGTCACAGTCTGAGCCTCCACGTTGCCGGTTATCTCGCCATTTGCTCCGATCACGAGATCGCCGGTCAGGGACACGTCGCCATTAAGCTGGCCGTCTACCCTGAGGCTCCCGGGGCTGGTTACCTTGCCTTCAAAGCGCGAACCATGCGCTATTATGTTGATCTGTGCTTCTTCTTTTGCCATGTCAGTTCTTGGTTAGTAAGTAGTTCTCCGGATTCAAATTTTTCCCATCGTGCCACAACTCAAAATGGAGATGCGGGCCGCTGCTGGTCGTACCGGTCGAACCAACCAGCGCTATCGCTTCTCCCCTGGAAACTTTTGCACCCACCTGAACGAGTATTCTCTCACAGTGTTTGTAAACCGTCATATAATTTCCGGGGTGGGCAATGATAAGCGTATTTCCTCCCGTCAAGGTCCAATCGGAAAACACCACCTCGCCCGGCGCGGGTGCAACAATCGGCTCACCTTCCTGGGCGGAGATATCTATACCATAATGCTGCGTCGCATAATTAACTCCGCGAGTCACGAACCCCTGGACCGGCATCGTCAGCGGAAAGATACTACCTGCTACTCCTCTGTCAGAGGCAAAATTGACATCGATTCCTGCTGGCAATTGCTCCGGCATTGATGAAACTGGCTCGCTCTCCTCAGGAGAGGAGGGGACGGATTGAGCAACGGTTCCGGACGCTGCCGATTGCTGGCCGGACGAACTATTCGTATCAAACCCACCGGTGTCACCCAGAGCCTCTCTCAATTTCAGATTATAAGCAGCCAGGTACGTTAGCTGGTTCTGTACGGCATCGACCTTAGTCTCCAATACGCGGACCTTCTCCAGTTGCTCGGCCTGAGTGCTGAAGTACGACGGCAATATAATTTCTCCCAACGGAGTATAGATCATAGCGAATATGCTAACCCCGCCGATAGCCACAATTCCCAAAAGAACAATTATCGCTAATTGAAATTTCGACGCCTTGAAACTCCGCGACGGCTTCTCTGCATCGGATAATACAAGAAACGTCAGCTTTGCTGACGCCGATTTTTCGTGCGGTGATTTGTGCTGCATCTTTTCGAATAGGAATATAGAACCCCGACGCATTATTGTCAATGAACGATGTGGCCATAAGAGACCGAAATGATTGCCCTTACGATGATTCGTCATCTCGGTCGCAGGATGCTGGTTCCGGCCGATCCGCTCCCCTTCTTGGAAAAGCGGACTCCGTTGGATATTCTTGTAGGAAACAAATTCGTCGAGGCGACTTAAATGAGTAAATGCGGTACACAAATCGAGCACGACGCTTCATACGAGCGAAACCGCGATGCGAATCAAAAGACGCTGGCGCAGTTTAGAGAGCGCATCGAGAAGACACGTTTGGGGGGCGGACAGGAAGCCTCGTCCCGACAGAGGAAGAGAGGCAAGATGCTGCCGAGAGAAAGGATCGCAAAGCTGATTGATGCGGGGACTCATTTCATGGAATTGGGGAGCCTCGCCGCCGCTGGAATGTATGCGGAATACGGCGGAGCCCCCGCTGCAGGTATCGTCGTAGGATTGGGTAAGATACACGACAGGGACGTGGTGATCGTTGCCAACGATTCCACAGTTAAAGCCGGCGCCTACTTCCCCATGACTATAAAGAAAAATCTCCGGGCACAGGAGATAGCGATCGAAAACAGGTTACCTATCATATACCTCGTCGATTCTGCCGGCGTGTTCCTTCCGATGCAATCCGAAATTTTCCCGGACAAGGATGATTTCGGACGAATATTCTATAATAATGCAATCTTAAGTTCGATCGGTGTTCCGCAGATTGCGGCAGTGATGGGTCCGTGCGTGGCGGGAGGCGCTTACCTCCCAATCATGAGCGACGAATCAATTATCGTCGAAGGAACCGGAAGCGTATTCCTGGCCGGACCGTATCTTGTCAAAGCAGCCATCGGGGAAGACACCGACACCGAGAAACTCGGAGGTGCTGAGACTCACTCATCCGTCTCAGGCATAATTGATTATAAAGTGAAGTCGGATGAAGAAGCCCTTGACCTTGTGAGGAGTCTCGTGTCCAAGCTCGGCGTTTCGGCGAAGGCCGGATTTGACAGATCGAAGTCCTCTCCTCCAAAGTTCGATCAGAAGGAAATTTACGGCATCATACCCGGAGAGCGATCGAAACCGTACGATATGTACGAATTGTTGGGCAGGATGATCGACGCCAGCGACTTTGATGAATACAAGGCAACGTACGGAAAGTCTGTCATATGCGGTTATGCGAGGGTGGACGGTTGGGCAGTCGGAATTGTGGCCAACCAGCGAACCATCGTCAAGTCAAAGCAGGCAGACGGCTCGTCGGAGATGCAAATCGGCGGAGTCATATATTCGCAGAGCGCCGACAAAGCGGCCAGGTTCATCATGAACTGTAACCAGAAGCGGATACCGATCGTATTTCTGCAGGATGTAACCGGTTTCATGGTCGGAACAAGGGCCGAGAGAGGCGGAATCATAAAAGACGGCGCGAAGATGGTGAACGCAGTGGCAAACTCGACGGTGCCGAAGATCACCTTCATAATAGGAAACAGTTTCGGTGCAGGAAATTACGCGATGTGCGGAAAGGCATACGAGCCGCGCATGATATTCGCACTGCCTTCCGCAAGAATAGCGGTAATGGGGGGAGAACAGGCCAGCCAGACGCTCCTCAGCATCCGGGTACAGCAAATGGAGCGTGGCGGCAAGAATATCTCCTCCGAAGAGCAGATCCGGCTGCTGGATGAGATTACCAAACGGTATGATGAGGAGATGAACCCGCTTTATGCCGCCGCCAGGATGTGGGTTGACGAGATAATAGACCCTATCGATATTCGGAAGACGATTTCGCTCGTGATAGGCGTCGCGAACAACAACGGCGAAGTCCGGCAATTCAATGTAGGTGTCTTACAGACTTGAAGCTACGAACTTACCATCTTGTTTCACTGGTTACCACGCTGTTGCTCCTGAACGGGAAGGCATCCGCGCAGTTTGATTTTCTGGACAAGCTTTTTGCGCCGAAAATCGTTACCGTGAGCCAGCAGTTACGCAATTACATAAGGACGACACTACCCCCGGTGACACACGATCGCGAGCAAGAGCTTCGGCACGTGGATATGATTTATCTGAAAGCGATGGAGCTTTCGAACGATCAGATCAGCACCGCTCTGCTCGCCGCATCAATTGCGGTCCTCAACAGGACCGACATCACGCCGACGATCCCGCTGATCGGAATCATCAGGCTGCCTCTGCCGGCCGAGGATTCAGAAGACGCAGTCTCACGCATCAACAAGCTCCCGAGATATATTTTCCCGGATTCTCCACAGGATAAGTGGGGTGATAGCGATAAGCTGGTACACTTCTTCGGATCGGCCTATCTTACTTACGAAACCGGCGCCCGTCCGATCCCGGAGGCGATCGGACGATTCGTGGAAAACGGAGAGGTGGCTCTGAAGCTCGACACCGCCGCGGATCCGAGGGATGTGTTCACAAACAAGCTTGGGCAGGAATTCGGCCGGGCGCTCAGCGACGGTAGAAACGTCCTCCCGTCGGACTTTCTGAGCTCGAAGTATGTCAGGAGACCATCTTCTTCAGCAAATAAAGATCTTCATAAGTAGTGATCTTGAAATTCGGGTGGCGTGGCTCGACTACGAAGGCTTTGATGCCAATTTCCTCCAGGAGCATAATTTCATCGGTCTTCCCGGAAACATCCTTCACTCTGCTATAGACATCCTTAAGAAGCCCCGCCGCAATTACCTGCGGGGTTTGGGCAGCGAACACCCTGGATCGGTCGATCGTCGAAAGACAGAAACCCTTTTCGTCAACAAGTTTCAGTGTGTCCTTGACCCTGGATGCAAGGAAGGCCGCATCGTGCTTCCAGGCAGCATCTACAACCCGTTCGAGATCCTCCCGCGACAGGAGCGGTCTGGCAGCATCATGGATACAGACGAGGTCGTCATCCGCGAGCCTCTGCCGGATGGCGGCGAACGCGTTCTGCACGGAGAGCGGCCGTTCCGAGCCCCCTTCCACAATCTCGATAGGAGGGCGGTACTTACCCGACGTTACGATCGATCTGAATTCAGGAAGGCTGTTTCCCGGAACGGCGAGACATATCCTGGTCACATTTTCAAGGCATGAAAAGAGTGCAAGAAGCCTATTGATAACCGGTTTGCCGTCGACTTCGATCAGCGGCTTGGAAACGCCTCCGAGCCTTCTCCCCGCGCCGGCCGCGGGAATTATGACACCGATATTCTTTCCCATTTAGAGGATCAGCATCGAATCGCCATAGCTGTAGAATCGGTATCCATCTTTGATGGCCTTCTTGTACGCCTTCATTAGAAACTCGTGACCGGCGAAGGCACTGACCAGCATTATGAGTGTGGTCTCGGGGAGATGGAAGTTCGTGACGAGATGATCGACCACTTTGAAATCGTAAGGCGGGTAAATGAACTTGTCGGTCCAACCCCTGCCGGCTTTCACATGATTGTCGGTGGTGACGTTGGATTCGAGCACGCGCACAACGGAAGTCCCCACGGCAAAGACTTTTTTCTTGCTGTCGATGGACTGGTTGATAGCCTTCGCAGTCTCGAGGGGAACCTCATAGAATTCGGAGTCCATGCGGTGTTTCGTCAGGTCTTCGACATCGACGGTTCTGAACGTCCCTATTCCGATGTGAAGAACGACCGGAAGGATCTTCACGCCCTTGTTCTGTAGCTTCGTAAAGAGGCGATTCGTAAAATGGAGGCCTGCGGTGGGTGCAGCCACTGCGCCGACCACTCGAGCGTAAATCGTCTGGTAGTCTTCCTTATCTTTCTCGGTTGGGTCGCGTTTAATATAGTGTGGAAGAGGCATCTGACCGATCTTGTCCAAGATTTTGTAAATGTCGCCCTTGTAATTGAATTTGATGGTCCTGCCGCGGCTGGTGGTATTGTCGATCACTTCGGCGTGAATCTTCTCGTCATCGAAATATATCTTGTTGCCGATCCTGACCTTTCGCGCAGGTTCCACGACGACATCCCATATCCCCTCTTCGTGGTTCAGTTCCCTCAGAAGGAGGACCTCGATCTTCGCATTGGTCTTCTCTTTTCTGCCGAGCAGTCTTGCAGGAAACACCTTGGTTTCATTGACGACGAGCGCGTCGCCCTTTTGAAAGAAATCGGCAATCTCATGGAAGATCTTGTCTTCCATCTGTTGGGTTTTCCTGTTGAGTACCATCATGCGAGCGTGATCTCGGGGCTGGGCCGGAGTTTTCGCTATCAGCGTTCTGGGTACCGCGTACTTAAAATCTGTTAGTTTCATTCTTTCATAATCCCTTTGTTTGATTTAGTAGGTCCCGATCCCGCTTTCGCGCGGGACCGGGACGGGACTACGGTTTTCTATTACCTCTTCGATTTGGCGGAAGTTTTCTTCGCCGCTTTCTTTGCGGGCTTCCTGGAAGACTTCTTCGCGCCATTCGTCGGGTATGCCAGGGCCGCACGTGCCGCTGCCAGCCGCGCGATCGGCACCCTGAAAGGAGAACAGCTTACGTAGTTGAGGCCGATCATGTGGCAGAACTCTACGGACGACGGTTCGCCGCCATGTTCACCGCAAATGCCGATCTTCAGATCCGGCTTCACCGAACGTCCCTTCTCCCTGGCGATCTGCATCAGGGATCCTACACCGACGCGGTCCAGTACTTCGAATGGATCTTTTGCATAGATTTCCATCTGGGTATACGGGATCAGGAATCTCGCCGCGTCGTCACGGCTGACGCCGAGAGTCGTCTGCGTAAGGTCGTTGGTACCGAAGCTGAAGAACTCAGCGACCTTCGCCACTTCGTCGGCGGTCAGGGCGCCGCGCGGGATTTCGATCATGGTCCCGACGTGGTAGGTGAACTTGGTTCCGGTCTCCTTCATGACATCGGCGGCGGCCTTGCGAACGATCGCCGTCTGGTTTTCCAGTTCTTTCACGTTTCCAACGAGAGGGATCATGACCTCCGGTTCTACCTTCATTCCTTCTTTCTGGACGTTGGCAGCGGCCTCGAAGATGGCACGGGACTGCATCTCGGTTATCTCAGGGTAGATTATTCCGAGTCTGCATCCGCGGAAGCCTAGCATCGGATTGAATTCGTGAAGGTCTTCGACGCGCTGGTGAACCTTCTCGTAGCTGATGCCCATCTGTCCGGCGAGTTCCCTCTGGGCCTTTTCTTCATGAGGGAGGAACTCGTGCAAAGGCGGATCGAGCGTCCTGATGGTCACCGGGCGGCCGCCCATGGCCTTGAAGATGCCTTCGAAGTCTTTGCGCTGCAGGGGCAGAAGCTTCGCGAGAGCTACTTTTCTTGCCTCGAGAGTGTCGGCAAGTATCATCTCCCGCATCGGGCCGATCTTTCCTTCGCCGAAGAACATATGTTCTGTACGGCAGAGGCCGATCCCTTCCGCGCCGAAAGCGACGGCGTTCGAGGCCTGGTCCGGCTGATCGGCATTTGTCCGAATCTTAAGCGTCCTGTATTTGTCCGCCCAGCCGAGAACCTTCGCAAATTGCTGGTACACGGGCGCGTCTTTCGGGTCAAGCGACTTGTCTATCAATACCTGCAGGACCTCCGAAGGCTTCGTCGGGACTTTCCCCTCGATCACTTCACCGGTGGTTCCATCGATCGAAATCCAATCACCTTCTTTTATCGTCCTGCCGCCGACCTTCATGGTATGGGTAGAGTAATCGATCTCCAGCGCAGAACAGCCTGCAACGCAGACCTTCCCCATCTGTCTTGCTACGAGAGCCGCGTGGGAAGTCATCCCGCCTCGGGCGGTGAGGATGCCGACGGCCGCATTCATTCCCCTGATGTCTTCAGGTGATGTTTCGATGCGCGTCAGGATCACAGTTTCACCCCGCCTGTTCCACTCTTCTGCATCCGGTGCGTTGAAAACGACGCGGCCGGTCGCAGCGCCAGGTCCGGCGTTCAGTCCCTTCGCAAGAAGCTTTCCGCCTTTCACCGCGGCATCCTTCTCCTTGAGATCGAACACGGGGCGAAGAAGCTGGTTCAGCTGATCGGGTTCGACTCTTCGAAGTGCTTCCTGTTCGCTTATCAGCCTTTCTTCAACCATGTCTACCGCCATCTTGATCGCGGCAAATGCCGTCCTCTTCCCGACACGGCACTGCAACATGTAAAGAGTGCCTTCCTGGATGGTGAACTCGATATCGTTCATATCCTTGTAATGCTTCTCGAGAGTATTTCTAATCTTCTCGAGTTTGCCATAGATCTTCGGGTTCTCTTTTTCCAGTTCCGAGATCGGGATAGGAGTCCTGATTCCGGCAACTACGTCTTCTCCCTGCGCGTTCATCAGGTACTCACCGTAGAACTTGTTCGTTCCGCTGGCAGGATCGCGTGTGAAAGCGACGCCGGTTCCCGAAGTCTCACCCATGTTGCCGAACACCATGGCGACGACGTTCACTGCGGTTCCCCAGGACTCGGGTATGTCGTACATCTTACGGTATGCGATTGCGCGATCGTTATTCCACGAGCCGAACACCGCTCCGATTGCACCCCAGAGCTGCGTCATCGGGTCTTCCGGAAAATCGTGCCCGGTCTTTTCCTTGATAGCCTTTTTGAATTGCTGTACCAGGTCTTTAAGGTCGGCAGCCGTCAATTCCGTATCGTGATGGATTCCTCTTTCGTGTTTCTTCTTCTCGATGATGGCTTCGAACGGATCGATCTCATCCTTGTGAGTGGGCTTCAGGCCGAGCACGACGTCGCCGTACATCTGGACGAAACGGCGGTACGCATCGTATGCAAATCTTTCGTTATTTGTTTTCCTTGACAGGCCTTCAACGACGGTGTCGTTTATTCCGAGATTCAGGATGGTATCCATCATGCCCGGCATCGAAGCGCGCGCACCCGACCTCACCGAGACGAGAAGCGGATTGTTCTTGTCGCCGAATTTCGCCCCGACGGCCGACTCGAGGCGTTTCATCGCCTTCACCACGTCGTCCTTCAGTGTCTTCGGATAGGAATTCCTATTCGCATAGTAATATGTGCAGACTTCCGTCGTGATTGTGAATCCCGGAGGAACAGGTAGACCTATGTTGGTCATTTCCGCTAGGTTTGCCCCTTTCCCGCCGAGGAGATTTTTCATTTCAGCCTTTCCTTCGGCTTTCCCGTTGCCGAAGAAATAGACGTACTTTTGCTTACTCATTTTCTAACCTCCATGTGCATAGTTTTCTGTGTCGTTATAGTTTGAAAGACAGGACCCGAAAAGGTCGAGCACTCCACGCGCGAACGGATTGTCAAATTGAATTCTCTCAGGATGCCATTGTACCGAGACAATTCTACTCGGTAAACCATCGTTTCCCTCGATCGCCTCAACAGTCCCGTCTTCCGCTCTTGCGGCGACTCTCAGGCCGCTGCCTATCCTGTCTGCCGCCTGGTGATGTGCGCTATTGACCTCGCCTGTCTCTTGTCTGATAAAATTCCTAAGGTGTGACCCTTCGACGAGTCTGACACCATGATACCTGTCCTCGTTCTTCGACGGCGCTTCATGCTTCCTGCCGTAATATTTTTCGAGATCGAGGACCAGCGTCCCGCCGAAATACACGTTAAGTACCTGCAAGCCTCTACAAATGCCGAGGATGGGCAAATGGTGTTTCGTCGCGAGATCGATAAGCTTGAACTCGCTGCCGTCGCGTGCAGAATCCGCATGGACCGTTTCGTCCGGCCAATCGCCGTACAATTCAGGGGCGACATCTCCGCCTCCGGTCAGGAGCAGCCCGTCGCAACTTTCCAACTGCGACTCGGAGCCAGCCCCGATCACCCTGACCTCGACGTGGGTGAGTTTGTTCATGTATTCCGCGTACTTCACGTTCTTCTCGCCGCAGTCGGACATGCCGATCCTAAGCATACACTCTCCCGAATGCGATCGTGAGGGCATTCTCAATATGCTCATCGCCGTATTCCACCACGGCCTTCTCGTTCAACGAATAAATCCGCCCGATGTCTTCGAGCTGCATCAACTCTTCATCATGGAATATGCGGACAGCGTCTTTTGCGGTTGTTACCGCGATGGCATCCTCTTCACCCTCGAAGACTCCGTCAATATCGTATTCATCGTACCAATGATGATCCGGAAACCGTCTCACTGAAATGAGCTCGCGGCTCAACCCCGATACGTTTTCAAAAAATATTTCCGGGCGGGCAATTCCGCAAAAAGCCGCTACTTTCTTCTCCCGCAGTAATTCCAGCGGATGGTGCGTGCCCGCATGATCGGTCAGGTCTGACGCTACGTAATTCACACCGGCAACCGGCGCGTCAGAGTACTTGCCAAGAAGCTCTTCGTAATCTCGTTCGACAGCCGCCGTGCCATGATTAGTCAGCACTACCACATCAGCCTGCTTCATCCTGCCTCTGGAATCCCTCAAGTTGCCGGCGGGCAAATAGCTGTCACGCAAATCATAAAGTGATCGGCTCATGAGAACAAAATCGATATCGCGATGCAGCTCCCTGTTCTGGAGACCGTCGTCGAGCAAGAACACGTCCGCGCCGAATTTCTCGAGGACTTCCTCACCGGCACGATGTCGATCGGCATGAACGGCGACCGGCACATCGGGGAAATTCATGGATATCAGCGCCGGCTCGTCTCCAAGCATTTGTATATCCGGGTCGCTTCCTTTCTCCGGACAGGCGATAACAAGTTCTTTGGTCAAGCGCCTGTACCCGCGTGAAAGAACGGCCGGTTTCTTCCCCATCGCCATCAACTTCTCGATGAGGAGCATTACGAACGGTGTTTTCCCCGAACCACCGACCGAGATATTCCCTACGGAAACGACGGGCCTCGGGAGTTTTTTCGCTTTGAAGAACCCGGAATCATATCCGGCATTTCGGACTGCGACGATCCCTCCATAAAGAGCGCTGAACGGGAGCAATATGATTTTGAAATTCTCTCTCATATCGCGTCAGATTGTCCTGAATATCAAATCGGCAGCACGATCGGAAGCACCCTTCTCACCGAGGATGCTTTTCAATTCCGAATACTTTTCTCTGAGGTCAGTCACGACAAGCGGCTCTGTGAAAATACTCTTCAGTATTCGTGCCGCCTTCAACGGCGAGAAATCGTCCTGGACGAGTTCCTCGACGATCTTTTTCCCGGCAACAATATTTACCAGAGAAATCGAATCGAGCCTGACAAGCATTCGCCCGAGAAGGTAATTGAGCCAGCTTGTTTTGTAAACCACGACCATTGGGAGGTTATGAAGCGCGGCCTCGAGTGTCGAGGTGCCGCTCTTGATCATGCCTGCGTCGGCGGAGCTCATGAGAAGGTCGGATTCATCCGTGATCGCAACATTAACGCCCGAGTTTTTGATGATACTCTCGTAAATCTTCGGATCGATTCCCGGAACGCAGCCGATTACGGCATCCAGGCAGCCTCCGGTTACCGCCAACTCGTCTTTCAGGAATTCGACTGACTCGAGCATCGTCGGGAGGATGCGGCTGACTTCCTGCAGACGGCTCCCGGGAAACAGCGCAAGGAGTTTACCATCCGGTCGCGTCAAGTGAGCGCTTCTGAAGGCGGCAATTTCCGGCTGCGGGTGATCGACCATCTCGTCGAGCAACGGATGCCCGACGAAACGCGCATCCACGCCGTCTTGCCGGTACATATCCTCTTCGAACCTGAAGATGGTCAGCATCATGTCGACGGTCCGCCTGATCTTCTCGATTCTCTTCCTTCCCCATGCCCACACCTGCGGACTAATGTAATAAATCACTTTGATGCCGCTCTTCCGTGCCAGTGCGGCGAAACGCAAATTGAACCCGGGATAATCGACGAGAATCACGGCAGATGGCCGTTCGTCACTGATCGATTTCAACAGATCTCTCTTCACTCTCCGAAGGAAAGGAATCTTTGAAATTATCTCGGTGAAACCCATCACCGACATTTCCCTCACGTGATGGATCAGTTCGACGCCCGCGGCTTTCATCTTATCACCGCCGATACCGAAGACTCTTATGTCGCCTCTCTTCTTCAGACATTCCACGAGAAGCGCGGCATGCTTGTCACCCGAAGCTTCGCCGGCGATGATCATGACGGTCTTCATCGTCAGGCGCTCCTGAAGATGCATATCAGGCACAATACGAGAAAAATCGAACTGATCGCAATGAGTGACGATCTCTCAGAGCGAAGAGCGCGAGCGAAATCCGGTTTGAGCTCGCCGTCTCGTCCAAAAGCTCTGAGCTTCGGTACGAACCTGCCGACTCCCTCCTTATATTCACTCCAGTTTGAAAAAGTGCGCGCGAGATATTCTTCTTCCAGACTTACGATTCCGGTGTACTGGAAGATGAAATACGCGAGTGCGACCAGCGGGAGATAAGGCATAAGTGCGTTGGACATCACGCCGACTCCGACGTACATCAAGATGTTTCCGACGTAAAGCGGATTCCTGACGTGAGAGTACGGACCGCTGGTAACAAGCTGACTGCCACCGACCGTCCCCGTGGTCCTTGTCTCGCTGCCGGCGTAAGATACGCCCCAGAACCTGACCGATTCACCCAGGGCCGCCATGATCAATCCGATCACAATCGAGGTGATGGTCGGCCTGGCGTAGATGAGCATGACGATAAGGAACGGGATGGGAGTATAACTCCTGTATGTAAAAAGGAAATTCCGCCAGTCCTTCGGGTTTTTCCGGCCGCCGTTTGAAACGCTGTCTGTCACTCTGTTAAAAATGCCTCCCGACGTTTTAGTTCGGCGCGATGGCGCTTCCTGTAATTCCCGGACGAGGCGATCTTGCTGAATTTTGCGAGCACATCCTCGAAGTTCTTGAACGGGTAGTAAGTAATATTGTTTTCTTCACAATACTTCAGAAGGTCATCCTTGGCGAAGACGATATCCGCATACTGGACCGCACACCTGTCTGAATAACCGTTGCCTACATAGACAATCACATCGTCCGGTCCTGTCCGGGTAAGGAGCTGGTATCCTTTGCAGTTCGCACATTTAGTGCAATCCGACTCGTACGGCAGTTCTATCTCAATTCTGGTTGCGTCGAATCGTGCGCGGTTGGAATAAAACGGGATGCTGGAAATCCCGTTCGAGTTCAGTATCTCTGCGATGTAGAAATCCAATCCGTCGCTCAGGATCGTGACGCTGATTTTTTTCTCCGTGCAGAAAGACAGGAAAGTTTTGAATGATCCGTCGATTTCGCAGCTCTTAGCGAAAGCCAACGCCTCTTCCCGGTTCACCTTCACGAATGACGCCTCTTCGAGAAGGAGACCAGCCCCGGAAAGACTTCCTTCCTTCCATCTTTCGACGGCCTTCAGTGATTCCTCTTCATTCCCGAACTTACGGAAGAACATGTTGCCGACATCCACTTTAGTGATGGTGCCGTCAAAATCGACGAAGACTTTCGGCGTAAGACCGGTCATTGATTCATCACCCAATCGTCAACGAATCTGACAGCGACGACCTTAGAGACGCCCTGCTCCTGCATGGTCACGCCATAGAGCGTATCGGCGGCTTCCATCGTTCTCTTGTTGTGAGTGATGACGATGAACTGGGTATCGGTCGCAAATTTCCGAATCATGCGCACGTAATTGTCGGTGTTGTTGTCGTCGAGCGGCGCGTCCACTTCGTCAAGAATACAGAATGGGGACGGCTTGACGAGATAGATCGCGAAAAGAAGAGCTATGGCAGTTAGTGTCTTCTCGCCAGCGGAGAGGAGATCTATGGACTGCGGCCGTTTGCCGGCAGGTTTGGCCATTATTTCTATCTTTGCCTCGAGGGGATCGACGTCCTGTTCCAGCTTGAGCTCGGCCTCGCCGCCGTTGAAGAGGCTTTGAAACGTCGTCTTGAAATTTTCGGAGATCTGTTCGAAAGTTTCCAAAAATTTCTGGTGTGCAGTGTGGTTGATTTCGTCGATCGTCTTAGTCAAAGTTTTTTCCGCCTCGAGTAGATCGTCCCGCTGTGCCACCAAGAAATCGAATCGTTGTTTTTCTTCGGTGTACTCGGAGAACGCCACGAGGTTGACCGGGCCAAACGAATCGACTCTTCCCCTCAGGTAGTTCACCCTTTCGCGGGCTGCTCCTATATCGAAGTCCGCCGGAAGGTTCATCGTCTCCACCGTCTGCGCGACGATGTCGAAATTGAGTTCTTCCAAAGCCCGCTCTACGAGACTCTTTGCCTGCGCTTCGAGTTCACCGATCTTGAGGCTTACCTGGTGAACAGCTTCCACGGCAGACTCGTGACTTGTACGAGCCGATTTGAGTTTCTTATCCTCGGCATCTTCCGATCGCTTCTTATCAGAAAGGCGACTGTTGAGGTCGCCGAGTTGTCCGTCAAACGCATCGATTTCGGCTTTTGTGTTGGTTCTCGCCCCATCCAACTCAGCGAGCCTTTCCTGAAGCTGGTCGATAGTGATCCTGGCCGAGTTAATGTCCTCTTCGGCCCTGGACACGGAATCCAGGTTGGTGCTGACCTGCTCCTGGGAGGATTGAATCTCACGCTTGAGGAAATTCAGTTTGTTGATGCACTCAATATGTTTTGCCTGAGCCTCGCGCAGCCGCTCGTTCCTTGACCGGTACTCTTCCTCAATGACTTTCAGTTCCTGAAGCGATGCCTGGTATTCCGTGTCGGATGCAGTTTTGATCGAGTTCAATTCGGCGAGCGATGCCTCAGCTAAGCCCAGTTCCTGCTGTGCCTCTGCTACCTCACCTTCGAGTTTCGAAATTCTCGCCTGTATGTCCGTTATCTGCGTCTCGAGGTTTTGAAGAGCGCGCTCGCTTTCGACGCTCGACTGTTCTATGCGGGCGAGCTGAAGCTCGAGGTCTCTCAGTTTTTCATTTCCCGACTTGATCGGGAGCGAGTCCATCTCGGACTGCGTCGCCGTGATGGCTCCTTCAAGCTTTGACAGTTCGCCGGAAAGTCTCTGCTGTTCGCTTCTGAGTTCTTCGAGCTGACGAAGCTTGCCTACTCTGCCGCCCTCCGTGCGCCGCGTGCTTCCTCCTCGTATTATCCCTTTCGCGGAGAACACGTCGCCCGTATAACTGACGCAGTATACTGATGGATCCTCACGCAGTATCTTTTCGGCTTCCGAATAACCGTCAACAATTGCGACGTTACCGAAGAAATATTTCCCGATCGCCTGGTGTTCGGCCGCCATTTGGACATGGTCCAGGAGCCGCTTGAAAGACACACGGCTCGGATGCAGATCGGTTGCGTGAACTCTGTCGAGGCAAACGAACGTAACCTTGCCAAGGTCCTTTGCCCTGAGAGAATCAACTGCGCTAAGAGCCGTATGCTCGTCGGGGGCAACCATGAAATTCGATGCCTCGCCGAGAATCGATTCGGCAGCAATTCTGTATTCCGGTTCCACGTAGAAGATATCGCTTAGGATATCGAACTTCGGGAGGCCATCAAGCTCTCCGCGGGCGAGCGCCTTTGCGCCATCCGGTACTCCCTCCAAATGTTCGACCAGGCCGTTCAGGAAGTCGATTCTGGCTTCGTTCGCCTGAATCGTATCCCGGAGATTCTGAGCTTCCGACTTTTTACGTTCGTTTTCGCTGAAGAGTTCCTCTCGATGCCGTTCGAGGTCGCTCAGATTGGTCTTCTCATTCTCGATTTCGCTGGAGAGTCTTCCCTTATCCTCCCTCGATTTTTCCAGCCTGGAGAGGAGGTTGGATTTTTCATTTTCAAGCTGGCTCTTACGCTGAAGCAGCTCGTCGCTGTGAGAGCGGACCCGTTCGAGGCGGGCGTGAGCTCTTTCTCTCTCGTTCTGTTTGAGGGCAAGGTCGTTCAGTATTCTTATGAGGCTCTCGTGACTTGAATTCGACTTGTCCCTGGCGCTGAAGAGCTGTTTTTCAAAGTTCGTGAAGGTCTCCTGCTCGGAAGCGAGCCTTTCGGACATACTTTTTTCTTCGGCCTCCGTTTCGGCGAGACTCAGCTTCAGCTCTTCGATCTGAGAAGCCAGAAGCTCGTTTCTCCCGCCGAGATCCACCTTGCGCCTTTCGAGTGCCGATATGTTCTCAGTGAGACCTCTCCTTCTTTCGGTCAGTACTGCGATTTCCTCTTCGATGCCGTGAAGCAAATTCTGTTTTTCGGAGCGCTGCTGACGGACCGCAGAAAGGCTCTTCTCGATCTCGGCTATTTCCGTTCGGATCAGATTCAGCAGTTCTTCCTCATGGGACAACGCGTTCGCCGCATTGGTCTTATCGGTCTCGTTTTGTGAGAGATTCTCTTTGAGCGGTCCCACTTTGCCTGCAATCGAGTGATACTCAGAAAACAAGTACTGCCGCTCGAGCTGACCGAGTTCATCGGTAAACTTCTTGTACTGTTCGGCCCTTTTTGCCTGCCGTTCCAGCGAGTTGACTTTCTTTTCGATTTCGGCGATTAGGTCGTTTACCCGTAGCAAATCGCGCTGCACATCGCTCAGCTTGTTCAGTGCGGCGCGCCTCCTGGCTTTGTACTTAGTCACGCCCGAGGCTTCTTCGAACATCTTTCTTCGTTCGTCGGTGTTCTCCCTCAGGATATCTTCGACCATCTTCAACTCGATGACCGAGTATGCCGTCGCGGCCATGCCCGAATCCATGAGCATGTCCTGAATATCCTTGAGACGGCACTGATTCCTGTTTATGAAGTATTCGCTTTCGCCCGATCTAAACACGCGGCGCGTAATACTGACCTCGGAATATTCGACGGGGAGAAGCCCCTTATCGTTCTTGATCGTTATCGTGACCTCGGCCATGCCGAGCGGTTTGCGCTTCCTGGAGCCGTTGAAAATAACGTTCTCCATCGAATCGCTTCTGAGCATGCTGGTCCTTTGTTCACCCAGCACCCATCGGATCGAGTCAAGTACGTTGGTCTTTCCGCATCCGTTCGGCCCTACGACAGATGTAATGCCCCCGTTGAAAGTCAGTTCAGTTTTCGTGGCAAATGATTTGAATCCAAGCAACTCTAGTTTGGAAAGAAACATTTATGTCACTCTGTTTTCGACGATAAATTTGTAGAAAAACTTGGCGTAGGCAATCAGCCCGTCGGTTCCATTGAAATAGAAGGTGGCGATAAAAATCAACACGACGAGGATCAATGACCCGATGATCCCGACCCGGATGGTCGGCAGATCGTAAATGACTCCTATCCCATGGAACAACCTGAAAAGACTGAGAAGCAGAAGAGCCACCAGGATAACGGACGCGGCCCAGACGAATCTCGGATCGCCGAGCAATCTGAAGAGGATCATATCCACGAGAATCAGCGTGGCCATCGGCAGCATCGACCACGTGGCTACCGTGAATGCGCTCACCATCTGCAGTCTTATCTTGACAAGATACGAGAACAACTTTATGATCAGCGTAATTATCGAAATCAAGACCATGAACAACACGGTGAATATCACGATGAAACTCACCGGATGCCAGATGAGATAGTCGATCTTGATCTTCAGGAAATCACCCGGGATAACCAGACCAAGCATCCGGTCGAACACATAATTATCTCTGAAAGCATAGACAAGGCTAGAAAGGTATATGGCTATCCCTGCAGATACCAACAAGAGCACCGTGGAAGTCTGAAAGGCCGAAATCATCCGCTGGTCACGGATATCTGCGAAGAAATTGTACGGGCGGAATACAGCACGTGTCGCGCTCTCCCTGAACCAACGCCGGCTGTAATGAAGATAGGTTATCAATACGAGAAGAAGCGTCGATAATATGACGAAAATTATGGGCGGAGTGTCGGAATAATTCCCTATCGGAAGCGTAGGGAGCGTCTCATCGTTGAACAGAGCCCTGACGGCGGCGAACGCCGGACGTTTCTCGCGCCAGTAACTTACGAGCCCGTAGCTGTATAGGTATGGATGACCGTTCTGAAGGAGATGCGGAACCGCACCCTTCCAATCGGAGTAACTGTTGACCGATATCCCCGCGAAGTTCCCGTGTTCGATCGCCTCGTAGGCATCCACAAGATACCTCGCCTGGTGCTCGAGCGACAGCGGATCCGAATACCCATTATGGTTTCTCATCTGAGTCTGGGTTCCGACGGATGAGATCCAGTAAGTCTGGTTTCCGGGAGCAGCGGAAATCTCCGCCAGGAAATTCTTAAGTGCGTTCGAGGAATTGAAGGGCGACAGGTCCAGTCCAACAAAGTCTGCAGCTGTCGGTATGGTATCGGCCAGGCCCGTCAGCGGAGAATAGTAAACCAGCTTGTCAGTTTCGTTGTGGACTATCGAAGCGACCGTAGAAATGTAATCACGGGTCACTGCAGCTGTCGGATCCAGATTGCTTCCTGCCGAGATTGCCACGACCGAAGGATGTGAACATGTATTCTGAATAACTTCCTGGAGATAGCTCCGAAGTGAACTTCGATACCTCTCGGATTCGAGAACCGAAGCGGGAGCATCAACGAGTGGAACCTCTTCGAACACCATCAAACCGAACCGGTCGCAGAGATCCAGAAGGTCCTGCGAAGGGGGATACGCAACCACCCTGATGGCATTCGCCCCCAGGGTTTTTATCACCGCCACATCTTTCTCCAGCTGGACCTCGGTGACCGCCGCTCCGACGCCGGGATAATCTGCGGTATAATTCACACTCTTGACGAAAGTCTGTTCACCGTTGAGGTAGAACCTTCCGCCTGAGACTGTCATCGTCCTGAATCCCAGGTTCTGAGAATATTCATCCAGCATCGTTTTGCCCCTGTAAACATAGTACTGGATCGAATACAGGTTGGGATGTGAAGGCGACCATAGATTGGGATTCTGGACCGTGAGCGATAGAGCTATTCTGACGTTATGATTCTGGGCGAGATTAAAATCCACATCCGAGGATTTCGCCACAACATTGCCTGTCGATTTATCGACCAGGGTCGCGCGGGCGATGAGGGGCAGCGTGGTCGCGCTCGAATCCAAACCGTATCGCGAATAGTCGGCAGCGTACACGACGAATTCACTCTGTACATCCGCAGTCGTGCCGGAGGAATTGAGCTGGGTCTTGAACGTGGGGTGATCGATATATACGGGGGGTCTGACCTCGAGATACACATCTCTGAAAAGACCACCGTAGCATTTTCGCTGGTAGGCAAGCTGTTTCAGCGGAATCGTCGAAACAGGGTTCAGCCTGTTATTGCTCAGAATGTCTATGATGTTCTCGGACCCTGCCTGCAGTAATCTATCCGGGATCCGGACGTCGATCCTCGAATAGGCACCGTTATGGATCGCGACAAACTCGTTGTTTATCCTGATCTCGGTGGATACGCCGCCGTTTCCGAGAACGAGTCCAAACACATTATGATTGACAAAAGCCGACGGGACGTAGACTCTTTTTCGGAATACAACTCTGCCGTCGTAATCATATGTGGATGGAGTGGTTATTTTGCGCCAGGTTTTCCCGCCGTTGACCGATGCCTGCCACGTGCCGTCCAGATCGATTCTCCCTCTGGTCGGTGTTACCTGCGTATACTGCAGGCCGTGATTGGCGAGCTCGCTTTGCGGATTTTCGCTCTGCTGTGCGAATGATAGGCACGAAGTGCTCGCGAAAACGAACAGGAATACGGGAAGGGCCAGTCTTGGAAGCTTAAAGGGGGACATTTATCGAGGTTTAACTCCCATTGTTTCTAAATTTAACAAAATAACGAGGGGAATGCAATCGATGGAAGAGGGCATTTGGCCTCAATTTCGCGTTTGAAGGCTTGGAATAGCCCTTCTACCGGCGATCTCCCCGACCCTAATCATTTCATCGAGTTTGTCGAAGTTAGCCCATGTGGTTCTGCCTACCTCGGGATGGATCACTATGTCTGAGTCACGCAATTGGGTCTCGGTAAGGTATCGATTAGTTATTTCGCCGGACCTCATCGCGATCTCAAATGCTGTATCGAGCGGTTCTTCCCTCTTCAAATCCATGGACACATCGACGGCGATAACTTTGCCGGAGGACAGACTTTTTGCCGCCGCGACCGGCACCGTACTCGTTGCGCTCCCGTCAATCAGGACTCGCCTCGCTACTTTTGCCGGCTCGACGAATCCTGGGATAGAAGAGCTTGCGACCATCGCGGGAATAACTCTCCCTTCCCTTATCACAACTTCAGCCCCCGTTCTAAGGTCGGTTGCCACACAGGCAAACGGGACCTTCAAATCGACAAAACGGATATCCGGAATCAAATGCTGAAAGGCTTCCTCCAGAATGTTGCTGGAAAAAACTGCATGCATCGAGGCGGCCTTAAGATAGAGGAAGCGTTTCCCGAGTTTAGCAAGAAACTTATCGGGCTCCCTGAGGATCGATGGATCTTCCGAGACAAGAAAGAAAGTCCGCGCATATTTCTCGAAGAACGAACTGGAAAGGAATTTCCTGAAAACCTCCTCGACCTCGACAGCGTCATGGTAATAGGCGAACATCGCGCCTATGACGGAACCCATACTTGTTCCCGCGATCGAGCCTATCTCCACTCCTTCACGCTGAAGGATCTTGAGCACACCGATATGCGCCAGACCTCTGGCACCTCCCCCGCCAAGGGCGAGGACGTATGTGCCAGATTTCCTCCTGAACGCCGCCATACTATCTCAGGCAACTCTTCGCGCGTTTAGGGCAGCAGGCTCATCCCAAGGTCTTCGCGAAAACATCCGTATCAGCTTACACGCTCCACTACGAATTCCGTCAGCTTCATCAGCGATTCTTTTGCTTCCGACCACGAAACATTTTCCAATTCATTCCGAGCCTTCATCACAAGCTCTTCAGCCTTTCTGTGCGCACGTTCGATTCCTCCGTAATTCTGGGCGAAGTCAATCACTTCTTTTATTCTCGATCCACGCTTCCCTTTTTTCAGAAGCTTAAGGATCGACGCGGCAGCCTGCCTGGGCGCGTTTTCAAAAGCGTAAATCAGAGGGAGAGTAACCTTCCTCTCTTTTATGTCGCCACCTATAGGTTTCCCGAGAGTACCTTTCTTACCTTCGTAATCGAGGACATCATCGCGGATCTGGAATGCGAGACCTATGTACTCTCCAAACGCCCTGAAGTGGGTGATCATCTTCGCGTCCTGGCTCGAGCTTGCAGCTCCAAGCTCACAACATGTCGACATGAATGAGGCGGTCTTGTCTGAAATAATCCTGAAATAGGTAGACTCGTCCATATCGAACTGGCGCGATTTCTGTATCTGCAGCAGCTCGCCCTCGCTCATCCGCTTGACGGCGACGGAGCAGATTTTGAGAAATTCGAATTCGTCATTCTCAAGTGAAAGAAGAAGACCGCGAGACAGGAGGTAATCTCCCATCAGGACAGCGACCTTGTTTTTCCATACGGCATTGATCGAGGCGATTCCCCGACGGGTATCAGCGCTGTCCACGACGTCGTCGTGTATCAACGTTGCCGTATGAAGCAGCTCGACGAGCGTCGCTGCTCTGTAAGTGCTACGGTTGATCCCGCCGGAAGCTTCCGCAGAAAGAAGGACGAGGATAGGACGTATCTTCTTCCCTTTTTGGCGGAGCATATATCTTGCTACTGTATCGACAATTCCGACTCTCGAACGGACCGCGTGTTTGAATTCATTATTGAATATTTTAACCTCATCGCGGATCGGCGAGATGATCTCATCAAGATTCAAATTTCACCTGTAGAAATTACTCGGAAGCTGCTTTCTTCTTTTCTTTGTTCGCGCGGGTGACTCTCACTACTACTATCGATATCTCATACAGAATGTAGAAAGGGACGGCAATCATTATCTGGCTGCCGACGTCGGGAGGAGTGATCGCCGCAGAGACGAAAAGAATAACGACGATCGCATGTCGTCTGTACTTTTTGAGGAACGACGCGGACAGTATGCCGATCTTGGCCAGGAAATACGACAGCATCGGGAGCTCGAAGACGGCCCCGCAGGCAAGGAGAATGCCGGTAATGAAACTGAAGTATGCCTGTATATCGATGATATTCTCGATGTATTTCGTCCCGAAGCCGGAGAAAAAAGAGAGAGCATTGGGAATCAGGACATAATACCCGAACGCGCCGCCGAACAGGAAAAAAAAGGTCGAAAAGAAAACGATCGAAGAAATGTATTTCCTTTCATGAGGATATAGCGCCGGCTCGATGAACTTCCAGAACTGGTACAGCGTGTTCGGTAAACTCAGTACCGCTCCGGCTATGAAGACTATCTCCATGTAGAGCATTAGCTGACCGTACGGTCTGAGGTTCTGGATTTTCAACGGAGGACGTGCATTTATGGCCGGAGCAAGGAGGAACTTGTTTACAATCGCATCGGCAAAGAATGCGCATATTGCGGTACCGACAGCTATTCCAACAAGAGCCCATATGAGGCGACTTCGGAGCTCCTCCAGATGATCCCAGAAGGACATCTCCCTCTGAGGCTCTTCCGGCAACTCTATATCATGAACGTTCTCGCTCATGAGTTCGCGATCGAATATTCCTTCGCAAAGTCGTATAGCGGATACCTGCCGCACAGCGCAGCGACGTCTTCTTTCACCTGGGCATAGACTTTCTCGTTGCCGATGTTTCTGACGACCCTGTCGATGAAGGAGGCGATTTCCGCCATATCATCTTCTTTGAATCCGCGGGTCGTGACGGCCGGCGTGCCGACCCTGATTCCGCTTGTGATCATGGGTGACTTGTCGTCAAACGGTACCATGTTCTTGTTTACCGTGATACCGCTTTCCTCCAGCGCCTTTTCGGTGTCCTTGCCGGTCACGTTCTTGTTTCTGAGGTCGACAAGCATAAGATGGTTGTCTGTGCCTCCGGACACGAGCTGGTAATCGAGCTTGGTCAACTCCTGCGCGAGTCGTTTCGCGTTTGAGACGATCTGCCGCGCGTAGGTAGTGAAGGATTTATCCAGCGCCTCACCAAAGGCCACGGCTTTGGCGGCGATGACGTGCATCAGCGGCCCGCCTTGAATCCCTGGCATGACGTTGGAATCCACGATCTCGGACATCATCTTCAGCCGGCCGCTTTTCGGAGCGGTTATGCCGAGGGGGTTCTCATAATCTTTTCCCATAAGAATCAGCCCGCCGCGAGGACCTCGCAGCGTCTTATGTGTCGTGGATGTTACTATGTGACAATGAGGAAGCGGGTCGGAAAGAAGCCTGGTCGCTATGAGCCCTGCCGGGTGCGCAATGTCCGCCATAAGGAAAGCACCGACGCTGTCAGCTATGGCTCTGAAGCTCTTGAAATCTATATCGCGGGGATATGCGCTCGCGCCTACCACTATCATCTTCGGTCTGTGCTCCTTCGCAAGCCTCTCTACCTCCGCCATGTCTATTCTGCCGGTATTCTTGTCGACACCGTAAGGAACGATGTTGAAAAGCTTCCCGCTGAAATTCACCGGCGATCCATGAGTGAGATGGCCGCCGTGGGAAAGGTTCATTCCGAGGATCGTGTCACCCGGCCTGATGAACGAAAAATACGCCGCCATGTTTGCCTGACTTCCCGCGTGTGGCTGTACATTGGCGTATTCGGCGCCGAAGAGCCTCTTCACGCGGTCGCGGGCTATGTTCTCCGCGACGTCGACGAATTCGCATCCCCCGTAGTAGCGCTTCCCCGGATATCCTTCCGCATATTTGTTAGTGAGAACGGTTCCAAGGGCAGCGAGGACTGTTTTGCTGACGAAATTCTCCGATGCTATGAGCTCGATCGTTTTATTCTGACGTGCCAGTTCGTTCGAGACTGCCGAAAAAACTTCTCCGTCGTTTTCACTGAGAATTCTGAAGAAATCCATATCTTAAGCCTTCTGTATTGGAATTTTCATGTGACTTGTGTAGGTATCAATCACTTCACTAAACTGCCGCCTGCCCCATCCTTTACGACCTGCAACACATCACCGGCTACTCAGATAAAGCCGGGAAAAAAGGGCACGGCAAATTCTTATAGAGAGATCAGTCCAGCCTGGGTCTGACGAACCATGCTTCTCCCATCGTGAAAGACAGGTAAAGCCTGAATACTCTTTCATGGAACAGAAGATCGCTTTCCAGACCCCGAAACCCGTATTGAACTCCGACGTCCACTGTCGCGGTGTAACTCAACGGCAATTCGATACCGGCTGTCGCAAACAGTTCATCAACCTGCGCCGGCTGGCCCGACGTCGTCGGCACGACAAACTGCGTCCTGCTGTAATAGAGGCCGGCTCTCAAAACTCGTTTTGCGAAGAGGGAACGTATACTTCTTCCCTGGAGATACTCGACTCCACCACCTATGAACAGGACATTCTTCAGTGTTCCGGCCGGGGTGAATGAATCGTAATAGCTGGAAAGTCTTTCCGTACGCAGGTCCAGAACCGCCGCGAGACCGTTGCCGAAGACTTTGGCAATTCCGATTCCGAACTCGGCCGGTATGTATCCTGATGCATTCTGTGAAAATGTCGTGTCCAATCCGTCAGGATAGATACTGTTGATCTGATCTGCGCCGGACAAGTTGAACGGATAACGATAGTACCCGGCGATCGTCAGGCCCTTCAGGAAACCGATATGAGTCCATTCATCCAATCCGCCGAGAACTAAGCCAACGGTTCCGCTGGCACCTCTCAGGTAGAGGCTATTATCCGTGTAAGCACTCTGAAAATTCGCACTATCAAAGGTAACGTTTGAAATGGATTGCATCCTCCCGAACGCATACTGGAACGACGCTCCGATCCCTATACCAGTTATCGGAGAGAAGCTCCCTCCGAGGAAAGCCTCCCCAAGACCGCCGGAGCCTTTCCTGTCAAAAGCAAAAGACGAGCCGCTCACTCCGGCCACAGAGTCCGATGCATTTATGCCGTAGCTGTACGAAGTCATGGGAGTGAAGCCGCCCGCCACGGACAGTCCGAGTGAAGGATCAAGCGGAAGGGCAAATATACCGCCGCCGAAGTTTCCGTTCGCGCCGTAAGAAGTGCTGTTCAAGCTTTTGTCAATCGACGTCACGCCGGCAAAATCGTATGTGGCGGTCATCTGCACATTCTGAAGCCCTATCCACGTTGCGGGATTGAGCCTGTTCAAATAACCGTCGCCGATCAAGGCGAGTCCGGCATTCCCCATCCCTGCCGACCTTGTTCCGGCAAAACTTGAAAAAGCCCCGACGCCCCTGTCCGAGAGCGGCGAAGCATCCTGAGCAAACGCTGCGGCCGACAAAACAAGCAACAGCAGTCCTAATTGTGCAAATTTCTTCATCATCTCTTCGTAGGAGTATATGTTATCGTCAGTTTTGGTTTCAGAGAATCCGGTGCGTTTCCGTTATACAAGAAGACAAGATCTGCACTACTCAACGCATTGCTTTGTACGATCATGAAACCATTATTCTGAGCATCCACCATGTACTGGACTATGCTCGTGACGTTGAACTTATAGACGTTCCCTACAGGGTAGCCATAGGTTGGAAAATTCGAATTCACCTGGTTGGAGGAGGCATCGATAGTGTAGTACGCGGTCAGCGTATCGGCAGATACTCGAGTGTAAGGCAACTGCGCAGTTGAGTCCATCCGCAATGTGAGCGTAGCCTGGTTGATAATGCTGTAGTTTGGAACACGGCTCAAGTCGAACAAGATATTGGATTGCTCACCCGTGCCGGCCTGGACTATCGAGTAAGGCCCCTGGGGAGCCGTCGTCACAATCGATGTCTGGGCGACGGACGAAGCATAGCTTAGAGACACGCTTGTGGTATCCAGCGTATTATTCTTGATATAAATAACCGTACAAACAGGGATCTGACCGGTGACACCATAAACCGGTCCGTAGACCGAGACTATCCCCTGATCGTTCAACGGCTTTATGATGAAACCGTTGTTGGGAACTGCGGTGTCCTGAGTAGCTATCGCCCACTGTCTGACGACGGATGAATCAAGATTCAGAACTACAGTCGAATCGGTGATTGTGCTGGATGTTATGATGTTCTGTGTGCCGTATCCTACAACGTTTACACTGTCCCAGGTGAAGGTCGTGGAATTCCACACGCTATCCATGGAATATCCCGCAAACGTCGCGCTGTTAAAATTCCCGCCGGGACCTTCCAACAGGTACGACGAGCGATACAGAGTTACCGTGGTCGACAAAATTGTCTGGGCCGAGTCCACAGGATCAAGCGCCGAAAACCTTATGAGCAAATCGGCCTCGGTCCATGGTACCTTTCCAAGCAGGAGCTCCGAGCTCGTACCTGTTGCGAGTCCCGTGTTTACCTGAGAGGATGTTACCTTCGCCGAGTCGGCAACCGAATTGAAGTATACCGGCACTAGCGCGGTATCGCTGGAAACGAGCCAGGCGCCTGTCTGATTTATCTTGTTTGAGCAGCCCACTACAAACATCGACAGAGCGAGCACAAAAAGCGAACTCTTAATTATCAGTCTCAATCTTCTTTCGGATAAAGTTTGATACGCTATCGAAAAGGTTCTCAGCAAGATAATCTATTTTGATTCCGCCGTCAATGCACCGCTGATAATCGGACTCGCCGTAACCGGTTTGTACGAGAGAAGTATAAGTTCCGGCGTTCTCGCCGCATTTGACATCGCTCCACTTGTCGCCCACGACAAATGAAGCGGCAAGATCCAAATCGAATTCCGCCTTAGCCCTGAGAAGCATACCTATGCGTGGTTTTCGGCATTCACAATCCACCTTATCTCCATAGTTCGGGTGGTGCGGACAGTAATACATGGCATCAACTCTCGCTCCTGAGCGCTTCAACATATCTACAAGCTTGGAATTGACGGAATCCACCTGTGCAGCCGTCATTATTCCGCGGGAGACTCCCGATTGATTCGAGATTACGATTACTTTAAGCCCAAGGGCGTTAGCGATCCTTATGGCTTCGGAAGAACCTTCAATCAGTTCCAGATCGCCGGGGTCGGTAAGGTAATCCTTGTCGATGTTGATCGTTCCGTCGCGATCAATGAAAACGGCCCGGTTCACTTTTCCAGGATCTTGTTGTACAACTCTTCGTATTGCTTCGCTGAACTTGTCCAGGAAAAGTCCTCCATCATCGCGTTGCGCATCACCTTCTGCCAGCTTTTCTGATCACCGAAAAGTGTGACGGCGCGTGAGACGGCTTTTACCATGTCGCCGGCTTTGAAGTCCTGGAAAAAGAACCCGGTGCCGGTCAGTTTCTGCGGATTGACCTCCGCGACCGTATCTGCAAGTCCGCCGGTCTTCCTGACAACCGGGATCGTTCCGTATTTAAGCGAGTAGAGTTGGTTCAGCCCGCAAGGCTCGAATTTGCTCGGCATGAGGAAAATATCAGAGGCTCCCTCGATCAGGTGCGCGAGTTCGTCGTTGTAGCCGAGCTCCAGAGACATCTCGTCCGGATATTTCTTTGCCAGCGCTTCCAGCTTAGTGTGGTATTGCTTCTCGCCGGTGCCGAGGAGAATAAATTGCACCTTCAACTTCATCAACTCTGCGAAGCCGTCGATGACCAGGTCGATCCCCTTCTGTTCCACGAGTCTCGTCACCATCCCCACGAGCGGGACACCCGGCTCGAATTTCTTATTGAATCTCTTGAGGAGATATTTCTTATTCTCAACCTTCGCGTCGAGAGTCTTCACACTGTACTTGAACGGAATGAACTGGTCGGTATCCGGATTCCAGAGTGAGTAGTCGATACCGTTCACAATCCCGGAAAACTTCTTGTTCTTTTTCGCGAGGACACCTTCGAGACCGAAACCATACTCTTCGCTTCCCGATATCTCATCGGCATAAGTACTGCTGACGGTAGTTACGAAATCGGAGTAAACGATGCCCGCCTTCATGAAGCTGAACTTTCCGTAAAACTCCGCCCCTTCCGGCGTGAACACATCTGCAGGGAGACCGGTTTTGGGGAACGTCTCTTTAGGGAAGAGGCCCTGGTATGCGACGTTGTGTATAGTAAAGACTGTCTTAATGTTTTTGAAGAACGGATCCTTGCTGTAAATCTTTTTCAAATAAACCGGGACGAGACCGCTCTGCCAGTCGTTGCAGTGGATAATGTGAGGCGCCCATCCGAGTCTTTTCAGAATTTCGAATATGCCTCGCGAGTAGAAGATGTACCGTTCATCGTTGTCGGGATAGTCGCGTTTCGTTTTGGGATCCTGGTATATTCCCTGCCTCCCGAAGAATTCCGCGCTGTCGATGAAATATATCTGGACTTTCGTCCTGTCGCCGATCAGAAATGAAGACTTGACATTTAGCTTCGCCGACTTCTTTCCGATCGGGATATTGATATCCTTCAGCCGTATGATCTCGTGTATTCGGAATTTTCGCTCGTTGACAAATCCATAACGCGGGATTGCCAGCCGAACCTCGTGTCCGATTTCTTTCAAAGCTTGCGGCAAAGCACTCGCAACATCTGCCAAACCGCCGGTCTTTGCAAAAGGAAATACCTCCGAGGATAAAAATAAGACATTGAGGGGTTGCGTCATCTCATACCATGGTTTGTTTCAAAAAAAATACCAAAAATCCGTCAGATAATCAATCGCATTTCCGGTCCACCTCATCTTGCATCACTTGGAGAGGTGAAATATATTCGAAGAGATTACTCGGGATAACGAATGCAAATACAATTCATTGGTGCTGCACAGACCGTCACGGGATCGATGCACTTACTCGAAGTCAACGGAAAACGCATTCTGCTCGACTGCGGTTTTTTTCAGGGCAAGCGGGCAGAGAGCATCAGTCTGAACAAGAACTTCGGCTATTTTCACCCCGCGCAGATCGATGCGGTTATTTTGTCTCACGCGCATATCGACCACAGCGGAAATCTCCCCAACCTCGTCAAGCAGGGATTCACCGGCCCCATCTACTCCACACCTGCCACTCGTGACCTTTCCGGGATAATGCTCACCGACAGTGCGAAGATACAGGAACAGGACACGGAGTTTCTCAACAAGAAGCTTGCAAAGCGCGGAGAGCCTCCGGTGTCTCCGATATACGATACTGAGGACGCGCTTGCGGTGATGCCGCTGTTCGTCTCGGTTTCCTATCATCACGAGATAAACGTCGCCGACGGCGTTCACCTCACATTCCTCGACGCGGGCCACATACTCGGAAGCGCGATGGTACATCTTCGCATAAATGACGGTCGCGACGAGAAGATAATCCTGTTCACCGGCGACCTCGGAAGAAGAAACATGCCGCTGCTCAGAAATCCAGATGAGGTTCGGGAAGCGGATGTTTTGTTGTCGGAGAGCACTTATGGGGGAAGGCATCACGATCCCATACAGGGCATGGAAGACCAGCTTAAGGAAGTGATACTTCGCACGATCAAAAGAGGTGGAAAGGTAGTCATACCTGCCTTCAGCGTCGAGAGGACTCAGGAAATCACCTATACCCTGCACCGTCTCTTCGAAAGTAAGGCACTTCCAAGGATTCCGGTTTTCGTCGACAGCCCGTTGTCCGTCAATGCCACCGAAGTTTTCCGGCTTCACCCGGAATGTTTCAACAGAGATATTTTCAAAATGGTGATCGCGCATGACGATCCGTTCGGGTTTGAATACATAAATTACATAAGGTCCGTCGAAGATTCGAAGAGACTCAACGACATGAAGGAACCGATGGTGATTATCTCCGCGTCGGGCATGTGCGAGAGCGGGAGGATACTTCATCACCTTGCAAACAACATCGGCGATCCGAAGAATACCGTCCTGATTGTCGGCTACCAGGCGCCGGATACTCTCGGAAGACGGATACTTAATCACCAGCCGGAGCTCAGGATTTTCGGAGAGACGTTCCCGCTGAAGGCGGAAGTCGTGGAAATGCACTCTTTCTCCGCGCACGCGGACCACGACGACATTGTCAGCTTCGTGGAGAAGTTTGACAAACAAAGACTGAAACGAATATTTCTTGTACATGGAGAGGCGGACGCGCAGACGGCTTTACAAAGGTCTCTGTCTCAAAAAGGCTATAAGAATATATCAGCGCCCAAGAAAGGAGAAAGTTTTACCATTTGAAGAAATTACTGATTACCGGGGGCTCCGGACTGGTTGGCAAATACGTTGCCAAGGATCTTTCGGTCGACTACGAGGTTGCAGTGGCCGACAAGCAAGAGCCAAATTTCGACGTCAGATTTTTCAAAATTGACATTACGAAGAACGAGACATTCAAAGCAATCGAGGGGGACTTCGATGCCATTTTGCACTTTGCCGGGATTCCCACTCCGCTCAACGATCCGGAGGAAGTCGTTTTCCAGGTCAATACGTTCGGAACTTTCAATACGCTCCAGTTTGCCGCTGCAAAGAACGTGAAGAAGGTAATTCTGGCATCGAGCGAATCAACATTGGGTTTCGCATTTGCGAGACAGGCGCATAATCCTTACTACTTCCCTATCGACGAGCAACATCCTCTCGAGCCTCAGGATGCATACGGTCTAAGCAAAGTCTGTTCGGAGGAAATCCTGAAGAGCTTCTCACGCGGTTACGGCATGCACACGGTCGCGCTGCGCTTTCCATGGATTTGGGTACCGGAAGACAAAGAACGGCAGCAGTACAGAAAACTCATTTCGGACTACCCTAACTGGTACAAGAACCTTTGGGCATGGGTTCACGTCCATGACGTCTCACAAGCCATGGCGAAAGCCATCGAATTCAGGAGCGACGGGTTCGACAGGTTCTTTATCGCCGCGGACGAGAACTGGACGGGGTTCCCGGCAACCGAGCTGATAAGAAAGTTTTACAAAGGCGTGCAGACAGTGCATTCGCTGGAAGGACCTAAAAGCCTGATTAGCAGCGATCTGGCACGGGTAGTTCTCAAGTATTCACCTAAGTTCGCCGTCTCGGACATCTTCGATTGAGGCGGGTCGTCATAGACACTGACGCGGGCGTAGACGATTCGATAGCTATCGTCTATGCCTCGCGCCTCCCCGACGCAACAATCGAACTTATCACGACCGTCTCAGGGAATGTTCCCGTTAGTGAAGTCACGCAGAATGTTCTCTATTTAAAGAAGATCCTTCGGCTGGATGCACCAGTCTTCTCCGGGGCTGAGGCTCCCAGATCCAGAAAACTGATAACCGCGCCGGAAGTGCACGGCAAAGACGGAGTCGGAGGCTACCGGAAATCCAAAGGTATCTCATTCCCCGCATGGAGAACAGGCGGTGCGGCA
The DNA here is from genome assembly GCA_021811615.1 of Bacteroidota bacterium. Taxonomy (GTDB): domain Bacteria; phylum Bacteroidota; class Ignavibacteria; order Kryptoniales; family JAKASW01; genus JAKASW01. Next base: position 45,354 of record JAJZNW010000027.1, read on the forward strand.
GCTGCAATAGTCATGGCCGCGAGAAAATTTGGTAAGAAACTTACGATCATCTCGCTCGGACCTATGACCAACATTGCAAAAGCCGTCTCTCTTGATCCAGCGGCGGTCAAAGGAGTCGGGGGCATAATACAGATGGGCGGCGCATTCTCAGGCTACGGCAACACAACCGTCTTTACCGAGTTCAACATATTTGTCGACCCCGAAGCAGCTTCTTACGTGCTTAAAAACGGCGTGAAGGTGACTTTTGTACCGCTTGACCTAACCGAGACACTATTCCTGCCCCGAAATATTGTTGCCAGTTTGCTGGTGAAAGCCGGAGTGAATTGGCCGGAGCTCGTGCCACTACTCCGAAAGGCACTGAACCACTACATCGATTACCACAGACATGCGGATAAACTGGACGGTTGTTTCATGCATGACCCGATCACCGTCGCGGCAGCGGTCCATCCCGAATGGTTCCGTTTCACCGGCTCTTCCGTTTCAATCGAGACTAAGGGAAAGCATACGGCAGGAATGACGGTAGCCGATTTCAGGAAGGGAGCCGTTCTCGGAAATTCACGCATAGCCGTCTCCTTCGACGCCCTGACTTTCTTAGGCGATCTCACGGGCAAAGTGTTCGGCGCGCGGATAGGGCGTTCAGCCGCAGGGCAGAGCTGTCTGAGACGACGTTTCACTGCAGATTTCCGAAATAATCTCAGATAGCCGATATTATATTTCCAGATGTCCATCGAATTCAGAAACGTAACCAAAAATTTCTCAGGCTTCACGGCGCTGGATTCTATCTCATTCAAGATAGAAAAAGGAACAGCCTGCGGCTACATAGGGCCCAACGGCGCCGGGAAAACGACCACGGCCAGGATCATCGTCGGCCTGGAGAAGTCGGATTCCGGCCTCGTTAAGATCGGGGACGTAGACGACGTGACAGAATTACCCGGGGTTCAAAAAAGGATCGGGTATGTGCCCGAGTCGCCGAGACTGTACGAGTCGCTGACGCCTCGTGAAACGATCGCAATGGCAGCGATGCTTAGAAAATACGATGCCGAAAAGGCGATGAGAAAGCTGGAAGTCCTTTCAGAGATACTGAGGTTCGGCGACTTCTTGAGAAAACCGATCAGCGGACTTTCGAAGGGGAACAAGCAGAAGGTCATACTCAGCCTGGCCCTTCTGTTCAAGCCTTCGATCCTGGTCCTCGACGAACCCACGGACGGGCTGGACCTTCAGGCGGTAATTTCCCTGAAGCAGTTGATAAGGCGATTCACCGCCCGTGATGGAACGGTATTTTACAGCTCGCATCTGCTTGACATAATCGAGGGTGTATGCAGCGAAGTCTACTTCATCAACCAAGGCAGGATTGGCGGTCACTTCAGGAAGGAGGAGTTCGAAGGTAAGAGAGGCTATCTCGAGGAAGCTCTCTCGGAGAGCATCGGCACAACAACCGATCAGAAGGTCATAGACGAATTCTTCGATGATGCGGACTAGCCTTGTTCTCGTCATAGTAATGTATATCACCGCGAATGCTTTTTCTCAGACCGAGACTTCTCCACTCAATCTGCCGGGGGATTCGATACTAGCGGGATTCAGCCAGGACCTGAGCACACTGGACTGGCTCGGCAGCGTCAACAAGACATGGCAGTCAAAGGACTACACAATTTCGGTGAATGAGAATTTCCATTCCGTGCTGATAAAATCGTCGCCGAACCTCATCAGGGACGATCAAAATTTCTCCGCGCAGCTAAACCGCAGGTTCTTCGGTAATATTTTCGGGTTCGGATCAGTCCAATCCGACTACGTCAACGACAATCGCCAGGTCGGGCTGAGTTCCGTCGGAGCGTCGCAGCTTCTCGGCGGTCTGCTTTATGCCGGATCGGAGGATACCCTCCTCGCCGGTGCGGGAAACAGGTGGGATAGGCAGGCCGGAGTCAGCAACAGCGGTTTTACGTACACCCTTCGCGGGATTGGATTTTACACGCCGGTGCCAGGGAGCGAACTGGTACCATCCCTGTACTTGCACGACGAGCAAATCTCACCGAGGAGAAATTCCGACAAGTCTTTCCATCTGGCATACCGCCAGATTTTTTCACCGCAGGCATTCGTCAACTTCTCCGGCGTTTACAGCGGACAACTTCGAGATTTCTACTTCCCCGCCGATTCTACAGTGACTTCGCTTTTCGATGTTACAAATAACATTCAGGAGAGGAATGACAACAGGACGTCGGTTTCTTCGACCATATTCATGCCGGTCCTTTTCTTTCAACTGAGGGGTTACGCTTCATATGCCCAACGACAGATCGATTTCAACTACAGGTATCGGCCGCCTTCTCCAGCGAGCACTCTTTACGACACTAGAATTCGTACGTCGAACTTCGACCTCCGCGGCGATTTGATTTCGACATTCCTTAGCGACACCCTCCTGGTAAGCATGGAACATAAGGAAAGATCCGAGAGTCACACGATCATCAACGCACTCGAGAGCAGCCCCTTCACGCAGCAGCAGATACTGAACCAGGAGCAACTGGACAACTTCGGCTCGACGAACACCCTGACAGGCCAGCTTTTCCTGAATTACGGCGCAACTTCCCTGGATATAACAGGTCTCGCTTCCCTTTTCCGCTACAACACACCGAGCAGCCTGAACTACGACGACCGGGATGAGCTCACCAACACGATCGCGCTCAATCTCAACCATACAATCAGTCCATTTCTGAATGCAGGCTTCGGAGCAGAAGCCGATTTGATACACATAGTCTATATCGAATCGCAGCGCAGCGCGAACAACAACCGAAATTTCATTTACAGGTTTTACCCGATAATCACTTTCTCGGACGGAGCCGTCAATTCTTACAATCGCTTCGAAGTTCTGGCAAACTACACCGTTTACGATTATGAAGCATTCTCACAGATACACAGCTTCTCATTTCGCCAGGCATCATTCCTCGATTCTACTTCGGTTGACATGACGTCGAAACTGTCGCTCTTTGTCCTGGCGAATCTCAAACTGTACGAACGCGGTGAACTCTATTGGTCGAGCTTCTCCGAATACCCGCTGAATTACTTCGTCGACCAGACTTTATGGTTTTACTTGCGCTACACTTCCGGTAATTTCTCCTATGGTGCGGGCTACAAATATCTCAGCCTGACCCAATACAATTACGTCACTGCGAGAACAAACGTGTTCAGCTCCGAGATCATCAACACCGGCCCGACTGCGTTTTTCTCCGTCTCCTTGTCTCGTCTGTCGATCAGCCTCGACGGCTGGTACCAGGTATCCGGACAATTATTGCAAAACCAGATCGTTTACCCTAATTTCGATTTGACAGTAAAGTACATTATTTGATGAATGAATTGCACGAACATATAGTTGTGAAATCCGGTACTAACGCTCTGAAGGAAGCAGAGGGGAAACTTAAGGCGATTCTCGACAAATTGCATGTTTCAGATTCGGAGGAGCACAATCTCCTCGTGGCCACGAGTGAAGCGATCAACAACGCCATCTCACACGGGAACAAGAATGACCCGAGCAAAAGCGTGACACTGGACGTTGACTGTACCGGAGCTGAAGTCGTTGTGACGATCGAAGATGAGGGAGGCGGGTTCAATCCAAGCGCAGTCCCGGACCCTCTTGCGCCGGAGAATCTTCTGAAGCCGAGCGGCCGCGGCATTCATATCATGAAGTCGCTCATGGACAAGGTCGATTTCACATTCACGCACCATGGAACCCGCATCACCATGCGTCTCAAAATCGCAAAGGCTACATAGGATCTCGTGCAATCTGTGGTCATCGATGAAGGTCATTCACTTACCCCGGAAACAAAACTCCCGGCGAGCTGAATACTTTCACGCTGCCGGGAGTATTATCGTACTTTTCTGCGATCAGCTCAGCTGAGCTTCACCTTCCCGATGTTCACCTTCACGTCTTCGGCCGACTTATTCAGTTCGGTCTTCTCGGAATCGGTCAACTTGATTTCCATGACCTGTTCAACACCGTTTTTGCCGAGCTTGACCGGGACACCGATGACGACATCCTTCATCCCGTATTCGCCCTGCAGATAGACAGAACAAGGAAGAATCCGCTTCTTGTCCTTCGTTATCGCCTCCACCATCTGAACGACAGAAGCGGAAGGCGCATAATAAGCGCTCCCCGTCTTCAGAAGGCCGACAATTTCGGCTCCGCCCTGCCGGGTGCGTTTAACCATAGCTTCAATTTTGTCGGCCGGGAGCAGCTCGGTAAGAGGGATACCTGCCACCGACGTATAGCGGACGAGCGGGACCATCGAATCGCCGTGACCTCCGAGGACGAATGCCTGCACATCTTCAACCGACACATTGAGCTCCGACGCTATGAATGTCCGGAAGCGAGCTGTGTCCAAGACTCCCGCCATCCCGATGACGCGCTTCCTATCGAAGCCGCTCACTTTCAGGGCTACGTAAACCATTACATCGAGAGGATTCGAGACGACGATGATAATGCTCTTTGGCGACCGGGGTGCGACCTGTTCCGTAACCGATTTGAGAACTCCGGCGTTCGTCGCGAGCAAATCGTCGCGGCTCATGCCGGGCTTTCTTGCGATGCCGGCGGTAATCACGATGATGTCGCTGTTGGCGGTGGCATCATAATTATTAGCGCCCGCAACCTTTACGTCGCTTCCCAAGACCGGGGTGGACTCGAGCATGTCGAGACCTTTGCCCTGCGGAAGGCCTTCGACCACGTCCGTAAGAACTACTTCGTTTGCAAGTTCCCTGTCAACAAGCCGCTGCGCCACGGTGGCGCCGACGTTTCCAGCCCCAACTACTGTGATTTTCATTGCGAGACCCTTTCACAAATTGATTCAACGATGTCCGAAGGATCCCTCGGACATTCAGAGAGGAATTACACTTACTTTTTTTCTGGTTCTTCTATATGTTTCAAATTTCACTACACCGTCGCTCAACGCGAAGAGGCTGTCGTCCTTGGCCACGCCGACATTCTCTCCGGGGAGAATTTTCGTTCCCCGCTGCCGGACGATTATGCTTCCCGCCGTTATCTTCTCGCCGCCGAAAGTCTTAACGCCGAGTCTCTGCGAATTGCTGTCGCGGCCGTTCCTGGAACTTCCGCCACCTTTTTTGTGTGCCATGAAAAACTCCTGTCTTACTTCCCGTCAGTGGGATTTCTTGATCGTGTCGATGTGTATAGTTGTGAACTCTTCGCGGTGGCCCTTGGTGACCTTGAAGTTCTTTCTCTTTATCTTGCGGAAAACGAGTATCTTGTCTTTCCGATCGTGATCGACGACCGTAGCCTCTATGACCGCTCCATTGACGACCGAACTTCCAACAGATTTCGACGTCTCGTCTTCGACAAGCAGAACCTTGTCAAGAGTGAGCTTGTCGCCAATCTTGGCTTGCAGCTTCGGGACGGCCACATTAGAGTTCTCGGAAACCTTGAATTGCTTTCCGGCTATTTCTACGACAGCTAACATCTTACCTCCAAAATTAGACCTTAATTTAGCCTCCGACAGGCTAAAATTCAATTACTTTCTGTCCAAATTATGAATCGTTCAGGGTATTTCCAGATAACTGCGCCTGTGAGACTAATCTTTCAAACATCCTGCTTCGACTTAAAATCTTGGAAATAGGAAGCGGGATTGATATATTTTGACGCGACAAATCCACCTGGAGAGGTGGCCGAGTGGTTGAAGGCAACGGTTTGCTAAACCGTCATACTCTGTAAAGGGGTATCGAGGGTTCGAATCCCTCCCTCTCCGCAGTAAAATTTCGAAGGTTTTTCCCGCCCCGTGCTTCCCGAAGACCGGCACACTCTGAAATAAATTGACTTCCAGTTAGCAATTTAGTTAGCAGATGAGTTAGCAGGTCTCTTGGATTGAATAACTTCCCGGAAGGTCTCCCAAAAAGAGAAAGGCCGTCACGGGTAAACTCTGGGTTCTGGCAAACCACGAAGCCCCGTAACGGCTTTCTCAAACTTGTTCTCTTATCTGCCAGATTCGAGTTCATAGAGGAAAATAAACGTTAGAATGTTGAAATCAAACTTCGATTCCCGTCCGGCTATTCTGAAATCAAAGAGGGTGCGGTCATGATTGTTAGGAATTACCCACGATAACGTAAAAAAAGCTGTCATCAGGTGAGAAGTTTGCAAATTCATTGACCTGTCGGTGCAAGATAGCCTCACCAATAAACGGGTCACTCGGTGACAGAAATCCGATCCGCGTAAGTGTGAGGGGAAACTGCGCTTGCGGGTAACTAATAGAGGGTGATCGTCCAAGAACTTCTTGCGTTCGGTCAAACAACCTTCTGGGGCCAAGTGTGTCCATTTGAGGTGAAACAATCCACAGTTTAAGTTTGCCGTCATCCACCGCTATCCAAAACGCAGACTGAATCTTGATCCTTTTTCTTAGTCGTTTGAGGAATTCTTTTCCCATGCGTATGATCGGTTCGTCAATCTTTTCAGCTAGCATTTGCTCTCCAGCCATTTTACAACTCCTGAAACTTGGTCGGATGCAGCGAGAACCATATCTTTTGCCACTACGCGACCCATGCTTGCCTTGTACCTACTTTGTGAATTCCAGAGAACCACTATTGCCCAATTTCTACCCACGGGTGAACCACTTTTGACTTGATCCTCCATTTCCTTATCCAGTCCAGAATATTCCAGTAGTTTTTCCAAGTTGTGCGTGTAACTCTTCTTAAGTGTTTCGATCCTAGCCAAGTCAGGAAATTCAAACCTCTTCGTCTTCTTGGCAATGCATGCCTTCAGGGCGCACTCAACTGAATAACCAACTATGTAATAAGCTCCGGCATATTTCCTTCTCTTGAGCAGAATCTCAGCCTCTTCGAGCCTCAGATGAGCCAATTTGATTAGATCGGAACTTGTCATGTACGATTATTAAGTTACCTGATGCAAAGATGAGGGTCAACGTTGGGCACTGTTTGACGAGACCCCGAATCCTTTATCCAACTTGTTTACTTCGCTATGAAGCTCCCCTGGGAATAAGTGAGCATAACCTTCAGTAGTTCTTAATTGGGAATGGCCTAGAAGCTTCGAGACAGTGTACAGGGGGACCCCATACGAAACCAAGGCACTTGAAAACGAATGTCGCAGGCTATGAAAATGAAGTCTGTCATTGAGACCGACAGCTCTGACGGTCTCTTTAAACTTGCGTTCCACCAAGCCCACATTCATCCTTTTGCCATGTTTGTTAGGGAAGATATATTCCGATTCGGATCGGATATTTTCTCTTCTCTCAGAGATTAATCGGAATAATATACGCGTCATCGGGACCACACGCGAGCGTTTCGACTTCGTCATGAAATCATCATGGTTTTGAATAATGATCCACTTCCTAGCAAAGTCTATATCTTTCCATCGCAGATTGATTAGCTCCCAAAGTCTTAAGCCGGTCAAAATTCCTGTTGTGCAAAATTCCCTGAAGTCTTTGTCAATTATTCCAGATAGAAAAAGCTGGAACTCCGAAGCGGTGAAATAGGCCGGGATTCTTTCGGGCACCTTTGGTTTACGGACCTTCCGGAAAGGATTTTCCGAAATGTAATTCCATTCGACGGCTTTCTCGAAAGCTGAAGCAAGAGATATATAATATTTCCGCGCCGTGAAATCCGACGCTTCATTCCTTTTCACGGCAAGAAAATTCTCAAGTTCTCTGACCCCGATAGAGTCCAAAGGTACATTTCCAATAACCCTCGCCAATTCTCTAAATGCCGTTTGGTAAGTCTCGACTGTCTTGGGAGTGTGCACGCCTTGAGCATATGCTCTGTATACTTCGGCGAAGTCGCTGACCGTTGTTTGGCGCATTTGCTGGATTTCCGTTTTCTCAGTCAATCTGCAACGGGTACCGTTGGAATCTCTCTCGATCCCCACATAGCCGAGTCTGACAAGTCTGTGGATTCTCCGGCGTTCACTTCGGTCCATGTCTCGAAGACTAATCCCTTCGCCGCTTGGTTGTGCCGACAACAGACCGTATTCGCGAATGTCGCCTCGTGAAAGCCGACGATCGTTCAACACTGAAAGCGGTATGATGGCGCAATCAAGCATGTTCTTTAGGTGCCAAATCCTTTGAGCTATATTCTACTTTAGTGTCCGTTGGAGCCACTTTTGGGGGCGTTTTCCCCGGTGGGAATTTCTTCCGTTTTTACCCGTGGGTGACGATCAGCCCAGTACCTGAACCGGCAATACTTCGAGCAGAACTTTTGGTTTCTTCGTCCGGTGAAGACCTCGCCGCAATTGGGGCAGGCCTTGCGTTCCTTGTTCTTTTTCATGTTGGACATAGCATTTCACCTTAAAGTGTTGTCAATCGATTGTGAAGCAATCCTGATGGCGTAGAATAGATTTCATAAGCAAATGAGGAAGACGGTTTAGAGTTTCTCATTTACGATTCCAAATATCTTTAAACACTACGAACTTGACTCCGTTGATTACCACGACAGACAACTTCCCAGCTGAGCTTGTCATCTTGCTCAAATACCGTTCGGTGGTTGCGGGACTAACACCCGCCACTTCGGCCCCGGCGTTTAAGGCATCCTTCACTTCCTTTCTTCCCCATCTCCTAAGTTCTTCTTCGAGCCAGTCACGAAAAATTGGTTCGCATATCTCATTCTTCAGCATCTCTTTGCTTGCAGGAGGCTCGTGGATTTCGATGTTCTGATTCTTGGGCTTTGCTTCACCTCGCGGGTTCTTCCTATGGTTACAACCTCGGCAAAGTAACTGGAGATTGTGAAGCGCGTTGTTTCTCGGGTTGTTGTCTATGTGATCTATTATCAAGCTTTTGGTCGATCCCACTTTCCCGCACATGTTGCAATACTCACCGTCTCGCAGCACAAGAATAGGGTACAGTTTCTTTCGTGTTCTTGAGTTCATCCTGGACATTTCAATGTTATCCTTGCATAGTCTAAGATTAGGGCTGGCACACACACAGGCGAGTGCAATTCTGAAAACGCGCAACTTGCCAGAATTCGAATTTGCGCGTAAGCCTGATGGATGTTCAATATTTTCTCTTGAGAAGTCTGCACCTGTTCCTCAAGAGTACAATTAAGCTGTGAACCAGCCCCTTAGTATGCCCCAAATAAGGCTATGAACGGCTATGAACTCTCCTGAAACCGTTCACAACGTTCTCTCTAAATACGTTTCTTCTTCTTACCCTTTGAATGTGGACGGCGTCTCCGCATGCTTGTCCGCACATTGTTTATCAACCTAACGAAAACCTTGTTCTTAACCTTCTGTTTGTATTTCGTTTTGCCGGTAAATTCCTCAATCTCCGGAAAGTACTTTCGGACCATGTCCTGTGCAATTGACCGGGCCCCTTCGAAGTGCCGTGCCTTCCACAACTTGAAACCATCTTTTGATGCTTCGCGTATTTTAGAGCCTTCAGAATCTATGTCTGGCTTCTTGATAAGTCCTTTTTCTAAAGTGGTCACCCCGCCAGCAGCAGTTTCAATTTGTAGAATCTGGTTAAGCGTCGCAGTTGTCAGGCCGGCTAAACGTGGTCTTAGTTCGTGCTCAATATATTCCTTGACAAGCTGTCGGGAACTGACCGCAAGCTCCGAGATGGTCCTAGAGTCTCTTACAACTACGTAGTCCAGTTCCTCGTAAGATGGTCTCTGAGAGTCCGGCCAAAGTGTCCACACTACGCCGATGAAGAGCCCCCTTGACATAGAAAACAGCCCATGTTCCCACCACCAACGATTGAAGTCCGCCGGAGGCAGAGCCGCAATGCCCTTCAGTTTCTCGAAACGGTTCTCTGGTGAAAACTGATTGATCAGGCCTTCGACCGCCCAAAGTCTGAAGGAATGATCAGGCTGG
>JAJZNW010000112.1 GCA_021811615.1 Bacteroidota bacterium
TTGCCCGTCCATCGAGGACAAGATTGTCAGGTTCGCCGAGAAGGAAAGACACCAGATATTCCTTGAGCCGGAAGGACGAGACACGAACGTCGTCTATGTAAATGGATTTTCCACGAGCCTCCCGGCGGAGATCCAGTACGAAGCGATGAAGACAGTGCCCGGCCTCGAGAACGTCGAGATGCTCCGTCCCGGCTACGCGGTCGAATATGACTTCTTTCCACCTCACCAGGTGAAGTTGACCCTGGAGACACACTTAGTGAAGGGACTCTTCTTTGCAGGTCAGATCAACGGCACTTCCGGTTACGAGGAAGCTGCCGGACAAGGCATCGTAGCCGGGATCAACGCGGCGATAAGAGTGAAGGGGGGAGATCCTTTCATGCTCAGACGGTCCGAGGCGTACATCGGAGTTCTGATTGATGACCTGGTAAACAAGGGGACAAGTGAGCCATATCGGATGTTCACGTCGAGAGCTGAGTACCGCCTTATGTTGAGACAGGACAACGCAGACAGACGTCTGATGAGATACGGAAATAAGCTCGGGCTTCTTCCGTCTGAAGCTTACGATGCACTTCAGAAGAAGGAGGGATACATTTCCGTTCTCGCCGACTATGTTCGACAGAAGAGCGTACCACCATCCGCGGTGAACGCTTATCTCGAATCTATCGGCTCGACTCCTTTGTTTGAAAGTGAGAAGCTGTCACAGCTGGTCAAGAGGCAGGACGTGAAGTTGTCCGAGGTGCTCCGACTTGAATTCTTCCGGGGAGATTCACTCCCTGTAGAAGCTGCGAGTCACAAGCATGCGCTAGAGCAGGTGGAAATTGAGACGAAGTATGAAGGATACATTGTCCGCCAGCTGGACGAGATCGAGAAGTTCGAGAAGTTCGATTCGATGGAGGTTCCCGAAGGGTTTGACTACGGTCGTGTGAAGTCGTTATCAACCGAAGCGAGAGAGAAACTGACAAAAGTGATGCCTGCATCAATCGGGCAAGCAAGCCGTATTTCAGGCGTCTCTCCGGCTGACATATCTGTACTAATGGTCTACCTTCACGGTTAAGTGGGCGGAGGCATCCGTACCTAATGAACAGGAAGTTTCACGTGAAACAAGACCAGTTAATGTCTTCAATTGGAATGGGAAATGCCGATTCCACCCACGCGGCTGGAGGGATTGGCTGTTTTGTGGAAATGTTGGAAGGCGGGAGGCTTTAAATGGCGGAGGGCAAGAGTCTTTTTGACGAGTTACTTTCTCTTACCACTGAGAGGAGGAACACGGTCTCCATGAAGATCGACATGGCAGATCCAACCGAGATCGTCAGGATAATAAACGACGAGGACAAGAAGGTGGCGTTTGCCGTTGAACGAGAACTTCCTTACATCGCAAAGGCAGTTGAGCTGGTTGTGCGAGCGTTTGAGAACGGCGGGCGACTCTTTTATGTGGGCGCCGGCACGAGCGGACGGATCGGCGTTCAGGATGCCGCCGAGTGTCCCCCGACGTTCGGCACAGATCCGGGACAGATACAGGGACTCATCGCGGGCGGCCGGCGTGCAGTCTTTGCGGCCCAGGAAGGTGCCGAGGACAAAGAAGAGAACGGCGCAAACGATATCGTGGCACACGGGCTGACAGAGAGGGATGTCGTCTGCGGAATCGCGGCAAGTCAAAGGACGCCGTATGTAGTCGGCGCGGTCAAGAAAGCTCGCGAGCTTCGGGCGAAGACGCTCTTTCTGACTACCAACCCCCGTTCCCGGTTTAACCTGGACGTCGATATCGCGATTTGTCCGGAAGTGGGACCTGAGGTGATCATGGGTTCGACAAGGATGAAATCAGCTACGGCGCAGAAGATGGTGCTGAATATGATAACGACCGCGGCGATGATCTTGCAGGGAAAGGTCTATGAGAATATGATGGTAGACCTGCAGATGACGAACAAGAAACTTGAGGAGAGATCCAAAAAAATCGTGATGACGATAACCGGCGTCGACTACGACGAGGCTGAAAGAATTCTCAACCTTGCAGACGGTCACGTGAAGACGGCCGTTGTCATGATAAAGGCAAACATAAGTGCGGCGAAAGCGAAGAAGCGCCTTGCAGAGGGAGGCGGATTCGTGAGACGAGCCATTGAGGGAGAAATTGGAGAACACTAGTTTGTTCCGCTTGATGACGGAACATGATTCACTCGAAACCAGCCGGACTGTCATCAACTCGATCCCGGCATCCGGATCGGCCGCGCTTCATTGTATCAGCATCCCATATTTCGCTTTGATTCTGACAAGACTTCTTAAATCAGAGAAGTCACCTCTTCTCCTCGTGGTCGACGACGAAGAGGTTAGCGAGCGGGTTCAGTCCGACTTCTCGGTCTTCTCGGGGGCTCATCCTGTCCAGCTGACTGGCGACGACCAGGGAGACGCAGACTCGGGAACTTTCGGTCTCAATCTTGCCGGCCTGTTTGAATTCTACTCCGGCGCCAAGAGTCTTTACGTCTGCGACTATGCGACGATTTTCCGAAAGATGCCTGCACACGGGACACTTAAAGACACTGCCGTTATAATAAAGGTGCATTCCGATCTAGATCACGATGATCTCATTCGAAAACTATCGAGGTACGGCTACCAGCAGAAGGATTACGTCGAAGAAGTGGGAGATTTTGCCGTACGGGGGAGCATCATAGACGTCTTCCCGGACTCCGGTGAAAATCCGATCAGGATTGATTTCTTTGCCGACAATGTCGATTCGATACGCGTCTTCGACGCAGTTACTCAGCGCTCGATTCAAGGAATCGATTCATTCACTCTTCTTCCTTTTGCCAACTCGACCAAGGATGCATCCCCCTTCGCGGACCAGATTCCGGAAGGAACGAGAATGATTTTCCACGAACCGGCAGCGATACCCGAAGAGCTTTCAGGCGGCTTCCCACGGCTGATCGAGCGCCTGTCGGGGAAAACAAGCCTTCTCTATTGGAAAGTGCTTGAGAGGGCTGCTGACGAGCCCGGGGTGGAAGTGATTCCGCAGCCGACATTCGGCGGAAAACTTCAGCTCGCCGCGAATAAAATCGCAGAGCTCTTTTCTGACGGCTACAAGATAACGGTAGCTTCCAGTACGAAGCACCTTGAAGATAATTTCCTCAATCTCCTGACCGAATACGACGAGCTCAACGGGACAATGCTCAAGCAGGAAGTTCAGCTGGTCCAGGCATCTCTCTCCGGCGGCTTCATCCTTCCGTCTGACAAGTTCGCCATTCTCACAGAGCATGAGATATTCGGCCGCCGCTCGCCTCTCGTTTCCAGGAAGGAGAAGGCGAGGAAATTCGTCGGACTCCTTCGCCGCGACCTGAACTCACTCAGGAAAGGCGACTACGTCGTACACGAGGAGTACGGTATCGGACGTTTTCTCGGGATGCAGAAACTGAAGATAATAGACAGCACGCAAGAATGTGTTAAGATCGAGTATGCCGAGGGCGACGTGCTTTATGTGAACATAGACTATGTCGGAAGGCTCCAGCGATACGCTTCGGAGGACGGCTTCAACCCTAAGCTGTCCAAACTCGGCGGAGCCGACTGGCAGCTAATGAAAACCCGGGCGAAAGGGAAACTAAAGGACATCGCCAAGGACTTGATTAAGCTTTACGCAGACAGGAAGAAGTCCAAAGGGTTCTCGTTCCAGAGGGACAGCATATGGCAGCACGAGTTGGAAGCATCGTTCGTATATGAAGATACTCCCGACCAGTCCCGCGCCACCGCGGAGATCAAAAAGGATATGGAGAGCGATAATCCAATGGACAGGCTGCTTTGTGGCGATGTGGGGTTCGGTAAGACCGAGGTTGCAGTACGGGCCGCCTTCAAGGCGGTGATGAGCGGGAAACAGGTTGCGGTACTTGTGCCCACGACTATACTCGCCGAGCAGCATTATAATACTTTCCGTGACAGGCTCGCCGAATACGCCGCCAGAGTCGAGGTCCTCTCGAGATTCAGAAAGAAGTCGGAGCAGAAGGTGATACTTCAGAAGCTTGAGAAGGGAGACGTCGACATAGTTATCGGGACTCACAGACTTCTTTCCGGCGATGCGAAGTTCCACGATTTGGGACTCCTGATCGTTGACGAGGAACACAGGTTCGGAGTCGAAGCGAAGGAAAAGATCAGGCAGCTTCGTGCGAACGTGGATACGCTTTACATGACAGCGACACCCATCCCAAGGACGCTGTATATGTCCCTATCGTCAGCAATGGACATTTCGATACTTCAGACGCCGCCCGCCAACCGGCTGCCAATCGATACATACATTGTCAACTTTGACGGCAAGCTGATCCAGTCCGTTATAGAGCGTGAACTTGGCCGCGGGGGGCAGGTATACATCGTCAGCGACACGGTGAAGGACCTCAACAAGCTGGCCGACTTCGTCCATAGGAGAGTCCCGGAAGCGAAAGCCGGGGTCATTCACGGTAAGATGAAGGCAACGGAAATCGAGCGGACGATGGTTCATTTCCTCGAGAAGAAGCTCAACGTCCTCATAGCGACGAAGATAATCGAGTCCGGGATAGACATACCTTCTGTAAACACGCTCATTGTCAATAATGCCGACCGGTTCGGTCTTGCTGAGCTTTACCAGATTCGTGGGCGCATCGGGCGATCGAACGTCCAGGCGTACGCTTATCTCATCGCGAAGCAGTTCTCATACCTGACGAGGGACGCGGTCCGCCGCCTGACCGCAATTGAGGAATTCAGCGAGCTCGGTTCCGGTTTCAACCTTGCAATGAGGGATCTTGAAATCCGCGGCGCGGGGAACGTACTCGGGAGAGAACAGAGCGGTTTCATAAACAACCTCGGGTTCGAAATGTACAATAAGGTACTCGAGGAAGCTGTGGCGGAGGCGAAATTCGAGGAGAATCTCACCGAGCAGCTCGATACTCTTACCCGGAGGAAGGTCGAGCCGCAAGTCACTGCCGATGTCGACGCTTACATACCCGACGATTACGTCGCCCTCGACGCCGACAGGTTCGATTTCTACAAGCGAATCTCCAGGGCTTCGATGGCGGCGGAGGTCGACGATATACGAGCCGAGATGCTGGACAGGTTCGGCAAGATTCCCGAACCGGCGGAGAACCTCTTCAAGCTCATAAAGCTTAAGATAAGACTCGAACCGCTCAGGATACCGAAAGTCGAAATGAAAGCTGCCACCGTCGACATTTTTCTCCCTCCTGATGATAAGGAGTTCTTCAAAGAGATATTCCCGCTAATGATGAATGCGCTCGACAGGATCAGCGACATCAAATACCGGGTCACTCAGGAAAATGCGAGCGCGAAAGTGGAGGTGAAATTCGTGTCGGGGAAATCGGAAAACGGAGGCGCTAAGATCGACCAGCTCGAGCGCCTTGTCGAGGTTCTGAAGATCCTGTAGGCAGAGTCGATTTCCGGATGAAGTCGGAAACTCATGGATTGCCGGGAAGGGAAATATCCCTCCCCGATTAGATCAGGACAACGATCCTCATTCCACACCGAATTTTTTGAAAGCATAATACTTCGGAAGGTCCGTCACGAACGTGAAGACGACCGAGAAGAGAAGGATGGCGAATACTTCGCCCGGTGTAATCGCCGGTATGATTATGCCATAGATGCCGAGGAATATGAAGACGATTACTCCGCCTAGCGTCGCGATCGTCAAAGCCCCGCCAGGGAGTGAATCCCAGAAGAACCTTCTCTCACGAACGCTGATGACTCTGAACTGGCTCGTGAAGACGAGCATAAGAAGAATGAAAGTTTGAAGTTGCGGGAAGCTGAGGTGGAGGTAGTCCTTCCCCCAGAGCAGCGTCACGATTCCGCCGAGAACGAAGAGGCCGCCGACGGCAAGCGAAGCGAGAGTTATGTCCCTGACATTCCAGTTGTTCGGTGCGACGGTGTGTTTTACGTTGTCGGTTGCGAGCGACATTGTCACGAAATCGAGAGCGAAGACCAGTAGTGACATGCCGAGAAGCGAAAGCACCATCTTGTCGATCATGAAAAATCCGACCATCAGCAGGCCGACAAGCTGTACCACTTTTGTTACTTTGTTAATCACCCATGTTAGCATTCGCTGGTAAGTCTCGCGGCTTCGCTTCACCGCGTCGACGATGACGCTTACACCGGGCTGTGTCAGGACGACGCTTGCCGATGCCTTAGCAACGTCAGTCGAATTGCTGACCGCGATTCCCATCTCGGCCTGCTTGAGCGCAGGGGCATCATTCACGCCGTCGCCGGTCATCCCTACCATGTAGCCCTTCGACTGAAGGAGCTTAACTATCTTGTACTTATCCTCGGGATAGATTTCGGCGAAGCCGTCGCTTTCAGCAGCTTTCCTCGCCTGGTCGTCCTCGCTTAGGTTCGCGATGTCGGAAAGCCGGATCACGTTCGTGCCGATGCCGACCTGGCCCGCTATCTCTCGCGCGATGGCAAGGCTGTCTCCGGTAAGCATAAGCGGCTTCACTCCCAGTTCCTTTATCTCCTCGATCATCTTCCTGCTGTCGGGCCTGGGCGGGTCGGCAAGCGGAACCAGGCCAGCCAGACGCAGATCGTCTGGGTTACCGTCGGCCGAGCGGGCTACTGCGATCGTGCGGTACCCTTTCTGCGAGAATGAAGCGATCTGTTTGTCGACATCGGCGATGGTTTTCGCGTCAAGGCCCTTGCACATTTCCAGTATGACCTGAGAGGCTCCCTTGACGGCGCGATACTGCTTCCCCCCGACTTCGAAGACCGCCTCGGTCCTCTTGATTGCGGGATTGAACGGAGTGTAGGAGATTTGCTTGTGAGAATTCAGGCTTATGTTCTGACTCTTTGCGTAATCGATCACGGCCAAATCGATGAGGTCCATCCCTTCCGATCTTGAGGCGAGCACTGCCGTTCGGATCACTTCGTCCCTGTCGAAACCGGAATAGGGGATGCTCTCGGTTACCGCCAGTTTGTTTTGCGTGATTGTGCCGGTCTTGTCGAGGCAGAGAACGCTGATGGATGCAGCGTCTTCGATCGAGTCGAGCCTCGTTACGAGTACCCCTTCAGCCGCAAGCTTCGTACCGGTTGCCGCCTGCACGATCGTCATCACCGCGGGCAGTGCCACCGGGACAGCGCCCATCAGGAACACGACGATGAATGTAAGAATCAGCAGGAAGCTCATATGCATCGCCAGCGCGTAAAGGGCAACCACGAGGGAAGCCGCGATACCGAGGTACATCATGTCCTTCACGATGTTCATCATGATCTCTTCCTGGTGAGACTTCGGTTTCGCGATCTTGACAAGCTCTGCGGTCTTGCCGAAGTAAGTGTTCGCGCCCGTATTGAGGACGGCGCACTTCGCTTCACCGCGTCTGACTACTGAACCCGAATAGACCACGTCGGAATTCTGTTTCTCGACAGGGAGCGACTCGCCGGTGAGAGCCGATTCGTCGATCGATATTTCTCCGCTGACGATCTTGGCATCCGCCGGGATTATGTCGCCGAGTTTGACCATGAGTATGTCGCCCGGCACTATTCCGCTGGCCTCCTCAGTGGTCCAAATCCCGTTTCTCAGGATTTTTGCCTTGATGGCGAGCCGCTGCTTAAGCAGCTCGACCGCCTTCTGTGACCCCCGTGAATGCATGAAGCCGATTATCGCGTTCACTGTCAGGAGTGCGAAGATGATTATTCCTTCAAGTTTGTGCTTGAGCACGAAATCCAAGACCATGGCAAATTCGAGCAGCCACGGCATCGGGCCCCAGTATCGTTTCAGGAATACGAGGACGGGGTTTTTCCTTTTTTCGGTAATTTCATTTCGTCCGAAGAAGGAGAGTCGTTCCTTAACATCCGGATCGTTGAGCCCGAATTCGGTTGATCTTAAGAGTTTGTATGTATCGTCTATCGATGCAGTTTTGAAATCGGAAGTGGGTTTAATCTGGAAATCCATCTGGATTGGTCCTTGTCAAATCTAGGAGTTTGTATCAAAGGTTAGATGCTTAAAGCAGAATTAGGTTCTCAATTTGAATCACATAGTAGCTTTCTTGATCAATATTACAAGCGGAGTGAATTCTTTTCAAGGTGTCTCACGCCGAATGTGACGGGTGATATTCTGCACTCCTCAACGGGAACCCGCGTGAATTCTATGCTTCTTTTTCCAGTTCAATGAAATTTGCAGCCGCCATTTGTTGTTACTCAGGTAAACAAAGGAGATTCTTTTGCCGAACGAGTCGAAATTCGAGACCGCCACTCTCGGCGGCGGATGTTTCTGGTGCACCGAAGCGGTGTTCGACGATTTAAAAGGAGTCATCAGCGTGGAATCGGGATACTCCGGGGGGACGGTCGTCAATCCGAGTTACGAACAGGTCTGCACAGGCAGGACGGGGCACGCCGAAGTGGTACAGGTAACTTTCAATCCCGAAGCGATCTCATACGAGGATATCCTCAGGATATTTTTTACGGTTCATGATCCGACGACGCTTAACCGGCAGGGAAACGATGTGGGCACGCAATACCGGTCCGTCATATTCTATCACGACGATCAGCAGAAGAAGGCGGCCGAGAAGATCATGAAAGAAATCTCCATGGAGAGGATCTGGGACGATCCTATCGTGACGGAGCTCTCGCCATTCTCCGCTTTCTACATGGCGGAAGGTTATCACCAGGACTACTTCGCGAACAATCCTGAACAGGGGTATTGCAGAGTTGTAATTGCCCCCAAGGTCGCTAAGTTCAGGAGCCACTACAAGGAACGGCTCAAGAAGTAACCGAAGAGTCTTTCCGGAAGATCATTGAGATGTTCTTTCAGGCTCCCGGTTTTTCGAGGTCCCCATTGTAGTCAATCCTGTAAAGGTCTGTCCGATTGTCCCGCCAGTTGAGGACGCTTCCCGTTTGACGATGTCTCTTCAACAGTTCGAGGTCTACGTCTTCGAAGATCACGGTTTCTATGTTCGGTGTGGCCTCTGCCTGAATCGCGTCGCGGGAGAACGGGATGTCCGTTATGTTCTGCTCGAACGATTTTAAGTTCAGTTTTTTCAAGAGGCCCCTCCTGTTTTGTATTATTTGATCTACAAAGACAGCCGGAGACGAGCAAAAGAACCGTATCATGGTACGGAAGGGAAAGCCCCCGGCTGTTGGGGGCTCCCGGTTGGCAGCTTTTCATTTCATCCGTTCGGTGATCCAGTCACCCACCAGTTTCAACGCATCGGGAGAAAAGGTCTCCTCTATACGGCTGTATTCACTTTCCGAACCGGTGGTCGCATGCTGGAACACATGGTTCAACTCCGGCATCAGCCTGGTCGTGTAATCCCTATTCCCGCCTTTCTTCAGGGCGTTGCCTATGAGCGTAAGGTTGTCTTCTGCAGGAACCTGAAAATCGAGAGAACCGCCCATTGCCAGGACGGGACATTTTACTCTCTCGAGTGCGGGTATGGGATCGTAGGTCATGAAGAACCTGAACCATGGCGCGTCGAAAGCGGATACCTGTCTTTCGATCATCTGCGTGGAATCGGCGCCGGATTTTTTGAAGTCCGCACCCCATTCGGAATAAGTCGATAAAAGATAGTCTTTGAGCTCATTCGCTATCTCGACGCTGTCCCTGCCCGACCCGGCAATCGAGGCGATCTTCTCCATGTGAGCGACATCAGCTTCTACTTTTTCCGCGGGAGTGCCGTCGGCAGCCTCCAGCAGTCTCACCTGTGTTGGCAGGAGCTCGGCCCCGGTACAGCCTGTCCCGGCAAGCATCACCACGAACGCCACGTCAGGCGACTTCGACGCGACCATCGGCCCGATGATTCCCCCCTCGCTATGTCCGATCAGTCCGATCTTCGAAGTGTCTATCTCGCTACGGCCCTTGAGAAAGCTGATTGCGGACGTCACATCGGTCGCGTAGTCGGCCGTCGTGTAGCTGTCCCACCTTCCGCCGGTCGATCCTCCCACCCCGCGGTCGTCATAGCGAAGGACAGCGATGCCGCGTCTCGTGAGGTAATCGGCAATTACCAGGAAGATCTTATGACCGAACAGTTCCTCGTCCCTGTTTTCCGGGCCCGAGCCGGTTATCAGAATCGCGGCGGGAAATGGGCCGCTTCCTTGCGGCGTCGTGAGAGTTCCGGCAAGTTTGATTCCCTGTTCAGAATTCCGGAAAGTGACATCCTCGGACTTGTAAGGAAATGGAGGCTTCGGCTCCTGCGGCCGGTTCATCGTTATCTTTTCGGCCGACCTGCTCAACTTCAGATCGAAAGCCGCGCCCGCTTGTTTCCATTTTCCCTCAATGGTGGAATTATCCGCAGAAAGTCGTCCATCGTAACTTCCGGAAATTGCCGGAATTACCACCTCGATAGAGTCGCCGGTGACGGTGACTGAAGACACCGGAATACCAAAGGCTCCCTGGTCCGGGCTGTCGAGCGTCCCGGCAAGCGTTCCACTGTCCGAAACAGCGACGTGAAACACTACTCTGAGTTTGGAACTCGCTGCCTGCAGTGTCCCCTGCCATTCTCCGGCGACCGGCCGGCTTGGTTTTGTCTGTGAAGCGGCAGGTGAAGAGTTCGCCAGCAAAAGCGATCCCATCATGAAGACATGAAGGGCCATGAACCGAAAATTTTTCAACATGTTTTCCCCTGACTTGGTTGAATGAAAAGGATCCGTTCGATCCCAATGCACGACAGGGCAATTTACGGAGACTTCATGTCAAACGTTACCGGGGAAATCACACACGACATAGTGGTTGTTGTTGAATCTTCATCGGCCCTTCTTTAGCTTCGAAATGTCTTTGGGAGTTGTGGAAGAAAGCGAGGGTGTTTGAGCAGATGAGAATTTATGACTCTTTGACCGATCGATTGAGAAATCAACACGAGGCGATCTTCAACATGATTGAGAGCCTCGATGAAGCGCAGGTGATGGCAAGGCCTGAACCGGGCAAATGGTCGATCCACGACAACATAACTCACCTCGCCAGGTATCAGCCGGTATTTCTCGAAAGGATAAACGCGATTCTCCAATTGCGGGATCCGGTATTCAATGCCTACCGCGCCGAATATGACCCCGATTTTGAGACATGGAGGAGCTGGGACACGCAATACCTGCTTGGGAAGCTCGACGGGGACCGGAGGGAAATATTCGATCTGATTACTGGGCTCGGTGATGATGAGCTTTCGCGCGTGGGGATACACAAGAAAAGGGGAAGGCTTACCGTCATCGACTGGGCGGAATTCTTCGTTCTCCACGAGGCGCATCATATTTATACGATATTCCGACTCGCACACACCGGCGAACCCGAGTGAATTATCAAGATCAGATTTGCCCGCGGGATGATAATTCTCTTCCTGCAGATTACATTTACTCCAATTGGAGATGATGGGCTCTTCGGGAAAACTATGGATACTGATCAGGACGAACCTGATCGTCTTGAACAGGGAGGCGCCGAACGCGTTCATGTCATATCTTACTTACGCGCTTGGGGGAATGATATTCTCTGCGGTCGCTATTGTTCCCGTTATAGGTCCAAACTCGAGTTCGGCGGCCGGCGCGCCTCTCATATTTCTTTTGGTCGTCTTCATGTTCGACTACCTGAACCTCCAGGTGCTGCTGACCAGAGCCACACTGATCGACAGGTCGATCCTCGGTCTGTTTCCGCTGTCCGGTATTTGGTCGGGCGCGATTCGGTTCATACTCATGTTGCTCAACAGGAGGATTCTTTTCTATATGATACCGGTGGCCGTTGTAGTTTCAACCCTGTTCGCGAAAGGGGAGCCGGCTCAGGCGCTGGCAATGATTCTGCTGTTCGGTTCCCTTTACCTTGTCTTATCGGGGATATTGTTCGGCATGTATCCGGTCTTCCGGGCAATTGCCGGCAGGTACAGTGCGAGAACCGCGATGCAGATCGCCATGATTCCGCTGCTGTTCGTGCTCTTTTTCCCGGGGCTGTTCCAGCTAAGCCACAGGCTGGTGCTCCGCATACCGGTGGCTGCCGAGTTCGTGGAGGGGGTCAGGTTCATCCTGGCATCGGATTTCACAGGCGGGATGCTCGAGGTTGCGAGGCTTTTTCTGGCGGCGCTCATGCTGGGCGGGCTGTTGGCTGCCGCATCTTTTTTGCTGGCCCGAGTTGATCCGATTCTTCATCGGGTGCTGACGAGAAAAGCTCTCGCTCTCAGAAGGAAGGCGGACCGTGAACCCGCGGCTATGGGTAGTGGCAAAAAGCTTTTGTCCGTTTCGAAAGATCGAGCTTCGGCACCGGATTCTTCGCGCGCGACCGGGCTCGGCCGGCTCATCCTTCTCGACTGGCAAATTCGTCAGAAGGAGGAGAAGTTTTTCTTCGTTATTCTGATTAATCCCGTCCTGGCATTCCTGCTTGCCCAGGTAATCGCACCAGGTTTCAACCGCTTCCTCTCATCCGTGATACTGCCGGTATTCATAGTGACCCAGATGATCGGTTTTCTAATCATAGAGAACGGCTACACGCAAAGGGGGCTTCGGCTGAAGCATGTTTCCACTCTGCCGGTCGATCCGACAAAGTTCGTCCGCATCAAATTCTATTCTGAATGGATCCCGATTGTAGCAGGGAACCTTGCCGTGGCTTTCTTCATCGGTTTGCGGTCGGGGATAACTTACTATGAGGGAATACAGGGAATCATATATTCGTTGTTCATTCCATTCGTGCTTATGCTTGCGAACGATTCCCTTGTCCTGGCGTTCAACAGCTTGTCGAGACACACAATCGTCTCCACCTTCCTGATCCTTATTCTCGAAATCGTCGGCACTCTTGTATACGTGCTCCTGATGGTATTCAATTTCGCGTTGGGAGCCGTGTGCGTATCGGCGTTCTGTGCGGTCTCGTACTTCAAATGGATGCCCGCGTTGGGCGAGAGATTATCTTCTGGATTTCAAACACTTCTCGAAGAGTCGAAATGAGAACCATAGAGCTTACCGGCCTGATAAAGACTTACTCCGGAGGGGTTAAGGCCCTCGACGGTCTCGACCTGTCTGTAGAAGAAGGAACGCTTCTCGGATTCGTCGGCCCGAATGGGGCCGGGAAGTCGACGACGATAAACATCGTCGCCGGATTGATAGGAAAGGATTCCGGCGAGGTCAGGCTTCTGGGTGAAGAGATTCGGCCGACGGATTATGAGTATAAGCGGAATGTAGGATTTGTGCTCGATAGTCCCCGCTACATAGACAAGCTGACCGCCCGGGAATACCTGCGGTTCGTTGCCGCCATGTACGGTCTGGAAGTGGGCGCGGCAGCCGCCAGGATAGACGAGCTCCTGGAGTTCTTCGATCTTGAGAAGAAGAGAAAGGCCAGGATCGATTCGTACTCGGCCGGCATGAAGAAAAAGATAGCGCTTGCCGCGGCCATCATCCATCGTCCGCGGATTCTGATACTCGACGAACCGCTGGAGGCCATAGACCCTGTCTCGGCGAAGGCGATCAAAGATAACCTAAAGCTGATGGTTCAGCAGGGTACGACCGTTCTTCTGAGCTCTCACGTTCTCGATACGGTAGAGAAGCTTTGCGATGAGATCGCGATAATAAACAAAGGGAGGATCGTATTCAGGAGCAGGATGGGGGAAATCAGGCAGAGGCTCAAGAGTGAGCTTGGCAAGGACACGTATACTTCATTGGAAGAAATATTCATCGATGTAGTGGGCGAAAACCGAGAGCGGGACGGTGTGAAGAAACTTTCGTGGCTCTGAGTGACACAAGTGATTTTGGGCAACTGAAGAATGTTTCCGGTTTACCAACCGCTTCCGAATGAACGAATCGGGTTCCCGGTTCGTCCATATTCACAAAAACGTCATGGAGAATTCAGGTGAAGACTTCGAACAACACGGTTCTGATAACCGGCGGCGGAACCGGCATAGGCTTCTGTATCGCGGAAGAACTCGTAAAATCCGGGAATGAAGTAATCATATGTGGAAGAAGGGAAGACAAACTCAAAGAGGCCAAGGGGAAACTCCGGCAGATCAGCACGAAGGTCTGTGACGTTTCCAACCCGAAAGAGCGGGCAGAGCTTTTCAGTTGGGTGACGTCAAAGTTCAAAGGCATAAACGTGCTCGTCAACAATGCCGGCGTACAGAGGATGATCGACTTCAGGAAGGGAATTGACGAGCTGGCGAAGCATGAGAACGAAGTGGACATCAACCTTACGGCGACGATCCAGTTGTCCGCTTACTTCATACCTGTACTGATGCAGCGCGAGGAGGCCGCAATAGTAAATGTTTCCTCCGGGCTGGCATTCATCCCGCTCGCAATCATGCCGATCTACTGTGCCACGAAGGCGGCACTTCATTCGTTCAGCATTTCGCTGAGGCATCAGCTCAGGGATACGCCGGTGAAAGTCTTCGAGGTAATCCCGCCGACGGTCGACACGCAGCTCGACAAAGGGACACGCGATCTGAGGAACATGACGTACAGGGGTATTCCGCCGGCGGATGTCGCGACGGCGATGATGAAATCGCTCAGGGAAGACGAGTATGAGTGCCTGGTCGGCCAGGCGAAGAACCTTATGGAGGCGTCGAGGACGAACTTTGAAGAGCAGTTCGGCCGGATGAACCACTAGTCAAGCGGCAGGGCCGCACACTGCAAGGAGCGGTCTCAAGCCGTGTGAAGGTAAGCCATCGGAGAGGAAGTTATGGAGGAGATTGAGCTACGCGACGCGACGAAAGAAGATGCTGCCGTGTTTGCCGAATACAGATTCCGCATGTTCGTCGACATGCACCCGGACAGGGATTTCAGCGGCAGCAGGGACGGCTTCGTAAGGAAATCGAAGGACTATTACTCGGCACGTCTCGGTTCGAAGGATGAGTACAGTTGTGTGGCCGTCGCCGACGGCAAAGTCGTCGCGTGCGGATCGGTCACCTTCCGGACCAGGCCGCCGCACATCGACTATTTCGAAAACGATCTCGGTTACATCCACAGTATATATGTGGAAAATGAATTCCGGCGCCGGGGAATCTCGAAGGCCATCATGGCGAGGCTCCATGAAGAAGCGAGGAAACACGGGATGCGCAAGATCGGGCTTCACGCATCCGAGTCCGGCCGCCTTGTATACGAATCGATGGGGTATTCGGAAAATGATTCGTATCTGGAGGCAGAACTCTGATGAATCTAAAATCGTGATGCATTAGATTAATCCCGGGTCGCCATCTAGAAGAGTGGGCGGCCTGAATGACTAATTCGTCGGAGGGCTGAAAATGAGCGAAATAGTTGCCAGATGCGGGTTCCGGTGCGATGAATGCGGCGCTTACACAGGGAACAATCATTCAACGGACGATAAGATCAAGGTCGCAGCGGCGTGGAACAAATATTTCGGGCTGAACATGTCACCCGATAAACTCCGCTGCAACGGGTGCTGGGGCGATGCCTGTGCCGGAAGCAGCCTTCCGGACCCATCATGTCCCATCCGTGCCTGCGTCATGGAGAGAGGCATGAACACTTGCGCGGACTGCTTCGATTATCCATGCGAGAAGATGGAGACGCGCATGAACGGCATCGAGGAAGTGATCGCCCGGTTCAAGGACAAGATAACTCATGCGGAATACGATGCGTATCTTGCCCCTTATGACGCTAGGATAACATTGAACGAGATAAGGGACAGGAGAGTGGACAGAATAGACTGAGCGAAGAAGTTCTTATAAAGGTATTTTCAGTCTTAAATATGCCAAAATACCGTTGAAAAGGTCTGTCGATTTAAGTATTATGAGTTACAAGATTTTCCCAATGGAGAGACGCCGACCCAACCGAATCCGAAAGTCAAAACTGTCAGAGCTGAAGGCAGACTTCACATTAGATTCAAGCCTCACTCGTAAAGGGGATACGCCGGTGATGGAAAGGCTAACGGCTCTACTTTCAGAAGACCTGGGGTTTCACGATGCCCCTGTCAACAATGGCAGGCATAATTTTCATTCATTTCCCGCGAAGTTTCCTCCACAGCTATCGCGCTTTTTCATAGAGAATCTGTCGGTGCCCGGCGAACTTGTCCTGGATCCGATGTCAGGTTCCGG
>JAJZNW010000146.1 GCA_021811615.1 Bacteroidota bacterium
AAGTACCGGACGGCCTCCGGTCGGCATTCGCAGAAGTCTACGCCGAGGTTTCACCAGATATAGTGCTCATCAATTACGCATGGTGGGGAAAACTGATAGACGGTCCGCAGTTCGATGGATCCATCCATGTCATTCAAATGCACGACCTTATCAGCCTCAACGAGAAAATGCAGGAAGCAGCACACGCCCTTACCGGCAGGCCTCCTTATGACCTCGCTAACGTAAATCCCAATGCCTTGATAGAGGATGTTTACTCCCGGTTGAATCTCAGGGGGGATCAGGACGAATACGAAATTTACAGAAGATTCAACCACGTCATCGGAGTCTCTCCGGGTGAACTCGAAAGAATAACCGAGTTCTCGAGCGGGACCAGATCCATTCTTATCCCGGCCCCTCTCGGAAACAGGCAGTTCGTGACAGGGAACAGCTACCACGGGTTCCCTCTTTTCGCGATCGCGAATAACGTGTTTAATGTACAGGCATACATGTACTTCGTGAATAAGGTCCTGCCGTTGATCAGGAAAGAGGTGCCTGATTTCCAGCTCAACGTCATCGGGGACGGTTGCAAGGTGATACAGCCGGTCGACGGAGTGAACTTGCTCGGATTCGTCGATGATATTCTCGCCCTGTACCGTGATACATCCTTCGCCATCGCACCTATGATCGGGGGTACGGGACAATCGGTCAAGATACTCGAAGCGATGGCCAACGGCCTGCCGGTCGTCTCGCTGAAGAATTCCTACCAGGCGTGCAGTGTAAGGAACGGAGTCGATGGGTTCACCGCGCAGAATGCTGAGGAATTCGCGGAATACTCGATCCGGCTCTACAAGGACAGGGAGCTTTGCAGGAAAATGGGCGAAAATGCCAGGGAAGGGATAAGCAAGGATTATTCATACGGGAAAATCGTTGAAGCCTTGAAGCCGGTCGTCGATGACGCCTCGGTGCCCCGTTCCGGGAAATCAATGGGCCGCGTGAAAGCCGCAGCTCGGAAAACCGGAAAAGGAAATGGTTCGGGAAGCGCCCGCTCGACAGAAGCGATATTGAAACCGTATATCGAAAGAGTCGAAGGGAATTGCGTGTTTGTCAAGGGTTCTATCTTCGACATAGATCCCGGATCGCCCCTCGCCTCGATCGAAAAGTTCCTCAACAGCCTGCCGCCTTTTTATGCCCACTTCGGTGGAATAGGCGACGCGTCGCTGCTGCTTTCAACTTTCTACGACAGCGATCCTGCGCAGACCATCGTGAGCTTTGGCAATTCCAGGGAGACGATGAAGAGCTTCTTCGAATCGTTCGCCGGCATACGGAAAATCTATCTTATGGACTCGCCGTCCCATTCGGGTGTCCATCAGTTGATAAGGTTCATGATCCATGGGACCCGCAAATGCAAGGGGATGGGCGTCGCACCGCTCCATGAGTATAACGCCGAGTGGAACGCAAATATCGATATCTTTGGAAAGTACGGAATCAAGAAGAACCCCGTGTGGATGGACCGGTTCAGATCGGGAAAAATCCAGGACTTCCAGGTGGCCATTCAACCGAAGGGGAGTCTCAAAGGGATGGTCAGGAGCAAACAGAATGTCATCGACAAAGAGCATTGGGAAAAATTAATCTCAAACCTCAGGAAGCAATCTCTAAAGCCCGTTATCCTTGGAACGCCTAATGAACGTGCGGACTATCCGGCGCTCGAAGGGTGCATAGACAAGAGAGATGTCAGCCTCGGAGAGCAGCTGAAAATCGTTGCCTCAAGCGATGTGGTAATAGGCGCCGACTCGTGGGCAAAAACATTTTCAGCTCTCGCTTCAATCCCGACGATCGTCTTCCGGCCGGTCCGCGGTGAAGACCTGGAAGGCTGGGATGACCCTGCAGACAACGTCTTCATCAGGCCGTGGGAATCAATCCATGTCGTCGGTGATATCGACGAATTTCAGTCGGAGTTTTCAAACATCATCCGGGACACCCTGACCAGAAGTCCGAAAAAGTCCGTTGCTGAAAAAGCCGATGCCGGGCGCCAGGATGACGGAACGGACAGGAAGCAAAGGCTGGGTGTCATTTGGGAGGGCTCTCAGTTCGTGCATCACTCGATGGCTTTGATCAACCGCGAGGTGACTCTGCAATTGATCGGGCTAGGGCACGATGTCGGCATAATTCCCTACGAAAAGGACGAATTTAATTATAAGGTAGACAACCGTTTTACTAAGATCGCAGGAAGAATAAACAAGAAACTGAGCAGGCCTGTCGATGTTCACGTGAGACATCAATGGCCGCCGAACCTTGTAGCTCCAGCCGAAGGCCATTGGGTCATGATACAACCATGGGAATTCGGCAGCCTTCCCAAAGACTGGATACAGGTGATGAACAAATCTGTAGATGAAGTCTGGGTCCCATCGACTTACGTCAGGGACTGCTATGTCAAAAGCGGTCTTAAACCGGGCGGCGTCGCAGTTGTGCCGAACGGAGTTGATACCGAAAGGTTTAGTCCCAACTCGAAACCGTATCCCCTGAAGTCCAAGAAGAGATTCAAGTTTCTCTTTGTCGGCGGCACAATTTCGCGCAAGGGGATCGACATACTTCTTAATGCGTATGTCAAATCGTTCAAGAGAAGCGACGATGTTTGTCTCGTCATAAAGGACCTGCTCGGCAATTCGTTTTACAGCGGGCAGACGATCGAAGAGGATCTGAAGCGGATCTCATCCGATGGTTCGCTTCCTGAAATCGAGTATATCAACGAGAAGCTTTCTGAAGAGGAGATCGCCGGGCTATATACTGCGGCTGATTGCCTGGTACATCCGTACAGGGGAGAAGGTTTCGGTATGCCTATCGCCGAAGCTCTTTCCAGCGAACTTCCGGTGATCGTCACGAACTACGGTGCGGCGCTCGACTTCTGCAACGAGGGTAACTCGTATCTCATTCCGTCGAAGGTTGTTTACTATGAAGAAAAGAAAATCGGGAGACGCGAGACCGTGGACCTTCCATGGCTCGCTGAGCCTGACACCTCTGCGGTAGGTGATTTGATGAGGTATGTCTTCAACTCGTATGATGAGGCGAAGGAGAAGGCGAGGGCCGGACGAAAGCTCATAGTTGAACAATTCAATTGGGAGAAGGTCGGGAAAATAGCCGAACGACGCCTCCAGGCGCTTCGTGAGAAGCCCGTCAAACGGTTTGTCGAAGCCGAGAGAAAAGCCCGTAACGCGCCGAGGTACGCACAAGCACACGAACTTATAGAAGCTGGCAACCTCAAAGTGGCCGCGGAGCTCTTGGAGGAGATCCATCGATCGGATGTTGACAACGCGGAGGCAGCCAACGACCTTGCCGTCGTTTATTCGATGGATGGGAAGACCTCCGATGCGGAAAGAGTCCTCGCCGGGGAAATCGAACGGCATCCAGAAGACATGCTCGCCAGAAAGAATCTCGCCTCGATATATTCGAATCAGGGAAGGCTTGATGAGGCGGTTGCGCTATACCAGGAGATTCTCAAGTCGACTCCTTTCGAGTCCGATGCCCTCAGCTCGCTCGGCCAAATCTGTCTGAAACTCGGGAACATTTCGAAGGCTCAGGAGTTCTTCTCGCTCGTGCTTCAGAGGAACCCCGCGGATCAAAAAGCCGGGAAGTTCCTGAAGGCAATCGCCGGAGTGCCCGAAGAGTCCGCAGCGAAGTAATCGCGCGGCCTTCGCTCCGGCAACGCGGAGGCTCGTGATGCGTGGGGTGCATGCCTTTGGTCTGCGATATCATCGTCGGCAAAAGATAACATCTGCATTGTCTCTCTTCGTGGAACCCAGTAAATTATAACTAAAAAGGTACAACCTATGTTCGAACCCCAGAAGCAGAAGGCCGGCGATCTGAAAACAAGGATAGAAAACCTCCGGAGGTTTCTTTGACGTCGACGGCAAAAGGGAAGAGATAGAAAAGCTCCATCAAAAAACCCTCGAGACGAATTTCTGGGACGATAACCGCGCTGCCCAGGAGGTCATGGGACAGCTGAACGACCTGAAGTTGTGGTCAGATCAATGGGATACGGCCGCAAAGAATGTTGACGACGCTTTGGCATTCATTGAACTCGCAGAGGAGTCGGGGGATGAGTCTCACTCTGCCGACATAGATGCGGAACTTGTCCGCGCAGAGAAGCTTGTCTCGGACCTTGAGTTCAGGAAGATGCTCGGCAACGAAGACGACGACAAGAACGCTATTCTTACTATTCACTCCGGAGCAGGCGGTACCGAAGCACAGGATTGGTCTCAGATGCTCATGCGAATGTATATTCGATGGGGCGAGCGCAACGGCTTCAAAATGGACATCGCCGAC
This sequence comes from Bacteroidota bacterium, assembly GCA_021811615.1. GTDB lineage: Bacteria > Bacteroidota > Ignavibacteria > Kryptoniales > JAKASW01 > JAKASW01. Next base: position 4,300 of record JAJZNW010000146.1, read on the forward strand.
ATGCTCGAAGGCGAGGGCGCCGGAATCAAGAGCGTCACGATAGAAGTCATTGGCAAGTACGCGTACGGATATCTCAAGGCCGAGAACGGAGTTCACAGGCTTGTAAGGATTTCTCCATTCGACGCGAACGCCAGAAGGCACACGAGTTTCGCCTCCGTCTATGTGTATCCTGAGGTTGAAGGTGATGTTGAGATCGAGATAGATCCGAAAGACGTGAAGTTTGAAACATTCAGGTCGGGCGGTCACGGCGGTCAGAATGTTAACAAGGTCGAGACCGCAGTTAGACTGATTCACGTCCCGACGAACATAATAGTCGCGTGCCAGCAGGAACGGTCACAGTTTCAAAACAGGGAACGCGCCATGAAGATGCTGCGGTCCCGCCTCTACCAGATGAGAAAAGAAGAAGAAGAGGCGAAGAGGGACGCGATCGAGGGAGCCAAGAAGAAAATCGAGTGGGGGAGTCAGATCAGGTCCTACGTCTTCCATCCATACAACCTTGTGAAAGATCATCGGACCGGCGTGGAGACGAGCAATGTTCAGGCCGTCATGGATGGCGACCTCGACGACTTTATTCGCGGCTATCTCATGGAGTTCGGACTTGCCGGCGGAGAAGGAGCAAAATAGCCGGTGGGCTATCCATCTTTCATAGCCAGGCGGCTGGCCCAATCGCGCTCGCACAACCGTTTCGTATCTTTCATCACCCTTTTCGCGGTCATCGGTCTGGCGATCGGAACCGCCGCGCTCCTGATAACCGTCTCCATTCTGAACGGATTCCAGCAGCAGATTTCCGAAAACGTCTCCAATTTCACCGCCAATATCGAAATCCGTGGCTTCGAAGATGTGAGCCTACCCGATTACCAAGCCGCGATGAGTAAGATCCTCTCCCAGAAGAATGTCAGGTCCGTATCTCCGTTCGTCGCACATGAGGCCATGATACGCGTTCATCGTTCGCATGCCGTAGATGCACCTTCTACCGACGGACTTCTTCTGAAAGGACTTATGCAGAAGTATGACAACAGCAGCATCAGGCGTGAAATCGTATCAGGCAAGTACGACCTTTCCAACCAGGGATCGATGTCTCCGCTTCTCATAGGTGCTAAACTGGCAAGGAAACTCCAGGTGAGCGTCGGGGATACAGTCTTCATTTTTGGAGTCGAGGGAATTCCTTCGCCGCTTAACCCTCCGCGAGTTCTCTCCTTTGTCATCACGGGAATCTACGAGACAGGGATGTCCGAGTATGACGACATTTACGGATATACAAATCTTACTTCCGCCGCTTACCTGTTCAACATTCCGCCTGGAAGCGTCACCGGCTTCGATGTGATGGTCGACGACCTCGGGACGGTCAGTACGACCGCGCACGACCTGGAACTCAAGCTCGGTTATCCCTATTACCCGCGGACCATGTACCAGATGTACAGGAATTTGTTCGCGTGGATCGAGCTTCAGAAGAAACCGATCCCGATAGTGATCGCACTGATCATAATAGTGGCGGCCTTCAACGTCGTCGGTACACTCCTGATGATAGTAATCGAAAAGATGAATGCGGTTGGGATACTGAAAACGCTCGGTGCCACGCGAGGTGCAATTACAAGAATATTTCTCCTGCAGGGAGCATTTATCGGGGCAGCCGGAACGCTGATCGGAAGCGGACTGGCATACACTATGCTCGAGCTGCAAAAGAGGTATAGCCTGATTCACATTCCGGGTTCTGTCTACTTCATGAACACAATTCCGGTTTCTATGAGGGCCGCAGACTTTTTCTTGATCGGTGGAATAGCATTCGTCCTATCGTTACTCGCTTCCTACCTTCCGGCAAGAACGGCCTCCGGATTCGACCCACTCGAATCGGTGAGGTATTTCTGATGTCTTACTCGAGCTTTGTGGCTCTTCGTTACCTGAAATCGAAAAGGAGGATGACTTCCGTATCGATTATTTCTCTAATCTCTCTCCTCGGAGTCATCGTCGGAACCGCAGCGCTCATCATAGTCATATCGGTCTTCAACGGATTCCAGGGAATCGTCACGAAAATCCTCGTGGATTTCGATCCGACGATCAGGGTGACCGCCGAATCGGGTCAATACCTTTCCGATCCGCAGAAGGTGATGGCTGAAGTGGCAAGCCTGAGGGAAGTGAAATCCGCCACCATGTTCCTCAGCGGAAAAGCAATGATAGTATCGGGGGGAGTCAACAGGGCAATCAACATCGTCGGGATTGTCCCGAGAGGGAACGAACGCATATCCAGCCTTTCCGAGTCGATCGTTCTGGGAAAGTTCCTCAATCCCGATAACGACCACCAGATTGTAATAGGCCTGTCGCTCGCCGACGCATTGGACGCCGTCGTTGGAGACTCCATAGCAGTGATCAGTCCGGCAGGGATCGAGAGGAGCCTGACGCAATTCTATCAGCCGAAGGTTGAACATTTTGTCGTCGGCGGAATTTATCAATCGAATAATAAAGACTATGACGGGTACTACGCGTTTGTGAACCTGCCGGCGGCACAGTACCTTTTCGCTTCTCCCGATTCGACGGTTTCACCCGAAATGGTTAACGGGGTCGACGCTAAACTCTATGACATCGGGAAGTCGAGCGACGTGAAGACAAAGCTTGAGAAGATGCTTCCTGGGGACAGGGTCGAGACCTGGTATGACCTTCACAAGGATCTCTACCAGATGATGACGATTGAGAGGATCGTGGCGTACATCGTTCTTTCACTCATTATCGTAATAGCGGCGTTCAATATCCTCGGATCGCTTACCATGACTGTGATAGAGAAGCGCAGGGAGATCGGCGTGCTCAAGGCGATGGGGGCGACGCAGTCCGGCATCATGAAGATCTACCTGCTTGAAGGATTTCTAGTGGGCCTTTTCGGAAGCATCCTCGGTCTACTTCTGGGTTACGGCGTCGGCGAAGCCCAGATCAAATACCAACTTTTCAAGCTGGATACGAGCGTATATATCATACCGGCCCTGCCGGTCTCAATGCACGTATCCGATTTCATAATCGTGGGGCTGATAGCCATTGTAATTTGTTCACTCGCCGCCCTGTACCCGGCTAAACGGGCGTCGAAGATCGATCCTGCCGAAGCAGTAAGATGGGAGTGAATTAAGTTGGCGGAGAAAATTGTTCAAGTCTCTGGGATTTCGAAAAGCTACTTCATCGGAAAAAGGGAACTGCAAGTCCTGAGAGGGATTGATTTCACGATGGATCGCGGTGAAATCATCGCCGTCGTCGGAGCATCCGGTGCGGGGAAGAGCACGCTTCTCCATATAGTCGGCACGCTTGACAAACCGACCGGCGGTAAGGTGCTCTTTGACGGGGAAGATGTTTTCAAATTGACCGACGAGAAGATCGCCAGGTTCAGGAGCCTTCAGATCGGATTCGTGTTTCAGTTCCATCATCTCCTTCCGGAGTTTACCGCTCTGGAAAACGTTGCAATGCCTGCTTTGATCGCCGGGTTGAAGCTGAGCCAGGTTAAGGGCCGCGCACTCGACCTGCTCGCCGAAGTCGGCCTGGCAGACAGGGCCGAACACAGACCTTCTGAGCTGAGCGGCGGTGAGCAGCAGCGTGTCGCGGTCGCACGGGCTCTCATAAACGGACCTAAGGTGGTCCTGGCGGACGAGCCGTCCGGAAATCTCGACTCTGTGAACGCGGAGTCGTTGCACCGGCTTCTCCTCGACCTCTGCCGGAATCACTCCACGACATTCCTTATAGCTACACATAACGATCACCTCACAAGCCTCGCGCATCGGGTATTCAAGATTCAGGACGGAGTTCTCGTTGCTTGAAGTGTGTAATTGTAACTCGTCGACGAGGTGATTAAATTTCAAAGCCGGGCACGTAGCTCAATTGGATAGAGCGTTGGCCTCCGGAGCCAGAGGTTGTGGGTTCGAGTCCCACCGTGCCCACTGGGATTGCAGGTAGGGAGGCGCAGGGTGTCTTGGGTCACACTTGTTGCATCATCCATGAGATAAATTTTCCCGTTAGGTCATCGAAGCAAATCAATCGGGTTTCGATTTCAAGCGGCATGGCGGTGCGGTGGAGATCGTCCAACTCAAAACTAAGAGCTTTCAGCCTGCCATGAAGTGTTCCGGGCCTGTTGTTTTTTTTGTTCCGGTTTCAGTCACCCTTTCCTCTCCCATTGAAGAGTGTCCGTTCCCCTGCGATTTCCATCTTTGCCGGTTTTCAAATTCAAGTGAGAAATCCGTCTGTTTCAGAAGATGGAACCGTTGTTGTATATTTTCAAAGAATTCACGTCTAATGCAATGTGGTTTTCAGAATATACTCATGAAGATTATCAGACTTTTTGTCGTTCTATCTTTTTTCGTTTTGATAAGTAACGCATCAGCTCAGGAAGAGAAGTATGAAATAGCGGGGAAGTATTTCCCTTATCTTGAAAAGAGTAGGCCTAAGGTCGCCCTCGTCCTTTCGGGAGGAGGGTCCAGAGGCATATCACAGATCGGGGTTATCGAAGCGTTGGAGGCCGCTCACATACCCGTCGACCTGATAGTAGGTACAAGTATGGGAAGTATCATCGGCGGGCTCTACGCTTCAGGATATTCGGGAACTCAGCTTGATTCCATCGCACTATCCCAGAACTGGAACCAGCTCCTTGCTTTGTCCGACGCCGTCAGTAGAAGCGACCTGTTCCTGCAGCAGAAACAGGATGAGGAACAGAGTTTCCTTGTGATAAGATTGAACGGGTTTGAGCCTGTCCTGCCATCAGCGCTTGCGAATGGTCAGCGGCTCACGACGCTTCTTACCAGGCTTGTGCTGAACGCCCCTTACCGGGTCGTGAATTCTTTCGACGACCTGCAGATTCCGTTTCGCGCCGTGGCAACCGATATGGTCACTGGAAAACGGGTAGTAATATCTACCGGCGATCTCGCACAGGCAATGCGTGCGAGCTCTACGGTGCCCGTTGTATTCACGCCGATCAGGGCCGATTCCTTGAGACTCGTGGACGGGGGACTCGTCTCCAACATACCGGTAGACATCGCCAGAAGCATGGGCGCGAGCCTGATAATCGCCGTGAACACGACCAGCCCGCTTCGTCCCGAAAGGAGTATTACGACTCCCTGGGATGCGCTCGACCAGGTAACAAGTATTATGATGCAGCAATCCAACAGGTTGGAACTTGAGAAGGCAGACGTAGTGATTACCCCTCATCTCTATGGCCACTACTCTTCAGATTTCAACCACCTGGATTCATTGATTCAGGATGGAAGAATTGCCGCTGAATCGAAGATCGGAATCATCGACTCCCTTTATCGAGCCGACGCAAAGAAGATGGAGATTGCCGAGGCCAAAGGGCCCGACCGGACTGTAGTTTTTGGGAAGCCGCACCTCCAGACCGATGATACCCTTACAGGGCCGCCGGGATATGAATCGAAATCGTTGCTTCTTATATCGAGCGTGAGATTCTCAGGAGCCTTCAGAATGCCTGACTCGGTTCTGATTCAACCTTTCAGGGAACTCCTTGGACATTACGTTAATCCGATTCAGATAAACTCCGCTTGTGAGAACCTCATATGGATTTACAGAAACCATGACCTTGGAATGGCCAGGATAACGAATGTTAGCTACGACCCGGTTCGTTCCGCACTCGACATCTCCATCAACGAGGGGGAGGTTTCAAACATATCTCTTCTCGGGAACACCGTAGCGAAGCCCTTCCTTATTCGCAGAGAATTTCCCCTCGAGCCGGAGGACATATTCACAACCAGTCAGGCCATCGAGGGCATCAATAACATTTACTCGACTAACCTCTTCAGCCAGGTGCTCCTCTGGACCAGGTACGATCCAACTACCGCTCTTACTATCGACGTAACGGAGAAGAGCTCGCGGCTGTTCAGGTTTGGTTTGCGCGCCGACAACGAACGCAACGGTCAAGTGTTCGCATCGCTGTCAGACGACGATCTCCTCGGAACCGGGACCAGGGCAGGGTTTTCATTTGCAGGCGGGTCCAGAAACAGGCTCGGCGAGATGTTCCTGGGAACGACGCGCATTCTCAATACAGACCTCACGTATGATTTCCATGCGTTCACCGGTTTCAGGGATGTCCGCTACTACGTTGACCAGTCGAGCTCTTCAGCACCTGCGGTCTGGGACTTGGCTTCCGTCGGTGAGTACAGGATTATCCGATCAGGGTACGAGTTTTCGATGGGGACACAGATCCGCCGATTCGGTATGGTGAGCGCGACACTCGATTACGGCTGGGATCGGATAAAGCCCCTTCACAATTTCTCAAGCAGCTATTCGGCCAGGCTGGTCGATCTGAAGATCGGCTCGTTTGTCGACACCCGCGACCGGTCCGCATTTCCGAGAACGGGAATTCTGAGCGACATCTTTTTCGAGACTTCGCTTAAAGGACTGAACAGCCAGCAGGCTTTCTCAAGAATCTATTTCGATTACGAAACCTACCAGACCGCTTTCTCTTCATTCACATTCAAACAGCATTACATATTCGGCTTCGGCGACAACTCACTGCCGCTTTCGAGGCAGTTCAGTCTCGGCGGGCAGGATCTTTTTTACGGTCTGCAGGAAGATGCCCTTCGAGGGAGACAAATATTCCTTGCCAGCGCCGAACTTCGTGTCAAACTACCCATCAAGATATTCTTCGATACTTATCTTGCAGGCCGCTTCGATCTCGGAGATGTTTGGGCGCAGCAGGAAAATATCGTCCTGAAGACTCTCAAGCAGGGTGTCGGAATGTCGCTGGGATTCGACACACCGATCGGGCCTTTCGTCGTGAGCGTTGGCAAAGCCTTCTATCCGGGGAGGGGATCCAAACTCCAGACACTTTCAACGCCCTGGCAGTTCTATTTCAAGATCGGCGTGGAAATACCAACCATCAGCTCCTTCCAGTGAGCGGGAGGAAGAAGTATGGGGCGGCATCAAAGGTGGATTCGGAAAAACGCTGAACGGAGGTAGAGATTTCGAACCGGCGGCCCGGTCGTCGAATATGACCCATTTCATCATCCCCATCCCCGAGCTGACACGATCTCCGAAATGAATCGCTCCGGCTCAGGTCAAAACTGTTTCAGGATCTCGAACCAAATCGATCCAGATGATGGATCAAGTTCAGTTAGACAGCGCCTTTCGCTTTGGGCCGGCGTCGCTTTCATTTTCTGATGTACATCTCCTGCTCGACGAGACTCACTCTGTCGCTCAACTCGTGATCGGTCCCTTTGTCTTTCTTCTTTCCCGTCAGCTTTGATTCAAGCCACCGTGAGGTAGCCAGCACGAAAATCCCGACAAGGGCACCCGCGATGACGTCGACGCCGTAATGGTAACGCATGTATATGGTGGCGAATATCAAACCTGCCCCGAGCGGTATGATGATCATCGCAGCCTTCGCTCGATACCTGATCGCGATGGCTATGGTAATCAGGGTCATTTCAGTATGACCGCTCGGGAAGCAGTCGCGTTGGGCAAGTGCTGCCGCCCGCGCCACATCCGTGATAGACTCTCCGGAGTTTATTATCCCTCTGAGTATTGGGGTGAGGTAAAGACCCGGCAACTGCTCATTGAGCTTCGCGAAATTGTAAAGCGTGAAACGCGGCCCGATCGCCGGCACGAAGAGGTAGCCTGCGTAAGAGGTATAGAAACCGAACATGAGCGCGAATAGGAAGAATAAGAACCCTCTCTCGTTACCCTCCCTCAAAAGATCGATGCCGAGTATGATCCATAACAGGTAGAAGCTGCTGTAGCAAATCTGGAGAAACTCCGTCAGGCCCGGAGTCGCTATCTTATCCAGCACGGCCGTGGGATCGGTCCCGAATACCATCCTGTCGAGTTTGATCAGGACGTAGTCGAGGTCGTGAGGATTGATCGGGTGGACCATCAGGTACATTTCCTTGAAGGTCAGGAAGATCAGCGGAATACTGTACCAGTGCGTGAAAAACCTGAGCACCCTGCTGGATCCCGCTGAATCGAGATTCACAGCAACGAGTATGATCACTGATGCCGCAATATTACTTGCGATTATCAGCATGAAATACTCTACCCGAGAATGAAAGATCAGCGCGACTATCGATATGAGCGCCATTCCAATGATGTTTAGACGGTCGAGCGGCCTCAACCCATTAAGGTCGAACATTTTTCTCCAAAAGTGCGAACATATTGTAAATCTCGTCAGGCGCAAATGTCTCGATCCTTCCTGTCCTGAACCGGTCTTCCAGTATCTCGATCGATCCTTTCCCGTAGCGCGACGCGACAAAATGCCGGAACATTTTCCTTCTCATTCCGAATGCGCTTTTCACGAACATCACAAACCCATCCTCGTCTTTCAGAGGCTCCCTGTTCTGAAAAACGATTCGGACCATGCGGGAATCGACCCGCGGTCTCGGACGGAAACATCCCGGGGCGACGAGGAAAAGCTTTTCAACCGCCGCAACGAGCTGGAGGCGCACCGATATCGCTCCGTACTCCTTCGTACCCGGAAGGCCCGCCAGTCTTGTGGCCACTTCTTCCTGCATCATCAGGACGGCACTGTCTATCTTCACCCGGTTATCCACGAGCCTGGATACGATCCTGCTGGTCAGGTTGTATGGAATGTTCCCGACTACCTTAACCGGCACGGTCCGGTCCTCGAACTCGTACTCAAGAAAGTCACCTGAGACTATCTGGACTTTCGGGTTTCCTGAAAAGCGCATTTTCAAATCCTCGGCGAGGTGTCCGTCCTTCTCTATCGCCACGATCCTTGCTCCGGTGTCGGCCAGCAGCCCGGTCAACGCACCCTTTCCCGGGCCTATCTCGATCAGCAAATCCGCCGGTGACGCTGAGACTGCGTCGACTATCTTGTGGGCGATGTTCTCGTCCACAAGGAAGTTTTGTCCGAGAGATTTCTTCGCCGGACGGGTCGGCTGCATGGCTGCATTCCTGTACCCGTTTGTGACTCCGGACCTTCTGCGAGACGAAATCACTTCAAGGCCAGATAATCGTTTGAGTTCGCGGTCGTACCGTCGGCTATCGATCCGTTAAATGACACTATCGTAAAGCGGGCATCGTTAGTCGTGCCCCCTGCCACCACACCGAGGGTGAGGCTGTGGTCCGGTCCCAGGCTCAAATCCGGGTAGGAATTCTGCAGATGGGCGGCCATCTCGGTGCTCAATGGCGGAAATACTTTCAGCGAGAGCTTGTAATCGAGAGTACCGTCGAAACCGTGCCACCCGTCGAGCTTGAAATCGAACGGGGTCCCGAAGGCAATCAATCTGTTGAAATATATCCTGCCGTCGGTTATGTCCACCGTGAAAGTCGCGTTCTTGAATCTCGCAGACTCCCTGTTTTTCACCCCGAGAAATGTGTATAGCTTGCTTAAGACGGAATAGTGTCTGATCGAAACGTTGGAGAGTTGCAACCGCCCGCGTCCGCCAAGACTCGCAAGATCCATTTTTCCAGAGTCATCGAAGACGCCGTTTATGTTGAGAGCCCCTCTGCCGATCCCGCCGGAGATCTCGTCCCTCCCGATGTACCTGCGAAGAAGCTTCCCGAAATTTGATGTGGAGATCCGCGCCCGTATGCTGAACGTTGTCCTGTTTATCTGGCTGTAGTCGGTCCAACCGCTTACATCGAAGTTCCCTATGGAAGAGGAATATGATAACTCTCTGAGCTTCACGAAATAATCGAGGAGCTGGAGATCGGCAGATACTCTTGAAAGGGAGTCGGTAGGCATTATCAACCTCCCGGCGGTAAAATTCAGCGAAATGTTGGCGGTCGGTAGCCATGCGAGGACCGGTCTGCCGATGTTCAGGTTCATGTGGGGAAGGAGACCTATCGTACTGAAGGTCTTCGATACGATCTTCAGCCTGAGATTCGGTATGGATGCCCGGTTCCCGAGGAATGCAGTCTGGTAATCCGATAATGTCCCGCTTAGTACCATGTCGCTTGAACCTAGCCTGATCAGGAGCTTGTTGAACGTGGCCCGGTTATTCCTAAGGAGGACACTGCCGTCGCATTCACCCGTGTAGAGAGTATCTATCCCGATCGGTACCTGGACGAGCGCGTCGTTGAAGTTTATTAGACCGTTTCCGTGCACACGGCCGGTATTTGCATCGTAGTCGAAGGCATACCTCCCCTGGATCGAACCGGAGAATCTGTCTTCCTTAGGTAAGTCGAGATTGCGTGCGAGCCTTGCAAGATCGATGTCGCCGGAAATTTTCGCCGAAGCGGTTTCGGGCGGGCTCATTCTTAATTGTACGGAGGCGAAATTCTGACCCAGAGTCGCTCGCGGCATCGAGATGGAGACCGAGGACGAGTCTCCGAATATGATGTATCTCCAGACAAGATCGTGTATGGTCAGTGAGTCCCCCGAACGAAGCGCGGCATCGAAATTCCTCAAGTGGGCGTCGAACTGCATGTCTGTGAACGAGTTACGCCTCCGCATCCGCAGCGTCAGGCCGAAGCGACCCTTGACGGTTTTCTCTATCACGACTTTCTTCAGCTGCGGCGGTAGTATGTTGTATAGACCGCGGGCCGAAGAGTCGGCATTTACCGTGAAAATCGAAAGCGTCGTGGTGGGATAGAATGAATATGTGATCGCGCTTTTCAGATGGATACCGAATACGGAGCCATGCTCTGACTGAATCTTAACGATATCGTGCTGCTTGTCGTAGTCAAGGTTGGCAGCGAGCTCGATCTTGTCTCCCGTAAAGAGATTCGACGTCCCCTTCCAGAATTCGAATCGTCCTATCCTGAGCTCGGACGTCAGGAGGAGCCGGTCTTCTTCCACGACCGTCTTTATTCGAGAAGTGAAATCCACATCTATGAACCGCACCGAGGTCCCGGCACGGTCGTTATCCCATACTAATGTGCCGTTTGCAACTTCGAAGTTCGATAACAAAAGACTCGAAAGCGAACTCCTGACATTTCCTCTCTCCCGGTTGAACGATTCGCTGAGAAGATGATCTGTATTCAGTTTCCCCCTCAGATCCTGTTCGAGATAAAAGGTGGGGGAATAGAAGATCACATTGTTGATCACGAGCCTGTTCTTGAGAAGAGGAAGTATCTTCGCGTCTATGACGACCGACTTCGCATCGAGCAGGTAAGGCGTCTCGAATTTTCCCGACGAAGGGTTGGAGACTCGTAGCCCGATGATCTTTATGCCGATTGTCGGGAAGAACGAAAGCTCGACCTGCTCAGCCGAGACTTCACGGTTCAGAAGCTGGCTGATCTTGGGAAGGACAAGTGCAGTGAGCCTGTCACTGGAGAAAATTACTTTCGAAAAAATAAGCGCGACCAGGATTATTATGCCAATTGTCGCAGAAAGATACTTGATTATATTCCGGCTTCTGCTCACAGAACAAAATATAGGCTTTACTCTGTGTATTATCAATTTGTGTATCGTTCCTGAAATCCGACATAGGGGCATGAAAATTGAGGGGTAAAAAGAAGAGCTGATCCGTTAAGTGTCTGACATAGCGATAGACGCTGGGTTGGCGAGAGAAAATCGGGACACACTGGATTTTTCACCATTTTGGTGAAGACAAAAAAGGACATAGTGGGCCATGAAGGAACTGA
>JAJZNW010000024.1 GCA_021811615.1 Bacteroidota bacterium
CAAATAGAGGTGAATCACTTCACCATGCTGGTCACCCAGGACCTGGAACTCGATATGACGCGGCTGTTCAACATACTTCTCGACATACACGCCGCCGTTTCCGAACGCAGCTTCCGCTTCGGTACGCGCCATCTGGAATTGTCGCTCAAATTCATCCGCGCTCCACGCGAGCCGCATTCCTTTTCCGCCGCCTCCGGCGGTCGCCTTTATGATAACAGGGTATCCTACCGTTTCGGCCACTTCCATAGCCGTCTTCGGATCGTCGATGACCCCGTCGCTCCCCGGAACGACCGGAACGCCCGCTTTTCGCATCGTGTCTTTGGCGGAGGCTTTATCACCCATCATCGTAATCATATCGGGCTTCGGTCCGATAAATTTTATGCCGCTGCTCTCGCAAATTTCGGAAAACTTCGCGTTTTCCGAGAGAAACCCGTAGCCCGGATGGATTGCGTCGGCATTCGTTATCTCCGCCGCGGCAATGATCCTCGGGATATTGAGGTAGCTCTCGCGTCCGGGAGGCGGACCTATGCAGACGGCTTCATCGGCAAAACGTACATGTAGAGAATCGCGATCGGCTTCAGAGTATATCGCAACTGTTTTGATGCCGAGCTCCCTGCAGCTTCTGATCACACGGAGCGCGATCTCACCTCTATTTGCTATGAGTATCTTATTAAACAATAGTTGCCTCAGATTTCGGATTGCGGATGGCGGACTTCGAATTTACAATTCGCAATTCGAAATCCGAAATTCGAAATTTTGAAGAAGGTCTAATCAAGCCGGCTCTACCAGGAAGAGAGGCTGATTGTATTCGACGGGCTGTCCGTTCTGGGCCAAAACCTGAACGACTTTGCCGGCGACATCCGATTCGATTTCGTTCATCAGCTTCATGGCTTCGATGATACAGACGACGGTGCCGGGCTGAACCGACGATCCGACCTGTACATAAGGGTCTGCGTTCGGCGCAGGAGCACTGTAAAAAGTGCCGACGATCGGCGAACGTACCTCATGAAACTTGGAGCCTTCGGTCTTCGGCGCGGAGGCAGGGGCCGCTTCAGGTGCAGCAGCGACGGTTTGGGCCGGGGCAGGCTGTGCATAAACCGGTTGTTGAGGAAGAAACTGAGGGATTGGAACCGCAGAGGAATTGTGGCGAGCCTTGCTGACCCGGATCTTTGAGCCTTCCTCCTCAATCTCTATTTCATCTACGCCGCTCTCGTCGACTAGTTTGACGAGTTTCTTGATGTAGTTAAGGTCCATTTGGTCTCCGATGCTAAGGTGTCCACTCCCGTTACCGGGAAAAGTCAGGATGAAAAGAAAAAAACGTGAGTATCCTCTCCACGAGCCCGTGTCCGTGGAGGAATCGCCGGCTCGACTACTTCACGCGCTCTACGTAGGCGCCGGTGCGAGTATCTACTTTGAGAACTTCCCCTTCGTTTACGAAGAGAGGAACGTTCACGATCGCACCTGTTTCCATCTTGGCCGGCTTCATGACATTGTTCACGCTGTCGCCTTTTATGCCCGGCTCGGTTTCCACGACTTTCAAACTGACGAAAATCGGGATTTCAACGGCGGTTATCTCCGTCCCGTTGAAGGATATTTGCACATTCTCGTTTTCCTTGAGGAACTTGCTTCCTTCGCCGACAACTTCTTCAGGTACCTGTATCTGCTCGTAAGTCTCATTTTCCATGAAGACGAGAAGATCGCCATCCCGATAGAGGTACTGGTAGGTGCGCTGCTCGATCCTTACAACCTCCACATCCTGTCCAGCCCGAAACCTGTTCTCAATTACCTGTCCGGTCTTAATATTTTTCATCTTCGCCCGAACAAAAGCGCGCCAATTTCCCGGGTTCACATGCTGAAACTCTACTATCGTCCAAAGATCGTTATTGTAACGAATCGTCAACCCCGGTCTGAAATCTGAGGTACTAGCCATAATCTCCCATAAATCTTGGTGTTTTGTGAATTTTGCTTAAAAATATAGTTTCAGCCCCCCCAAGAATCAAGGACGCGGCGGCTGTTGGAAAGCCGGCGGTCCCGTCTACCATCAACGGCCACGGGTCTTACCAACCTGAACACGAAACGGCAACTCAATATCCTTTTCAACCTTTGTCCGTAAGCATCTGCGTCCATTCCCTTACACGGCAGTTTCAAACAGATTAACCTCGCCGTAGATTTGTTTATTTCACAGATTTCGAACAATTTCATCCCGAAAGAAGGGCCACGTTCCAAACCGTTAACGCCCATATTCAGAATGCCCGAGAGAAGCTACAGGCAGCTCGAATTCAATTACCGCAGCTCAAATCCGTTAAGGAACTTACTCCACCTTTACGAAGGGGAGCATCTCAAGCTTGTCCTCGCCGTAATATTCTTCACGATAAAGAATTCCCCCGTCTGGATACTCCCGGTGGTCATCGCGCGGATGATCAATATTGTAAGCGACACGAGCAAGTACTCAATCAACGACCTGTGGCTGGTCGGGGCCGGTTTTTTCGTCATAATCATCCAGAACATACCCACTCACACCCTCTACGTGCGCGTGTTCAGCAGTGCACTGAACACGATGCAGCTGAATCTGCGTTCGTCCATCGTCAGGCGACTCCAGGAACTCTCGATTTCATTCATCGGCGATAAACAGTCCGGAAGACTGGAATCGAAAGTTCTCCGTGATGTGGAGATACTGGAGATTCTCTCAAGAAACATAATGAACTCCGCATTTCCGGCCGTCCTCACGATCGCGGTGGCCTTTGGCGTGACGGTCGCAAGACAGCCGCTCGTCGCAATCTTTTATATAATCTCGGTGCCGATTTCATCCGGACTCGTGTTTCTCTTTTCAGGTAAAATGACGAAGCGGAACATGGAATACCGTTCGGAGATAGAATCGCTTTCCGCCAGCGTGATCGAGATGATACAAATGATACCGATTACGCGAGCACATGGCGTCGAGGGGATCGAGTTGGACAAGATGAATTCGCGTCTCGATAGGGTTAAGGAAAGGGGCATCAGGCTGGAAGTGCTCGGAGCGCTGTTCGGTGCAAGTTCCTGGACGTCGTTCCAAATCATAATGCTGGTGTGTCTGCTCTTCACCTCGTATCTGGCATACCATAAAGTCATCAACGTGGGAGATGTCGTGCTTTTTCAGAGTTACTTCGCCATGATCGTGGCTTCCGTGAATTCGATATTGAATTCGTATCCCGAACTCGCACGGGGTTTCGAGTCTATCCGGTCGATCGGCGAAATACTCGAATCGCCGGACATCGAGCAGAATGCCGGGAAAGGAAGCGTTTCTTCAGTAGCCGGACATTTCGTATTCGAAAACGTCAGCTACATATACGATGGTTCTGACCGCCCGGCAATCAGGAATTTCTCCGTTGAGATATCGGCGGGGGAAACTGTCGCGTTCGTCGGTGAGTCCGGTTCGGGTAAATCGACATTGATGAGTCTGGTCATCGGGTTCAGGAGACCCTCGGCGGGCCGGATAATCCTCGACGGCAGGGACATGCAGGAACTCGATCTGAGACAATATCGCCGTTATCTGGCAGTCGTGCCGCAGACGACGCTTCTGTTCAGCGGAACAGTACGCGAGAACATTCTGTACGGTCTGGACAAAGTGAGCGACAGAGCCCTCTGGGAAATCCTGGCGCTGTCGAACGCCGCAGATTTTGTGGCTGAACTTCCAAAGGGCCTCGACACGCCGCTCGGAGAATTAGGCGCTCGGCTGTCGGGAGGCCAGCGGCAAAGGTTGTCTATAGCCCGGGCCCTTGCCAGAGACCCTCGCGTAATCGTACTCGACGAGGCCACCTCATCGCTCGATGTTGTATCCGAGTCGCTGATACAGGAAGCCATACAACGCCTTGTCAGGGGACGTACGACCCTCATAGTCGCGCACCGCCTTTCGACTATCCGCAACGCGGGCCGTATAATAGTGATGAAAAACGGCTCCTGCGTTGAATCAGGAACGCATGAAGAACTGATGAGCGCCAGAGGAGAGTTCTACCGGTTCAAGATGTTGCAGCAATAGAAAACTCCCGGGGCTTCGTGTAACACTATTTTCTTCTGGGATTGAATGCCGAGCTGGAATAGTTCAGCTTAATTCCCTTCAGTGCCTCCCGCACGCGAGCGGCATCTTCCTCCCTGACGAGGAGCACTACTGGGTCGACGTGCCGGAATCCCCAGAGGGCCTCACCTTGCAGGAAATACTCGATCCCTTCAGCATCGAGGACCATACGTATGCTGGATATATCGGAGCGGTCAAAGGTCTCCAGTATCGGCACAAGTTTCGCATTATCCCCTTCTCTTTCCTCGACTTCTTCCGCCTCTTCAGGAAGTGAATCAACAAGCTCCGAACCGCAGTCCGCGCATCGCGTGAAACCAGGTCTGTATTCGGTTTTGCATTGCGGACAGAACATTTCAGCATCTCCGTTCTCCGAGCTTTTCCCCGCGGAATGCTCAGCATTTGTGTTTAACGAGCTTCTGTTTCTATATGTTGCATTTGGTGGTTCACTTGCGATTTCGACGCTGATGCACGCTCGATATACGGCGTCGTCAGTTCTCAGCCTTGATCCTTATGAGTTCCCTGACTGCCGCCGCCGCCCTCCTGTCTTTGACTTCGACACGGAGCCCCCTCCCTTCCGGATACTTCTTTGCATTGGAGACTTCATCGATTATGTTTTTCGGAAGATCGCTCCGCAAAATCGCCTCGACGGCACGGTCACCGAAGACGAACGACAATCGGAAACCCTCTTTGAGCGCGGTGAAGAAGAAGAGGTTCTTCCTGGGTAAAAGGAGCTTCATTGTCCATCCCGACTTGGAGCCGTAGTACTTCCACTCTTCGATAGCCGGGCCGTAATTGCTCTGTACATATCTTCTCAATTCCAGCCAAACCTCGCCCATGTCGCCGAGTGTTTTAAGCAAAGTCCTTCCATCGGGGACCACCGATTTGTCACTGAATGCATTTTCTTCCATGTAAAAATCTCCCTTTCTCTCTCCCACCTCCGGCCTGGAAAGGTCGAATCATTGGCTTTCCTGGTCTTTGTACATAACGTAATTGACGGCAATGTCGAGAGCCGCTTCAACCGCTTCCGGTTCAATGTGCTCTACGGTGTCCTGCAGGGTATGGTAGACGGCCTTGTCGCCGATACTTGAAGGCGATATGCCGATGAACGAAGTCGCTTTGACTCCGAGCCTGGCGAAAGTCCAGGCGTCAGTGCCGCCACTCCCCGGAAGAAGAGGCTTTACTGAAACGTTGTGGCCGAGTGCGGCACCGATTTGCCGGCACTCTTCGGCCATTTCCTCGGAGAGGGCACAGGTTCCGTTTCTGTCGCGGGTAATTAGTGAAAGGTCCTTCAATGAATACACGCAGTCCATGTTGAAAACCGAAGTCGGTACAGAGAGCAGTTCGTCCCTGTGGCGCGTCACATAGTCGGCGGCCCCGCGCATTCCCGCTTCCTCGCCGTCGGTGCTGAGGACAATAACACGGGTGTGTTTGAGGGGCTTTCCGCTTTTCCTTCGAAGGCTGAAATGAACCCCTGCCGTAATTGCCGTCGAGGTGGAGTTGAGGTTGTCACCTGCGCCGGGCGACTGGAGTCGGGTAATTAGGAAATAGAGCGGTCCGACGAAGAAAATCCCTAAGACTGCTTCGACGATCATCAACCATACAGGCAATTCACCACCGGCACCGAAGCTCTTCCTCAATACGGCTGTGGCCGCGATGACGACGATCGACAAATAAACAAGGACGGCCATGGCGAGTCTCGGCCGCGCAATCTTCCTGAATCGGAGAAGGAATCCAAGCACGTAAGGGCTGTCGTGGTGGCCGCTCAGAATCACCTGGTGTCTTACTTCGCCTGACGGCTCGATAACACCGTAGACATTGCATCCCTCCGCCGTTGCGAACCATCTGTCGAAAATCTTACCGTTGAATATATAAAGCACGGCTCCGTATACCAGCCCGAATGATGCGGCTAAGAATGAGATGTAGGTCCATATACCTCCTGCTATCAAGAAAAGCATCGCGAGGAAATATGAGAGAGCCGTGACTTTCCCGACATCCCGGAACGAGCCGGGGTGCATCTCGAAACGCTCCTGTACCACCTTGTCGCAATGTACCCTAAGCATCTCGGCGACCTGGTCGGCGGCATTAAGGCACTGTCGTGTTCCTGCGATGCGCGGTCCGTGCCGCTCGATCAGAGACCTGGTGAGCCTCAGCGTTGCGAGAGCGGCCTCCCGTCCGACACGTTCGAGTTCCACGATATCTACCCGCCGGTGCTCTCGTTGATGCTCCGTGAGCGGGACGGCGCAACCATGCCCTGTATGTTCCGCCGCCGGCTCACCGATTTGTTTCCCATCATTCCCGCATGCCTTCCAATCCTAGCTCTTCGCTATCTTCGTTACTTCAAGTGCGACCATGGCATTGTGTTCAAAGGCAAGCCGCTTATGGTTCACAAGATCGACTATCGTTCCGATGAAGCAGAGCCCGCCGGTCAGAATGTACAGGATCCCCATGCCTACCTGTCCCAGCACGAACCGGTGTATCCCGGCGATGCCCACGAAACCGACGACTGCCAGAAGCAGTATGAGCTGCGGGTCTTTCCTCCGCGCGTTGTATACGCCGGCGAAGAGTCTCGCCTGGTCGTCGCTCATATCCTTTATGACATTCTGGATATAAGCCAGCTCGTCACCCTGCAGCATCGGCATTAACTCATAGATGTTTGCCATTTCATCACCTCGAATTAGTGAATTGAACCGTTAAGTAATTTCCCCTTCAATGAACCGTTTAACAGGGAGAAAGTACGAAATAGAAGGATGATGGTTGCAGGTATACCGAGGATGTGAGTTTCAACCGACCGCACCACGTCGCCATGCAGAAGAAACGAAACCGATCTGCCGAGCCCGCACCCCGGACAGTAATGGAACCCAAGATTTTCGAGGGGACATATCGAAAACGTTGTCTGAACATATGGGTTATGAAGTGCAAGGTAGAAGAAGGCCGCTATCCACGTTACCGTCTCCAATCCGATTCGCCGATAAAGCGTCAGAAGAAGGCTGGCTATAATCGATTTGATCCGGTACACGCCACTCCCTTCCCAAAGTTACAGGCGCAAATAATTTCCCTGCCGCGCCGGAGGAACCGCTTGACAGTCTTGAAGACACCGTCCGACAAAATGTACAGTCCGCTCACCGAAGAGTCAATCAAAGATTATTACTCTCGCACCGCTTTTCGAATGGACCTTATGAGGCGTTTCATTATCGCCGAGCTGCACGCTCATGTCCGCTTTCAATTCGTACCTCTTCCCATCCGCCAGCTCGACTGCCAAATCGCCTTCAATCACGAGGACGATGTGTCCCCTGGTACACCAGTGGTCTGAGCGGTAATCGGCGGAATACTCGACCATCCGGACGCGGACGTTACCCTGGTCGAGCTCCTTGGAGACGGCCCTGCCGGTTTCGCCGCGCACACCCACGGAACTCACCTTGTTCCAATCTGTGACCGTAAATGGAACGTTTTCCAGCTTCATTGCAATGGCCCTCTGACATTGTTCTAAGCTTCACTCAGCCCGGCAGGATCAAACCTCAACTACCAGAAGTTCGCTTCCTCCCGGCGGTGATTCGATACTTACTACTTCAATTTCACCAGACTTTCGCTCACATTCCACAACCGTGCAGCCAATTCCGGATCGTTGGAAACGGATGACGAACGCACGGCTTTCTTGTCCTTGAAGTATTTGCCTGAAACGCCTTCAACTTCCGGCGATGCCGCCAGATAAACGACAGTCTCGGCTCCCTTCTCCGGAGGACGCATCGTCCAGCCGAACAGCGCCGAGAACGCCTTCAGCCCGACCCCTGAATTGCCGTAGAAGTGAGTATAGACCGCACCGGGCTCCATGCAGTTCACGGTCACTCCGGTCCCGTTCATGCGCCTGGCAAGCTCATAAGTGAAAAACACGTTCGCGAGTTTTGAAAGTGAATAGGCTTGAAACTGTTTATACTTCTTCTCGCCCTGGAGATTATCGAAGTCGAGTTTCACATAGTGGTGCACTGCCGAAGAAACGTTCACAATTCTCGAAGGTGCCGACTTCGCAAGCTTTGAAAGGAGAAGGTTGGTAAGTATGAAGTATCCCATGTGATTTGTGGCAAATGTCTTCTCAATTCCGTCGACGGAGAGCTCCCTTGCCGGCACAAGCCCCCCGGCATTGTTCACCAGGACATGCAATGAGTCGAATTGCTGCTCGAATTTATTGACGACATCGAGTATGTCGCGCTGCGACGACATGTCGCCCACCAGTAGATGGACAGATTTGTTGCCGGTGGAACCTGCAATTTCCGCTGCCGCCTTTTCGCCCTTTTCCTTGCTGCGGCAGACCATCACAACTGTTGCGCCCATTCGCGCGAGCTCAATGGCCGTGACCTTTCCGATGCCGCTGTTCGCGCCCGTTACCATGCAGATTTTGTCTCTCATCACAGGAATGTCCTTCTCAATTCTGTATCGCTTTCATTCTCCATATCATAAATGGAGATTCGCTGTCTTTGAATTTAGCATAATCATAGTTACCGTACAGATCAACCACCTCAAGACCGGCATCAAGGGCCAGTTGTTCGAATTCGTCCTTCGATAGAAGACGAAAATTGATTTCCATTTTCCTCATACCCACAGGTTTACCACATTTATCCCGAAAATCATACAATTGGAACCCGTGCACCAAGCCGGATGCCTTTTCATATCGAGACTCAAACGTTACCGTCAGGGTCCCGCCATCGGCCGATACGAATGTGCCCAGGTTTCCGAATTTCTCACCTGTACCCCCACTCCTCACCGCCGGATTTCGGAGCGTGCTGAAAAAGACACCTCCCTCACCGAGATGGTGCTTTATATGGGCGAGAGTCCTCCTTTGGCTCTTCCTGTCGATGATTTCTGAAAATGAATTGAAAGGAATGAAAATAAAATCGTACTGAATGGGGAGAGACAATTCAGTTATGTCCATTTCGATTATGTTGCATAGGAATCCTCCATCGGAGACCTTCCGCTTCAATATCGCCAGCATTTCAGGACAATAATCCACGCAAGTGAGATCGACTCCCGCTTTGAGCAGCGGGATGGAGACTCTCCCTGTACCGGCGGTGAGTTCAAGGACTCTCCCACCTTTTCTGCACGCTTCGCCAAGCCAGAACTCGATATCGAAATCCGCACGCACATAGGTGTCGTAAATATCCGCAACTTTGCCGAAATCGATAGATCTTACCAATTAATCGACTCCCTGACGTTGTTGAGACAATGCCCGACTGAACTGCAATCCTCCGATGAGCTTCACGAAAGATGCCACGCGGTATCGTGGATCAACTGGACCGGCTCATCACAAAAAAGGTAGAGTAGGAAAGTTCAAGATTCAAGCGGTGGAGACGCCGGCAACAATAGACTGCCTACTCCTGAGTCACGGCTTCCTTCTTATGTCTGAATAGCTTGCCCGCGACCGCGGCCATAAGCCCGGCGACGACTCCTGTCACTGCACCAATGAACGGACCCATCATGACCATGATGAGTCGCGGATGAGCGGTCTTCGGCATTATCGAATGTCCGGCACGCAGTTGCGCGTTGTGTGCGACGTACGTGTTTATGAACGCTGCGTGAATAATACCTACCCATAGTCCCGCGAGTATCGTGGCAAGGAGCGCATGCACAAAGAAATCGCTTTGCAGGCGCCTCCCGATTATTACTGCGTAAATCAAAAACACAATCAGCCAGACTATCATCTCACCGGTCCCGGAAAGCCCATACACTCCGGCGAAGCCGACGATAACGCCGAGCAATGAAAGGAGCAATACTATCTTCCAGTTCATGATCCTCCTCCTTAAATGATATCGATTAGACGGCAAGTGTTCCGTACTCCTTCGGCAATCTAAGGAGAGAATTCGTCCGAACCAAACCCCGGTGCGCGCCGCGGAAACTCAGGAATTGTTTTCCAGAGCCTGGTGAACCGTCTTAAGGAGTTTCTCCGAAGTAAACGGCTTCGTGAGAGAGAATTCTACTTGGTTGAGAACAGGCTCTTTCCCGTTTTGCGAAAGTCCGCTGATGACAATGATCTTCGTTTTAGGATTCAGTTGTTTGATCGATTTGATAATAGAAGGCCCGTCCATTCGCGGCATCATCGTATCGGTGATAACAAGGTCGATCTTGTCCTTGTTTTCCAGGAAAACCGCGAGACCGTGCTCTCCGTCGACAGCTACGATTGTATGGTACCCGTACGCATCGAGAATCGTCTTGGTGATGTTTCGTACCGCCGCTTCGTCGTCCACGACCAGGATCCACTCACCGTTCCCCGCATACCTCTCTTTCATCTCCTCGTCCGGTCGCGTCGCATGCGCCACCATCTGGGCAGGAAAGTAAATCTTGAACGTCGTTCCTTTTCCCTCCTCGCTGTAAACGTACACGGCTCCACCATGACTCTTCACAATTGTCATGACGGTGGAGAGGCCGAGGCCGGTACCTTTTCCCACTTCCTTTGTTGTAAAAAAAGGTTCGAAGATCCGGTCTATGAACAAGGCCGGGATCCCGACGCCGGTGTCCGTTATGCTGAGAAGGACGTGCGGCCCTTCCTTCGTTTCGAAATGTGCGTGCACGTACTGTTCGTCCAGGACGACGTTCTCAGCGGCGATCTCGATCTTTCCGCCGTCGGGCATTGCATCCCTTGCGTTTACGCAGAGGTTCATCATCACCTGGTGAAGCTGCGTCACGTCGCCGCTGATCGGCCAAAGGTCTTTCGGGATGTTCGTATCTATTACAATCGATCTCGGGAAAGTCTCTTTGATTATCTTCGTGATCTCATCGACAAGGTGCCTGAGCTGCACAAGAGTTCTTTCACCTTCTATTCCGCGGGCGAAGGAAAGGACCTGTTTAATAAGGTCTGCACCCCGCTTGGCACTTGCCTCGATCGTATCGACAATTGTCCGGCCGGTCTCGTCGAGGTTCATTCTTCTGATCATCCCGAGCGAAAGAAGGATCGGCGAGAGTACGTTGTTCAGGTCGTGGGCTATCCCTCCCGCCAGCGTGCCGACGCTCTCCATGCGCTGAGCACGGAGGAACTGCGATTCGAGCTTCTTCTTTTCGGTAATGTCCCGTGAGTTAACGACAAATCCTCTGATCTCCGGCACGTTCATGGCATTAAAGACGACCGATTCCGAATCCCGCCAGGAGCCGTCCCTGTGCCTGAAGCGCATCTGGAAAGTCCGGACGCTCCCCGGTGAACCGGCGATCCCCTCAAGCGCCCTCTGAAGCTTCCCCACGTCATCCGGATGGACGATGTCGAAAGCGGTGCTTCCCTGCACTTCTTCAATCGAATAGCCCATCCGCGTAACTGCGGGACTCATATAAACTATCCTGCCTTCCGGGTTGATGATGGAAACGACGTCGGAGGATCGCTCGATGAGAGATCGGAAGCGGATTTCACTTTCTCTCAGTTTTCTCTCGACCTCCTTGCGCTTTGTTATGTCCTGGGCTATGACCAACACGGCCCTGCGCCCCATGAAATCGAGGACGTGAGAGTCTATCTGCACATCGATAACGGAGCCGTCCTTTTTCCTGTGTCTCCATTCGCCCGAATGCTGGAGGACCGGCCGGTCTCTGGCGAGATCGTCCTTAAGCCTCGGAGCATCTTCGGAAGGATGTATATCGATGAGGGTCATCGCGTTTAGCTCGCTGCGGGAGTAGCCGTACATATCGAGAAAGGCATCGTTGACTTCGAGGAAGCGAATCGTTTGAAGATCGTAGACCCACATTGGATGGGGATTGCTCGCGAAAGAAAGCCTGAAAGAAGACTCACTCTCCGCGAGACGCCTCTCGGCTTCTTTCTTCTCAGAGATGTCGGTGGCCGCACCGACCATGCGGGCGGGCTTCCTGCCGCCGTCATAAGTGATATACGCCCGATCCAGGATATCCTTATAAACCCCGTCGCTGCACCGCAGGCGGTACTCTACCGACCACGATTCCCTGCCGGACTTCAAAGCAGATTCCGTCACGGACACCACCCTCCCCACATCCTCAGGATGGATGTGTGCCCTCCAGAAATCGAGAGTAGGTTTCACCTTTTCACGAGTGTAGCCGAGAAAAGCCCAGAGTGCGTCGCTCCATTCCGAATCTCCGGATTCGAGTTCCGTCTCCCAGATCATGTCGTGAGAAGCACGCACCACAAGCCGGAGGCGCATCTCGTTCTGGCGAAGCTCCGCAACATTCCTTTCAAGTTCGTTCTTTGACTTCTGAAGGTCGGACGCCATTCTGTTGAACGCCCCTGCGAGCATGTCCAGCTCGTCTTTGCCTTTTTGCTCGATCCTGACGTCAAGGTTGCCGCGGTCTATCTCGCGTACGCCCTTCTCAAGCGCACCGACTTGATCCGCGACCTTTCTGGACAATAACCTTCCAAGGAATATCGAAACGATCACCGTTATCAGTACGGTTATAGTTATGGTTGCGTTGATTTCGTATATCAACCGACTGCTTTCGACGAGGGCACCGGCAGTGTTAAGGAGGACTGCTCCCCTCACCTTGTTCTCGTTCCCGCGAACAGGGACGACCACCCATTTTTCGGAGCGCCCGTCCTTGTTCCGCGCTTCAAACATTCTTACACGCGCATCCCTCAATGTAGCTATCACCGAATCGTTCCTGCCGGTGAATTCCTTCCCTAAGTCTTCACGATGAATGTCGCCGACAATTCTCAGGTCTTGATCGACGATCACCAATTCGTACCCGTATTCCCTTTTCAAATAATCTATCAACCCGCCGAGTCCGTGCGAAGTCGAAAGGCTGTCGCCGTTAGACCCCGCGATCTGCGATTCCAGCGAATGTGCTACTATGTTGGCGCTCCTTGTCGCACTGCGGTCGGCCCTTTTCAATCCGCTAAGTATCTGTTCTAACGAGAGGATCCCGCCGACGATAATTACAATCGCCGGGAAGAGTAGAAATGCAGCGATTATTTTTCGGCGAATTGTGATGGCTCAGATCTCCTTCCCGCGTCCCGCGCGAGCCGACCCGGGAAAACGATAAGGCGCCCCGCCGCGGAGGAGAATATATGAAATGAAACTCGCGAATCCTGTAGGAGGTTCGGTGGGCTGGCGGTAGCTGATTCCTCGACCGGCGAATCGTGTCCCGTCGTTATTTCGCAAAGACGACTCAGGAGCCATTTGCAATTCCCTGACTTTTCCTTCCGGAAAGAGCTTTCCCACCCGAGATGAGAGGGATGCTGAGCCGCCGTGAGGCTGTCAGACCGCGATGGGTTGTTCTCCTGTCGCACGACGGCGGGAGATACATTTTCAACCATCAATCCTTACAGCGTCTCGCCACAAGTTACGGCTTCTTTTTCCAGTATCAAAACAACTTGAGGATGGCAAAACGGCATTGAGTGTTCTGTTTCACATCGACCCTGACCCGGTGTCAGTAAGGGGGCCGCTTCACCATAGCGGGCCGTATGCCGCCGATACGCTCACTGTCAGTGACTATGCGTGTGACCGCCATGTTCGTGATGGTGTTGCATCGTCGGACCGGTCGCGACCGGGAGCTTTCCATCCGCAGCGAGCTTCACGGCCTGCGAAACCGGGATCCCGGACGTAACGCACACTTCCACTTTGAATCTCTCTGCGACCTGGTACGCATGCGGACCGATTCCGCCGCAAATCATCTTTTTAACGCCGGCCTTGGCTGTGTCGCGAATGACGAGATGTGGATCGGTGCCGTCTCCGTTTTGTTTTACTTCGAGCGAGTTCGTCTCGTCATCATACACGAGAAAATATGGCGCCATGCCGAAATGACTGCTTACGCTGCTTTCGAGTGAATTTCCTTCTGATGATATCAGATATTTCATGTGCTTCCCTTGATTTGATTTCCTGTTTTAAAACTCGCCGGTCCATCAAACCAGCAATACATCATTCCAAAATTCCATTATTCTCCCGGCTTATCCCATCATCGCCATATGTTTCATGGCGTCTCCCTCTTCAGAAAGGCAATTCACTTCTTCGTCGATGAGACCGATCTGCGCCGCTATGCAATTCAAGCCTTTCTTCATCACGCTGAACTTCCATTCGTCCCTCAGCAGCGACGCGAGGTACTCCTGCCAGCCCTCTCTCAGCGGGAAGGCTTTCGTGAATCTTCTGTATATATCCGGCGTATGTTCATACACCGATATCAAGTCTTTGAGAGTGTATTTGACCTTGTCGAGCGTGTGCGGCACCGCCACGCACTTCTGCGGCATCAGCGGGCATGTTATCGAATCCTTCTGCGAGGAGAACTCGAAGAATTTCCTGCACATGGAACAGTAGTACTTTCCTGTTTCATTTTCCCCTATGATGTCGATCTCGTCGAAGAAGATATTTTGCGCGATGTCGAGTTCGTCTTTCAGAACCTCAATGGCCGAACCGAGTATGGGAAAGAGTTTCCTTTTATCCCACACCTTTTTCATGTCTGTTATGACGAAGACGATCCCTTCCGGCGTAACCCGCTGCGCCGTTTCACTCCCGCTGACGGTGATTATGAAACTCTTCAGAGTCTGAAGCGGCTCGTGTTTGTACTCGAACCGCCACTCATTCAAAAACCCGATATATTCACCGGCCAGTTTCCTGCCGATCGACTCAGGTTTCTCACCCGCCAGAAAGTTCATCATTTTCTGTGGAACCTTCGGATAAAAGAGGCCGAACTTCTCTATGCTTACCGTCGACTCGGGCCGCATTACTTCGACGGGCACCGGCGTGTTGATGCACATCTTCGGCATGTACGGACACACTGGACTGTCCATATCGAAAAGAAGTTTACAAGTCACGCACCAGTACTTGTTCGAGGCAGAGTAAACGCCCGCCGGCATTTTTCCCACCTTCTCCATTATGCCTTGCTTGTCCATTATCATGATATCAGACTCTCCGGTTCTGGTTTTCAATTATTCCGGACCGGATTCCTCCTTTAGGTACCTCCCCTGACACCCGGCCGCGATTTTTCATACTTTTGATGCCACGCTGCGCAAAAGGATGCATCCGCCGACTGAGAGACGATCCATCCGGATTATTATTTTAGACCGCCGACCTTCCCATAAGATCCCGCCGGATCGAACATGGAAACCACCAGCCGATTATCCGCCATTTCCGTATACCTCTTATCCCGCGCTTCCTCCGCGATCACCGGATGCATCGATCTTCGCAGAACAGCCTCGACTTTTGAAAAAGTTGTGTTAACTTTGGTACAGGAGGCTGGATAACGACCGTGCAAATCATTACGAAGCGGCCATACGCCATGCCGGCTGTTCCGTCCTATCGTGCGCGCGAACCTTTCCCGGTGCCCTTGTGCCACATTCACGAAGACTATATGAAAGCTTGGCGGCGATGCAATGAGCGATATACTGCTTGATGTCAAAGACTTCGGAGTAATGCTGGACGATTCACCTGTTTTGTCCGGCCTGAATTTCAGCGTGACCGAAGGCGAGTTTCTGACGGTACTCGGTCCTAACGGTTCCGGAAAAACCGTGCTGCTGAGATCTCTCCTCGGGCTCATACCTCATACCGGCGAAATGAACTGGCACAAGAAGCCGAGGATCGGGTATCTTCCACAGGGGCTGAACCAGGTTTCCGTTCGCGACATGCCTCTGACGGTTAAAGACATCTTCGGGCTCAAGAAACTCAAGCCTGACGAAGCCATGACCTTCCTCAAGCTCGTCGGGCTGGAGAGCGGCATCACGAACAAGAGGGCCGGCTATCTCTCGGGAGGGGAATTCCAGAGAATGCTTGTCGCATGGGTTCTCGCGTCGCATCCCAACATTCTCTTCCTCGACGAGCCGACTACAGCGATCGACGTGGCAGGAGGCGAGACAGTGTACTCGCTCCTCAAAGAGATCTGGCAGAGGCAGGGTCTGACGATCTTCAACGTTACTCACGATCTCAATATCGTCTATGCGCATTCAACTCATGTCCTCTGCCTGTCGAGACTCGGTCATCGATGCTACGGAGTCCCGAAAGAGATTCTTACGCCGGACTTGTTGCGCGATGTTTACGGTGCCGAAGTAAAGCTTTATACTCACTGAGGAGTTCCGTTAAAATGACATATCAACTTGCACTCAGCCTCATCAGTGGAATTTTCATCGCCGGCTCGGCGGCATATCTCGGCACGCTGATGCTATCGAGAAAAATGGCGGTGATAGCGGGTCCGCTCGGACACCTTGCCCTTCCCGGAGCGGCGCTTGCAATCGTATACGGCTTCAGCATCTCCCTCGGCGCATTCCCTTTCGTCGTTTTCGGTATAATCGTGATCTGGCTCCTCGAGATCAGGACGAAACTCGCCATGGAAGCATTGACTGCAATCGTCTTCGCTACCGGGGTAGCCACCGCATTTCTATTCCTCCCGATCGACAAAGCAGAAGCCGCCCTCGTCGGAGACGTTTCGAAAGTCGGGATTTACGAAACTCTTGCCTCAATGGTGCTCGGAACTCTTGTGGTAGTGGTCATAAACCGCAGTTATTCGAAGATAATGCTCATCAACATTCACGAAGATGTCGCGAGGACCGAAGGCGTCAATGTGAAATTGTACAACCTCATCTATCTTTCAGCAATAGCCATCACAGTAGCGCTCGGAGTCGACCTTGTCGGAGGGCTCATGACAGCAGCCTTGGTGGCCATCCCCGCCGCGGCCGCGAGAAACGTGAGCAGGACACTCGGGCAATTCGGTGTAACGGCAGGCCTGTTCGGGGCAATCTCGGCGGTCGTCGGGATCTTAGTCTCAACGGTCACCGGGCTGCCCGCCGGCCCGCTTGTGATTCTCACCAGCGCGATCATCTTTCTGGCCACCGTGCCTGTCGCGAGGGTTTAGCGACCCGATCCGCCGGGTGCTTCCCTCATCTACAACATCACATGATGACCTGTTACCGGTCTCCCACGCCGAAGGTAAGGCTCTCCCCGATTTGTCCCGCCCCTTCTTTCCTTCCACAACCGCGATATGGCTGGAGCACGGACGGTTCTTCAGCTCATTTAACGTTCTGAGGTGGAGCTCCTTCAGCAGACCGGTAATCCCGCCTTTCCTCATGAACGACTTGAAATTTCTGTAATGCTCCGGCCCGGCCGCGTACTCGACAAGCTGGTTCAGCACACCGCAATAATTCCCCGGCTGCGGAGCGAGATAGTCCACCAGGATAATCCTGTCCGCCACCGCCGCCGCGGCACGCAGGAGAATGGCCCTGTCGTCCTCATGTATTTCATGAACGACGTATGACATCGTTATGAAATCGAAATGAAGATCGTTTGTCGCAAGGAACTCGAACCCATCCATCCTCCCCACAACTATTTTCCCGGATGGCAGACCGGCGAACTTACGCCGCGCGATCTTTATGTTTCTCTCCGACGGATCGATTACGACTATCTTTCCGCATTTGTCCAGCAGTTGAGACGCGAGCCTTCCGGTTCCGCAGCCGATGTCCAGGACGGTCGAGCCCTCAGGAAGCATCTCTTTTACCTGGGCAAAGACTCTGTCCTGGTTGGGGGCGATGAATAAATCGTAGAACAGTCCGTCGTACCAATGATCCTTGTTATCCGGCATGGCATTCAACCTCCATGATGCGGCTGTTAGCACTATCAGATCCTGTGTAGTTCATCGTCCAGTGACTTCTTCCCGCTTCATTGAAAAAGCTCCATAGCCTTCTTGTCCATCTTTCCCGTTCGCAGATCCATGAGGACACAATCCTGTTCCGCTGTCGCTACACGCGAATCGTCTTTTTGAAATACCGCCTTCAGGTGCATAAGCCCGTGCTTCACCGATTCGATCCAGATGATGCATCTCGGCTTATCGGTCAACGTAAGCTGGCTCCTATAACGTATTTGCGTCGAGACGACCACAGGATACAGATTCCTTTCAATCAGCTTACTCACCGGGCTCCGGGCAAATAGTAGTCTCGACCGCATGTCTTCAAGCCATCTCACGTAGACGATATTGTTCACATGGCCCGCGACGTCAATGTCGTATGTCTTTATTTCAAGCTCAGACTCGATCCTCTGGTCAGCCAAATGGACGCTCCTTTCTATGGGAGAAGAATTGCAGCTGCGATAACCGTCGTCCAGATTCCGGTCCTGTCTCCCTCAGCCGTCTGCGTGATGTTGAAAGTCCGGACGATCTTCCCGGACATTTTGAAGACCTGTTCACGTTCGTTCCAGTCGGTGTTAGGGTCGAACTCGACCCCCAGGGTTGTTGCCAACATCTGAGCGGCAAGGTCTTCGGCATAGTCGCCGGCGGTCTTCTCGTTGTCTCCGAATCCATGGTGTTCCGAAAGATAGCCGTACTGTCCCGCATCGGCGGGAATCGCCGCGCCGATCGATGCGGCTATTAGACGGTTCGGCTCGTTTGTTGCGTTTCGGGCCATCACCGTGAAGGTAACCTGGCCGCTCTCTATCTCCTTAAGTCCCTCGCTCAAACTGATGCGCTTGCAGCCCGGGGGAAATATGCTGCTGACCGAAACGAGGTTGCACTTCTCGATGCCCGCGTCTCTCAACGACAACTCGAATGAACTTAAATAGTCCTTGTGTCTTCCGACACCCTTCGTGAAGAAGATCTTCGATGGTACGAACACTTTGAGTCAGACCAGCCTTTCGTGAATTAGGATTCAGATTTTCCTGAACGACATAAAGTAATGAGTGCCTAGTTCGATGTACGTCTCCTGCTTGAACCCGAAGGGTTCCACCATCGACCTTAGAGCGTCTTTTGAAAACCTTATGCTCTTAGGCGGACCGAACGGCGTATCGGGGTGGAACTCTATCATGTCAAGGTGGGCACCCTTCCGAAAGGTCCCCGACAACGCCGCCAGCATTTCGCGCTGACAGGGCATGTCGTGGAACGAATTTGAAAAGAAGACATGCGTGAACTTATCGAACGAATTGTCTTTGAACCAACGGCACGCGTCGCCGCACACAGTCCCGATGTTCGGACTGGCATAGAAGCCGCCCTTAAGGCCGTCGCAATACTCGTCGACTGCAACGACTTCGCCGCATGCCTCGGCAAATCTCGATGAATAATAGCCGTCGCCCGAACCGACATCTGCAACGACGTCCGAGCCGGACAGACTCATTACCGACAGAAGCCGGTCGGCGATCTTCGATTTTAGTTCCGGACTTCCGTGTTGACGTCCGCCGGAATGATGGTGGTCCAAATGGCATCTCCTTCTGATTAATTGTGAGAAATCACTTAACCGGCAACAGTCCGATCCTTTCAGTCGGTGAATCCAAACCAGGAAACCTCATCATTTCCCGGAATGATCCGGGATCAACGGCCCTGCTTCTTTTTCTTTTCAAGTGCAAGCAGATAGTGTTCCGATCCCTCCCGCATCATGACCTTGCCGCATTTCGGACACTTCTCTTCCATGCATGGAACGCCCTGCTGGTGCGGTCTCTTGTAACCGCAGCTTACGCAGACGCAGAACCCGCCTGCACCCATTTTGCCGCTATGCTTGCCGTTCATTGCCGATCCCTTTCATTTGATTTGAGTCCCGAACTCGAATTCCGGAATCCGCCCGGCCTTCTTCTGCCGTTCATCTTTTCCGGTCATGACGGGATAAAGTGTATCGACATCCCCTCTCCTGATTCGCGACAGTCTCGGCCTGACGAGCTGCCGCTTCACCGAAGAGAGCCTCTCGACAAAAAATTTTTGATGAAGGTGATCGTACTCGTGCTGGAACACGCGCGCGGAGACGCCGCTTAGCTCCATCTGCACTTCCTGGAAATTTCCGTCAGTGAAGCGGACGATGATGGATTCGGGACGGCTGACGTCCTCACGGACCCCCGGAATACTCAGGCAGCCTTCTTCCATCGTCACGCTGACTTCACTCGACGACAGAACATCGGGGTTGATCACCCCGAGCGGCTTGTCGCCTTCATGACCCGACATCCCGGAAAGATCCATAACAAAGAGCGAGACGGGAAGACCGATTTGATTTGCGGCGAGACCGATGCCGTCGCCATTGACCAGCGTCTCGAACATGCTCCGAACCAGCCCGACAAGCCTGTCGTTGAACTGAGTGATCCGATGCACCGGCTCGTCGAAGATCCTCGTGCCGTAAAGGTAAATTGGCATTATCATAATGTTACGTTCCGCAATTCGTTTGCAATTGCCGCCGATCTTCGGTCCGCTCCAGTTAATTGAAGCGCAGCGCGGCTTGCTTCAAACGTCCGGGCGCATCCCTTCCGGTCTCGTTCTTCGGAAGGTTCAGTTTGAATGTTGCTCATGACCCGCGCATTCCTCGTAGCCCTTGAGTTTCCCGAGCGCGAAGAGCTCGACCGCTTCCTTGTAAAGCAGGCCCGGGGCCGTAATAACTTCCATCCCGAGCTCGTGGAAACCCGCAACAGCCTTTCGCCCCATCCCGCCGGCTATGACCGCGCCGACATTGAATTGTTTCACATAAGCGGGAAGCTGGCAGGCTCCTCCATGCTCGCCGTTCAACGGGTTGAAGTACGACTCCTGCTTAACGACGCGGTTCCCTCCGTCAAGCTCGCATATGTTGAACTTCGAGCATCTCCCGAAATGTTCGGCAACTCTCTCTTCCGAACCCGATTCCTCAATGGCAATCGCTACTCTTCGATTCATACTTTCATCTCCAGTGTGTTACTTGATACCGAGCACGCGCCGTAAGAATACAATGTCTCCGGCGCCTCTCAATAGGGGCCAAATCTTGTGCCGTGACTAACCTTCAATCTGCTACGCATTGCCGGTTATCAGGCGTTTGACGTTGCGCTACCGCAACAGGCATTGCAATCGTTGCGCGAATGCAATAGAATTAATCCGTTCAGGACAAGGGCACTTAAAGAACAAACCACAGGACATGCTTCGATGAAAGAAGTCATCAGCATTATCGACAGTAACCGGGAAAACATGGTCCGTCCCGACGGGATAGCCGTGATCGGCCGCGACGGGAAGATCATAGTGTTCAACGAGGCGGCATCGAGAATTACCGGATTCAAGGAAGAGCAGATCATCGGAAAGCACTACCGAATTC
The DNA here is from genome assembly GCA_021811615.1 of Bacteroidota bacterium. GTDB lineage: Bacteria > Bacteroidota > Ignavibacteria > Kryptoniales > JAKASW01 > JAKASW01. The sequence goes on from JAJZNW010000024.1 coordinate 20,982, forward strand.
TATTTCGGAAAAGTCCAGATGAATCGACACACATATCGGACTCACTGGCGAAGAACATCGCCCTGCCGAATCTCTCCGTCGACATTACAAACAGGAGCGGCTCTGAGAAGAACGTTCTGGGGTCGATTACGCCGATCGTGCGGGACGATGAGGTTACAAGCGTCGTGTTCGTGTTCCGCGACACGCACGAGATGCTCACACTCAGCCAGGAGCTACAGCAGAAGACATCGGAGCTGATCGACCAGCGTAATAAGCTCGACGCCATTTTCAACAGCAACATCGAGGGGACGTTTACGATAGACAACGACTGGACCGTGACGTCGTTCAATAATTCAGCCGAACGCATAACGGGCTTCAGGAAGAACGAAGCTGTCGGCAGGAAATGCTGGGAGGTGTTCAGGTCCCGGCTTTGCCGCAACGGCTGTCACATGGAGCGTACCATAATGAAAGGAAAACCGTCGGTCGAAAATGAGCTCGAAATTGTCAACAAGAACGGAACGATCGTACCGATACGTGTAAACTCTTCCATCCTCAGGAACAACAAGAACGAAAAGATCGGGGCCGTCGAGACGTTCATGGATGTTTCCGAGTTGCGAAACCTGTCCGAACATCTGAGGGAAAGATTCCGATACGACAATATCATCGGCAGGAACAAGGAGATGGAACGCGTCTTCACGCTGTTGGACAGTGTTTCCCAGACCGACACTACAGTTCTCGTCACGGGAGAAAGCGGCACGGGAAAGGAGCTCGTCGCCAGAGCAATTCACCTGAACAGTTCAAGGGCGAAAGGACCGTTCGTGGCGCTCAACTGCAGTGCCTTCGCCGAGTCGCTGATAGAGAGCGAGCTGTTCGGACACGAAAGAGGAGCTTTCACCGGCGCCGTAAAGACGAAGGCAGGCAAATTCGAGATGGCCCAGGGGGGCACACTGTTTCTGGACGAGATTGGAGACATATCTCTTCCTGTGCAGACAAAACTTCTGCGCGTCATCGAGACACGGCAGTTTGAAAGAGTCGGCGGAAACAAAGCGGTCAAAATGGACACCCGGATCATAGCGGCAACTAACAAAACCCTGCCCGACGAGATAGAGGCAGGCACGTTCAGGAAGGACCTTTTCTACAGGATCAATGTCATAAATATTCACCTTCCTCCTCTCAGGGAAAGGATGGACGACTTCCCGCTCCTGGTGAATCACTTCATCTCGAGTTTCAACGAAAAGTTCGGAAGGAAAGTCGCCCGATTTTCGCCGGAAGCTTACGACCTCCTTACAAGTTACAACTGGCCGGGGAACGTGAGGGAGCTTGAGAATGTGGTGGAGCACTCGTTCGTGCTCAGCGGACAAGACGTCATCGCCCCCGAATGCCTTCCGGAGAGAATCAGAAGACCGAGCAAGGCGGAAAGCGTGAAGACCCTTTCAACGATCAAAGGAGCCGAAAGAGAAATAATCGTGGGCGTCCTGAAGAAGCATAGCGGAAGCAGAGTCAAGGCCGCGGCCGAGCTTGGCATGAACCCATCGACTCTCTGGCGAAAGATGAAGAAGCTGGGGATCTAAGGTCACGCCTTGCGAAGCCGGGCTTTCAATCTCCCCGTCTGAAAGTCTACCTTCGAAGGGCAGTTCTTCAGGAATACTTCCTGATCCTTTGCATTGTAAATGCCACACCCAAAGCCAGCGCAATTCCGACAAGCACGATCGACGTCACGACTTCCATTTCTCATTCCTCAAAATTGGCCATGGGGCAACTCGTCACAGAATTGATTCGCCGGTTTCCGATCTTTGCATCCCAATCATCTATTGTTCCATGATTCCAACATTCCGTCTTTCCAAACATCCTCCATCCCACCAATTAATCCACCTATCCATTATTCCCCTGGCTACACCATCACCGCTCCGCCGGCGACGTCCAGGATTACGCCTGTTATCCATGAAGAGTTGTCGGAAGCGAGGAACAGCGCGGCCTCGGCCACGTCCTTCGTCTCGCCGAGGCGCTTCAGCGGGTGGTATTCCACGATGCCTTTCAAATGTTCCGGCGGAATCATCGCCCGGTGTTTTTCGGTGAAGATCATTTCCGGCGCAATGCAGTTTACACGTATACCGAACGGTCCGGCTTCCGCAGCCAGTTGCTGCGTCATTATTTCTATCCCGGCTTTCGCGGCCGAATACGGCACGGGCGATCTTCCGGTCACATGTCTCGCGGCGGCGGAAGAAATTGTTATGATATTCCCGGACTTTCTCTTCTTCATGCCGGGCAGGAAGCTCTTTACTGTCAGGAAGGTGGCTGTGAGGTTCCCTTCCACCGATGCACGCCACCCTTCTTCGGAGAGTTCATCGAATGGAGCCGGCTTCGTGAAGCTTCCTCCGGCATTCGCGACAAGAATATCGACAGGTCCGAACTTCTTTTCGATCTCCGAACGGGCAGATTCTATTTCTGCGAACTTAGTGACGTCGGCCTTGACGTGCATCGCCTGTCCTCCGTCGCGTATTATCTCGTCCTCTATCTTACCGAGAGATGCCTCATCCCGGCCGTGAAGAATCACCCTTGTCCCGTGCTTCGCGAAATGTTTCGCTATCTCAGCGCCGATCCCGCGTGAGCTTCCAGTTACCAATGCAATTTTATCGTTCAATTGTTCCATTATCGTTTCCTGTTCTCACATTATTCAGTTCAACAAACATGTCGCGCCTGCGGCGCTCAAAAACAACTGAGTATTCCGCCATTCCAGAATTCCATTATTCCCTCCACTTTCCCCCATCAATCTCTTAATCCAACGATCCAGTATGCCGTACCCCATCATTCCGAAATTCCATTGTTCCATCTTCTCTTCCCAACTCACCGACCATCCCATATTCCATGATTCCATTACTCCAACATTCCTCTTCTAAACCTGTACTGAGAAATCGCCTTCCCGTCCGTTTCCAGGATGAAGTTCTCCAGCTTCAGTTCCGGCGCGAAGAAGTTTTCGATTTCTTCTTTCTTCCTTCCTCGCGGTCCTATTCCGAAGGCATCGCTCCTGTAGAAATGCCCGAGCACGTACTGGCCGCCCTCTGCAAGCCATGAGAGAAGTTTATCTCTGTAAAGAAGCCTGTCTTTCTCATTGAATCCGTGAAAGCAGCCGAAGTCCAGGATAAGATCGAAATTCCCGGCGGTCTCAAACTTCGTTATATCCGCCGCGACGAATTCTATTTTGACACCTTCTCTCTCTGCCCGCCTGATCCCGAACGGCAGGGCCTGCGGGACAAAGTCGACGGCGGTCACACTGTACCCATGCTGTGCCATGTACACGGAATTCACGCCGGTACCGCAGCCGATATCGAGAGCTCTGCCGTGTCCGCCGGCCTTCACCGCCTCAGTCAAGAGACGAGGCGGATCATCGCGGTGCCAGTGGATGCGAGTCTCGTCCTTCGCGCGGCGATAAGTCAACTTATAATAGAACTCGAAGTTTGTCATCAAATCCTCCATGTTAAATCCTAAACCCTAAATTCTAAATCCTAAACAAATTCTAAATCACAGGCTCAAAACAGTAGAGGATGAAATCTCCGCATTTACGATTTAGGGTTTTGAACATCGTTTAGAATTTGTCTTCTCCGCCATCCGCTTCATCTTCGCCATGCGCGTGTTCGTGGAAGTCGGGATGCTCCTTGTGCCATTCCTTCCAGCGCTCCCATTGGCGGCGACGGGAGAAGTACGTCCGCGGCCCTCTGCCGAAACTGCCGAAGAGGATCCTTGCCAGGATGAGCAAGCCGAGTGCCTGCCAGTAGCCGATCGCCTTCAGACCGAATATCGCAGGAAGAAGCGCGTTCCACAGAAACATGAAGACCAGGCCGGCGAGGGCCAGGAAAGCAAGCATGAGCGGCAGTCCGAAAACGAACCACCATCTCCTTTTATGCTTGAACTCGTGATTATGCATGCTACACATTTTCTTTTAACTCCTCGTATAAAATTTTCAAACGTTGTCTCAGGAACAGGACCGCGTATCGTTTCCGCGAAATCAGCGTGTTGATAGGCTCCTGTTTTATTCCCGCAATGTCCTTGAAGCTCATTCCTTCGAACTCGGTCATCTCGAATACGTCGCGCTGCTCGCGTGGAAGATCGTTGAGCGCGTCCTCGATCTCGTCCCAGAACTGGTTCTGCCAGTACACCTCGTCGGGCAGCCCCCCGAAGTCAGGGATCATGTCCTCCATCGAAAGCGAATTTCCTTCCTCATCTCCCGGCACCCTGATCCTGATATCTCTGAAAGCCTGCGGCTTCTTCTTCCTCCGGGAGTCGATTATCCTGTTTTTCGCGACGCGCATCAGCCATGCCGACACGCGGTCCATGAACTCTATCGACTCGAATGAGCTGGCAAATTGCAAAAGAACATCCTGGAATATGTCTTCCGCTTCTTCCTTCGAAGGCACATTTCTCCTGATGAAGGAGAAGAGTCTTCCTCTTTCCTTCTCGATCGTGGCTTCTATCTGCTTCGAAGTGGCGGCTGTCAATTCTGTCCTTGCTTCTGGTAATTATAACGGATGTGCGGGAGAAATATTGTAAAGGAGAACGGAACACGGATCGCGAACGCGAAATTTCACCAATCTTCGATGATGCCGACTTTCCCGGTCAAATCTATAATCGACCTTTCGTCGCAAGCCCGTCCCGCAAGAGAGCCGGCGGACAATCACTGCATCCATCATCGCAAAACGCGCTTCGCGTCACGCCTCCATGTCGGCCGGCGGGCGGTAATCCCCCACTTAGTGATACCGCGACGCAGCGTCAACCTAGCAAAGGTTTCATTCCGGGAATCGCCACGTCGTCAGCCCGTTCATTCTGAGCTGACTGTCTCGCTGCGTTGAGGAGTTAATCGCAAATAGCGCCACAAAAACCCGCGGCACAAACACAAGACAGACATGCCATCGTGTTTTTCAGAAGGGACTCCCTGGCCGAATCCTAAAACAGACCGTCATTGCGAGGCCGGTCCCACAAAGTGGAAACGGCCGTGGCAATCCCCTTCGAAGTGGTGCTGTTGCCCGGCAGCATTTGACCCGGACAGCCCGATCGGGCCATGAATTCTGTGCTCCGGTCAGTTTCCGGTGCAGGCCGTTCCACCTTGGGAGGGATACCGATGCAGTTCCACCGCACATCGGTTGCACTTGCCGGATTGATCGTTCCGCCTCCAAAGTAGAACAGTCCACTTGCCAGGTGCATCGTCCTACCTCCAGGGTACATCGTTCTACCTCTGAGGTAAATCGTTCTACCGGGGGAGGTACATCGTTCCACCTCCGAAGCAGAAACTTCAACTTACCGGGTAGATCGTCCTACCTCCAGGGTGCATCGTTCCACCCCATCAGGTTCATCGTTCTACCTCATCAGGTACATCGTTGTACCAAGCGACCTCCATTCTCGGCCGAAATGGCCCTTTGGGGAGCTTTGTTTGACTCAGATTGCGTCTGTCCGCAGCGGCTCCTGACGAGTCATTCCGCTTGCATGGACTCCGAAATCAGCTCAATTTGCACACTCAGCGAGGACTTGGGCGAGGAGTAATTTCGGTGTAACTTCGCTTCAGCCGGGACTTGTTCCCGTCCCGGTCGGAATTCTGCCGCCATTGTACCCCGTTCTTCTTGTTTGTCTGCCCTTCTCCTGCTAATCTATTGGCGAGTCGTGTAAACCAGGAGTTGATACTTCAGTCCCGTGCTCGGAATATTCTTAGACAGGATACCCGCACTTGAAGAAAGGTGGGAAGAATACCGGGAACTCTTCACCGAAATTTCCGTCCCGGCGAAGACGACGCTTCTTAAGGCGGGCGAGATACCGACCAAAATCTTCTTCGTCAGGCAAGGTGCTCTCCGTATCTCGTTCGACAGCAAAGGGAAAGACGTCACGCTTCAGTTCTTCTTCGAGAACGAGATGGTTGCCTCATTCGATAGTTTCATGAACAGAAGAGAAAGCCCCATTGCCATCAAGGCGATCGAGCCGTCAACCCTGACTATTCTTGGAAAGAACGGGTTCGAAATTCTATTAAGGGATTTTCCCGAGATGAAGGACATTCTCTTTGAGATAGTCTCCCGCCGGTTCGCTCATTATTCCCGCCTCCTCCTCTCGTACCTGAGAAACAATCCGCGCGAGCGCTATCTCGAGCTGCTGGAAGAGAACCCTGAGGTCGTCAGGCGTGTCCCGCAGCAGTATATCGCGTCGTTCCTCGGCATCACACCAGTTTCCCTCAGCAGGATACGAAACAAAATTCGCTCCTGATTTCTTAACAATTGTTAAGAGCATTTCCAGTCCTTCGCGCGTACTAATGTATGTGCCGGGAGAAATTCATTCCCCGGCGTTTGATCCGTAAATCCAAAGGAGATTTTATCATGGAAAACATTTCCGAGAAGAGACCATTCAACAAGAGGGCGTTCACTTCAATGGGATTGCTCGCATCGGGCCTGCTCCTGCCCGCATCCGGACTGATGAACCACCTGCTGCAGTTCGAGCCGCTTACGAGGGAGAGACACTTCTGGATGTCCGTGCACGACGTGGCGGCGATAGTGTTCGTCGTATTCGTGGTGGTGCACCTGACTTTCAACTGGCGCGCGCTCGTCCACTACGCGAAGAAAGTGAAGGGCATAACCATCAGCAGGGAAGCTGCCGCAGCGGTGCTGCTTGTCTTTTTCGTGGTCGGCATTATCGCATCACACGCTCTGCATGTACGATAACGTCATACCACAGCGAGGAGGTAACATGAAACGCAACGATCAGTCGATCTATTCGCGCTACGCCGACTCATTCTGGGACGGCTCGCACAAGTTCCAAAGGATGCTTATGGACCAGGCGCGGATCCGTGTCGGGTATTTCGATAAGATCACACATGACTGGGAGGGAGTCGAGACGCTCGATCTCGGGTGCGGGAGCGGATTCATGTCTGAGGCACTCGCGGCACGCGGCGCGAAAGTCACCGGAGTCGATCCGTGCATCCCCCTCCTGGAAGCCGCACGCAAGCATGCACGTGAGGGCGGGCTTGGCATAACATACATCGAAGGGACCGGCGAGAATATACCGCTCGCCGCTTCGTCGGTAGACCGAGTCGTTTGTGTGGACGTGCTGGAACACGTAGATGACGAAGTGAAAGTCATTTCGGAAATCCGCCGTGTGCTGCGTCCCGGAGGGATCTTCTTTTTCGATACACTCAACAAGAACCGTCTTTCCGCTTTTCTTGTCGTCCATGTTCTGGAGGACCTTCTCCATGCGCTGCCGCGAGGCTCACACGACCCTGCAAAATTCATCGGCCCGGAAACGCTGGTAAAGATCCTCGGGAAGAACGGCTTTACATGTCCGGATGAATTTACGGGCATGGGAATGGTCCTTGACGGTCGTTTCCGCCCGCGATTCGGTCTTATTCAGTCCACAAAGGTGATGTACATCGGATATGCGGTTTGAATTCAGATCGAAGGCCGCCGACATATTTTGCGGAGGGTACATGCACTTTCACGCATCGATCTCAATCGTGTTCCGTTCTCCGCGCTCCGTGCTCCGTTCTCCACTTACACTTATCAGGTAGTTGAAAGGCTACCGGCGCCGCGAAAAAGTCACAGGCAACTTTCTATTTACCTTCCTGCATGAATGCTTCGATCACATCGAAGTATTTCTTCGTCTCCTCAATGAAGGGCAAATGTCCGCTTTTCTCGAACATGACGAACTTCGCCTGCGGGCAGTACTCCTTGAACTTGTCGGCGAACCTCGGTACGGCGATGCGGTCGAACCTCCCGGCGAGTATCAGAACCGGCATCTTCAAATTCTTCAGCTCGGTCCGGAAATCGAGTTTCGCGATGTCTCCGCCTATGAGAAAGTCGCCGTCGGCTCCGACAATCTGGTAATAGACCTGCGAGTTAAAACTCGACGAGTCGTTCCGCACTTTGTCGGCGTCAGCGGCATCGTAGTAATAGAGAAGACCTGCCGGGATTTCGTCGTACAGCTTCATGCACTCCGGCGAGCTGGAGACGAGGCCCTGGTTGCGCAGCGCCATCAGCTTCTCCCAGATCCCGGGGTACTGGTTCTTGATCTCGTAATTCGAATTGTCGTCGTTCTCCTGCCACATCTCCCCGTCGTAAAATGTATTCGAGAGAATAAGCTTGCTCACCGAGTTCGGATACTTGATGGCATAGGCCTGTGCCACCATGCCGCCGTATGAGTGCCCTATCACCGTCCACTTCTCGATGCCGAGGTCGATGCGCAACTCCTCGAGATCCTTCACGTTGCGTTCAAATGAATATTCGTTCTGGTTGGAAGCCCTGTCAGATTTGCCGCAACCGAACGGGTCATAGTATATGAGCTTGTGGTGTTCCGCCAGCTCGTCAAACCACGGAGTGAGATAAATATGAGAGTTGCCCGGCCCGCCGGGAATCACGACCACGGGATCGCCGTGTCCCCTGATTTGGAACCACAGATGTGCGCCGTCGACCCAGGCGTATGCGCCCTGCGTGTCCCTGTCGCTTTGAGCCGAAGCACCGACGGCTGCGAACGTCACCGCCAGGACGAGGAAAGCCCGGGAGACGAGCGCGCGCTTAAACCTCTTGCGATTGAACGAAAATGCGGTAGCTTTCATGTCCATGCGAATCCTTTCCAGCCGGTTATGAGGTCGTCTATTTTTTGAATTTATAAGAGAGTTGCACAAGCCCCGTCGAATACGACTTCGTGTCCACAAGTTTGAGTTTCAATCGCTTGTCCGACTCCTTGAAAAGCGGCTTGCCTCCGCCCAGAACCACAGGGTGCACCGAAAGAAGCGCCTCGTCGACAAGATCCAGTGAAATAAGGCTGTTGGTCAGCTCAGCGCCACCGAAGAGCCAGATGTTTTTTCCCTTTTCCAGCTTGATCCTCTCCACATTAGACCTGACATTTCTCTTAATGATCACTGCCCCTTCTGCGCTCTCAAGCGTTCTCGAGAAGACGTATCTTGTCAGATCCGGGTAGGCATTGGGACCCATCGGGCAAACAAGCTCGTAACTCTTTCTACCGAAGAAGACGGCGTCGATTTTTCCGAGAAATTCCGTCATCCCATAATCCTGGTCGGTAAAACACCAGTCGTATTCCCCCTTCGGTCCCTCGATGTAACCGTCGAGACTAACTGCCAGATTTAGAATCAGTTTTCTCATCCATGCACTCAGTTTAAAAGTAACACGTCACCGCGCTCAGTCCCGAATACTCTCCTCCGGCCGACTAACCCCGGCCGTGTGTATAATAAGCAATGCACGATTCATACGCCATTGCGTGACAAAAGCAGGGGCGCTTCGCCATCTACCCGATCGGCGGTCATCTCGTGTACTGGTCCGTGTATTCGTGTTCCCGCTCTTCCGGGTAGTGTCCTAATTTGATTTCCTTCACAAAAGTGTTTGAAATGAACCGCCAAGATCACGAAGAAACGCCAAGTTCTTCACTTCAGAATTATCCTTCGCGGTTACCTAAGAACTTTCTTAGACAACATGTGTTGAAATTAGGACGCTGCCCTCTTCCTCTACAAATTGACACGGCGACAACTGACGGCTATATTTAGAAAAGAAGTGTCACGCTCCGGGACAGGAATGACGATATGCCGGCGGTATTTTCACACACCAACATAATAAGCGAAGACTGGCGCAGACTCGCGGACTTCTACATCGAAGTCTTCGAATGCAGACAGGTACCGCCAGCGAGGGATCTGTCCGGCGATTGGCTGGAGATGGGTACATGCGTTAAAGGCGCACATCTCGAAGGAATTCATCTGCGACTTCCGGGATGCGGGGAGAACGGGCCGACGCTGGAAATATATTCCTATTCAGAGATGCTGGAAAGATCCGGGCCACCTGCGGCTAACAGGATCGGGTTCGGTCACATAGCGTTTCGAGTCGACGATGTCGGAAGGACGCTCGATGCGGTCGTATCGCACGGCGGGTCGCGGCTGGGAGAGATAGTGATGCATGAAGTGGCCGGCGTCGGGCGCCTTACGTTTACGTATGCGGCCGATCCGGACGGAAACATTATTGAAATACAGAAATGGGAATAAGCACTATGAAAGATTTGAAAACGTCTGCAGGTTATTCATCGACTTTTAAGCTTGCCGGGAAAATTGAAATCAACCGCATGGGATACGGTGCGATGCAGCTAACCGGAAAGGGTGTTTGGGGAGACGCACCGGACAGGAAAACCGCTAAGGAAGTCCTGACGGCGGGGGTTGACGCAGGGATCGATTTCATCGACACTGCCGACTCATACGGACCGCACACATGCGAAGTCCTGATACAGGAGGCCCTGAGTCCATACTACGAGAAATTTGTTCTGGCTACAAAAGGCGGACTCGAGCGGCCCGGCCCGGGACAGTGGACACCGAACGGGCGCCCGGAATACATCAAAGGGTGCATCGAAGGGAGTTTGAAACGCCTGAAGAGGGACAAGATAGACCTGTGGCAGCTCCATCGCATAGATCCCAAGGTGCCGGTAGAAGAAACGCTCGGTCCCGTCGCCGAGGCCGTCAAGGCGGGCAGGATCAAATTTGTCGGCCTGTCCGAGGTGGGCGTCGCAGACATAGAACGTGCGCAAAAAGTTCTCCCCATTGTGTCGGTACAGAACCTTTACAACCTTGCGAACCGGAAATGGGAAGAAGTTGTCGACTACACGGCGAAACACAACATTGCATTCATACCCTGGTTCCCGCTCGCGTCCGGGCCGGACAAGATGAAGGACAAGATCGGCGCGGTCGCGAAGAAGTACCGTTCGACAGTGGCACAGATCGCACTCGCGTGGCTCCTCAAACGTTCGCCGAATATGGTTGTAATCCCCGGGACAAGCTCGCTCCAGCATCTGCGTGAGAATATCGATGCTTCAAGAATCGAACTCTCCGATGAGGACTTCGACCTGCTGTCGAATTAGAACCGCAGCGGGCAATTACCGCTCCAGCGGGATCGGACCAATTAAGCTCAAAATATGGAGGAGGGGTGTATCCTTGGAATGTGCAGATCCTTTTTCCTGCTCCCCTCCGATGTCCGGTCCCGTGGAGAGCTTGTCATAGATACTCGATTGATTTGAAATTCCCCGAACGTTGTTCTAATTTTCACAAGGCATGCCGCAGTTAAGCGGACGCCTGAACGCACCTACCCACCATTAACTTCCGAACGAGTGCTTCGCTCGGGATTGAGAAGAACTTCCCTGACAAATAGCGCTCTATGAACCGGCGAAAGCCGCTCTCCCGGCAACTATAAGCGCGGCAAGAACGTGTTGAAACGAATGGAGGGAAGAGAATGGTGGAGAGGATACTTGTAATCGGAGCCACCGGAAGGCTCGGTGAACCGGTCGCGCGGCGGCTCGCTGCCGACGGCCACAAAGTCTGCGTCTTCAGCCGCAACGAGTCTGCTGCAAGACAGAAATTCGGGATCAACTTTGAAATCTTCCGCGGCGACGTGCTGGACGTGCGGTCCCTCGAACGGGCGGTCGACGGCTGCACGGGAGTGCACATAAGCATCGACGGCCGCGGGGACTGGGACGTCGAGCGGCGCGGAACCGCGAATACAGCAAGCGTCTCGGCCGCTCAAGGGGTCAAACGCATTACGCTTATTTCAGGAGCGAGCACATGCGAGGAGAACGCTTGGTTCCCGATGACGAAGGCCAAGCTCGACGCCGAGAACGCGGTGCGCACATCCGGAGTGCCCTTCACAATCTTCAGGTGTACCATGTTCATGGAACTCCTGCCGACGCTCGTGCGGGATGGCCGTGCCATAATTATGGGCAAACAACCGGCGCCATGGCACTGGGTGGCCGCAGGCGACTACGCCAAGATGGTCGGGAAGGCATACGTAACCGAAGCCGCAGCCGGGAAGATTTTTCACGTGTACGGGCCCGAGGCACTCACGATGGAACAGGCGGTCGAGAAGTACCGGTCCACCTGCAGACCGGATGCGAAGCTCACTCGCGTCGGATTCGGGATAATGTCGGTGATGGCAATGTTACCGGGGCGGACTGAGCTCCGCCGTGTCGGGCTCCCTTTGATGCGGTATTTTTCCAGGGTTAGAGAGATCGGGGACCCCGCTGAAGCCGACGCTCTACTCGGCAGGCCGGCAACGACACTTGCAGAGTGGTGCCGTGAGAAGAAGGCGATCGATAAAGACTGAGTTTTCAATTTGCCCGTCATGTATTCTCAACGTTGTGATACGGTAAATGAGGTGATAAGATGAGCCGGTCGGTTGTTTACGTCGCTGTGGCAGTCGTGCTCCTCGCGATCGTCGTTCTCCTGGTTTTCGCGGCGGACAGGGAGATAAAGAAGAAGAAACTCACTCCGCTCGCGGGACTGGCATTCGCATTCGTCGTCGCGGGAATCATTTTCAGCGAAGAACCAGTGATCGGTTACGGCCTGATGGCTGTAGGAGCGGCTTTCGGGATCGCAGACATGTTCAGAAAGCGAAGGGCGAAATAGGCCCGCACGTGCCCCGCCCCGGGGGGCTTTTCCCGGGAAAGACTCAAACAGAGGAGCGTTCGATGAACACATCAAAACTAGAGCTGTCTAAGTATGCCGCGGTGCTCATTCTGAGCCTGCTCGTCTTCGGCTGCGCGCGAAATCCGGAATCGCTGAAAGACCGCCTGTCAGTTAAGACGCCGATCAAGACGGACGACGGCTGGATTACCAGGAGTGCGGCCGCTGCGGGATCGGATACGCTGAAGCTGCGCAACCTCCTGAGAAGGGTCGAGGAGAGAGAATACCCGGGAATAGACGGGATCCTGATAGTGAAGGACGGAGAACTTGTCTTCGAGAAATACTTCCCGGGCTACGATTATGAATATACAGCAAAAGATTTCAAAGGAAGGTACACCGACTACGATTACAGGACTGTCCATAATCTCGCTTCGGTCACGAAAAGCGTTACAGCTATTCTCTGCGGAATTGCCGTCGATAAAAAGATGCTGCATGGAGTCGACGACAGGGTATCCGCTTATTTTCCGGAGGTCGAGTCGCTCTTCACAGGCGGCAAGGAACGATTGACGGTCGAACATTTGCTGACGATGTCCTCGGGACTCGACTGGAACGAGCAGAACGTTTTCTATTCGAATCGAGCGAACGATATCATACAGCTGTTTCTGGTACGCGCACCGGTGAATTACATATTGTCCAAGCCTCTCATAAACGAGCCGGGAACAAAATGGTATTACAACGGCGGGGGGACCAACCTCGTCGGGCAGGTCATCCAGCGGGGATCGGGGATGAGACTCGACTACTTCGCCGATAAATATCTCTTCGATCCGCTCGGCATAAGAAGTTCGAAGTGGGTTTACATAAACCGCGATTTCGTCTATTGCTCCGGCGACCTGCGACTTCGTCCAAGGGACATGGCGAAGCTCGGCCAGCTCGTTCTCGACAAGGGAACGTGGAAAGGGAGCCGTGTGGTCTCCGCAGAATGGGTTGAGCGGATGACCCAAAAGCAAGTCACCATGCCCCACGACGAGGGCTACGGGTATCAATGGTGGCTCGTCCCCTACAGGCTCGGTCCGAGATCTTTCGAAACATTTCAGGCAACCGGTTGGGGCGGGCAAAAAATAATCGTTATTCCGGACCTGCGCAGCGTTGTCGTGATAACGGGGAGCAACTATACCGGTCACGACCCGGGAAACGACATGATGTACAATTACATCATTCCTGCGTTGGACGGAGATTTCCGCTACGACTTCGCCGGCATAAGGAACGCGGCGCCATTGACCGACACCACCGTTGCCGCGTCGACCGTCACCTCGGCTTCGAGAAACGCCGAGGGGCACTGGTACGGAGAATGGGAAGGGCACGTTCAACCGCTTCAGCTCCTCGTTGGAAGAGCCGGCGGCAGCAAGATACCCGTTTCATACTCCTGGGCACCACTGCCGGAGTTTGACATCAACGGGGGAAGCGTCAGGACCGAGGCGGCCGCAGATTCATCCAACGCTTTCAGTATAGCCCTTAGGGACACCTTCAGATTTCGGTATGATCCGGTCGAGGATGTCATTCTTGCGAACATGAGAAATGAGCATGTATTCATAAAGGCAGTACTGAGGAGGGAAAACTGATTATGAATCACGACGACGAATCAAGGCTTCATGAAGCGATGGCTGCAATCAACAGGGCCTGGAGAGAAAACCGCCCGTCAGATATGCGTGCGTACCTCCATCCCCACGTCACACTTGTCTTCCCGGGTTTCAAAGGTACGGCAAAGGGAATCGACGCAATGATTGAGGGATTCGAGGAATGGTGCGCGAACGCCAGGGTCATAACATATGATGAAAGCGACGAACAGGTGCATATTGTCGGAAATGTCGGCTTCGTCAGTTACCGGTTCGACATGTCTTACGAGCGCGCAGCGTACCGGGAGCGCTCCACTGGAAGGGACATCTGGGTATTCGAACTCATCGATAAGAAATGGCTTGCTGTCTGGCGAACGATGGCGGACCTGAAAGAAGAACGCACGACAACGGAGCTGACGGTGTGAAGCCGGCCGAAGACGCGCTGGCGGTGAAGAGAGGTCGTATCAAGGATACTGCAGCAAAAATCACCTCAGTTCTCGGGATCACCTTTGCGATCGCCGGGATACATCACGGCTTCTTCGAGACGCTTCAGGGAAATAAACCGACAGAGTCGTTCGCGATCCGGTCAATCGGGCCGGAGCAGCTCATGTGGGAGCACGGCACCGATGACGCCGTCACCATTATCCCGAATTTCCTGATGACGGGAATTGCAGCCATTGCCGTCAGCCTGATCATTATCGTCTGGTCCGTTAGTTTTATTCAACGCAGACATGGTCCGCTTGTTTTCCTCCTCCTCTTCGTCATGCTCACGCTTGTCGGCGGCGGGATCGGACACATAATCTTCTTTCTCACGACGTGGGCATACGCGACGAGGATCGGCAAGCCTCTGAGATGGTGGAGGAGAATTCTATCCGGCAAATTCGGGAGAGTAATTTCCCCGGTCTGGCTCTATTCACTTTCATTTGCTTCGCTCTGTTTCATTATCGGGCTTGAAATATCGGTCTTCGGTTTTGTACCCGGCGTTTCGAATCCCGACACCATACTCCGGATCTGCTGGGGAATTCTTCTAGTCGGACTGATTTTCATAAATGTAAGTTACATATCGGGTTTTGCACATGATATCGGGAAACAAGCAGTTGTCTGATACGGGCGATCACGTCGGCGCCTCCCGCAGGGCGGGTTCTCACAGATGCAGTGATGGACGGCCGAGGGCATCAAAGGCGATAACTCTCCTCGTATTGATTCTCTCCGTCCCCGGTTGCGGGGGCGACAAACTTCATTATCCCCCTGCGGCTTCGGACAATAAGGCGGAAAGTATTTCGGTTGTAGTCGACACGCTAAAGATCGGGTCCGAAAAATACATAGCCGATGCGGGAATGATTACGGTTCCGGAGAACCGGAGCGTTCCGGCTTCACGTTTGATCGGCATCCCTTTTCTTCGCATCCGATCGCGCGCGTCGAACCCTGCGGAACCTGTATTTGCCCTGACAGGCGGACCGGGACAGAGCAATATGTCATGGGACAAGGGGAAAGCGTCGGCATTCCTCACGAAGCGCGATTTCGTGACCGTAGGCTACAGGGGCGTGGACGGTTCTTGCATTCTCGACATTCCAGAAATGACAATTGCTATTAAGGAAAACGGCGACCCACTGAGCGAGAAGTCGCTCAGGGCAATCGGACGCGCATGGGCCACAGGCGGCGAACGGCTGAAAGCGGAGGGGGTCGACCTCGACGGCTACACGATGTTGGAGGTGATCGAAGACAACGAATCGGTCCGAAGGGCGCTCGGCTACGATCGCATCGACCTCCTGAGCGAAAGCTACGGCACCCGCATCGCCTATTTATACGCGCTCAAACACCCGGGAAGCATATTCAGGTCGGCGATGATTGCTGTCAATCCGCCGGGACACTTCGTGTGGAAGGCCGACATGATCGATAAGCAACTCAGGGAGTACTCGAGACTCTGGTCGCGAGATCCGGCTTTGCTCAGGCGGAGTCCCGATCTTTACGTATCAATGAGCAAGGTACTTGAATCCATGCCGCGGAGGTGGCTGTTCTTCCCGATCGACCCAGGAAAGGTTCGCATGGTCACCTTCGCGCTCCTCTTTCACCGGTCCACAGCCGCAATGGTTTTCGACGCTTACTTCTCAGCTGAACACGGCGACCCCAGCGGACTCGCGCTCATGTCGCTGGCTTACGACTTCGTCATCCCCTCGCTCGCGGTCTGGGGCGACATGGCTTGTAAGGCCGTCAGCGCAGATTTCGATTCCGCGATCGACTATTTGGCCTGCGATACTTCAGCGGCAACTCCGCTGGGTTCGCCGATGACCGTGTTCTCATGGGGGCCATTGGAATACAGCCGCTGGCCTGTTAAGATGCTGCCCGGCTATTTTCGCAGCGTTCATCGTTCCGACTTGCCCACACTTCTCATAAGCGGGAGCGTCGACTTCTCCACACCGCCGAGCTATGCCACGGATGAACTTCTCCCGGCTCTTAAGAACGGAAGGCAAGTCGTAATCTCCGAATGCGGGCATGTGGGTGACCTGTGGAATTTGAATGCCACAAACACACAACTCATCCTGACAGGCTTCTACGACACGGGAACGCCAGATACATCCAGGAATTCCTACACCCCGATGGATTTCCGCGTCGCCTACGGCTTCCCCTTCATCGCGAAGGCGGCGGTCTGCGTCATCCTGCTGGGCGCCGCCGGTCTTGCTGCGTTGAGCATTTTCATCTTGAAGAAAATCCGGAGACGGAGGGAGCTGACGAAAGTCTTATGATCGGAAACGACTCGATCATCAGCCGCTCTGATTAACGACACTCTCATCGAAACAAAGGAGGACTCATGCCTTCCGTTGAACAAGTACTCGCAGGACTAAGAAATAACGCCAACGCCTGGCAGCCGGTCGCAGCTGTCTGGCATCTGGGTCTCGCTATTTTCTCGTTGTGCCTGATCTTAGGCGCCCGACCTTCGAAACGGACAGCGGGCATATTGCTGGCGCTGCCGCTCCTATCGGTAAGCGCTATCGCCTGGCTCTCTTCGAATCCCTTCAACGGAATTGTCTTCGCACTTCTTACTGTCTTTGCCGTTACGGTCTCGCGCCGGCTTGCGCACGAGCCCGTTCGTATCGCGGTTCCATGGCTGTCGATCCCGGGGATGCTGATGGTGTGCTTCGGCTGGATTTACCCGCACTTCCTCGACGCTTCATCTTGGCTCCGCTATTTCTACGCCGCACCGACGGGCCTCATTCCGTGTCCGACGCTGTCGATAGTCATCGGGTTTGCATTGGTATTCGGTGGACTCGGCTCCCGCACGTTTTCGTTCCTTCTCGGAATTCCCGGTCTCTTCTACGGTCTGACGGGAGTTTTCCAGCTCGGAGTTTCCATCGACTGGCTGCTTATCGCAGGAGCAATACTGGTTTCGACGGCACCCTTCCTGAAAAGCTCGCGTGCCGCGAGCGAAGCCGGGCAGCCGCCAGTAAATCGAATGACCGTATGGGGAGTCGGCCGCAGGATCGCGTTCATATCGCTTGCATACCTGGCAGTTGCCGAAATCGTGCATATGGACAATCCCGGGATGATGACGATCCCGGGTATATCGACAATTCCTTTCTCAATTTTCGGGATTATCCTGATTGTGCCCGGCTTCCTTCTCTGGGCCGGAGGTTTCCGGAGAATAGATTCCGCCTTCAACGAAGGGAAGCTTCTTACCGGCGGGGTGTACTCGCTTGTCCGCAACCCGATGTATTCAGGGTTCATCGTATTCATCGCTCCGGGTGCGGCCATCCTGCAGCGCTCGTGGGCGCTGATGAGCGTCGCCGTCTTCGCATACTCGGTTTTCCGAGCATTGATCCGTAAGGAGGAAAGTTATCTCGAGACGAAATTCGGGCAATCGTACCTGGATTACAAAGCAAGAGTCCCGTCGATCGTCCCCTTCGCAGGGATATTTTCCAAAAGGCATTCGGTTCTGAAAGAAGAGTGAAGTCAAATTGAGCTGCTTCGCGAAA
This sequence comes from Bacteroidota bacterium, assembly GCA_021811615.1. GTDB lineage: Bacteria > Bacteroidota > Ignavibacteria > Kryptoniales > JAKASW01 > JAKASW01. The sequence goes on from JAJZNW010000024.1 coordinate 38,954, forward strand.
TGGTCGCTTGATAAAAGAAAGGGAAAAGATACAATATGAAAATAGCGGACCTCGACGAGCGGGACCTGCCTCTCTACTTCGTTTGCCTGGAGGACTGGAACGATGAGATGAAGGAGGCCGGCAATCTGAAAGAGATATGGTACAAGAGGATGCAGCACAGAGGGCTCCGTGTCAAGCTTGCCGTAGACGACCATGGGACAGTCGGCGGAATGATCCAATATGTCCCTATTGAGTCTTCGTTTGTCGATGGGAAAGACCTCTACTTCATAAATTGCATCTGGGTACACGGGTACAAACACGGACGAGGAGATTTTCGCCGGCACGGGATGGGGAAGGCGCTTCTTGATGCGGCGGAAGGCGACGCGCGTGCGCTCGGCTCGAAGGGAATCGCAGCCTGGGGTCTTTTGCTGCCGTTCTTCATGCGCGCATCCTGGTTCAGAAGGCACGGTTTTCGAACGGTGGACAGGAACGGGATGCAGGCGCTGATGTGGAAACCGTTCACGACGGACGCTGTACCTCCAAAGTGGATTCGTGGGAAATTCAGACCCGAGCTGAAGGACGACAAAGTTACCGTGACCGCCTTCTGCAGCGGATGGTGCCCGGGACAAAATCTTACTTTCGAGCGCGCGAAGAGGGCCGCCGCGGAACCGCAGTTCGAAGGCAAAGTGGAGTTCTGCTCCTTCGACACTTTCGATCGTGAAGACGTCAGGAGATGCGGCATATCGGACGCGCTGTTCATCGACAAGAAGCATGTTTGGAGCGGACCGCCGCCATCGTATGAGAAGATCAGGAAATTGATCTCTAAAAGGGTAAATGAGCTCTGAGCCTATGTTATGAGAATGAAGACGTCGGCCGGGATTACTCCCCAAGGACGGCGTTGCCGGATATCCGCGAGTGAAACGGAAGGTACCGTATTATTGTTGAGGACGATGTCGGCAAGTGATTCAAGTTCGTTTTCAACCGGAGAGGCCAACCGAACATGCGTTCCACACACGATGAAGCACCAGTTGCAGGGAGGCGGATCCGCCTCGGATCGTCGCAGTTTCTTGTCATCGATCTCACCGAGCCCCTTGATCTCGATGTGGAAGTTTTTCCCGGCGACCCGAAGCCGCAGAAAGAGATCTTCAGCGACATAGACGAAACGGGATACCAGCATCACGTTTACAGGCTCGGCGACCACAATTTTCACCCGCACGGAGACGCGCCGAGTCACCAGAACGCCGACCTGAAGCATCTAGGCTTCGAGGCATTCGACTTGTCTTTCTGTTTCAACAGCGCTTTCATGACAGATCTTTCCGGCTCGGCGGAAGCCGTTGAATCCGACGGTATAAGATTCCTGACGAGAGTCGAGAAGAAACATCTCGAAGCATCCGCCAATGTGTTGTCGAAAGTCGGCGCTGTTGTGATCAGGACGGGATATGATGAGTGGCTCGAAATCAACAAGCCCCATTCGCCCGAGACGATTCCATACCTGGCTGAAGACGCGAGCAAGTTCCTTTCGCAGTTCCCAAATATCAAAGTGGTAGGCATCGACTCAATAACGATCGATCCTCCGGAAAAACACGTGTCTCACATTCAACTCAAGGACAAGCTCATCGTCGAATCGCTCGTCCATTTGCACGACATTCCAGAGGTAGCAAAATCCCGGTTCGACCTGCAGACGGCGCCGATCAGGATAGTCGGCGCGACCGGCGGACCGGTAGCCGCGTACGCGTTTGTAGAGGTGTAAATGTTATCAGGATGACAGCGACAAGTCTCCGCGACTTCAGCCGATATTATGAAACTCGGCGTAAACCGTTATCTTGTGTATACAACCGGCTCGAATAATGCCGACTTAACAGTGAACCACCAAAGATTTGGGAATAGGGAAACTTAGAGACATGAACGAAAACAGGAGAGGACTCTGGGGCTTCGGCATCATTCTTGGCATCAGTTTGATTGTCGCCGTAGTGATCGTCGGCAACGTCATCGACTATGTGAAGACATACAACAATTCCGTCATTACCGTCACGGGCGTGGCGATTAAGAAAGTCGAGTCCAACGACGTGAAGTGGCGGAGCACCATCACTGAGAACGCGGGGCCTTCAGCCGCCGATCTCGAATCGGCCTCGCGCAGGATGCATGCCGACCTGGACCAGGTTCTCTCTTACTTCAAAGAGAACGGTGTGACAGCGTCCGAAATCACCGTCAGCCCGCTCAGGGTCAACCCCGTTTACCGTACGTCAAACGGCATGTATGCGGGCAAGTTCTACGGCGGGATGTCGGGCACGCTTACAGGCTACAGCCTCTCGGAAGACATCGTCGTCGAATCTGCGAATGTCGCCGGCGTGACCGGAGTCGCCCGGAGTGCCTCGCAGTATCTCGTCGGACAGGGGATCGTCTTCGCGAGCCAGAATCCGGAATACTTCATATCCGAATCGACGCTGAACAGCATCCGGAACGCGATGCTCGACAAAGCTCTCGCAAATGCAAGATCTCAGGCCGAAGCCATAACCGAAGGTGTGGGAGCATCGGTCGGCAACCTCCGTTCGTCGAGCGTCGGAGTGACACAGATTACCGCCGTGAACTCGACAAATATCTCGAATTACGGCTACTACGATACAACATCGATGGAGAAGCTCATCACTTACCTTGTCCATGCGACATTCACCATGAAATGAAGCGGAAGGTGAGCGACTGTTCTTCACGGCAGACTCCTCGTCATTTGTGGCCGAGACTTTTACAGCGGGTTGCTTTCGCAAAGGACTCTGGACGTGGATAATATTTAAGATCGCCGATGGTCACGAAAAGTGTGGTTGCTCACGGAACGAATCGCGGTCACGCGCGCTCCGTTCAGCTTCTTCCGTACCGAAAGGTTTGATAGACGTTAGTTTTCATTACAGCCGCGATTTCCCCCTTCGAAACGTCAGAAACACCTGAATGCATTCCATTGTTAATTCAAGAATGAAGCATGCAATTAGCCGCGGATGTAAGTTGTGAATGTATTTAACCGGAGGAATGATGGCGCACCATACGAGAATATCCTGGAAGAGAAAGCCGGCTGAGAAATTTACCGACCTGAGATACAGCCGGGTACATACGTGGTCATTCGATGGAGGAGTGGAAATCCCGGCGTCTTCGTCCCCGTCGGTCGTACCGCTTCCCTATTCGGACGAAAGCGCAGTCGATCCCGAGGAAGCGTTTACAGCGGCACTTTCCAGCTGCCACATGCTGTCGTTCCTGGCGATCGCCGCGAAGAGGAATCTTATTGTGGAGGGCTACGAAGATCAGGCAGAGTACATCATGGCGAAGAACGCCGACGCTGTGCTGGTTGTGGAAAGCGTGATCTTGAGGCCCGCCGTGAAATTCGGCGGCTCGCCGCTACCGACGCCCGAACAGCTTGCGGAAATGCACGCGCTCGCTCACCACGAATGCTTCCTTGCTAATTCTGTAAAATCAAGAATCAACATTATTCCGCGGGAACCGACAAAGGACCCAAATCATGAACGAATTTCAGAATGATCTTAGTGAAGTTGCCGCACTCCTCGGCGACAGGTCCAGGTCTGTGATGCTGTGGAATCTCATGGACGGCGGATCGCATACGGCCACAGAGCTTTCAATCTGTGCCGACATATCGCCTCAGTCGGCAAGCAACCATCTCGCCAAGCTGGTGGATGCCGGCATACTCCGGATTCGCAGACAGGGAAGGTACAGGTATTACTCTCTTGCAAGCTCGGAAGTCGCCCATGTCATGGAATCGATTGCGACGCTCCTCCCTTCGAAGGCAGATCAGGCAGTCGAATGCGGCACCGGACGATCAGGCATCACTTACGCCAGAACCTGCTACGACCATATTGCGGGAAAAGTCGGAGTTGCAATAACCGAATCCCTTGTAAGGAATGGGCTAATCTCTCCTTCCGGCGAAAACTATACCGTCACGGATCGGGGGAAGGGTTGGTTCTCATCGATGGGACTCGATATCGATGAGATAAAATCCCAGAGGCGTTCCTTCGCTCGTCAGTGTCTCGACTGGAGCGAGAGAAAGCCGCATCTGGCCGGAGCCCTCGGGTCTTCATTGCTGCAAACGATTTTGAAAAGAAACTGGGCGAGGAAGACAAGACTCTCGCGTGAATTATTGATAACCGCGTCGGGTAAATCCGGACTCATGGACGCACTTAAACTGGAGATTTGAAACTACCGGTCCGGGTCATTCCCCATCCGTTTCGAAAGGGCTGGATCGACAGGATCGGTGAGTCAATACATTAGCCTTCCATTTTTCAGTACCGGATACAATCTCCTATAGCCTTCAAAGAGACCCGCATAAATCTTTTGGCCTCTGCGGTCCGGCCTTATGACTCTTACACTTCCGGCCATACTGCTCGCGGCCGTCTTGAACGACGCGTACCATCCCGTACCAACCGCCGCCGCAATCCCCGCTCCCAACGCGGATGCCTCGGCATTTTCGGGGACGACTATCTTTTTGCCGGTTACGTCGGCAATTATGGAAAGCCAGAGATCGTTTGCGGCTCCTCCGCCGATTGCAACCAGCTCTTTCACTGAAGTCCCGACCGCCTTCTCGACCTCGCCTATCGCGAACCGCTGCTCGAAAGCGATCCCTTCGAGTATGGAGCGATAGATGTGCCCGCGGGTATGCGACGACGACAGGCCGACCAGTGCACCTCTCGCATCGACGTCCCAGTAAGGATTCATGGCGCCGCATAAATATGGAAGATGGTACAGCCCATGGCTGCCGGGCAGGATCCCGCGCGCCTCGCTTTCAAGCTCGTCGTAAATGTCAGTATGCTGGGTTGGATCGATGTTCAACACCTTACTTATCAGCCAATCGACGGCGAAAGTTCCGGCGCGAAGACTGCACTCGTAGTAGTAACCTGCATCCGAACAGCTGCCCATCGTGCGGAACGCCTTGTCAGTTTTGTACTCGGTTCCGTAAACGCCCGCGACGACTGCCGTCCCCAGGTTGAGATAAGCGCGGCGCGGAGTAAGCACGTTTGAGCCGAGCCCTGCTGCCTGTCCATCCCCGCCGCCGGCGACAACGGATGTATCGGGACTCAGACCTGTAGATAGCGCCGCCGCCCGGGTCACTTTCGAAAGGATTGTGCCCGGGGCGAGGGTTTCAGGAAGCTGATTTCCGGAAAGACCGAGCGCTTTCAGGACTAGGGGAGACCAATTCCTCTTCCGCATATCGAACAGCCCGAGCGGATCGGCGCTCGCCCAGCTTGTTCTGAACGAGCCCGTCAACTTCCACACGAGATACGTTTGGACGTCGCATATCATTCCAATCTTCCGGAATAGCTCCGGCTCTTGCTTCTTCATCCAGGCAAGCCGGTAGACTACAGGCGCATAGTCGGCCGGCTTGCCGGTTATCCTGTGTATTCTGCTTTTCCCAATCTTGCGCGCGAAAGGCTCCACCTCGCTTTTGCACCGCTCATCCAGCCAAATGATCGCAGGCCTGAGCGGCTTTCCTTCCGTGTCCAGTGCGACGAATGTCTCCCTCTGGTTGGAAATAGCGAGCGCAGCTATTCGCGCCGGCTCGATTTCGGACGTGATCCCTTTCAGAGAGGTTTTGGCGGCTCGCCACCAACCTTCGGCGTCCTGCTCGTAGTAGCTCGGCTGAGGCGAATGCAAATGTATCGACGAGCTCACCGAAGCGACGACGTGTCCTTTCCTGTCAAACGCGATCGCCTTCACGCTCGTCGTGCTGCAGTCAAGACCGACGACAAGACCGCAGTATTTCTCAGGATCTCTTTTCGCAGATATCAATATTCACCTGTCTTTGCAAACCCTAATCTCTAAATTCGAAATCCTAAACAAAATCTAAGTGAGAAAATTCAAACGCTCAAAAACATTGACCGATCGTTGCAGAGGTTCCCGATGCTGCTAATTTCGATTTTCGGGTTTGGTTAGAATTAGGTGTTTCGAATTTAGAATTTTCTTTCCCTCATTGCACGAACGTCAATTGTAAGCATCGATGTGTATCATTGTCTTCATCACACCATCCCTGTAGTTCGCGACGAGGTCGAAAGCTTTTGCCGTATCCTCAAGTTGAAATCGGTGAGTGACCAGGGAATCCACGTTTAATTTCCCTGAGGCGACCAAATCGATTGCTTTTTGCGTGGAATGGTTCTGCCGGCGGACGTTCACGATTGTGATTTCTTTCCTCCGCAGCTCGTGAACGAGAAAAGATATCTCGTCCACCTCGGGAATTCCTACGATCATCAATGTTCCGCCCGGCTTGAGCAGCTCCACGGCCTGCGAGATCGCAGCCGGGTCTCCGCTGCATTCGTAGACGATGTCCATCTGTAGCGGCTCGACTCCCGATATCTCTTTCACGACATCGACTCGGTCCGGATTGCCGGCCCATTTTGGTCTAAGCTTCTTCGCGGCACCGAGCCTCGCATCCAGCCTGTCCGTGACGAACACGCTTCCGACATTCGTCGTTCGAAGGACATGGAACACCGACATTCCGATAGGTCCAACTCCGAGTATCGCGACGCTCATCCCTTCCGCGAGCGGCGACCTGTCGACGGCATAGACGGCGATCGCGAGCGGCTCGCAGAGTGTCGCCTCCTCGAACGTCATCGAGTCGGGTATCGGGAAGCAGTTTTCCTGCGGCATGACGATGTACTCACACTGAGCTCCGTCGAGCTGTTGTGGAGCGCCGAGGAATCGAAGCTTCCGGCAGGTATTTTCCCTTCCGGAGATGCATTGATCGCATTTCCCGCACGACACAGCCGGCTCTATCGCGATTCTCTGTCCCGGTTTTACGTGCGTCACGCCCTTCCCGATCTTTTCTATCACTCCCGCTGCCTCGTGCCCGACGATGAAGGGATATTTCACAACCTGCGAGCCTATGCGACCGGTCGTATAGTAATGCATGTCCGACCCGCAGACTCCGACCGTCTTGACACTGATAAGGACGTCCGTCTCGTTCCCGATTTTCGGGTCGGGTAACTGCCTGATCTCAAATTTCCCGGGTGCTGTAAGTAATGCTGCTTTCATTCTCAATTTCTATTTAAGTTGTCGTCATCATTCCCGCCAGGATGCGGGTTTCGATTTGCTGTTCCACTCCTCTAAATATGCTAATGATTCCCCTGCAACGCCAGAATGCGAGAGGATTCATTTGGGTCTGCCCTGAGCGCAACCGCGCTAAGGCATACCGAAATTTGATGGAATAGGTTGTCCAAATTCCCACCCACCGTTCGTCATTATGACGAGAGCGACGGACGGGCGCTTGTTTTTACACAAAGTTGAATTCAATGGCACAATCGATTGTGAAATTAATTCTGCAGACAAATATATTGTCACATTATCCGGAACATCGAACAAAAGGAGATGCCCATGAGCACGAAAAAGGAACCCCAGAAGAACAAGAAGTCCGGTGGATTCACCGACGAGGAAAAAGCCGCGATGAAGGCGCGCGCCCGGGAATTGAAAGCAGAGGCGGAAGAGAGAGAAGGTGAAGAGGCCGCGCTCGAGGCGATCGCGAAGATGAAGGACCCGGACCGCGGCATCGCGAAGAGACTCCATGATGTGATCAAATCCTGCGGCCTCTCTGCCAAGACCTGGTACGGGATGCCTGCATATGCCAACAGGGACGGAAAGATCGTCTGCTATTTCCGTGACCGGTTAAAATTCAAAGAGAGATACGCAATGTTCGGCTTCAACGATTCGGCGAACCTTGACGAAGGAGCAATGTGGCCGGTTGCCTATGCTTTGCCGGAGTTAACGTCAAAGGATGAGGCCAGGATCGCCGCACTCGTGAAGAAGGCCGTGGGAGAAAACGCATGAGAATTCTGTTATGGGTCCTGCGGATCCTGTTGGCCTTCTGGAACGTCACGGGCGGAATCTTCATACTGCACGATTACGAAAAAGTCGCGAGCGCCCCGGCTCTGAGCGCCCTGCACGCGCCCGTCTGGATAACCCTCGGCGCGATTCAGGTTCTCCTCGCGTTGTGCCTTCTCCTCCCGGGTGCGAAGCTGCAGAGACTGACTTCAATCGCGGTGGCGGCCCTCGCCGTAATTTCGCTGTTGGGAATTTCGCTCTACACCCGGTATGCAGGTTTTCCCGGTATGCTCTGGGGAGCGATCCCCGCAATCCTGGAGGCGTTCGTGGCGTATGAGAGATGGCCGAATTCGCCAAAGGCGCAAGAACCGGCACGCTCGTGAAGAAAGGAATAGCTTGAGGACTGATCGCCAACGTGAGAAATGTCGACCGTAACATCATCGCACTTTCCAGGCGAAGGGCATTGCTTGCAATTAGCCTGCCTGCATCACGGCGGCGGTCACCTTCCATTCATGATAATCGCTTCATGGCGGGCCAACTGGATATTGGCTAGATTCGCGGGGAAGCTTTGCCCGTCCGGGTGTTGTAAGTAGAAACATAAAAGGAGACAGGGAATGGATAACAAAATAGAAAAAATGGACGTTCACAGTCTGACAAAAGGGGTCACTGATGATTGGAAGAACTTCGTTGTTACAAATCTTAACGACCATGTCATCAGGTTAAGTGTATTACAGAGAGATTTTCATTGGCACACGCACCGGAATAGCGACGAGTTCTTCTATGTAGTTGAAGGAAAACTCTATGTTGATCTGGAGCAGTCGGTAACAGAGTTATCGCCCGGAGAGATGATAGTTATTCCGAAAGGTGTAAGACACAGAACTCGTTCTAAAGAGAGAACTATCACTCTATGTTTCGAACACAAAGATAACGATGTCACAGGAGACTGAATATGGGGTTTGGTGTTGAACTTCCCGCGCTGGGGAGAGATCAGGATCGGATGAGTGCCGACGAGTCTGGAAGCGTCAAAGCACCCGTGAAAAAAGGAATGGGGTGAGTATGAAAACAAGTACGAATCCTGCCCCGAAAGAAATATCACCATCTCAACAAATAGACGATATAATCAAGGAGCCGGGCGACTGGCGGGGAAAGATATTGTCGCAGCTGCGTGCTCTGATCAGGAAAGCCGACCCTGACCTGGTCGAAGAGGTTAAGTGGAAGAAGCCTTCCAAGCCGAGCGGAGTCCCGGTCTGGTCTCACGATGGAATACTTTGTGTGGCAGATACACTCAAGAGCGCCGTCAGGCTGACGTTCCCCAAAGGCGCCTTTATCAAGGATCCGAAGAAGCTCTTCAATACACGTCTCGACAGCAAGTCGGTACGAGCCATCGACTTTCGTGAGGACGATAAGATTGATGGGCCGGCATTGACGGCGATTATTGTCGATGCTGTGCGCTTGAATCGGCAAAAGGCAAAAAAGGCTTAGTTGATAAACTGAATCTGCAATCAGACAATGGACCCGGCACCTGCCACACCGTAATATTCAAAAGTCTTTGGGGACCGAGCCCATCATTCGACCTGCCTGCCGCCTGCCTTTCAACATTTCAGAGAGATAGATAGAGCGTCCCCTCTTTTCTCAGTGTCTCTCTCTTTTCGTCCTCTGCGTCGCTCTGTGTAATTGCTTCGCTCCTGCCTGTCCAATTTTCTTCCCCCCGTTCGTCAATAGATTGAAGCGCAGATCAAGCTGATGCCGGAAGCAAAGGCTTCGGCGCTGCAAGAGATACCAGAATGAGGAGTTAAACATGAGTTCGCAATTCGCATACACAGAATCGATGGCAACCGATACGGAAGGGCCGTTCCTTCCGCCGGTGGATAAGCCGAAATCACTTTTGATGAAGCTGGCGTATTTTTTTCTGAAGAAGCAGTTCGGAAAGGTGATGACGCCCCTTGCGGTCCACTCGGCGCGACTGCCCAACGCGTTCGGTTTGTTCTACACCAAGGTAGGCAGACTCGACGGCAAACTGAAGCTGCCGGAAGAGACCGCGATGCTCATCCGCGAGCAGGTCGCGAGGATCAACGTCTGTCTCTTTTGCATGGACGCGACGAGGTTCGCCGTGATACACAAGTCGATGAACGTCGCGAAGTTCGACGCTCTCGATGATTACCGCATGAGCCCGCTGTTCAGCGACGCGGAGCGCGCGGCACTCGACTATGCGACGGAGCTGACGAAGAATAAGCGGGGCGACCCGGAGCTTTTCTCCCGCATGAAAAAATACTACTCCGAGCGCGAGCTGTGCGAGATAATCTGGCTCATCGCCAGCGAGCATATTTATAACCTGACAAATGTCGGGCTCAACATTCATTCCGATATGCTTTGCGACATCAGGAAGAAAAAATAAGCGCACGGCAAGGGCGAAGCTCTGTTACCAATATTTCACAGAGTTACACAAAGAAAACACCGAGCTCCACAGAGAATTTGTTCCTCTCCGTGTAGCTCTCTTTTCTTCCTCCGTGGATCTCTGTGTAATATTTCAGCGCCGGGCCCACGGGAACCCATGCATACTAAAAATAATCCGGAAAGGAGAAACCAATGACTTATCCTTCTACGAGGGAAATCGTGTTGAAATACTTCGACGCAGTCGGAAAGAAAGGGGACTGGCAGTCTCTGATCTCCGATGAAATGGAATTCAAGATGCCGGCACAGACCACGCGCGGCAAAGCGGCATATGTCGAGATAACGGGAAGATTCCTGCGCGCCGCGACGGGCGTGAATGTCAGGGAGATCATCGTTGAAGGGAACAAGGCATGCGTCGTCGCGGCATACGATCTCCGCTCACCAAAAGGGAACACCTCGACGAAAGAGGTTGTTGAGATTTTGTCGGTAGACGGCGATAGGATTGCGTCGTCGTCCATTTACTTCGATACCGAAGATTTCAAAGCCTTCATGGCCAATTAAAGAGAGGGATCATGCCTTACGACGAGGCGCTAGCCAACCGCATCAGAGGAGCGCTGGCCGGTTACGGGAAAGTCGAAGAGAAGAAGATGTTCGGCTTCCTCGTATTCATGGTGCAAGGCAGGATGTGCCTTGGGGTGCGCGGCGACGAGATGATGTGCCGCATCGGACCCGACATGATGGAGTCCGTTTTGCGGCGCGACGGATGCGCACCGCTCAGGATGAGACGCAAGACATCGCTTAACATGATCATGGTCGAAGAATCGGGAATGAGAGCCAGGAAAGATTTCGAATTCTGGATCAATCTAGCACTCGAATTCAATCTCGGGCGAGGAAACCGACACGTGCCGGAAGGCAGAAAAAAGAGGAGCCGTGAGTGAAAGAGTACATACTTTTTTTCAGGGGCGGATTTGAGCGGATCATAGATCAGTCGCCCGAGGAATTCGCCGCCAACATGGAACAATGGAAGAAGTGGCTTTCTGCGCTCGGGAAAGCCGGAAAGGTCGTGGCAGCACAGCCGCTTATTCCGACGGGGAAGCAGGTCGTCGGGAAAGAGAGAGCCGTCGTGGACGGACCCTTCGCGGAAGGCAAGGAGATACTCGGAGGCTACCTGATATGTAAGGCTGAAACGTACGACGAGGCGGTCACGATTGCCAAAAATTGTCCGGTCCTCGATACAGGAGGGGTGGTCGAGATAAGAGAAGTTGCAACGATGGAGGATATGACGAAGGAATACTTCAGGTTTCGCAGCGAAATCCGGAAAGAAAATCCGATGCCATGACGTCCTCAAGACGATGTCCAATTCCGGCCGGCCGGTTCGTCATCATTGTGACATCAACAAAGAAAAGATGGAGTAACTATGAAAGACTACATGCTGCTTTTCAGGTTCAAGGAGGAGTTCGATGATAAGAACGCCTCGCCGGAAGAGTTTCAGAAGGAGGCGATGAAATGGCAGAAGTGGATGGAGAAACTTCTGAACGAAGGAAGGCTGACCCCCGGTCAGCGCCTCACTAATGCCGGAAAGGTCATCAACGGTACGAAGAAACAAGTGAACGACGGTCCGTTCGCCGAAGGCAAGGAGGTCGTCGCGAGCTTCTGCGTGATCAAGGCGGCAAGTATCGATGATGCCGTCGAGTTCGCCAGTGGATGCCCGATACTGGACCGGGACGGTAGCGTCGAGGTAAGAGAAGTAATGACCTATTAACAAGGTCCAATCTCCAACTCACAAGTTCCAAACAATAACTAAAAACAAACTGGTTAAACAACAATCCGCACGCTTTTCTGAATTGGCGCTTGGCTGTTTTGCGCTTGTCCGGAGCCTGGTGTCTGGATCCCGGAGCTTACGTGAAGGAAAGAGCCTGCGGGCCCGTGATGGAATTGTGCGACCGACTACCCGCCCGCCGCTTCTCCGACCCGCAATCTGTGATTTGGCTCCAGCTTTCCGGACCCGGCTGTTTCCGCCGGCACTGAAAATGCCGAAATTGTGTTCTGAACTTTGAACAAATTGGGAGCACGAAATTGGCGACAGCAAACTGGACGGCAGATAATATTCCCTCACAGAAGGGGAAGATCATATTAATTACGGGCGCGAACAGCGGACTTGGGCTGGAAGCTTCGATAGTGTTGAGCGGCAAAGGCGCGCACGTTGTAATGGCGGCGCGGAATCCTGAAAAGGGAGAGCGCGCCCTCGCGGAAGTAAGAAGGAGACACCCCGACGCAGAGGTGGATTTGATGCGGTTGGACCTGGCGGATTTCGATTCGATTCGCCGATTCTCGGAAGAATTTCACGGCAGGTATCCTCAATTGCATGTTTTAATCGAGAATGCGGGCGTCATGAATCCGCCAAAGCGGGAGTTGACGAAACAGAATTTCGAGATCCAATTCGGAACGAATCACCTGGGACATTTCATGCTCACAGGGCTGCTCCTCGACATTCTGAAGAAGACGCCTCATTCCCGCATTGCCGTTCAAAGCAGCGGCGTTCATAAAATAAAGAGCCTGAAACCCGACATACATTTCGACGATCTAAACTGGGAAAAATCCTTCAAAAGCATGCAGGCATACTCGCAAAGCAAGCTGGCCAATCTGTTGTTCGCTTACGAGCTGGACAGAAGGCTGAAAGCAAGCAACGCAGACATAATTGTTACGGCGGCTCATCCGGGCTGGACCAAAACCAACCTTCAAAATACTTCGGGATTCTTTGTGTCTAAGATCATGAATAACCTGATGGCACAAAGAGTGGCAATGGGTACGCTGCCTATTCTTAGGGCGGCAACCGAAGAGGGACTGGCAGGCTCTGAGTATTTCGGGCCAACCGGAATTGGTGAGCTGAGAGGTTACCCGGAGTTGGTTAAATCGAGCGGCAAATCTCACGACAAAGAGCTGGCCGGGAAGCTGTGGGAAGTTTCCGAGAAGCTGACAGGAATGACTTACAACTTCGATGGACCGCGATAACGTCGATAAGCTGGTCGATCATCTTTTCCGCCGAGAGGCCGGAAAGATGGTTTCGGTTTTGACCCGGACTTTCGGGACGGAGAATCTCGAGCTGGCCGAGGACGTGGTACAGGAGGCGCTTCTTCAGGCCGCACAGGTCTGGCCTATCAGGGGCATACCCGACAACCCTTCCGCCTGGCTGTACCGGGCGGCGAGGAACAAGGCGATCGACGTGCTCAGGCGCGACTCACGATCGGTGCACATCGGGAGCGACGGCGAGGAGAACGCGTTGCCCGACAATGGGGCATCCGTACCTGAAATTCTCGACGATGTCTGGCAGGAAGAGAGCATTAGAGATGACATGCTCCGCATGATGTTCGCCTGCTGCCATCCCGGCATCCCGGAAGAGAACCAGGTTACACTCATATTGAAGACCCTCTGCGGTTTCAGCACAGCGGAGATCGCCAGGGCATTCGTGACCTCAGAAGATACAATTTCAAAGCGTCTTTACAGGACGAAGCAGTTCTTCAGACATAACAACATCCGGTTCGATGTTCCTCCGGCGGCCAAGCTCAAAGAGCGAACCGAGGCGATCCTCAATTCGATCTACCTTCTGTTCAACGAAGGCTACAATTCCACCGATTCGGAAGAGCTGATCCGAGAGGATTTGATTGAAGAAGCGATGCTGCTCTGCAAAATGCTGTGCGAAAATCCGGTTACGCAGATACCGGACACTTTCGCCCTTATGGCGCTCATGTGTTTCCACGCTTCGCGTAACGCGACGAGGGTCTCGCCCGCGGGAGATATCGTCCTCCTTCAGTACCAGGACAGAAGCGAATGGAATTCCGAGCTCATCGCTCTCGGAAACGACTACATGGCGAAGTCAGCCTCCGGCGATTCCGTCAGCAGGTACCACATCGAGGCAGCCATTGCGTTCGAGCATTGTACCGCAAAAACCTACGAGACCACAAAGTGGAAAAGGATTCTCGAGCTCTACGAATGGCTCTGCCGCGATTTCCCGTCGCCGGTCCATGCGTTGAATCGAGCTGTGGCGGTAATGCGCGTACGCGGGCCGGCGGAGGCTCTGTCCGCAATAGACGCTATTCCGGACAAGAAAAGGCTCGAGACATATTATCTGTACCACAGCTTACTCGGCGAAATTTACGCGCGTCTCGGCAAGGTCGATGAAGCCGACGCAGAGTTTGAAAAGGCGTTGGGGCTCACGAATTCCGAGTCCGAGAAAAGGCTGCTCCAGGGGAAGATTACAAGGAAAGGTGACCGCCCGCGTTAGGGCGTCCGTCCTGCGATACTTCTCTAACTCTTTCCGGTTCCAAGGACTTCAGACATTTTCGCAACGGTGCGGCCGCGAGACGAAATCATTGTCTTCCTTGTCTTTTATCGCAGCCGCGATTAGCTTTTTCGAAACAAGACCATTACCAGAGAGGATTTTTATGAGATGCCCTGAATGTGGAGCGGAAATGACCGATCAGATCCGTCACGGAATATCGGTCCAGAGCTGTTCGAACGATCACGGAATGTGGTTCACGATGAGCGAGCTCGATCAACTCGAGAACGAAGCTTTTAGCGACGAAGAAGAAAAGGGTTCGCTGATGATATCGAGCACCCCGGCGAAGTACAGCTGCCCGGTGTGCAATTCCAGCCTGAGGAAGTTCGATTACAGGATGTACGACCTGGTTCTCGAATACTGCGAGAACAAACACGGCTTCTGGCTCGAAGCCGGAGAAGACGACCGCATCCTCGAACTGATGAAGCAGCGGAAAAGAGACGAGCAGCGGAAGTTCAACGCCGAAGCGAACTGGCAATCGACGATCAAACATCTGCAGTCGCATTCTCTTTTCATGAAGCTGAAAGATCTGATGAGAGGGTAGAGGATTTCTGCATCCTTAGCCTCGCTGCGCGAATCCTCAAATCGCTAAATCGAAAGGGAGGTCGGAAATATCTCTGAGCCGCCTGCCGCTTATCATCATCTCCAACTGCTCCTGGTCGGTTTCGTTTCCGACTGCCCGCACCGCCGCCTGCAATTCGGGCAGTGCGAAATGGTACACGCAATCGATGTCCCCGGTCCCAAGAGCCACGGAGGCAATTCGGCTAGGAAGAGGCTCGGCGGTTACGACGGATATGTGGGGCGTGTTGCCCTTCCGATTTCTTATCAGATTCAGTGCTTCAGTTCTGGCATTCTGCGCCCGGTCGCTTCGCATTGTCAACTTACAGGAAATGCTAGCATGGAGAATCATACTGGTGCTATTTGATTGCCTGAGAGGCGTGAACG
>JAJZNW010000004.1 GCA_021811615.1 Bacteroidota bacterium
CCCGGGGACAGGGAAGATATTTGTTAACGACCAACCTCATTATGAATATTTCCCGGTGGTGTCCGTTCAGAACGAGCTTTTCAGGCCGTTCGAGGCGACGGAGAGTCACTGACGTATAACGTGCCATCCAAATCGACGAGCCAACCTTTTATCTCGTCCAGTCTCTTTACTTTCTGATCTATCAACTCTTCTTGATATCTTTCCGGGCTTCTTATCTCGAGATTAAAAATAGCCTAACTCTTTCCAATAATGCAAAAGAATACTTTGTCCGATTTCAACTGTCGCGATCACCGTTTGACCGGCATGCTCGATTTGAACGATTTCGGTTCGCCGCTGGTGGTCAAAGAAAAGCCGGCGGCGTCATTTCCTTGGCGTCGCCGGCTTTCGCGAGTCATGACCGAGCGCTATGGACGGCACTGTAAAATGCTCGCCCACAGCAGCGTGTTACCACACAGGGACTACTTTGCCGTACAGAACGAGCTTCCCTGTAACGTGCATGCTGTTATCTACTATTACCCCGTCTGGCCCGATCATCGGTGAGTGACAGTAATAGCAGGTCTGAAGTGTTATGCCTTTCCCTCTATGAGTCGCATCGTCAGGGGGAATTCCATGACAGCTGCCGCACGAGTCCTGACTCGAATTCACTACGTTCCAGGTCGGGGAGAAATTGTTGCCTCCCTTGAAGTTGCCGTGACAATACGTGTTCGAGCATTGCAGCGTTTTCGCATTAAACGTGGGCTGCGGCGTCACGGTGGCGAGAGTACTGTCATAGAAACGGGTGCCTGGTGTATTAGTCTCGGTCATCGCGACACCGGAGAATGTCACCAGCGTAGCCGACGAGATGCCGCCTGGATGAACTCCGGGGCCTATCGCAGTCGGCACAATATGACAGGAGGAGCATTGCACCTCCGAAGCGAAAGCACTTCCGTTTAGATGAACCTGGTGTGCTCCTACAAACGGGTCGGAAGTGCTGGTGTCGCCCGCCGCATCCGGCGGAGGAGCTGGATTCATTATGCTTCCATGGCACGAGCTGCAATCAGCAGTCGCAAGCACGCCGGTGTTTTGTAGTCTGCTGCATGACGCGAGCGTCAATCCGGCAGCAATTATGAGTGCAATTCCATATAGTGTTTTCATCATCATCTCCCCGGATTGCTGCCGTGACAATAACCGCAGAAGCCGATCCCCGGCTGCCCTCCCGGATGCGCGTTTGGATCCGTATGACACACGTAGCAAACCGCACCGGGATCGGTATGCCAGTTTCCGTCGACATCATGCATGTACATCGGCGGGTGCGTTCTCGGGTTGTCTCCCTGGACTCCGTCTGGATCGCTGTGGCAAGTGACGCATACCGGATCGCCGCCCTGTATGTCATGGCATGCCGCGCAACTCTCGATATCTCTCCTCGCGTAAATGGCATGCCTTCCCCCGCCGCTTCCCACGCCGTTCGTCACGAAATCACCGCCGAAATGCCAGATCGGCTCTATCATTGCACCGTTGGCTTCTGAGTTGTGGCATTTCACACAGAACGTCCGTTCGTCATGACACGTGTAGCAGCTGCTTTCGCGCCCGCTCGCCATTATCCCGTGTGTATACCGAAAATCAGGCGGGTGAACCTTCTGAGCGGTCGTGTTCTTATTGCTCGGCAACGGAGAAAGCGACGGCGTAAACGGAACATACGGCTGACCGGGCGTCAGATCGACTGCGAGATTTGCAGCGTCGTGGCACTCCTGGCAGCTTGCCTCTGTGTGACAGGACTTGCAGCTGTTCTGCGGCCCGGACATTCCGACAAGCTGCTGATGCGTTTTCATGAAGTTCGGCTGCTTGTGCGATTCTGGAACGAGGTTGACTAAATCTTTGTGACACTCCTCGCAGGCACCCGGTGCCGCCGTAATCGGGTGGTCGGCTTTCTTCACGGTGAAGTTAGTTTCACCCTGGCCGTGACAGGTCATACATACATCCATCTTCGGAAGTCCCTTGTTCGGCGCATCCTCGGCGTAAGTCACCTTCGAAATCCCCTGATGGCAAATCTCGCATTTCAGCTTTAGAGAGTCTGCATGCTGCGCATGTGAAAACTGTACCGGGCTCGGTAACAGAACGAGCTTCCTGTAAGTCGTAGTGTCTGCCGAAGTGTGGCAGAACGTGCATTTCGTCGACGACTGATCATGGCACATGAAGCACGTCGACATCGACGGGAGGAGATACTGCTTTATGCCGGTACTTGTCTTGACGTTAGTATGGCAGTCCGTACATGATGCCCCTACGTCGTTGATATGCTTGCTGTGAGAAAACTTTATTAGAGAAGAATTGTCGACCGGCGGAGCCTTCTTGCTCGCGAACAGAGTCGAGATGGACAGAAGCGCTGCGATACCGACAATTCCGAAGATTCTGGTCTTTTTCATTTGCGCCTCCGTCAATTGCCGCTGAAATTTTTGAAGAAATAATAATTCACCTGCAGATATCCCCTTAAGTCATTCTTGAACACGGGATCCTGATAGTATTGACCCTGAAGCGTTATCGCCAGAAGCTTGATCGGACGATAAGTCACACCAAGCGCGCCGTTGTATAGACGGTTTGCGGATGTGAGCTGCTGGAGAACCTTATAGTCGGTCGCAGAAGCCGACGCTATCAGAACGAACCTCTGGTTCATGAACGGATAGATTATCTGCGCGTTCACTCCGTTGAGATTCCCCGCGAAACCATCGTTGTGCGAAAAACTCAGTGTGAAAAGGTAAATATTGGTACCGACGGTGAATTGATTTGAATTCGCTCCCGTATAAAAAATCCTGTCGTACGAACCGAATGCACTGATGTCCTGCGTGAACAGATAACTCGCTCCCAGGTCCAGTTCGTCGGTTCCACTGTGGTCGAATACTGAAAAGATGGAGTTATAGGGAAGATTCGAAGTGCGGTGATAGTAGCCTACATTTGCAGAGAACGACGTGAATGGGGAATAACGGAACGATACTATCGTCCTGTCTATGTCATATAAGTTGAGATCGTAATCGAGCCGAAAGTATCCGGACAATTTATCGGTATAGTAAGACAGATCTCCTGAAACGAATTGGTTCGCAATTGCGTCCGGGCTGATGAGGATGCTGTCCTGTGCCCCCGGTGTATTGTAAGATTCAGACAGGCGATAGGCGTAATAACTCGGCGGTCTGAAGTTTTTGTCAACGTAAGCACCGCCTATTCTGAAATTCTCTACCGGAGAGTAATAAGCCTCGCCGCCGTACAACATGTTGCCTTTAAGATCGGTATTCAGTTCGATCCTTTCATTCATCGGCGGAAGCGCTCCTCCAAAGGCAAAGATCGACACTTTATCGTCAAAGAGTTTCGCCCCGGCGCTGAGTCCGTCGAACGATGAAACGCCAACCCTCGAGAATACAGGCTGCCTCCCAAATTTCAGGTCGAAGATGTGCCCGATGTTCCTCGCCTCGAAGTAGAGGTTCGCCGCCCGAAGCAACGGATCGTTCGGGAGCTGCGTCAGAAAATCGTTTGTGGCGAGGAGATAAGTGTGCAGCTGATAATTCCCTGAACCGAAATTCAGCTGCATCGCTTCAAATCCGCGCAGGCTCAGTTTGGCGTTGTTGGAAGTGTCATACTGCTGATATGAATAAAAAGTAGTCATGAACCTTCCACTTACCATCTGTGCATGCGCATTTTCTCCACCGAACGGCATTGTGACAATCAGGGAGAGGATGATGAGTATCCCCGGGAATAACGACTGAGAAAGGAACCGGATATGGAGCACCCCGTCGGGCACTCCGTTCCTGGGCCAGACTCTTCTTTCGGACCAGGCTTTTCTTTCTGTATGCTGAAATCTGCAGCCAACGTGCGATAGTCTACGCACACTGCAGTTTTCTGACGCTATTCCCGGGATACCTTTCACAACCCACCTTCCTTTATGAACATAAGAATGAACATTCCTGAGAAAATAAACAGGACTTACTGCTGAGGAACCGGATGAGCTATCTTAGCCCACATGGTCTTGAAGTCGAACTCCTTGAAGGTTGGGCTCTTCTTGTTGTGACACGTCTCGCAGAATTTCTGCGCGCTGCCGTCCTTAACCGACAGTAACGTGAGACCGTGAGCAACGGCTTCTTTCTCGTTCTTCATGATGTCCATCTTCATGTAGTCTTTGCCGGGACCGTGGCAGGTTTCGCACTGCACGCCGTCTTCTTTGCTGAATCTCGGACCCAGCTGCGAAGCCGGTGCATTGTACGCCGTAACGTGGCACTGCAGGCACTCCGGCGAATCCGCCGGGCTTCCCTTAATGCCTTTCGCTTCTGCGATCTTCTTGGCCGCAGGAGTCAATAGGGTTTTATACGCCTGAGAGTGCTTGCTCGCTTCCCATTTCTGGAATTGCTCGCCGCTCTTAGGAGTTCTGTGGCACATGGCGCATACCTTGACTCCGACGTATTGGTGACTGGGTTCAGCAGCCAGCGAAACGGCGGAAGTAAGGGCAAGGGCCATTACCACCAGTGTTAGTGTTTTCATTTAATTACCTCCATTTTGATTTGGTATATACCAGGTAACATTGCAGCCGTCGCGGCCTGTACCGGCCGCGCGACCGTGCATCTTCCTAATATCAACTCAGTTCTTCTTGGCGCATGCATCGCAGAACGTTCTCGTCAGCCCTTTCTCGAGCTCCTTCTTTCCAATGAACGCGGAGCAGCTCTCGCAGTACCCGAAGGTCCCGGCCTTCAGCCTTTGCAGCGCCAGCTCAAGCTCCTTGAACTCCGTCTCCATTTTCCTCGCATACTCGCATCTGTAGCCGGGCTCAACTTCGCATCGCTTGTGCTGAAGGTCGCACACGCTGCATATGTACTCCTCCCCGCTTTCCAGATCTACAAGATCGTCCGGCCTCATATACATCATCTGAAGGACAATACTTATCCTGTTTCGTATCAAACTCCCGAAATGCTCCGTCATTTCTTTGTCAAACGTCTCTCTCTTTGTCTTTCTCATCGTCTCCACTCCCACTTGGATTTTCTCCGTTCTCTATAACGATGTCCTCAGACTTCTCTTCTTTGCTCAACATCTTTTCAAGTTCGAGCGGGTGCTCCTCTTCCATTTCCTCCTCCGTAATCGTCCCGAACAACCACGAAAGGTTCATCGGGTACACATCCGGATTGAAGATTGAGAAGTACATGTGCCAGACAAGAATTGCAAGTGTCGCAAGAATCGCTTCGTAATAATGCACGAGTGTCGCCACGTCGATTCCGAGCAGCGTAAATCTTCCCACCGTGAAAGTATTGAACCAGAGAAGGAGACCCGTGAGAACCATCACCGTCGTTCCCCATATCAATGCCCAGTATTCGGCTTTCTCGATGTAGCTGAACCTGTCGAACCTCGGTCGCTCATCTGAAATCCCCAGGTAGTACTTAACGGCATCCTTCACGTCCACAGCATCTTTCAGCTTCGGAAGCATGTCCTTAATGAACTGCCTCCCCCGCTCGGTGAAGATCACATAGTAAACATGGTACAACGCAGTCACGATCATGATTACCGCGCTGATGCGGTGGATCAGTCCACGCAACTCGAAAACCCTCTCGCCTCCGCCCCCAATTTCACGAATCAGCTTCACCCACCAGGAATCGGGGAATTTCAACATGAAACCGGTAAAGACCAGAAGCGTGAAGCTCACGAGAAGTCCCCAGTGCTGGAGCCGCTCGGCTTTCGTCATCCTTACATAAAGTTTTTTCCCGACGTGCTTAGGCTCGGCTGCCGGATCCCTTCTCAGTTTCAGTTTCGCCTTCGACTTCTTCACGAAATCGAATACGTTGTGTATCAGCATCATGCCGATTATGCCGAGAATCAGTACCGCGTAAATCTGGGAAATCCAAAATAACAACGGCTGGTTGGTGGGTGTGGGTACCACGTGAACCGGGAACGATGCAAATCTGGCATCGGCACCCGGATGACATTTTCCACATGTCTTCGCAATATTCGCCTCGTTGATGGGCGAGTTCGGGTTCGACGACGGGAGGATTTCGTGTGCACCGTGGCAGCTTGCGCAGTTTGCCACAGTCGTCATACCGCCCTGTTTCGCCAGCCCATGGTAGCTGTCCAGATAACTTCCCACCGCATTCTTGGGAAGCCCGTATCGCTGTGTCAGCCTGACGGATGCATGACAATGCGAACACACCTGCACGATGTTGTTGCTGGACACCGTCGACTGGGGGTTGCTCGGTGCGAGTATCTGATGGTCGCCGTGGCAATCGGTACAAACAGGGGCGCTGTTGTTGCCGCCCTCCAAAGCCTGACCATGAATCCCGGCCAAATATTTCTTTTCGATATTGGCGTGGCATCCGCTTTGGCCGCAGGTACTCGGTATGTTATTCCTGAAAATCCTGGATTTCGGATTGCCCGCAGGAAGCATGCTGTGCGCGCCATGACAATCACTGCATGTCGCGGCTTTGAGATTGCCCTTTTCGAGCGCGACGAGGTGAACACTGTATTTGATGCTCTCGAGGAAGGCCCGCGACACACCTACCATCTTGAATACTTCCTTGTTGCCAAGGTGGCAGCCGAGACAGATTTTCGGCTCGTTCTGCCTGCTGACCGGCGACTTGGGGCTGCTGATGGAGGAAATACTGTGCTCCTTGTGGCAATCAGTACAAACAGGTGCGACGCTCAAGCCCTCTTTGTAGGCTATCCCATGTGAGGATTTCAGGTAGTGCGCTTCGACGTTGGTGTGACATTTTCCGCACGTGGCGACAATATTGGCCCTATTCACCGGCGAAGCAGGATCACTCGCAGGCTCTATCGTGTGCGAACCGTGGCAGTCGACGCAGGTCGCCCCTTTCCCTGTCTTCTTCAGCGATTCGGCGTGAATACTGTGAGCGTATGCTTCGACGAGAGACGTAAGAGGCTTGCCGTCGTCGGATTTTACTCCGTCAAATAGCTTCTGATTTGTATGGCACTTATAACATGCATTCTGCGAAATAGCCTGCTTCGACACCGTTGCTTCGTGCGCAGTGTGGCAGGTAACGCACGTCAGCTTTCCCTCGTCGAACACTTTCTTATGAATGCTGTGGTTTATATCCGCAGTCACCCCATGATGGCATTGCGCACAAACCGAGTCGATCTGCGCGCCTGGCATCGACTGTACGGATTCGACATCATGAGCCTTCTTATGACAGGTCTCGCAGGTGAACTGCTTCTGATTAATCTTCTCTTTCGCGTGCGGAGAAGTTAGAAAAGTCTTTTCCGCCGGGTGACACGATAAGCATTTCTCATCGACCACAATCTTCTTTGCAGGCTGAATATCATGGGTACCGTGACAGGACCAGCACTTCAGCGATGAGTGCGCCATGTGGTAGCTGGCACCCTTCGGAGCGTTAAGCTTCACGCTGTGACATTGATCGCAGTCTACATTCGGTGAGGTCTGCTTGTGAGGGACATCGTCCGCGCTGAATCCCTGGTGGCAGTCGGTGCAGGCTAACCCGGCGTCTCCGTGAACCGACGAGTCGAAGACGGCCGGATTGACATACAGACTGATAGTCTTGGCCCCCTTCTGCATCGTCAGCGTCGAATCGGAATGACATGCGAGACAGTCATCGTTCGAACCTGCAAAAGAAGGTCGGGAAAAAAGAGCACTGAGAATAATAATGGTAAAGAGATAGAGTAACTTAATTTTCATCTGATGGTATCACTCTTTTCGCGCATCGCCGTTTGACATGACGGACATAATCTGGCAGTGACATTTGCCTCAAGGACGTCGGAGGGAATCTCGTGCCTGCATATGACGCATTGACCGTAAATACCTTTCTCTATACGACGGAGGGCAAAAGCGATCTCATTGAGGTCCGGACAATCAATCCTTGAAGCCTCCTGGAGAACTCGCTCCTTCCCCCCTTCGACAGATACTCCATGCTTCGTCAACAGAATGTCGCGAAGTTTCTGAACTACAAGCTTTTCGAACTTGGAAAGGTCTTCTGATTTCATTTTAGTATGTCTGTGTTCAAGCTGTGTGCCGATTGCGTTGAAAAAAAAGGGTTAAAGATAGCTCAAATCAGGCGGTATTCATGCAATTCAATCGTGACCGGTGTCAGACTTCGAAATTCTGTGGTTTTATGGCCCATCGTGAGCAAAGTTTCCACACCCACAAAAAGGAGGCTGCCGCCAGACAACCTTGGGAGGTGCCTGGCAGCAGCAGGAGGAGGAAAGAGGAGATCTTTCTTCTGAAACTAACAAAATTTTTGGGCCGCCGAGATATGGCAGTGCCTTCCCCTGAGCGAGTAGCATTTAAATAAATCAGCAGCCCAAAACCCTATTGCTCTATTTGAAAATCTTCAGAACCATTTCACTTCAGAGAGTGCAAGCGACAATATCAAACGCGAAGACTCATACCGATACTCTTGCAAGCCGATCGCCCGGCCCGCCACCCGGTATTCAGGCAGTGCGGCGTGTCTTCTCGAGCGTCTGCTTTATGGTACTGCTCAGTTGCCTCAGATTGAGCGGGCGGTCTTTCACCAGCACAACCTCAGAATCCACATCCGCGTAATCATCGTCGCAGCATTGCACTATGAGCACCGCAGGTTTTGTCCTATTCAAATTGTCAAACCATTTCCTTGACCGACTCGGATTCCGTGTCGGAGCAAGAATAACGAGCGCTAGGTCCCCCGCATCGGATGTCTCCGATGGAACTCGTCTTGTCTCATAGCCTTCCTTATCAAGAAACTTGTACAGTAACTCGTACATCGCCTCTTCATCCGTCACCACTCCGACCGGGACTTTAGCTTTTTCACTTCTCATTACGCTCACTCATTATTCAATCGTCGTGCCGGTTGTGCCTTTGCACAGACAGTTGGAAAAACCCGCCAACTTGCACATGTTTGAATCATGGTATGAGATCGTAGGCTGCTCTTGCGTCATTTTACCTGATCTCCGGAGAGGAATAATTCCGCATTTCTTCGAAAGCCGCTCCCGCGAGGATAAGGATATGTCAACCCCGAATCCTCCATACCCCTGGTGTCTCAACTCCTCCGCCGGCTTTCCACTCCCGCGAATTTGAAAGGCGAAAGCTTCATTACAGAACCGCCTAATCCAGATACCGAAACCGTTCCCCCTCCGCCGCAGCCCCAGTCCTTTGTCGATTCGAAAACTCTATTCACACCTCCTGGAACACAACGAAATGCAGTTTATGTTTCCGACAATAAGAAATTGGTGCCCTCGGTCTCGTATGTTGGCGGTCTGTATTCGCTTTCCCAGACTGAGCTCCTATCTTTGTATCCATCCCCTGCCGGACAACGTTGCAAATTTCTCCACAGTTTGTAATCTTAATTGAATAGTATTCAGTTA
This sequence comes from Bacteroidota bacterium, assembly GCA_021811615.1. GTDB lineage: Bacteria > Bacteroidota > Ignavibacteria > Kryptoniales > JAKASW01 > JAKASW01. The sequence goes on from JAJZNW010000004.1 coordinate 9,307, forward strand.
AGTCGAATGTTCAGCACATTAAGAGCAAAAGTAGCGGCGGGCTTTACCGTCCTCGTGATAATAAATATTATCGTGAGCGTTTGGTCGATATACAATTTCGACCAGCTCACGCAGGCTATCACAAGGATGATCAAACAGAACTACCAGAATGTAATTGCCACGCAGAACATGCTGATGGACCTTGAACGCGACAACAGCGCACAGCTCGTCATGCTCAATGGGTACGTCGACCTTGGATATCAGCAATTCCAGGACAACCACAACGACTTTTTCGTCTGGTATCAGCAAGCAGTAAACTCGAACGCGTCACGCCGCGGCATGCAGATACTGGACAATATCAAGAACAATTACGCCCAGTTTGTCGCCGCCACCGATTCCCTCCGCATCGTCCTGTTGACCCACGGCCATGCTTACGCGCAGGATTTCCATTACCGGAATGTCCTTCCGCTCTCCAACCAGATCAAGGATGGCTGTTTCCAGCTCCTGGATATGAACCATAACGCTATGGTCGCAACCGATACGAAAGCGAGCGACATCTCCAATCAGGCGACCGTTGCGGTTCTCGGCGCGGCTCTCCTTGCTATCGTCTTGAGCATCGTGGCAAGCTGGCAATTTTCACAATACATTCTTGAGCCCGCCGAGAAGCTCACCGATACCGTTCGAAAACTTGGGAGAGGTTACCTCGACGTTCGGGCTACCGTCAACTCCAACGACGAAATTGGAGAGCTCGCCAGAGAATTCAACAGGATGGCTGAACGCCTGAAAAAGTATGAAGAAATAAATATCGAGAAACTCATCTACGAGAAGAGGAAATCCGAGGCCATCGTGGGTACTATCTCAGACCCGATCGTTGTCGCGGATGGGGACGGCAAAATTGTTTTGATGAACCAGCTTGCTGAAAATATTTTCGACGTGTCCGAGGAGGCGTCCATCGGACAAATATTCCAGGACGTCATCAAGAACACCGAACTGAACAAGTACATGGCCCGTTATGTCAACGGCGATAGTGTTGCAAATATTCCTCCCTATTTCGAACTTCGATTCAACGGCGAGGACCGGTATTTCAGGATAAAACTGAACGCGTCGAAAGACGGATCCGGCAAAGTCTCGGGAGTGATACTGATTCTCCAGGACGTCACGCAGTTCAAAGAACTCGATAAAATGAAATCCGACTTCATGGCGAGAGTCTCTCACGAATTCCGGACTCCTCTGACCTCCATTAACATGACCCTCGACATTTTGAAGGACGCCCATATCGGCCACGTCAATAAGCGGCAGCACGAGCTCCTCGTCGCCGCGAAGCAAGACGCGGAAAGGCTGACAAAACTCGTCCGGGAGTTGCTCGAATTATCCCGTCTCGAATCAGGAAAGATCCAGCTCAAAGAAGATAAGATAAACACAAAGTCCCTGATCAAATTCTCGGTCCAGCCCGTCCTCCTCCAGTTCACCGACAAAAATGTCCAGCTTGAAATACACACCGACGACACCATACCGGAATTCGTCGCCGATTTCCAGCAATTCTCGTGGGTAATCTCCAATCTTGTGACAAATGCCCTCAGGTTTACCGACCCGGGCGGCCGTGTTACGGTCGATGCAACGACCGACGGTGAGGACCTTATCGTTGCCGTAAGCGATACGGGCTGCGGAATAGAACCACCCGAGATGGATAAAATTTTCGACAAGTTCGTCCAGATCCAGGATTCCGCCAATCCTTCCCCCGGCTCCGTAGGACTCGGGCTTTCCATAGCGAAAGAGATTGTCGAGCTGTATGGCGGCAGAATTTGGGTCGACAGCCGGGTCGGCTCAGGCAGCGTCTTCACATTCTCAATCCCCATCAAAAAACGTGTCTCAAATGAACGGTCAATCTCCGCATGAAAGCTAACGTCCTTCTAGTTGACGACGAACAAAATATCCTCCGTACCATGACAATCTGCCTCGAGTCCATCGGGCTGGAGGTGACCGCCACCCCTAAACCTGAAGAGGCACTCAAACTCGCTTCCGGGAAACACTTTGATATAGCCTTCTTCGACCTGAAAATGTATCCCATAGATGGTTTGCAGCTTCTCGCAAACGTCAAAAGGTTTTCACCCGATACGATCGTGGTCATCGTGACCGCACACGGTTCGGTAGACACAGCAGTGCAGGCTATCAAGCAGGGCGCTTACGATTACCTTCAGAAGCCGTTCGATTTCCAGGAACTCCAGCACTTCGCCCAGAAAGTCTACGACCATTTTCTTCTCCAGAAACAGTTGAAGGATCTGAAAGAGGAACTCCACAAATACCAGGCGGCTGAAGAAATCATAACGTCGGACCCGCAGGTTCTTTCGCTGCTCAACCTCTCACGAGAAGTCGCGGACACTAACATCAGCGTTCTTATCGAGGGAGAAAGCGGAACCGGAAAGGAACTTCTTGCAAAATTTATACACAAATCAAGCTCACGCGTCGAGGCGCCGTTCGTCACCGTCAACTGCGCGGCTCTCTCGGAAAGCCTCCTCGAAAGTGAGCTGTTCGGCCATGTCAAAGGGGCCTTCACCGGCGCCGTCAAAGACCGGCAGGGAAGATTCGAAATGGCCGACAGGGGCACCGTATTCCTCGACGAAATAACTGAAATTCCAACCACGACGCAGGCCAAACTACTCCGCTTCCTCCAGAGCCGCGAGTTCGAACGCGTCGGCGATTCTCAAACTATGAAGGTCGATGTCAGGTTCATCGCGGCCACCAACCGCGACCTCAGAGCGGCACTTTCAGGAGGAACGTTCAGGGACGACCTTTACTACAGAATCAACGGAGTGACCGTCAAGCTTCCACCACTCAGGGAGCGCCCGGATGACATCCCCCTTCTCATAAAACACTTTATCCAGAAATTCGGCGGAGACAACCCGCCGGAAATCGAACCGGATGCATTCGGAATTCTCGCGAATTACCGATGGCCAGGGAATATACGGCAGCTCGAAAACGTCGTCGAGCGTTCCGTGTTGCTGGCCCATGGCAGAAAAATAGAAGTACACCATCTACCCGATGAAATAAGGCAGCTGGAAGGCAAGCGGTTGGTCTCGCTCGAAGAACTCGAGAAGGAACACATTGCCAGAGTGATCCAGCAAACCGATACCGTCGATGAGGCCTCCCACGTTCTTGGCATAGATCCGGCTACCCTCTGGCGGAAACGAAAAAAATACGGCCTGTAGTTTCACACGCAGAGTTGGCAGCCCGATGGCTGTCCTTTGACCATCTACCTTACTGCCTCAGCCTCCTGGATTGACGCATGTAGTCCCGAATGTGAACGAGTATGCCACGAAAGCATCCGATGAAGGCACAAGCGTCAGAATATGCCTGCCGTACTTCTTGCACTCGACAAGGTCATACATCCCCGGGTCTTTCAGATTGAAAAATGTCTTTCCAGCCTTGCTCAGCATCATGCCTGATGGCCAATCCTTCTTAGGAACCGGTAATCCGTCGAGGTAAACGAACACACGGACAGGATCGCCGTTCTGCCCCGGAGGAAGCGCCGTATGGTCCCGGCGGAGCACAAGGTTCACCGATGCTGCAGAGTAGTTCAACAGGATCTTCCCATCGCCGTCCTTCCCTGCATAACGCACATATTGTCCCTTGGCCACCCACTTCCCTACCAGGTAGAACCTGTTCTTCTTCACCGATTTCGGCTGGCGGTAATCGACAGCACGGTTATCGGTATAGCCCTGGCTGTTCCCAATGCGTCCGGCGTTGTACCCCAGGTATGTTTCAGAAGTGGGAAGATAGCAGACTGCGCCTGGTACATCGGTAGGCCGCAGAGGTTGCATCAGAGGTGGAAACTTTAATTCCGGATCCTTTTCCTTGAGCAGTCTTTGTATCATTTCCTCGGAATTACCGTACTCTCCCTCTCCGCTATGCACATAACGAAGAATTCCGTCCTGGTCGAATAGATATTCCTCCGGCCACGACTGATTTCCGAATTCCTTCCAGAGCGCAAAATTGTTGTCCATGACGATGGGATATTTCAAGCCGAATTTCTCGACAGCAGTTTCGAGATTGCCCCTCGTCTGCGCAAAAGCGAATTCCGGAGAGTGGATTCCTATTATGACGAACCCATCCTTCGCGTATCGTTTGTACCACTCCTTCAGGTACGGGAGCGTCCTGATACAATTCACGCATGTGTAATCCCAGAAATCCACCAGCACAACTTTACCGCGCAGGCTGTCTACGATTCCCGGTGACGCATTGATCCAATCGCCTGCCGGAAGCAGCGGCAAAGAAGGCATGCTGACGTCCAAATACCTGATGTCTCCAGGTGGGTAATTCGGATTTGTATATACCTTCGTACCTCCGATGAATGCACATCCCCAGAGAAGTGCCGGCAGTACGAGCAGTGTTAGCACGGTTAAACGGAGCCTCATTACTCCTCCTTGTTATGTACTTCCGCTTCATAACAGGCATACGACCGGCCCTTAGCGCGGTCTGCCCGTTGCACATAACTAACAACTTCGAGGCTGTAAGTCGTTCCGTCAGGGAACTACAAATTCATGCTCGTGAGGACGTATCGTCAGGACCGGGCAGGGAGCTTTCCTGACTACCTTATCGGCAGTGCTCCCGAAGAGGACGTGATCCATGCCAGTTCTGCCGTGTGAAGAAATGACTATAAGGTCGGTGCTCTCAGACTTGGCCACTTCCACGATCTCGATGAATGGCTTCCCTATCCTGATGATAGGGGTCGCCTTGATGCCGGATGGAATCTCTTTCGCGACGAGGTCGGTCAGCTGTTCCTCGCTGTGCCTGCGTATTTCTTCCTCCATCGCCGGGATACTAACCTGCCCGAAACTGAAATCGGCGGGATAGACTATCGGCTCGACGATATGAAGGACGATCAGCTCAGATCTGAAGAGCTCGGCGAAAGTGACGGCATACTTCAATGCGTGAAGGGAATATTCGGAAAAGTCCTGCGGCACGAGAATCTTCTTCAAACTAACTGTCGACATTTTCTTTTCCCCCTGCGTTTTTCTCTAGTCTCTCAAGATTCGCGCTTGCCTTACCGAGTTGTTCATTCGTAATCCTCAGGCGCGTCCCGATTACCTCACCCAGTTTGAAGAGTATCTTCGTACCTGATTTTGGAGAACGGTTGAGGAGGTCTATAAGATCGGGTCTGAAAAAACCAATGATGCGTGAATAGCCCTTTGCGATTGCTGAGGCGCTTCGCGGCGATTCATCGAGGAGAGACAATTCCCCGAAGAAATCCCCCGGCTTCAGTAAGGTAAGGGTTTTCTTGACTCCGGCCGGATCGGCGTACGTGATTTCGACCTGACCGTCCTCGACAACGTACATGCCGAGCCCCGGGTCTCCCTGACTGAACACATATTCGTTCGCCGTGTATTCTCTCCTGTGAACGATCGCAGCCAGCTTCCGGAGTTCTTTTGCGGTCAACTGGGAAAAAATCGGCACCCTCGAAAGGAGCGCCTCCAACGAGTTGTCTTCTCCGGAACTCTTCCTGAAGAAGTTATACCATAAGCTATTCTGGCCTGGTGTCTCCGGTGTCATCGCCCGCTGGGTCAGTCATAAACAAATGTCAGCCAGTCGTGCTTGTCTTCGCCGTCTTTCACGACTTTGAAGAATCTTTTCTGCATCTCGCGCGTAACAGGCCCCGGTTTGCCCGTACCAACCTTTATCTTGTCGACGGACCTGATCGGCGTGATCTCCGCGGCCGTACCGGCGAAAAAGACTTCATCGGCAATGTAAAGTATCTCGCGAAGCATCACTTCTTCTTTGACCTCGATCCCCGCTTCCCTGGCGAGCTCCATGATCGTCACCCTGGTGATACCGGGAAGTATGGCCGATTTGAGCGGGCTCGTAAAAAGCGTTCCGTCGTGAACGACAAAGATATTCTCCCCGCTCCCCTCGCTAATGTATCCTTCCGCATCGAGGGCAATCCCTTCACTGTAGCCGTTTGCCATTGCTTCGAGCTTTATAAGCTGCGAGTTCATATAGTTGCCGCCCGTCTTCGCCATCGTCGGGAACGTGTCCGGCATCGGCCGCCGCCAGCTCGAAACGCAGACGTCGATACCGTTGTCGAGCGCCTCTGCCCCCAGGTATTGGCCCCACTCCCATACGGCCACGACCGTGTCGATCGGATTGTTTGCGGGATTCACCCCGACGTCTCCGTATCCTCGAAACGCTATCGGACGGACGTAACAGGACTTCATCTTGTTTGCGCGTATCGTATCGAGCACTGCGGCTTTCATCTCCTCCCGGGAGTACGGGAGTTCGGCGCGGTAGATTCTTGCCGAATTCTCAAGACGTCTCAAATGCTCATCGAGTCTGAAAACGCCCGCTCCTCTGGCCGTATCGTAACAGCGAATTCCCTCGAACCAGC
>JAJZNW010000124.1 GCA_021811615.1 Bacteroidota bacterium
TCCCGCCAAAATCCTCAAACCCAACCTCTTCCTTCCTGAACTCCGAATCCCTCTTCCCAATCCTGTACTTAACAGCCCCTTGCGCTCCCCAAATCCAACATACTACTCTTCTACATCGGATTTCAGGCAGATCTTCTTATCCAAGCACAGTCTTGTAGCCTTTGATACACAGCAATGCTACTGATTCAATGGCCACGATTCCCAATTTAAAAGACATTTACGTCAACGACCGATAATAACGATAAATGCAATACCATACTTACCCGGAAACTGATCTTCGTGCAACCTGACGCCGACTATTCTAATAGTAAGGATTGCCCGTTCGTAGACCGTCTTAGTTCTCATCTTTGAACTGCAACTATGCCTCCAGATCGCTCTGGAGGCGTCCTACCGTTCCCCTTTTCCCAGATCCGACCCATCATATCCGCTTGCCTTAATTGCTCAATTATGTTAATGTTTTCAATCAGGCAGGTGCATCATCCTGCATAATTTATTGGGTTGACTTTCAGTTCCATAACAGTGCGAAGGAAAAATTGCGGAAATCATTTCTTCTTCCTGTTGCCGCTTTATTCATTGCTATGATATTTCGCTCTGCCACCATTTCTTATCCGAGAAGGAATTCGGCTGTACGTCTGCACGAATTGAAGCCCTACGAGGTTAGTGGAGACCGTCGCGGTGTCGATTCCAAGAAATATCTGCGTGATTTCAGTGTTCAGGCAAACCCCGACACCTACCCGATTCTGGGTTTTGCCACTGCTCCCGGCATCCCGACACTCGCATTTACTCAGAGCGAAGTCCTTTTGTACAACAAAGGTTCGTGGAATGTTCTCTACAAGGTTGAGCGGGCCGACATAGCATGCATCGCGAGCGATGGGCGGTTTGTGGTTATAGGAGAGGATCCTTGGTCTCAGGGCATCGGCCTGACTCTGCCCTTGATGGTTGTAGCTGAGATTTCGGAATCAGGCGGTAAATGCCACCTGACTGATAACCGGTCATTCCGGATTCCCATAGGACATCAATTGAACGATGTTAAGTTCGTTGGACATGGTAGAGCGATAGGGCTTTCGCTGCTTGAGTATGTCACGTTCTCAGTCGGATTTGACAGGTCAGGGAAGATCTCAGTTAGATTTTCACCTCATCCGTTCGGACCCGGGATCGTCTCGTATGGCGGTACATTATTCGGCTCGAGCTGTGATACATCGCGCTATCTTCTTTATACAAACAATATCGGTGGTATAGGAAGGCTTGGAGACGGACTCCTGACATTTCAACCGATTTTCAATGCATATGACGAGGACAAAGATGGATTCGAAATGGACGAAACGATCATGTCCGGCACACTCGTCGATTCCAATGCCGCTCTGATCCTGACAGATAGAAAACTGTATATGTGCACCCGAGGGAATTCCGGTGTCTTCAAGGCATCATCTGTCAAGTATGTGACTACAAATTCCGGCGAGAATGTACCATGCAGTGAACTTGCGAGAATACTTGCGCTCAATGATGGGACAATCTATGCCGTCACCACTTCTGGTCTGCTTCTTTCCACGCGCTTTGATCCATCCCAAAGAAGAATTCGGAGGTGGAAGGTGAGAGCGAATATCCCAGTCTTCGATGTCACAGGCGGATTCTGCAAGCTGAACCGAAATACTCTCCTGATAGGTGGCAATTCAATCGTCCGGTATAATATTGGCGGGGATAACCCGTCGAGTCGAAGGGTGACATTGGAGAGCAATCCATCAGAAAGATTCACCGCGCAGATTTTTCCCGCTAGCACAACTTATGGCATCGGCATCGGCCGGCTAAATAATTCGGAATCGAGGCAGTATGTCTACCTCGTTCAGGTCTTCGGCCCCAATAAACTATTCGAGGATAAGGATGGGGTTGGATTCCCGCAATCCAACGAGGACCTGGCTCCTGAGAGGGGAGCGACCGGCGTATCGGATAATTCCGGAATCCCTCCGAATAAATACAACATCGCGGTTGCGATCGGAGATTTGAATGAAGACGGGTCAGAGGATATCATAGTCTCACGACTGAACGGTCCTCCAATTGTGCTCATGAACAACGGCGAAGGGTATTTCCGCAATGAGGCCCGCCGTATGGGGCTGGACACCAACCTGAAGAGAAGCGAATGCGTCACTCTCGCAGACGTAAATAATGACGGCTGGCTCGATTTGTTTGCCACCAGCTTCATCGGGTCAAACAAACTTTTCATAAATGAAGGCGGCGGGAAATTCAAAGATGTCACAGATATGTCAGGACTCGAATCGAACGGAAGGAGCATAGTCGCGGTCTTCGGCGACCTGAACGGGGACGGATACCCGGATCTATATGTTGGAAACTGGAACAGAAAGAATGATCTCTATATCAACAATGGCAACGGGACATTCAGGAACGTGACGACCTTGAGCGGCACAGGGTGCGGTGACCTGCACGAAACCAATTCTGTCTTGCTCGCCGATTTCAATAACGATGGCAGGCTTGACATCTTCGTTGGAAATAGGGAAGGTGGGAATAGACTCTTCCTTAACATGGGTAATGACCACTTCGAGGACGTGACCAAAGAGTCTGGTCTCGCGGATACCATGGCAACGTATGGAGCAGTATTCGGTGATTTCGAGGATGACGGTCGGCTTGACCTGATTGTTGCAGGGATACTACATGCCGAGTATTATAAGAATATCGGAAATGACTCGAATGGCGTTCCGATTTTCAAAGACGAGACAGCGAAATTTCTCCCTTCTCCAAATTATTTTAACGGATACAATACTGGTGCTGCGACTTTTGATGCCGAAGAGAACGGAGATCTCGATGCAATAATCGGACAGTACCAGGGCCACACCGTATTTCTAAAGAACAATAGGAATGAACTTCCGGGCGTACATAAGAACTTCATCGAAGTAAACGTCCAGGGGGTCGAGAGTAACTATGATGCGATAGGTGCAAAGGTCAGATTGCTGAAGGATGGCAAGCAGATAGCTTACAGGCAAATATTGAGCACCTACGGCTATGCGAGCTCAAGTTCCAGAACGCAGTTGTTCGGAATTACCGATACAAGCGCGCACTATCAAATAGAAGTCGATTTCCCTGCCACCGGTATCAGGAAAGTGGTGAGCGCAGTGCCCGGGACAATTATCGACATAAGAGAGATGGAGGGCATTTCAGCCGGGATTGTGACGCTGAGAAAGTCGCTTGAGACTTTCCTGAATGGCAGATGGTTCTATGAGACATTTGTTCTGTTGTTGTCGTTTGCTCTTACGATCCTTTTCGCCTTGTCTTTGAAGATCCCGGTCATCATGAAGCATAGCGGAAGAATCGGGTGGTCAACAAGGCTTAGAGTGTTTGCAGTCTCGTCTGCAGCATGTATCGCGGCTCTGATTGCTGCCCACGTCTTTTACCGTTTCATCTCCGGGCCGTCCGTTTACATAACCGGTTCAGGTAACACTTTCATAGAGTTGATTCTGCCGGTTGTTCTAGGTTATGTCGTGTCCGGATATTCTGTGAAAGCGATCGACACAAAGAAGTTCAGGGAGACACTAAAGCAGGAAGTCTTCATCAGGCTTAACATTGTGTTAAGGAAATTCTCACATGGAGAAGGATCCTTGTCGAACCTTAACAGCCTGGCGTTCTTTTCCAGGAATATCGACGCCGCAATAGTCCAGGCCGTATCAAGGAAAGACCGCTCGGATCCTTCCGTGAGCCAACCCGGTATGGACATGGCGTTGTCCCGGTTCAGGATTGCGATAAACGAATACAGACGGAAGACGCAACCGGAGTTGGAAGAAATAGGGACTCTGTTGGAACTTGCCGGGGAAATTAACCCAAAGCTCGCCTCACAACATTCCGGAAGTAATGCGCCGCAACTTATAAGAACGGAATGCACAAGATTGTGGAAGCTGTTGACTAAAACAGAAATTGAAATTGGTAAGGTGTCATCAGGCAATGCGACGGGTAAGATTCGTTTGCTCACCCGGGAGCTGGCGAGACGCATTGAAAAAGTGGAAGAGATTGTCGCTTCAGTTGCAAATGGATTCGACAAGACACACACCTGCAACCTTTCAGAAGCTGTCGCCTCAGAAGTGGCTGAATATCAGTCTCGTTTTCTTGAATCCTCTCCTTCATTGGAGATAACGGCTGATCTGCCTGAGGCCAGTAACGGAGTCTTCACCGGGATTATTTCAGGCGATGACCTGCGGCAGGTGCTCGAGACCGTAATCCAAAATTCGATGGAATCGCTTTCGACAATGAAAGGTACCGGCAGGAAGAGAATAACGTTACGGCTTTCCAGAAAAGACTCCACGTTGGAGTTGGCTGTAGAGGATACCGGCCCAGGGATATCCCATGACGCAGCGGAGAAAATATTCGACAAAGGGTTTTCTACGAAAGCGGGCAAACGCGGGCTCGGACTCGCATTAGCCCGCGAAACCGTAAGGATGTATGGCGGTGATCTGAAATGCGATTCGACATTTTCTGGGGGAGCGAGATTCATTGCAGTGATACCAAAAGCTCTTGAATTACTCATCTGAAACGGAGGGAACCCTGGTGGAGAAAGTACTGATTGTCGATGATGATTCCAGATTTGCAAACGACATTGCCTCACTTTTAAAAGAGCAGTACCAGATTCAAATGGCAATATCAGGGAGGGGATGCCTGGAAGCGTTGAAGAAGGGTGATGTCTCGGTGGTATTACTGGATATGAAGCTTCCAGATTTCAACGGCGTCGAGCTGGTGGAACGCATTCATAAGGAAGTGGATCCTTTAATACCTATAATCATCGTCACGAACTATGGGCAGATTGAAAATGCTGTCGAGGCTATGCGCAAGGGCGCCGAAGACTTCATGCAGAAAGGGTTCAACATAAATCTCCTTCGGGAAAAGATCCGTAAGGCGCTCGAGAGGCGTGATCTGAAGATGAAAGTCCGGTCGCTCCAGGCAGGTTATGAAGGGCCGAACGATGAGTTCATATTTGCGAGCCCGTCTATGATGAAGCTTGAGCTTGATATAGCAAAGATAGCGAACCAGGACCAGAACGTGCTCCTTATCGGCGAGACGGGGGTAGGCAAGGACCTCGTCGCCAGACGGATACATTCGACGAGTAAGAGAAAAGACAAACCCTACATCCAGGTCCCTTTGTCCGGAATAAACGACGCGCTTATGGGGTCGGAGTTGTTCGGACATGTGAGAGGAGCGTTTACGGGGGCTCATTCGGAGAGAGCGGGTTTCTTCGAGGCCGCAAATGGTGGAACGGTTTATCTTCCGGAGATTTCCTCTTTGAGTCATGACGTGCAGTTGAAACTGTTGAACTTCATGCAGTACAAGACGATCGTCAAGATTGGGCAGGACATCTCCAAAGTGCCTCCGATTACGCTTGATGTCCGGCTGATAATGGCTGCGAACGAGCGAGATCTTCAAAGCCTATTAAGCTCCGGGAGAATCAGGAACGATTTCTACCAGAGAGCCGGTCTAAGACTCGAAATACCTCCGCTCAGGGAGCGGAAGGAGGCTATCAGGCCATTAGCGGAATATTTCCTTCGCAAGCATTCGCCGGCAGGAAGCAATACAAAATACCGGCTTTCCCCTGAGGTTATCGCAGCCTTCTTGAGCTACGAATGGGAGGGAAATGTCAGGGAGCTCGAGGAAGCAATCAGGACAGCGATGACTTTTTCGGAATCCGACGTCCTTGCTCTGCAGGATTTTCGCGGCTGCAGGTTTGCCGACCACAAATCGTTTGCCGGAGCTTATGACATGATTGAATCGGGCCAGTCATACAAATCTGCGGAATCGGCGTTCAGAGAAAGATACTTCCGTTCTCTTATCGCGAAGACAGATGGTGACATCTCTCTTGCCGCGAAACGTTCCGGCATGACTCCTCAAGGCCTTCGTAAGACTCTTAAACAGCTTGGCATTGTCACGGATAGGGAAAAGAAAAATGATCGGAAGAGGAACGAGCACCGAAAGCACAAGTAAGAGATAGCTCGCCATATCGATCGGCGTAAACGAAACTCCGGTTTCCATCCAAAAGAAACCTGAGTTTCTGTTCCCCTTTGCCGGTATCCAAAACAAACTGCTTCAGCGCGAATTTTACCGGCACGCGGTATGTGTACCAATTACACAACCATGATGCATGCTAGAAATAAACGAAAAGAGCGGGCCAAGGAGATGGATAAGGGAAAGGGGCAGGCGGGATCAACCGCCAGGTTGGCGAAACATATTGAAAAGGACGAGCGGTACAAACTCTGTCCGTCGTGCGGAAACTTCGCAGACTTCAATTCGAACGAAATCTACTGCATCCTGTGCGGCACCAGACTTCTCGATGCGTGTCCCGAATGCAGGTCGCCCATCTATTACCCGACGGCGAAGTTCTGCCCGGCTTGCGGAGAGAAATACAACAGGCAATGATGGATGGAACGATGGAACAAAGGAACATTGGAACGGGCACAATCTACAGACAGGGGATGGCTCCGTTCGGTTTACGCTGGAACGGAACAAAACCGGTAGCAACAAACGAAATCACAAATAAATGAAGGAGCAATCCGTGAAAAACGCAAAACAGTCCCTCTTCAGAGCCTCAGTTATCGCTCTGAGCATTGGCGCAGCTCTGCTGCTGACTTCATGCAGCACGTCGGTCCAGTTGACAACCGAACCGTCCGGCGCAGATGTGGAAATCAACGGGCAGGCGTACGGGAAAACCCCCATAAATGTGAATCTCACTGACTTCGATTTTACAGACTACAGCGTGACCATGCGCATGGCGGGGTATCAGGACAAGACCGTCGTTCTGGAAAAAGAGTTAAAGACCGGACCGTTCATCGGCGGGTTTTTCATTTGGCCGTTCTGGCTGTGGTCATATGGACCAATGGACGCATATAATTTCCAGCTTCTTCCGAAGTCGGGTCAGTGAGTTATGCATGTGGCAAACGGCGCAGCGCCTGCTTCCACTGCGCCGCTGGAATCTAGCACGGACAAGGTAGGTCCGTAAAGCCTCAAATCGTGGCTGTCTCTTGATGGCAGTCAGGTCAAGAATTTAGAATTGGAGAACAAGATGAAAAGAATCGTTTCCTCCTTGCTGTTTCTTTTGCTGGTTTTGTTCAATCAAGAGCTTTCGGCCAGAGTTCTCATCGTCGACAAATCCGGTCTGGGCCAATACACCACCATCCAGGCGGGGATCAACGCCGCCCTCGCAGGCGATACTGTGAAGGTCGATCCGGGTGTCTACAACGAACAGCTGAACATCTCGACGAACATCGTAGTCGAAGGATCGGGGTACGAGTACACTCAAATTGTATCCAACACCGACCCGGCTGTAAGCATGTCCGCAGGGACGATAATGTGGTTCGGAATCTCGAGCAACACGGGCCGCGGTGTAACAATGTCGGGGGGAACATTAACGAACTGCGTCGTGTGGAACTGTCCAAAGGCCGGCATTGAGATATCAGGTGGAACAACCGCATTGGTACAAAACTGTGATATCATTAATAACAATCTTAATAAAAGCAGTGGTCAAATCTACGCGGATAATGGTACTTCTTCAACGGTGATTAACACAATCATTTGGACGCCGCCCAGCGGTGACTATTATGATGCAGTGTGGAACGATAGTTATTGCAATGTCCTTTATTGCAGAAGCGATCATCAGTCCAATGGCGGTACCGGAGACATCAATGCCAATCCGCAGTTTACTTCAGCTACAGATTTTACATTATCTGGAGGTTCTCCTTGCATCGATGCTGGTAAGCCAGACATTTATGACCCGGACGGTACCCGTTCCGACATTGGTTATTACGGTGGGCCCAATGCGCCGGTCTTTCCAGTTGTGACAAACCTTCGGATTTATCTCAATCCCAACGGCACCGTAAACGTCCAGGCAACAGCACAGTCGAGATATTGAAGATGGAGGCCAAATGTCTATTAAGCTACGAGTTTTCACAACTGCCGCGGCGCTCCTCTGTGTTGTCGTTGCTGGAAAGGCACAGACGATCCCGAGGCAGGCGCAAATAGTCGCGGGAGAATATTTCGTCGGCACCGATCCGGGCGTCGGGAAGGGCACATCGATCCCGATATCGAGTCCATCGACAGCGGTCACAGAATCGGTACTTAACCTTAATATCGCGCCGGGCCAGACGGTATTCTTCAGGTTCAAGAATGCCAATGGTCTCTGGACCGCACCCCGGGGGATTACTTTCACCGGTACAGGCGTGAACAGAAACGCCCTCATCAGTTATGCCGAGTATTTCGTCGGCTCAGACCCCGGACAGGGAAAGGGTACTTCGGTTTCAATAACGAGTTCTCGGAACGTCTCATTGAATTTACCCTCCGTCGGCCTCACTCCGGGACAATTCGTCCACCTCAGAATCAGAGACGACCAGGGTAGATGGAGCGCACCTGTTGCTCTCAGGTATCCGTCGAGATCCATCGCGGCTGCGGAGGTCGTCGTAGGAAACAATCCCAATGCCATCCCGCTGGGACAAGGAATTCCGATGACGCCAATCAGCGGAAGTTTCGGGACAGGTATAGTAAATGTCCAGGCTAATGTATCAGGCTGGAACGGAACCGATACGATTTGGGTGAGAGCGCGATCGTCGGATTCTCTTTGGAGTAACCCGGTAGGGAGTGTCTCCGTTTCCAATCCTATTCCCACGGTTACAAGTTCATTACCAAACGCGGCAACCAGACTACAGACTCTGAGCGTACAGATTACGGGGACTCATTTCCTTCCGGGGAAGACTACGGTATCGTTCGGATCAGATATAATGGTGAATTCTGTCTCCGTGTCAAGCGGCACTCAAATCACGGCGAATATAACAGCCCCCGCAACGGCTTTGCTGGGTAGTCACAACGTTTACATCTCCAATCCGGCTCCCGGCGGCGGTATGGACACGCTTCTGAACGTCCTGACGATCACGAATCCTTCCCCTTCGCTCACACGTTTGCAGCCTTCGGTTGTCTACCGTCTTCAGATGGTCAACGATACGCTGACCGGCGGCAATTTCATCTCCGGGATTACCACGGCAAAAATCGATTCGAGCATCAGCATATCTTCCGCATCTTTCATGAGCAGTTCTCAACTGGTCTTGAAACTCGGCATCTCCGCCAGTGCGCTCCTCGGTACGCATAATGTAATCGTCACAAATTCTGCTCCAGGCGGTGGGATAGATACGTTGAAGAACGCGTTGACAGTGGAAAATCCACGCCCGTCGCTCTCCGGAGTTTCCCCGTCAAGTGTCTTCAGAGGAGACACGGCAAGCATTCAATTGAATGGCGCAAATTTCCTCCCCGAAATCAGCACCGTGAGCGTGGGCCCCGGCATCTTCGTCGATACGTCATTTGTTGTCAGTCAAAGCCAGATCTCGATGAAGATTTCAATCCCCGATTCCTCAATGCCTGGGGAAAGGCCTCTGTTCGTTACGAACGCCTCTCCGGGCGGCGGTAATTCTGATACCTTGGCATTTTCTGTCGCGGACGTTCCACCTTCGCCTTCGCAGTTGTTATCGCCAGGCAACATGGACACCGTACAGCTTTCGTCTCCTCCTGTTCAAGTCATCTTCTCATGGCAGAGATCTACGGACCGGGATGTCATGGATACGGTGCGGTACGTTCTGCGCCTGACCGGTCCGGGAATCGACAGCTTATTTGCAGCCCAGGGGGATACAACGGATACAACGGGTATGATGCCTTTGCTAAAGCCTGCTTCCTATTACGGTTGGGTCGTGTACTCCACTGACGGTTATACGCAGGTCGCCTCAATCGACAGCTTTGTCTTCAGGACGTCGGACAAGATCACGGATGTCAATAATCCTGAGCTTGTTCCCAAAAGCTTCGCACTATATCAGAACTACCCGAATCCTTTCAATCCGACGACCACGATAGAATATGACATAGCGAAGCGAAGCAATGTCAGTGTTATCATTTACGATGTGCTTGGACGGGAAGTGACAAAGCTTGTAAATCAAGTGATGAATCCGGGGAGATACAAGGCGGTATTTAACGCTTCCGATTTGCCGAGCGGAGTGTATTTCTACAGGATCACAGCTGGGAGCTTCGTGGAAACTAAGAAGTTAATTCTCATTAAGTAGCTTCACATTCCTAAACTAGGGAGACATATATGAAAAGGCGGAATCCGTTTGCTGTGTTCGTGTTTTCAATCATCACTTTAGGCATTTACTCGATAGTATGGTACGTATCCACAAAAGGTGAGATGAACCGTAAAGGAGCATCTGTACCTTCGGCATGGCTCCTCATTTTGCCGTTCGTCGACATTTACTGGATATGGAAGTTCTCACAGGGAGTTAATCATGTCACTCGGGGAGGAAGTAGCGCGGGAGCGACGTTTCTGCTGCTATTTCTACTGGGACCCATCGGGATGGCTATTGTACAAAGTGAGCTTAACAGTTATGCAGAAGAGCCGGCTCCTTCCGTCGCCGGAGCGGCCGCGAAAGCAGGCTCGTAGATCATATAAACTACGACAGACTATGCCAGTGACGAGCTAGAGGAGCTGTCAACTTGAATAACATCTTTGATGTCATTTCTGACATTCGACCTGAGCTCAAAGTGACCTTCGAGCTTTTCAGTTATGCTCTCCGTCTGGGCAATCAATCGGCTGAAGATCGGGCGTCAACGACGCTTATTTGGGATGTCTGAGAAAACGTGCCGTCCACTTTCGCAAGCCAGGTGGTGGTTTTCATCGCTGTCAGTAGCGCGCGGTTCTTGACAGAGCAGGAACTATGGTAAGTGAAAAGAAGGAAGATATACCATGGTAACGAGGCTACGTCGCGTTATCTCGCTCGTGATATTGATGAGTAACATATCACTGGGTCAACAGTTCTGGTCAAAGTTGGGCGCATTTCTTAACGGTTCAACCCAGTGCTTCGTTGCCGAGAAGTGCGTCAACGTTCTCGTAGGAACAAATGGCGGCGGAATTTATCGGTCGCGTAACGATGGAAGTACTTGGACCCTGAACGACGGCGGATCAGCAATTGTTAATGTCCAATCGTTAGCCATCGATTCGTCCGGTAATATCTTTGCCGGGACTGGTAATGGAGTGTACCGTTCAACGGACAACGGTAGCAGTTGGATGCAATTGGGTAGTGGATTGAAGCTTGCATTTAAACCGTCTAGAAATCTGTGGGGGACGCGAAGTTGAAAGGAAAATTCGCAATGAGAGCAGTGAATTTCGCTTTGGCGACGCTTGCCATTATTGCCTTTGTTCATTCGGGAGCAAACGCTCAACAAGAGAGAGCTCTGGTGGACACTCAGGCCAAGATAAGAGAGTATACGAAACAAATCTCATCGAAAGGAGAGTTTGAGACTAGTTCAGAGTTCGCTGCGAAGGTGAAGCGAACCGATGAGAAGATCGCAGCGCTCCTTCCAAGAACGTTTAGACTTTCTTGCCGGATTCTGCCAGACACTTACAATGCAGATAACGGCGTTTTTTCGATCACGGCTAAGAGCAATTTCGGATCACTTAGCTTTTCCGTCAAAATGGATCGGGACGAAGCCATTCAATTCAACCGAACTGCAAATACGCTGAGGGGCGAAATGCTTATCGGAGTTGATCAATACGGCAGCACCGTACCTGTCGCATGCCAATTCAGCTTCCGAGGAAAGAACTATCGATACGAGAACCCTGCAGCTAGAATCGCTTGGGTCCTTCAAGTTGAGTCACTTCAGGGTACCGGCGCGATTTGGGCCTCTTTCTCTTCGTCCGAGGCAAATCAACTCTATGTTGCAAGCAAAGACAGCATCCATGTCGTAGATCTCTCATCGGGAAGGGTGGTGCAGTCCATCCGCCCCCACCTAGGACCTTTGACGGCGATTGCCATTTCCACTGGTGACGGACTTTTGGCTACTGCTTCCTCAAATGTAGTGAAGGTCTGGGACTTACATCGCATGACGCAACTCAAGACATTTGACGCTGCATATCCCCTTGTCGACCTTACGTTTGGACAGATGCCGAATGGTCAAACATCAACGAGAATCCTAGTAGGTGCTGGACCCAATGAAATATGGTATTGGCCTCTAGACCCCACAGGTGCTCTCTCACAAAACCTGCCACACTATTTTCGGATGAAGCGAGAACAAGTCGAGCAGAAGATTGCTTCAATGAGACGAGACTCCTTGCACGCGAGGTCAGAAATGAAGCAGCCGTGGTTTGCATTCTCTAAGGCACAATTTGAGAGCTATTTCAAGAGCGTCTCAGATACGATTGCACTGTATCAAAGTGGAGTCATAGCACAACCTGATCGGATAACTTCAATCTTTTTTGTCCCGGACTCACAGCAAGTATTGAGTATTGGATACGCCGGTTTATTGAGATTCTGGAATCCTGCCAGCGCGTTAGAAACGAATCAGATTGGTCTTGGTGTCACCAATATTGTGGTTGCCAAAGATGGACCTTGCTTAGGTTACAATACTGAATACGGTTATAAAGTCCAACTTGTTGACTTTAGGCGACGAATCATGCTGGCAGGCGTAAACGGTTGGTACGGGTTTACGCTATCATCTGACGGCAATCTCGTTGCCACGATAATCGGCAACGCATCGATATCTCTTATCACAATATATGATACCAAGACGGGCGCTCCCCTATACACAATCAATCTGGGGCAAAACGTTGGGCTTAAGTCCTTGGTGTTTTCGCCTGACGGTTTAAGACTGGCAGCAATTGACGGTAGCCAGAATGTCCGAATCTGGAGGATTGTATACAGAAAGTTGGACTTCTAATGAAGTCGATCGTCAAGGCAACGAATCTTTCGAAGTGAAGGAGGGTCAAATGAAGAACCCATTCAGGGTTGTGTCATGTGGTTTGTTCATTCTCGCAGGGTTATCATTCCTTCTGCCATTTGTCCGCGCATCTTTGCTTTGGCAGAGCTCACAGCTAAGTGGTATCCAGTTGGTCGTGGGTGCAAAGAATAGCGCTCCAGAAGTGTTGGCAATCCTAGCCTTCCTGATTTCGCTCACGGGGATAGGGTTCGCTTTTGTAAACGGTAAAATTGGCGGTATACTCTCTGGTCTTTCAGGAACCACTGGTTTCATCTTGTTGCTTCTTCTGCAGTTGCGACTCAATTCAGAAGCCCAAGGCCACGTTGACCTGGATATCTTGGCGGGTTTCTGGATTGCCGTAGTCATATTGCTCATCGCCGCTGTGTTTAATATCTATCTAGTTGTCAGCAAGAAGAAAGGCGTCGATCCCGATGTTGAAGGTTCCCGCGCTAGCTAATGGACGACCTTTCTCAGCGAGGAAATTGATCCTCAAGCACGTTGACGTATCCATTGGATCCCAATGCTTCAAGAAATTCAAGGAGACGATGCCGTGAAGACTCTTCATCGATACCTTATAGTAGTATTGCCTATTCTATTCTTCGCTAATCAGGTTCGAGGGCAATGGGCCCAAACGAGTGGCCCGTATGGCGGAACCGTCCAGTGCATCATCGCCACTGGAACAGGCTTGCTTGCTGGTACAAGCGGAGGCGGTATCTTCGTATCAACTAACAACGGTGCTGCGTGGCTTCCAGTGAATTCGGGCTTGGCAAATTTGAACGTTCATTCAATCGTTGTGAATGGCGCGACCATGTTCGCTGCCACCGATCGTGGCGTTTTTCTTTCGACCAACGGAGGCGGTAGCTGGTTTCCAAGCGACACGAGCTCGCTTAATATCTCCGTTGCTTGCCTCGCCGTTGTCGGTCAAAACATAATAGCTGCCACTTCCACAGGGAGTTTTCGTTCAACTAATAACGGAACAAATTGGGCGAGTTCAGGCCTGCCGAATGTGGTCGTCACCACCTTCGCCGTTGATGGAGGAAACGTATATGCAGGGACCTATGGCGGCGGGGTTTTTCTTTCCACAAACGGAGGATCGAGTTGGATCCCCAAGAGCTCAGGCCTGTCTGACCTGAACGTCTTATCCATCGCCGTGAACGGTACTACACTATTCGCAGGAACCGACTATCAAGGGGGCGTTTTCATCTCTACCGACAGTGGTACAACCTGGATGCCTGCCAGCATGAACCTGCCATCGGTGGATATCGAGGCGCTGGGAGTGGTAGGGTCAGATCTTTTCGCGGGCACTCAGTATTACGGCTCCACGGGCGGAGGTATCTTCATGTCAACTGATAATGGAAGCAGCTGGTCACAGGCCAATTCAGGGATACCGTTCCCGTCCATAAATTGCTTCGCCGCGGCAGCCTCAGGTCTCTTCGCCGGTACCGACGGAGGAGGAGTGTATCGCAGCACCGATGACGGTGTAAACTGGGTTGAAGTTAGTAACGGTTTGGCAGGAACGAGTGTCCGCAGCCTTTTCGCTAGTGGCACGACCATTTATGCAGGCAGTGATTACGAGGGCGTATCCGCGTCAAACGACAACGGACAGACTTGGAGCCAGGCCGATTCTGTTATGGCGGGCTATTACGTGTATTCGCTCCTTCCAATTGGAAGCAATCTCATCGCAGGTACCAATGGAGGAGTCTTCCTATCGACGGACGGTGGCAAAAGCTTTTCACAATCTGGCATCGGCGGTAACGTTGTTAATGCGCTCGCTATGAACATAAGCGAAACCGACATTTTCGCAGGCACCTCAACCGGGGTTTTCCGTTCTACAGATAGGGGTGCGTCTTGGGGTCCGCTTAACTCCGGCCTCCCGACCGACTACAATACCGGCTATCCCTTGCGGGTACTCTGCCTTGCTGTCAGTGGCACACACCTGTTTGCAGGGACGCAAGGCGACGGGGTATACGTTTCCGATGACAACGCTGGCAGCTGGACTAAGACCGCGATGGCGGGTTATTATGAGGGAGGAGGCTACATGGTTGTAAGCGGATTCGCTACGATGGGAACGAGTCTGGTTGCGGCTCTATTCCAAAGCTATTCGAGTGTCGCTTTTACCTCAGACAATTTCGGGACATGGAAAGGGAGCGGCTGGTCCCAGTATCCCACAATTTCCCTCACCGCCCTTGCAGTGAGCGGCACCGATATCTTCGCAGCCACACCATCGGGCATTTTCTTGTCTACCGACAGTACAGCGACCTGGACTGAAGTCGACTCGGGCCTGAGCAACAGGAATGTCTTGTCCCTTGCGGTCGAGGGGTCTTACCTCATCGCGGGGACGTACGGCGGGGGAGTCTGGAGGCGCCCTCTCTCAGAAATGGTTACGGCGGTCGAAACAGCATCTGCGAACATCCCCCGGAAATTCGATCTAGGACAGAATTACCCTAATCCTTTCAATCCATCTACGGTCATAGACTATCAATTGCCAGCTGACGAGCTCGTAACGTTGAATGTGTACGATATCCTGGGAAGGAAGGTTGAGACATTGGTTAACAAGCGCGAGCATGCAGGCAACTATTCCGTCAAGTTCAACGGGTCCACTTTACCAAGTGGGGTGTATTTCTACAGACTGCAAGCCGGAGCCTACAGTGCAACAAAGAAACTAATGTTACTAAAATGAGTGCCAAGGTAAACTGTCTTGTTTCTATTCGGATGAAAAGTTCCGAACACAGTAAGACTCTGCAGCTGTGTAGTGAGGAGTCGGTGTATGGCT